>CAISEP010000016.1 GCA_903884425.1 uncultured Caulobacterales bacterium | reverse complement strand
TTAAGTCCCCAATCCCCTCGCGGGCATACCGACGGCCGAACGGGGTAGGGCCGGTCGTCAGGCCGGACTGCCCAGCCAGAACGGGGATACAGACACCATGATGAAGATGCGGATGCGGGCCGGGCTGCTGAGCGGCGCGGCCCTGGGACTGGTCCTGCTGGGCCCCGCTGCCGGATGGGCCGACGAGCCGATCAAGACCGCGACCGGAACCGAGGGTGCCGACGTGGAAGCGGTGGTCGTGCGCGTGGAAAAGGACGTCGCCGCCGCCGCCGCGCCGGTGAAGGCCTCGATCCTCGAGACCCAGCCCCAGTCCATCGTGACCCACAGGTTCATCGAGCAGGCCACGCCCGAGACCGGCGACTATTCCACCACCATCCTGCTGGCCCCGTCCATCGGCGGCATCAGCGCCGCCGGCGGCGGCGTGAACGAGACCAACAAGTCGACCCTGCGCGGCTTCCAGGACGGCCAGTACAACCTGACCTATGACGGCATCGCCTTCGGCGACACCAACGACCCGACCCACCACACGGCCTCGTTCTTCCCCTCCTCCACCATCGGCACCGCCGTGGTCGACCGGGGCCCCGGTGCCGCCGGCGATCTGGGCCAGGCCAATCTCGGGGGCGCGGTGCACTTCTTC
Source organism: uncultured Caulobacterales bacterium (assembly GCA_903884425.1). Taxonomy (GTDB): domain Bacteria; phylum Pseudomonadota; class Alphaproteobacteria; order Caulobacterales; family Caulobacteraceae; genus CAIMFV01. The sequence continues at coordinate 520,961 of CAISEP010000016.1, read as the reverse complement.
TCGCCGCACGTGGAAGACACCATGGGCGCCTCGCAGAAGGCGACCTATGGCAGCTTCAACACCCAGAGCTACATCACCACCCTGAATTCCGGCGCCATCAGCCAGCTGCACGGGACCAAGGTGCTGCTGAACCTGGACGAGCGGTCCTCGGACAGCGAGCTGAGCTACTCCTCCGCCGTGGCCCAGAACCAGTTGCTGAAGATCGTCACCCCGATCAATGACAAGACCCAGGTGACCTTCTTCGCCTCGCACAACTACACCCGGTTCTACACCTCGGACGCGACCCTGCCGCCGGGCGAGACCGCCGCGCAACTGGCGGCCTATGGCAAGAACTGGTCGCTCACCAACGACCCGAAGGACGAGCACTACTACAAGTACAACTACGAAAAGAAGCAGACGGACTTCGAGTATATCGACTTCAAGAGCGTCATCACCCCGACCCTCGACGTGGAAAACCAGGCCTACACCTATTTCTACTCGAACAAGACCACCTCGGCCAATGACGCGACCGGCCTCATCGACGTGAACACCAGCGCCGTCTCGGCCAACGGCGTTGCCTTCGGCGCTGCGCCCAAGACCCCGGCGGTGGCCGGCGGCGTGCCCTATACCGGCGGCGTGCTGAACATCCACACCGGCGACATCCAGGGCTATGACAAGCTGAACCGCTACCGGGTGGTGGGCGACATCGTGCGCCTGAACAAGGACTTCGGCTTCGGCACCCTGCGGCTTGGCGGCGTGTTCGAGGACAGCTGGACCAACCGCCACAAGTTCTACGAGGACCTGTCCACCGGCTTCACTCCGGACTTCAAGTACAAGCCGACCGTCGCGGTACCCTACTACAACAACGAAAAGCTGCTGGAGGACTCGTCCTGGGTCCAGTGGCAGGCCTTTGCCGACTTCGAATGGCGCCCGACGGACAGCCTGACGATCACCCCGGGCTACAAGTACGTGAACTTCACCCGCAAGGTGGACGCGCCGGTGGAAAACGGCGTGCAGGGCGGTCCGTCGCTGGGCCCGATCAACGGCCAGAACACCTACACCAAGTCGCTCTACTTCCTGACCGCCAACTACCGGATCGAGCCCTACTGGTCGGTCTACGCCCAGACGGCCACCGGCTTCCTGGTGCCGTCCCTCTCCTTCGAGCAGGTGGCCAACTTCGCCCTCAACAACCTGAAGCCCGAGGAAAGCACCAACTACCAGCTGGGCACGGTCTATACCCGGGGCAACTTCACCATCGACGGCGACGTCTACCGGATCGACGTGACCAATATCGAGACGGCGGGCCCGACCTCGTGCGGCTGCTTCGTCAATGGCGGCAATGCGGAGTTCGGCGGGGTCGAGGGCGAAGCGTCCTACACCCTGAGCAACGGCCTCACCATGTTTGCCAACGGGTCGGTGAACTCGGCCAAGAACTACACCCAGGCCCCGAAGTCGACGGAGGCCGCGGGCCTGATCTACGGCCAGGGCCCCATCGCCGGGACCCTGACCTACAAGGTGGTCGGACCCCAGGTGTCCAAGGCCGGTACGCCGCTGGGGGCCTACTCCACCCTCGACGCGTCGGTCTCCTATGACTTCGGGCGGTTCAAGGCCAAGCTGGCCGGGTTCAACCTGATGGATGACCGCAAGGTGACCCAGTATGACGGCACCTTCTACGCCTTCCAGGTGGGTCGCCAGATCCAGCTGACCCTGCAGGCCAAGTACTAGGCCGCAGACACCCTGTCGGAAACGCGGGCGGCGCGGAGGGGAACCTCCGCGCCGCTTTCGTTTGCGCCGTTTACGTAAAGGGCCGGATCAGAGAATCTCGGCGACCAGGGCTTCGTACTGGTCCGCGTCGGGCTTCTTCACCGCGGTCAGGTGGGCGAGGTCGGTGAGGGCATAGCTGACGATGTCCGGCACCAAGTCCCCGGTGACGCCCAGGCTCGACAGGGTCTGGGGGATGCCCAGCTTGGCGTTCAGCTCGGACACGGCATCGGCCAGGTCCGCGGAGGCGGCGATACCGAAGCAGCGCTTCAGCCGGGCATACTTCTCCGGCGCGACCCCTTCGGAGAAGCGCAGCACCGGGGGCAGGAACATGGCGTTCAGGGTGCCGTGGTGCAGGCGCAGCCCCGGCAGGCGACCGCTGGCGTGGGACAGGGCATGGACCGCCCCCAGGCCCTTGGCAAAGGCCAGCGCGCCCTCCAGCGAGGCCATCATCATGTGCCAGCGGGCGTCCCGGTCCGAGCCGTCCGACACGGCGCGGTAGAGCCAGCCATTGGCCACCGCCCGCTCCACCCCGTCATAGCCGATGGCCTCCAGGGGCGGGTTGACGCTGGGGGCCAGGATCGCCTCGATGCAGTGGGTGACGGCGTCCATCCCCGTGGCGGCGGTGAGCAGGGACGGCAGGCCCAGCGTCAGCTCCGGATCGCAGAGCGCCACCGGCGGGATCAGGTGGGGGGAGATGATGGTCTCCTTGCGGCCGTTCTCGAGGATCACCACCGAGCCCACGGACACTTCCGAGCCCGTGCCGGAGGTGGTGGGAATGGCCACCACGGGGGCGACCTTGCCGATGAACTTGCCCCCGCGGGCGCTGGCGCCGAACCGCTCCAGCGGGCCCTCGTGAGTGGCCAAGAGGGCCACGGCCTTGGCCAGGTCCATGGGGGAGCCGCCGCCCAGGGCCACCAGGCCGTCGCAGCCGGCCTCGCGATAGATGGCCAGCGCCGCCAGCACGCTGGCCTCGTCCGGATTGGACAGGGTCCCGTCATAGGTGGCGACGATCGGGCGGCTGCCGGCGGCGGCGATCACCCTTGCGGCGGCGCCTGCGGCCACCAGGCCCTTGTCGGTGACCAGCATGGGGCGGGATACCCCCAGGCGCTCCAGCGACTTTTCCAGCTGGTTCAGGGCACCGAAGTCGAAATGGGCGGTGTTGACGATGGAGATCACGGCCATGGGGCGGGGGTCCTCTCTCAGCCGCACGCGGACGGCACTAGGGGTCGAGTTCCTTCCTTTCGGATTTTACGAGGCGGAAGGAAAGGGTGCCGCGAACGGAAAGCCGCGCAAACCCGGCAGAGGGGTGGTTCCGCCGGGTTTCTGTAGCGTCGGACCGGTCGGGAAGGTATGCAGACACGAACACGTCAGGAGTCGCTCGCTTGAACCCCTCGTTCCGTCTTCACCGGCCCGCGGCCGTGCTCGCCCCCGTCGTCGCCCTCTGTGCCGCCCTTGCCCTCACCGCCTGTCAGGGCAAGGCCCGGTCCTCCGCCGACGCGGGGGGCGCGGCGGCAAGCCCGGCCGCCGCCGACAGCTTCCTGGCCGCCAATGCCAAGGCGGACGGGGTGAAGGTCCTGCCGTCCGGCCTGCAGTACAAGGTCCTGTCCACCGGGGCCGCCACCGGCCCCCATCCCGGCCCCACGGACGAGGTGAAGGTGGACTATGTGGGTTCCCTCACCAACGGGACGGTGTTCGACAGCTCGGTGGAGCGGGGCGTGCCCGCGGTGATGGGCCTGGCCGACCTGGTCCCCGCCTGGCAGGAGGCCCTGCCCCTCATGCGTCCGGGGGACGAATGGATCCTCTATGTGCCGCCGAAGCTGGGCTATGGCGAGGCCGGGGCCGGGGGCGTGATCCCGCCCAACGCCGTGCTGGTGTTCAAGATCAAGCTCCTCGGCGTGCTGCCGTCGGGTCCGGGCCGGGGCTGAGGCCCCGCATCGTTCGGAGGCTCCGGGCCCATGTTCTCCTTCTTCGCCAATCCGGCCCGCTTCATGGCCCTGTCCCGCTGGCTGGCCCCGGCGCTGGGCACCGTGGCGGCCCTGTGCCTGTTCGGAGGGATCGTGCTGGGGGTCTCGGCCCCGGAGGACTATCAGCAGCACCAGACCGTGAAGATCATGTTCGTGCACGTGCCCGCCGCCTGGATGGGCCTGTTCTGCTACGCCTGCCTGGCGGGGGCGAGCTTCGTCGGCCTGGTGTTCCGCCATTCCCTCGCCGACGCGGCGGCCAGGACCTGCGCGCCCCTGGGGGCGGGTTTCACGGCGCTGGCCCTCATTACCGGCTCCCTGTGGGGGCGGCCCATGTGGGGGACCTGGTGGGCCTGGGGGGATGCGCGGCTGACCTCGGAATTCATCCTGTTCGTGGTCTATCTGGGCTACATGGCCCTGCACATGGCCATTGACGACGAGCAACGCGCCGCCCGGGCCGCGGCGATCCTGGCCATGGTGGGGGTGGTGAACCTGCCCATCGTCCACTTCTCCGTGGAGTGGTGGAACTCCCTGCACCAGGGGCAGAGCGTCATGGCCAAGGGCGGGCCGCGGATGCCAGCCGCCTATCTGACGCCATTGTTGCTGATGACGCTGGGCTACACGACCCTGTTCGGGGCCCTGTGGCTCGTCCGGATCCGCGCGGAGGTGTGGCGGCGCCGGGCGCTCACCCTCACCCGCGCCCAGGCGGAGGCCTGACATGATGCACGATCTGGTGGGACGCTATGGGGCCTATGTGATCCCGGCCTGGGGGATCTCCGCCGCCGTGCTGGTGTGGATGGCGGTGGACAGCCTCTGGCGCGCCCGCCACTGGCGCAGGGCCGCGGAGGCCCGCGACGCCCGGGACCCGGACTGACCCCATGCCCCGCTGGCTTGCCCTTGTCCCCGTGGTCGTGCTGGTGGGCCTTGCCCTGCTGTTCGGCCTCTATGGCCTGCGCCACGACCCGCACGTGATCCCCGACGCCCTGGTGGGCAAGACGGCCCCGGCGGTGACGCTTCCCCCCCTGGAGGGCGGTGCCACCGTCAGCGTGGCGGCGAACCGGAGCGGGCAGAGGGTCCGGCTGATCAACTTCTTCGCCTCCTGGTGCGTCCCCTGCGTGCAGGAGAATGCCGACCTGGTGGCCCTGAAGGCCAGCGGCGTCTCGATCACCGGCGTGGCCTACAAGGACAAGCCCGCGGCCACCCGCGCCTTCCTGGCCCGCCTGGGCAATCCCTTCGAGGTGGTGCTGATGGACCCCGACGGCGCGGCGGGGGTGGAGTACGGCGTGTCCGGCGTGCCGGAGACCTTTGCCGTGGATGCGTCGGGGAGGATTCTCGCCAAGCACTCCGGCGAGCTGACGCCGGAAATCGCCGACCAGTTGCTGGCGTCCGGCCCGGCGCGGCCCCGTTAAGACGCCGTTAACCGAAGCGGCGGGAAAGGTTAACGACCCCTTCCCGAGCCCGGAGAGCTCCCGCCGTGGCGGATATGCGCATCCCCCCGACCGGCCTGCCCAACGCCACGCCGCGCCCCACGCCGCGCAGCGAAGCGGTGCGGGCGGCGCAGAAGGCCTTCTTCGATGCGGCCAGGACCAATGCCACGCCCTCGGCCACGGCGGCCACGGCCCAGACGCCGATCCGTCCCGTCTCCCCCGTGCGGGCGACGGCACCGACCCAGGCTCCCCGCCCGGTCCAGGCCGCTGCCCCGACGGACGCACCGGACCCGACCCGGCGGCTGCCCCGTCCCGGGTCCCTGCTCGACATCAAGGTCTGAGGTCCGCCTCAGGCAGGCTTTCAGGCCAGCCGGGCGGCGCGCTTGGCCAGGTCCCGGGTCAGCCGGGCATTCTGCTGCGGCGACAGGCGTTCGCGCAGCACCGGAAAGACGTCATGGTCCTCGTCATGGGCGTGACCGGCAAAGGCCCGGTAGAGACCCCGCAGGTTCTCCGACCAGGCGGGGTCGGTCTTGTCCAGGGCCTCGATCCGGTGCAGGCGGCCGCGGATGTCGAAATGGTCCCCGGCCAGCCGACGGGCCTCGGGATCGGCCTCGGTCTCGCTGAGGGTGGGATAGATCACCGTCTCCTCGGCAAAGGCGTGGCGGGCGAGCGCCTGGTCCAGCTTGCGGAACAGCTTGGTGCGCCGGACCGTGTCCGTCTCGCCGGTGGTGAGGATCTGCTCGAACAGGCCCTCGATCTGCCGGTGCTCGGCGGCCAGCGCCTCCACCCAGTCGCCCACGGCCCCGATGGCCACCTCCGTGGCGGCCTTCTTGCTGAGGGAGGCGGCGACACCGGCGGCAAAGCCCAGCAGGGCGACACCGGCCAGGGTGGCCATGGGGCCGCGCCCGGTCTCCAGCGCCGCGCGGCCGAAGCTCTGCATGGCGTCTTCCCCGCGCTTGCGCAGATCACCGGCCACGTCGTCGAACTTGGGAGTGTTGGGCATGTCGATATCCCGATTTCTGGCGGCCACGGGCTTGCCTAGCAGGCGAGTTCTGGCCACTTGATGAATATGGCCCCTGCAAAGCCCCTGTTGAAGCCTCTGCCCGTGAAGATCTGCGGCCTGACCACCGACGGGGACGTGGCCGCCGCCCTGGAGGGCGGGGCGGGGTTCCTCGGTTTCATGATGTACGGGCCGAGCCCCCGGAACATCGCCCCCGACCGGGCCGGAGACCTGGCAAAGGCTGCCCGGGGCCGCGCCGGGGTGGTGGCGGTGACGGTGGATGCCGACGACGCCCTGATCGACACGATCCTGCGGGACCTGGCCCCGGACTGGCTGCAGCTGCACGGAAACGAGAGCCCGGCCCGGGCGCAGGCGCTGAAACGCCGCACCGGCTGCGGCATCATCCGCGCCCTGCGGGTCGGGTCGGTGGAGGACATCGCCGCTGCCCAGGCCTTCACCGACGTCGCCGACCGGATGCTGTACGACGCCCGACCTCCCGCGGGGTCGGTCCTGCCCGGGGGCAACGGCAACCGCTTCGACTGGTCCCTGACCGCGGCCATTCCGAAAGGTCGCGACTGGTTCCTGGCAGGGGGCCTCACCCCCGACAATGTGGTTGAGGCCATGGCCGCCACGGGCGCGCCGCTGCTGGACGTTTCCTCTGGCGTGGAGCGCGCGCCGGGGTATAAGGACGCGAAATTGATCCGGGCCTTCCTCGACGCCGTGCGGGGCGCGGCCCCGCAGACAGTGCAGTGAAGGCGGACACGTGAACGCGACCAGCCCCCCCAACACCTGGGACGCCTATCCCGACGTGAACGGACGCTTCGGCGACTTCGGCGGGCGCTATGTGGCCGAGACCCTCATGCCCCTGGTCCTCGATCTGGACCGGGCCTATGCCGCGGCAAAGGCCGATCCGGCGTTCCATGAAGAGCTGAACGGCTACATGACCCACTATGTGGGCCGCCCTTCCCCCCTCTATTTCGCGGAGCGGCTGACCCAGCACTTCGGCGGGGCGAAGATCTATTTCAAACGCGACGAGCTGAACCATACCGGCGCACACAAGATCAACAACTGCATGGGCCAGATCCTGCTGGCCATGCGCATGGGCAAGACCCGCATCATCGCCGAGACCGGCGCGGGCCAGCACGGGGTGGCCACGGCCACGGTCTGCGCCCGCTTCGGCCTGCCCTGCATCGTCTATATGGGCGAGACGGATGTGGAGCGGCAGAAGCCCAACGTGTTCCGCATGAACCTGTTGGGCGCGGAGGTCCGGCCGGTGACGTCCGGCACCGGCACCCTGAAGGACGCCATGAACGAGGCCATGCGCGACTGGGTGACCAATGTGGCCGACACCTACTATCTGATCGGCACGGCGGCGGGCCCGCACCCCTATCCGGCCATGGTCCGCGACTTCCAGTCGGTGATCGGGACGGAGGCAAGGGCCCAGATGCTGGAAATGGAAGGCCGCCTGCCCGACGCGGTGGTGGCCTGCATCGGCGGCGGCTCCAACGCCATCGGCCTGTTCCATCCCTTCCTGGCGGACGAGGGCGTGCGCCTGGTGGGGGTCGAGGCCGCGGGCCACGGCCTTGAGTCCGGCCTGCATGCGGCCTCCCTCACCGGCGGCCGCCCTGGCGTGCTGCACGGGAACAAGACCTATCTGCTGCAGGACCCGGACGGGCAGATCATCGACGCCCATTCCATCTCCGCCGGGCTCGACTATCCGGGCATCGGGCCGGAGCACGCCTTCCTGCACGATGCCGGACGCGCGGACTACATCTCCGCCACGGACGAGGAGGCGCTGGACGCCTTCAAGCTCTGCGCCGAGCTGGAGGGCATCATCCCCGCCCTGGAACCCGCCCATGCCCTGGCCCGGGTGGGCGAGATCGCCCGGGACCTGGGCCCGGACCGGATCGTGCTGATGAATCTGTGCGGCCGGGGCGACAAGGACATCTTCACCGTGGCCGATGCGCTCGGCCGCAGGATCTGAGGACCATCAAGCATTGACCAAAGCCCGTATCGACGACCGCTTCGCCGCGCTGAAGGCGGAAGGGCGCGCCGCCTTCATCGCCTACATCATGGCCGGTGACCCGGACCTGGAGCAGAGCTTCGAGATCCTGAGCGGCCTGCCTGCCGCCGGTGCCGACCTGATCGAGCTGGGCTTTCCCTTCTCCGATCCCATGGCCGAGGGCGTGCCGATCCAGCGGGCGGCCCAGAGGTCCCTGGCGGGGAAGACCACATTGGCAAAGACCCTCGACCTGGTCCGGCGGTTCCGGCGGCAGGACGCGGCCACGCCGATCGTGCTGATGGGCTATCTCAATCCCGTGCTGAACCAGGGCTTCGAAGTCTTTGCGGCGGCGGCGGCAGAGGCCGGGGTGGACGGGCTGATCATCGTCGACTGCCCGCCGGAAGAGTCCGGCCCCCTGGCCGATGCCCTGGACGCAGCGGGCATCGCCCTGATCCGGCTGGCCGCCCCCACCACGGACGATGCCCGGCTGGCCGTCGTCGCCCGGCGGACCTCCGGCTTCATGTACTATGTCTCCGTCGCCGGCGTCACCGGCACCAAGGAGGCGGACGAGCACACGGTGGCCCCGGCCGTGGAACGGGTGCGCAAGGCGTCCGGCCTGCCGGTGGCCGTGGGCTTCGGCATCAGGACGCCGGAGCGGGCCGCCGCCATCGCCCGGGTGGCCGATGCCGCCGTGGTGGGCTCCGCCCTGGTGGACGAAGTGGCCGCCGCCCTTGCGGACGGGACGCCCGCGACACCAAAGGTTCTGGCCAAGGCCGCCGCACTAGCGCAAGCTGTGCGCACGGCCCGCGCTTGAGGACCGGGTCGGATGAGGACCATGGCTGACGCTCGCGACGAGACTCCGAAGGACAAGCCCGCCCGACCGGCGCGGGGGGCCGGCTGGCTGGCTAAGATCGCGCCGGGTGTGCGCAATCTGGTCAATCGCCGGGCGGAAACGCCGGACAATCTGTGGATCAAGTGCCCCGACACGGGGGAGATGATCTATCGCCCCGACCTGGAAAGTGCCCTGTGGGTGACCCCGGCCGGGCGGCACATGCGGATCGCCCCGCCGCTGCGCTTCAAGTACACCTTCGACGGCGGGGCCTATGAGGCCCTGCCCGTTCCCTCGGTGGTCGAGGACCCGCTGAAGTTCGCCGACCAGAAGCCCTATCCCGAGCGCCTGGCCGCCGCCCGCAAGGCGACGGGGGAGCCGGACGCCGTGGCGCTGGCCTTCGGCGGCATCCGCGACGTGCCGGCCGTGGTCATGGTGCAGGACTTCGCCTTCATGGGCGGCTCGCTGGGCATGGCGGCGGGGGAGACCTTCGTCGCCGGGGCCCGGGCGGCGCTGGAGCGGCAGGTGCCCTATGTGGCCTTCTGTGCTGCCGGCGGGGCCCGGATGCAGGAAGGGGCCTTCAGCCTGATGCAGATGGCCCGCACGACCCTGGCCATCCAGGAGCTGCGCCGCGCCCGCCTGCCCTATGTGGTGGTGCTGACCGATCCGACCACGGGAGGTGTCACCGCCTCCTATGCCATGCTCGGCGACATCCACCTGGCGGAGCCGGGGGCCCTGATCGGCTTTGCCGGTCCCCGGGTGATCGAGCAGACCATCCGCGAGACCCTGCCGCCGGGCTTCCAGCGGTCGGAATATCTGGTGGAAAAGGGCATGGTCGACCGGATCGTGGAACGGTCGGAGCTGAATGCCGTGCTGGGCTCGATCCTCGCCACCCTGATGCTGGGCCGCAAGACCCGGGCGGCCTGAGCCCAGAACGCCGCGATCAGGCCCCGCGCCGTTTGCGCAGGATGGCCCGGGCGAGGGATGCCAGGATGATCGCCGGGGCCAGCAGGTTGGCCACCAGGATCCGGACCGGATTGTCTGCCCGCTTGCGGAAATAGCGGACCAGGCCCACGCCCTTCCAGAACTCGATCTTGATCGGGCTGGAGCGGCTGGTGGAGCCCAGGTGGACGATGCTGGCATTGGGGTCGAACCACACGGACCCACCCATGCGGCGCACCCGCCAGCACAGGTCCACATCCTCCACATGCAGGAAATAGCCCTCGTCGAAGCCCTTCAGGCTCGCGAAGTCCTCCTTCGTCATGGCGAAACCCGCCCCGGAGATGGTGGGCACCGGAATCCGGCCGCAGGGGGCGGGGTCGCCCTCGTGGTGGATCTCGAACCGCCGCAGGAACGCGAAGCGGTGGGACAGGCGCAGGAGGCTCAGCAGGGTGGTGACCGGGGTCACCTCCCCCCGGCGGGCCCCGCGCTGCTCCGTCATGTCCGGGTTCAGCACCCGGGCCCCCACCAGACAGGGGGCCGGACCGATCTGCACGCCTTCGGCCAGGGACTGGAGGCACCCGGGCTGGAGGAAGGCGTCGGGATTGAGGAACACCACCACCCGGCCACTGGCGGCATTGGCCCCCATGTTGGCGGCCCGGGCAAAGCCCACATTGCCCTGCCCGCGGATCAGGATGATGCGCTCGTCCGCGGCCACGGCGGCATCGATCCAGCCCTCTTCCTCGGGGCTGGAACCGTTGTCGACAATGACGAACTGATCGGTCAGGGCGTCTGCCCGGACCCGGTCGATGGTGCCCTTCAGCGCCGGACCGGTCCGGTACACGACCATGACAACGGTGATGCCGTCCCGGTCCCGGCCAGCCGTCATGTCTTGACCCAGAATGCGCTGACCGAGATCACGGGTCGGGGAATTCATGCAACAACTTACCCCAACTTCAGATCCGGCGGTGTCGCGTCCTGCACCAATATGGACACCGCTTCGTCGAGACTGACAATCGTCTGGTCCTGCGACCCGAGCCGACGCAACGCAAGCTGGCCGAGCTCCGCCTCCTTCCGGCCGATCACTGCAATCACAGGGATCTTGCCGAGGCTGTGCTCTCGCACCTTGTAGTTGATCTTCTCATTACGCAGGTCAGTCTCGACCCGCAATCCGGCATTCGTGAGGCGCTCTGTGACATATCGCGCATAGTCGTCCGCATCCGAGGTGATGGTGGCTATGACGACCTGGACCGGGGACAGCCACAGGGGGAAAGCCCCGCCGTAGTTCTCGATCAATATGCCGATGAAGCGCTCGAACGAGCCCAGGATCGCCCGGTGCAGCATCACCGGCCGCTGCTTGGTGCCGTCGGCAGCGACGTATTCGGCCCCCAGCCTCTCCGGCAGCACATAGTCCAGCTGCAGAGTGCCGCAGGTCCAGCTACGCCCGATGGCGTCCTTCACCACGAAGTCGAGCTTGGGGGCATAGAATGCCCCGTCCCCCTCGGCGATCACCGGCTCCACCCCGGCCTTGCGGGACGCGCTGAGCAGGGTGGCCTCCGCCTTGTCCCAGAATTCGTCCGATCCGGCGCGAACCTCGGGCCGGGTGGCCAGGGCCACATGTTGTGCCTCCATGCCGAAATCGGCGTGGATGCTGCGGGTCAGGCGGACGAAGGCCTCCGTCTCCGCCTCGATCTGGTCCTCGCGGCAGAAGATGTGGGCGTCGTCCTGGGTGAAGCCCCGGACCCGCATCAGCCCGTGCAGGCTGCCCGACGGTTCGTACCGGTGGCAGGCCCCGAACTCGGCCATGCGCAGCGGCAGGTCACGATAGGAGCGCTGGCCGAAGTTGAAGATCTGCAGGTGGCCCGGGCAGTTCATCGGCTTCAGGGACAGGACCTCGTCCTCCACCGTCTCGCAGACGAACATGTTGGGCCGGTACTTGTCCCAGTGGCCGGACTTCTCCCAGAAGGTGCGGTCCAGCACCTGGGGGGTCTTCACCTCCACATAGCCCGCGGCATCCAGGCGGCGGCGCATGTAGGCCTCCACCGTCTTCCACAGGGTCCAGCCCTTGGGGTGCCAGAAGACCATGCCCCGGCCCTCTTCCTGGATGTGGAACAGGTCCATGGCCCGGCCGATCCGGCGGTGATCCCGGCGCTCGGCCTCCTCCAGCCGGTGGAGATGGGCGGCCAGGTCCTCGTCCGAGGCCCAGGCCGTGCCGTAGATGCGCTGCAGCTGGGCGTTGCGATGGTCGCCCCGCCAGTAGGCCCCGGCGAGCTTGGTCAGCTTGAAGGCCTTGCCCACCTTGCCGGTGGAGGGCAGGTGCGGGCCCAGGCACAGGTCCTTCCACGGACCCTGGCGATAGACGGTGATCACTTCGTTTTCCGGCAGGTCGGAGATGATCTCGGCCTTGTAGGCCTCGCCGATCTCGCGGAAGTGGGCGATGGCGTCGTTGCGGTCCCAGACCTCGCGGACGATCTTCTCGTCCCGGTCCACGATCTCGCGCATGCGCTTCTCGATCAGGGCGAGGTCGTCGAGGCTGAAGGGCTCGTCCCGGGCGAAGTCGTAGTAGAAGCCGTCCTCCACAGCAGGCCCGATGGTCACCTGGGTGCCGGGAAACAGCTCCTGCACCGCCTGGGCCATGACGTGGGAGGCGTCGTGGCGGATCACCTCCAGCACGTCGGGATGGTCCCGGGTCAGGATCTCGATCTTGCCCCCGGCCTCGAGGACCCGGTCGAGGTCGAGGAGCCTGCCGTCCACCCGGACCAGCATCGCCTTCTTGGCGAGGGATTTCGACAGGCTTTCGGCGATGGCCCGGCCGGTGACGCCCGGCTCGTAGCTGCGCACGGCACCGTCGGGAAACTGGATATCGATGGTCATCGGTCTTGGTCCTTCCCCGGTGCCCTTGCGGGGTCCGGGACTTTCGGCGGCGGCGGGTCATAGCCCGATCCGCCCCAGGGGTTGCAGCGGCACACCCGGTGGGCCGCCAACAGGCCGCCCTTCCAGGGTCCGTGGGTGATCAGAACGTCCGCCGCATAGTCCGAACAGGTCGGAAGAAAGCGGCACTGCCGACCGATCAGGGGCGACAGGGTGAGCTTGTAGGCGCGGTGCGCCAGACGGACGCTCATCGGGTAAAGGTTCATGCCGACGCCGGGGAGGCTGATTGCGCGAGGCTTATCGCCTCCGACGCGCCGCAGATCAACCCGCGACGGCGGGACTAGTTCGCGACGGCCTGCGCGACAGGGCCTGCGCCACGGCCTCCGCCGCAGCCTCGAAGGCCAGCAGGGTGGAAGCGTGGCGGGCGGGATAGTCTTTCACAGGGGCGAGCACGGCGAGATCCGCAAACCGCCCGCTCGGCGGCGGGCCACCGGTCTTTAGCATGTCCTGCAGGGCATCGCGAGCCTGGGTGATCTCGGCGAGGTCGGCGCCCTGGATGTTGGCCCCCAGCACGGCCGCGGCGGCCTGGCCCAGGGCGCAGGCCCGGACGTCCTGTGCGAAGTCCGCCACGCATCCGGCGGCGTCCAGGGTCACGTCGGCCGTGATGGTACTGCCGCAGAGCCTGGCCGTCCGCTCCACCGACCCGTCCGGCGCAGCCAGCCGCCCGGCCCTGGGCATGTTGGCCGCCAGCGTCAGGATGCGGGTGGAGTAGATGTCGTCGATCACGGGGCGGGTCTCGCGGGGTCAGGGTCCGGATATAGGCGGGGCCGGGAGGCTGCACCAGCCTTGCGTGGTTCGAGACGGCCCTCCGGGCCTCCTCACCATGACGACCGCTTGTTGATCTAGCTCACGCCCGGTTGAGGGTAGTTCCACAACGCGCGTCATCCTGAGGAGGGCGGAGCCCGTCTCGAAGGACGCAGGGCCCCTACTTCCCCACCCGCCGGTGGGCCTCGGCCTGCAGGGCTTCGCTCATGGCGATGAAGCCGGCCTTGATCTGCTTGCGCAGGGCCTTGGGCATGAAGAACGCCGCGGGGCCCTCGAACATCTCCCCGTGGGAGAACACCGCGGCACGACCCTCATCCAGGGGCTCGATCTCCATGTAGCGGACGGTGCGGATGAGGCCGCCCATCAGCTTCAGGCGCCAGACCAGCTGCATGTGCGGCACCCAGTCCACCACCACCGGCTGGATCGGCTCGGGCTTGCCGCCGGGCAGGGCCAGAGTCACGTCCAGCTTCGAGCCGATGGCCAGCTTGCCCGCGGCCTTGGGATAAAGGGGGTTCCACGTCTCCCAGCCCGACAGGTCGGAGACCAGGTCCCACAGCACGTCCGGAGCGGCCTGAACGCCCACGCGATGTTCGATCTTGAACGACATGTGTCTTCAGGTCTCTCCAGACAGGTGCCGGGCTCAGCCCTTGGCGAACAGCTTCTGCCAGCGGCGCTTTTCCCGGGCCTTCCAGCCGCCGCGGAAATAGGCGTCGGAACCGATCAGCGGCACCACCGTGGTCGCCTCGGCGAATACCATCTGCTCATAGGTCACGTCCACCTTGCCCCAGGAGCAGGCCTCCTTGAGGGTCGAGGAGGAGCAGGCCCCGTCCCGCACGTCGGCCACGGTGATCTGCACGGCATAGCGGTGCATCTCCGCCTCGTGACCCAGGATCTCGGCGCAGACCACCGTGTCCTGGGCGAAGTTCTTGGGCACGCCGCCGCCGACCATGAACAGGCCCGTGGCCCCGGCCGCCAGCTTGATGTCGGTCAGTTCGCGGAAGTCGGCCACCGCGTCGATGCACATGTAGGGCTTGCCGGCCTTGGCCCGCTCCACCTGGTGCTTGACCAGGCCGAAGCCTGCGGAGCTGTCGACAAAGGCGGGGCAGAAGATCGGCGCACCCTCTTCATAGGCGGTCTGGATCAGGGAGCCGGGCTTCTTGGCGTTGCCCGCCGCCAGCCACTTGCCCATCTCGTAGATGAACTCCCGGGACGAATAGGGCCGCGGCTCCAGGCTCTCGGCGATCTCGTAGATGGTGTGGTCGCAGTTCTGGAGCTCTTCCTCGTCGATATAGGTGTCGTAGATCCGGTCGATGTAGTTGGCCCGCAGGTCCCGGTCGTCCACCTGGCCCTTGGCCTGGTAGTGGCGGAAGCCGAGCGCCTCGAAGAAGTCCATGTCGACGATGGAAGCGCCGGTGGCGACCACCACGTCCACCATGCCGAACTTCACCATGTCCCGGTACACGTGCATGCAGCCGCCGGCGGAGGTGGACCCGGCCAGGATCAGCCAGGGGGAGCAGTCCTTGTCCTCGATGGCCATGTTGAAGATGTCCGACGCCCGGGCCGTGTCGCGGCTGGTGAAGCTCATCTTGCGCATGGCGTCGATCACCGGGCGGGCGTCATAGGACGTGATGTCCACATGCTCGATCACGGTGGAGAGAAGGTCGGCCTTGGTGTTGGACTTGGAGGCGGGTGCGTTCATCGCTCTGGTTTCCCATGGTTCAAACGCCCGTCCCGTAACAGCTGCGCCCGCCGGGACGGAGCGACCGGCGGGCGCGCGGCCGGTTCGTCACCGGCGCGCGAAGGCATATAGGCCGGGGAGTGTGACCGGCGATTGGTGGGTGGGCCGACTAGCGCTTGCGGCGCTTCTTGCCCGCGGCGCCCTTGGGCCGGGAGAAGCGGACCACCTTGCGGGCGTCCTCCTCGTCGGTGCGGGGCGTCGAGATGTTGCGCGGCCCGAGGCCGAACTGGGAGGCCATCGGGCCATCCGCCACTTCCGCCAGCTCGGTGTCGCCATAGCCGTTGAAGCGGGTGGCCATGGCCACGCCATAGGCCCCCATCTGGCCGATCTCCAGATAGTCGCCCTCCCGAACGTCCTCCGGCAGCCAGTAGGGACCGGCCATGGCGTCGATGGAGTCGCAGGTCGGTCCGTAGAAGCGGAACGGCCGCAGGTCCGCCGAGGCCTCGCTGTCGCGGACCAGCTTCACCGGGAAGGGCCACTTGAAGTGGGTCGCGTCGAACATGGAGCCATAGGACCCGTCGTTCAGGTACAGGGCGTCGCCCTTGCGCAGCTCCACCTTCACCAGCAGGGAGGAGGCTTCGGCCACCAGGGCCCGGCCGGGTTCGCACCACAGCTCGGTGGTCTCGTGCACCTTCATCTCGTCGAAGCCACGGTGGATGGAGTCCACATAGTCGGCCAGCGCCGGGGGGGTCATGCCCGGATAGATGGACGGGAAGCCGCCGCCCACATCCACCACGTCGGCGAACACCCCGGCGCGGACGAGCGCACGGGAGGCCTGGGCCATGGCCGCCTGATAGGCGGTGGGGCGCATGCACTGGGAGCCCACATGGAAGGACACGCCCATGCGCTCCTCCGTCGCCCGGCGGGCGGCGAGCAGCAGGGCCGGTGCCTCGTCCGTGGACACGCCGAACTTGCCGGAGAGGGAATAGGCAGCCCCGTCGGTCTGCACGCCGAGGCGCACGATCAGGTCCAGGTCCCGGGCGTTGCCGGTGGCGTCGAGGATCTTCGCGAGCTCGTCCTGGCAGTCCAGGGAGAAGGTGCGGACGCCATAGTCGAAATAGGCCTTCGAGATGGCGGCGCGGCTCTTCACCGGATGCATGAACGCCATCTTCGCCCCCGGCGCATGCCGCGCCACCAGGTCGATCTCGGGGATGGAGGCCACGTCGAAGCGGTCGAGGCCGTTCTTCCGCAGGGTCTCGATGACCCACGGGGAGGGATTGGCCTTGACGGCGTAGAGAACGTCGCCGCGAAAGTTAGCCTGGAACCACTGCGCCGCTACGGCCAGGACGTCGGGGCGCACAAGTGCGACCGGACGTTCCGGGGACCGCTCACGGACCAGGTCCAGGGGAGATGTGTACGTGCGCAATTCACGTAGCCCCCTGCAAATTGTTAAACCCAGGCCGGCGTTAGCAGCGTGTTTGTGGACTTCGGGTCCGCCGGAAGCGCGCAAATAGGGAATATGGACCCCCATGTCAAAGGCATTTTATCGCCGGGGGCCGATGTTTTTGCGGGAACAGGTTTGTGACGGTCCCGAGGGGGGAATTGTGACGGTTCGGGGGGTGCCGGGCTCTGCGTGGTTCGAGACGCGCGTGCCGCGCTCCTCACCATGACGCAGGGTGTGGGTCGAGCCCACACTGCCCGCCTTTCCTTCCACAACGCGCGTCATCCTGAGGAGGGCCAAAGGCCCGTCTCGAAGGACGCAGACCCTCAGTTCAGCTGCGGTCGCCGCCTAAGCCGCGCGAGCCTGCGCAACCGCCGCCAGAACCGCGTCTTTTCCGGCTCGGGATAGGGCTGCAGGTTGCGGATGAACTCCTCCGTGCAGGCGCGCCAGCTGAACTTCTCCGCATAGGCCCGCACGGCGGCGCGGTCGATCTTCAGGGCCTCCCGGCAGGCGGTGGCCAGGTCCTCGTCGCAGACCCCGGCGCCGGAACCGGGGATCAGGTCGATGGGCCCCGGTGCCGGATAGGCGGCCACGGGGGAGCCGGTGGCCATCGCCTCCAGGATGACGAGGCCGAAGGTGTCGGTCAGGGACGGGAACACGAACACGTCCGCGGCGGCAAAGAACCGGGCCAGCTCCTCCCCGAACCGGGAGCCGGCGAAGAAGGCGTCGGGATAGGCCGCCTGCAGGGCCTCCCGGGACGGGCCATCCCCCACCACCACCTTGCTGCCGGGCAGGTCGAGGGAGAGAAACGCCTCGATGTTCTTCTCCACCGCCACCCGGCCGACGTTCAGCCAGATCGGGCGGGGCAGGTCGCGGATCTCGGGGGGCAGGTCGTCATGCGGGCGGGGGCGGAACAGTTCGGTCTCCACGCCCCGGGACCAGGGGGAGAGGTTGCGGAACCCCTTCTTCTCCAGCTCGTTGCGGAAGCTCTCCGTGGCCACCATGATCCGCCCCGACGGCCCGTGGAACCAGCGCATGAAGGCATAGCCCACCGCCGTCGGCACCGGCAGGCGGGCGCTGATATATTCCGGAAACCGCGTGTGATAGCTGGTGGTGAAGGGCAGTTTCCACTCCAGGCAGATGCGCCGGGCCGCCAGACCGATGGGCCCCTCGGTGGCGATGTGGATCGCCTCCGGCTCGAAGGCCTTGAAGCGTTCCTGGATCGCCTCGTAGGCGTTCAGGGCCAGCCGGATCTCCGGATAGGTGGGCATGGGGACGGTCTTGAACTGGTCCGGTGAGACCACCTCCACCTCGTGCCCAAGGGCGCGGCATTCGGCGATGGTGCGGGTCAGGGTGCGGACCACGCCGTTCACCTGCGGCTCCCAGGCATCTGTCGCCAGCAGGATCCGCATCAGGCGCGCCCGGCGAGGGCGGCTGCGGGTGCCGCCGAGGGGACGGTGCGTCCCTCGCCGACCCAGGAGATCAGTTCCAGCCGGCCGTCGAAATGTTCCACCAGGGCGGTGCAGCTCTCCACCCAGTCCCCGTCATTGATGTATTCGACGCCGCCGATCATGCGCCGCTCGGCCTTGTGGATATGGCCGCAGATCACGCCGTCCACCCCGCGCCGGCGGGCCTCGTCCGCCACGGCGGCTTCAAAGTTCTCGATGAACTGCAAGGCGTTCTTCACCTTCACCTTCACGAAGGCCGACAGGCTCCAGTATCCGAAACCCATCCGACGACGGACAAGATTCCACGTCGTGTTCAGGCTCAGAAGCGCCCTATAGGCCCAATCCCCGAGGAAGGCGAGCCATTTTGCGTGGTGGATGACCCCGTCGAATTCATCCCCGTGGGTGACCAGATAGCGCCTGCCCGCCGCCGTCTCGAAGATGGCGTCCCGGGCCACGATCACCCCGCCGAAATGGACGCCGCAGAAGTCCCGCACCCGGTCGTCATGATTGCCGGGGATGTAGATCACCCGGGTCCCCTTGCGGGCCATGCGCAGCACCTTCTGCACCACGTCATTGTGCGACTGGGGCCAGTACCAGCCGCTCTTCAGCTTCCAGCCGTCGATGATGTCCCCCACCAGATAGAGGGACTCGCACTCCATCCCGCGGATGAAGTCCAGAAGCAGGGCCGCCTGGCAGCCCCGGGTGCCCAGGTGGATGTCGGACAGGAAGACGGTGCGGTAACGGCGCGTGGGCGCGGGCTCGGCGGAGGTTTCGCCCGGTTGCAGGACCTCGGGTGTGGGGACGGGCAAGGTGCCTCACCTCTCGCGCGGACAGGGCACCGATGCACATCCCGGCAGCCATTCGTTGGCTAAGGCGATTACATGACGGCCGTGTGACGAATTCCGGCGGACAGGCGGGACGCTTTGTTGCACAAGGGCTCGCAACGCCGCGCGGCATCCCCATCTGTCAGGCGCGACCCTGCCGCCAACGCCAGGCCCTGAACGACGACATGCCCGACACCTCTGCCCCGCCCACCCGCACAGCCGCCGACAGCCGCAAGTCCCGCCAGACCCGCGCCCGGATCCTGGAGACGGCCCAGCGCCTGTTCGCCGAGATCGGCTACGCGGCGGCGACCAATCCGCGGATCGCCGAGGAGGCGGGCCTGACCCGGGGGGCCATGCTCTATCACTTCCCCACCCGGGACAGTCTGGTGGTGGCGGCGGTGGACTACATCCAGGCGGCCCGGGGACGGCTGTTCGAGCAGGCGGTGACGTCCGCCCCCCACGGGGCCGACCGGACGGACCATGCCATCGACAGCTACTGGCGGCTGCTGCGGGAGGCGCCCTTCGTGGCCTTTGCCGAGCTGGAGGCCGCCGCCCGGACCGACGACGTGCTGCGTCAGCGGCTGATCCCCGCCCAGGAGGCCTTCGACCGGGCCCAGGTGGGGGAACATCTGTTCGACCTCGTCCAGGCGGGTCAGGGACCGAGATTCCAGGCCAGCCGCGATCTGGCCCGCTTCATGCTCGAGGGCCTGGCCCACGCCCATCTCGCCTATGATGCCGACGGCCGCACGGAACGGCTGCTGGCCATCGTCAAGCGGGCAGCGAGGATGCTGAACCGCAAGGGCGGCGGCCAGGACCTGTGGGAGGATTGAGGGGGGTTGCGTGGTTCGAGACGCCGCTCCGCGGCTCCTCACCATGACGCAGGTTGGTGATCGAACCCAAACCGGCCGACGTCCATCCCCCACGCGCGTCATCCTGAGGAGGGCCGTCAGGCCCGTCTCGAAGGACGCCCCCCCTCACAACCCCTGGCGGAAGCGGATCATGGCCACCGGCGGGCCGGTGACGGCGAACTGTTCCTGGAACAGGACCGGCGAGATGTTCCGCGGGCCCGTCCAGTCGGTGCGGCTGCGCTGCCGCTCCCGGTTGAAGGCATTGCTCAGCTGGAACTGCAGGGTCTGCCGGGGCCGGGGCCAGTAGATCCAGATCAGGTCCACCTGCGGCTGCACGTCGGTCACCCGCACCTCCTCGATGCGCCAGGTGGGGGTGCGCCCCAGGGCGTTCACGTCGATCTCCCAGGAGGATTTCAGCCGCGGCACGTCATTGGTGAGGCTGACCAGTCCGCTGAAGGGCTTGTCACCGGAAATGGCCCGGGGCTGACGCGTGGTCGGGTCCGTCACCCGGCTGCGGACCCAGGTCAGGTCCGCCTTGAACTGGCCGCCGCTGAGGCCGACCCCTCCGAGGGGCAGGGTGAGGGCGGCCAGGGCCGTGTCCCGCACCCCGTTGCCGATATTGCCCGGCGCATCGACGCCCTGCACCGGGATCACGTCCAGCACCTGCTCGATGTCCGCATGGCGAAGGGTGATCGCCGCCGACCCCTTGCCGAACAGCTTGCGCTCATAGGCGAGTTCGGACCGCCATTCCCGCTGGGGCTCGAGATTGGCATTGCCGCCGTTCACCTGGCCGCTGACCAGGTTGGCGGAGGTGGCGAAGTCGGCGAAGTTCAGCTGCCCCACCACCCGCTCGAAGGTCACCCGCAGCTGGTCCACCAGGTTCGGCGTCCAGGTCAGGGCCACACGGGGCTTGGGGAAGCTGAAGCTGGCCGACTGGGCGCTGTCCCCGGACTGGGTGAGGGACGAGGTCTCGATCCGCCCGCCGGCTTCCAGCTGCAGGGTCGGCCGCAGCCGCCAGGAGGCCACGGCAAAGGCCTCGAACCGCTGCTCCTCCACCCGGATGTTGGCGGACGGCAGGGGGACCGGCGCCCCGTCCTGGGCATAGACGGAGCCGGACTGCAGGAAGTTGAAGACCGCCTCGCCGCCCCCCTCCAGGCTGAAGGTCCGGCTGGGCTTCCAGTTCAGCTCCACCCGGCCGATGGATTCCCCGGTGCGGATCAGCTGCCGATAGCGGCCCAGCGACCCCTGCAGGACATTGCGGGCGCCGAAGCTCTCCGTGCCCAGGGCCTGCAGGGCGACCACCTTGGCGACAATGTTGTGGCCGAGGCCGAAGGCGTAGTCGGCCCCCAGCTCCCCCTTGCGGTTGCGGTCCTGCTGGTTGGCGGTGTCCGTGCGCAGGGCACCCCCCTGGGTCAGGTCGGTGACGTGATCGTCCTCGTTCTCCCGGAAGGTGTCATAGTCGAGGGCAAGGTTCAGATGCCCGATCCCGCCCCGCCAGGGGGCCTGGAGGCCGGTGCGGAAGGTGGCCCCATTGTCACCGGTCTCCACCTTCACCCCGGTGCGGCTCTGCAGCGGCCCGCCGGGATAGGCGGTCTGGGTCGCGGTGCCCTTGCCCTGGTCGTCCGGCGGATACTGGTAGAGCACCAGGCTCGTGGTGAAGGACAGCTGGCCGTCCCGGTGCTCCAGCTCGGCCCGACCGGAGGCGAGGCCCCGTCGGTCGCCGAGGGCCCGCCCCACCGCCACCAGGCTGAGATCGGTGCGGGCCGTGGACTTCAGCACCACATTGGCCAGCACCGTGCGGCCCTGCATGTCGATGCCGGGGGCCCCGCCGCGGATGATCTCCACCCGGGCGACGCTGGCGGCGGGGATGCGCTGCAGCACTTCCCGCAGGCTGTCCGCCTTGGAGGGGGTGCGCTGGCCGTCGATCAGCACATTGCCCGCTGACCCCGCATAGCCCCGAAGGCCATCGCCCGTATCCACGGTGAAGCCCGGCACCCGCTGGACGATGTCGAGGGCGGTGCTGAGCTGGGCCCCGGCAAAGAAAGCGGCGTCATAGACCACGATGTCCCCGGCCGGGGCGGACGCCGTCTGAGCGGATATCGCCGGAACGGGCGCGGCCAGGGCGGCGAGCAGGGTCAGGGACGCGACAAACATCGTGATCCGTAGCGTCCTTTGTCGCCGGCTGGCAAGGCGGAGCCGGACTCAGCCCAGGATGGCCCCGTTGCTGCGGGCCAGCCGGGCCAGGTGCCGGGCGCTGGGTTTCAGGGTGCGCCGGAAGGTCTTTCGATCCACTGAAACCAGACCGAATTTCGGCCTGTAGCCCTCCAGCCACTCGAAATTGTCCATCAGGCTCCAGTGGATGTAGCCCCGCACGTCGATCCCGTCCGCAAGACACCGGCGCAGGCCGCGCAGGGCCTCGTCCGTGTAGCGGATGCGCTCGGCATCGTCCTCGGTGCCGATGCCGTTCTCCGTCACGATCACCGGGCAGCCGCTCTCCCGCGCCGCCTCGCGGATGGTGGCCTCCAGCGCCTGGGGCCAGTATTCGTAGTGCATCTGCAGGGTCTTCTCGATGTTCGGCAGCCGTCCGTCCGGTCCGAGCCGGGTGCGGGTGTAGGTCTGGACGCCGATGAAGTCGTCCCCCTTCACCGCCGCATAGAAGGGCCGACGCGCCTCCTCGAAGATGTGGTCGCGCAGGGCCTCGCCCCCCGGTCCGGCCACCAGCTCCGTCAGGGCCAGGGTCAGGCCCACCGGCAGGCTGGAGCGGTTGGCCTTGATCGCCGCCCGGGCCGCCTTGTGCCCGGCGATCATGCCGTCCCGGGTCTTGATCACGTCGCCGAGACCGAAGCCGGACCACTGGGTCGTCCCCGCCGCCTTGGCCGCCAGCATCGCCAGCAGGTCCTCCCCCGGAACCGGCTTGTCCAGCCGCTCCCCATAGGCCTCCACCGGGCCGTTGGGCTCGTTCAGGGTGCAGACGGAATCGAGCAGGTCCCCCATGGACCGGGTGATCCTGTCCGCATAGGCGGCGAAGCGGTCCGGCGTGGCGGGATCGTGCCAGCCGCCGGAGGCCGACAGCCAGCGCGGCGCGGTGAAGTGGTGGAAGGTCGCCATGGGCCGGAGGCCGTAATGGCGGCACAGGTCGGCCATGCGCTTGTAATGGTCGAGCTCGGCCTGGGAGTAGAGACCCGGCTCCGGCTCGATCCGCGCCCATTCGATGGAATAGCGGTAGGTGGACAGGCCCAGCCGCGCGACGATGGCGATGTCCTCGGGATAGCGGTGGTAGCTGTCGCAGGCATCCCCGGACGGCTCTGCGAAGGGGCTACCCTTCAGGTGCTCCAGCAGCCAGAAGTCGGAATTGACGTTGTTGCCCTCGATCTGGTGGGCGGCGGTGGCCACCCCCCACTGGAAGCCCTTGGGAAAGGCCGTTCCGGCGCGGGCGGCGGCGGTGGCGGCGTCCGCCGTCGCGGTCCCGGCGGCGGCCAGACCGGCGGCGAGGCCCGCCACGGTGAACTGTCTGCGATCCATGGCCGTGCGCACTCCCTCAAGCTTCGCCTCTGTCGGGCGTGGCCGCAGTGTTCTCCCGGTCCTGGCCGATGGCAAGGGGGCGGTGCCGCGCCCTGACGCTGGGTCAGGCTTGGCGACCGGACGGGGCTGGCGCAGACTTGGCCGAAACACCCTCCGGGAGACCAGATCGATGGCCGCCACCCTGCCCCGCGCCTGCATCATCGGCACCGGATGTTCGGGCTTCACCACCGCCAAGCGGCTGAAGGACGAGGGCGTGCCCTTCGACTGCTTCGAGCTGTCCGACGATGTCGGCGGAAACTGGTACTACAAGAACCCCAACGGCCGGTCCGCCTGCTACCAGAGCCTCCACATCGACACGTCGAAATGGCGGCTGGCCTTCGAGGACTTTCCGGTCCCGTCGGACTGGCCGGACTTTCCACATCACAGCCAGCTGCAGCAGTATTTCCGGGACTATGTGGACCATTTCGGCCTGCGCCCGATGATCACCTTCAACACCGAGGTGACCCGGGCGGAGCGGGATGCCGACGGTCTGTGGCAGGTGACCCTGTCCACGGGGGTGACCCGGACCTACGACGTGCTGTTCATCTGCAACGGCCACCACTGGGACCCGCGCATCCCCGACTATCCCGGGCATTTCGACGGGACCGCCTTCCATGTGCACAGCTATCGCACCCCCTTCGATCCGGTGGACGTGCGGGGCAAGACCGTGGTGGTCGTCGGCATGGGCAATTCGGCCATGGACGTGGCCTCGGAACTGGCCCAGCGGCCCATCGCGGGCAAGCTGGTGGTCTCCGCCCGACGGGGGGTCTGGGTGCTGCCCAAGTACATGGACGGCCGGGTCGCGGACAAGGCGGTGATGCCCGCCTGGATGCCCCGCTCGCTCGGCGTGGCGCTCGCCCGGCGCAAGATCAAGAGCGCCGTCGGCCGGATGGAGGACTACGGCCTGCCCAGGCCCGACCACGAGCCCCTGGAGGCGCATCCCTCCGTCTCCGGCGAGTTCCTGACCCGGGCCGGCTGCGGCGACATCAGCTTCAAGCCGAACATCAAGGCCCTGGAGGGTCGCCAGGTGCGCTTCGAGGATGACAGCGTGCTGGACGTGGACGTGATCATCTATGCCACGGGCTACAGGATCAGCTTCCCGTTCCTGACCGACCCGAAGCTGCAGCCCGACGCCGACCACCGCCTGCCGCTGTTCAAGCGGATGATGCGCTCAGGGGTGCCGAACCTGTTCTACATGGGGCTGGCCCAGCCCCTGCCGACCCTGGTCAACTTCGCCGAGCAGCAGACCAAGCTCGCGGCGGCCTATCTGACGGGACGCTATGCCCTGCCCGACGCGGCGGAGATGGACCGGATCACAGCGGCGGACGAGACGGCCCACCTGGGCCATTACTACAACTCCCCCCGGCACACGATCCAGGTGGACTTCAACCTCTATGTCCGCGACCTGCAGAAGGAGCTGAAGGCGGGGGAGCTGCGGGCCCGGCGGGCCGGCAACCCCCTGCCCGTCCCGGCCCGGGCAGGTCTGAAGGAACCCGCCTGAGCCGGAGAGCGGCTGGAGACCGCCCCTAGAGACCGCCCCTAGAGACCACCCAGGAAGTCCCGCTTGCCCACGGCCACGCCGTTGTGTCGCAGGATGTTGTAGGCGGCGCTCACATGGAAATACATGTTGGGCAGGACGAAGGCGAACAGGAAGGACTGGCGGGTGAAGGAAAACTCCTGCCCGCCGAGGCTCAGCACCAGGGCCGCGTCCGGGTCCCCATCGAAGGCCGCCGGGTCGAGACCTTCCAGCCAGGCGATGGTCTTGGCAATCCGCTCGTGCAGTTCGGCAAAGGTGGTTTCGGTGTCCGGAAAGACGGGCGGGGTCTGACCCGCCAGCCGGGCCGCGCCGCCCTTGGCCCCGTCGCTGGCAATCTGCACCTGCCGGGTCAGGGGGAACATGTCCGGGGCCAGCCGGGAATTCAGCAGCACGGCGGGGTCGAAGCCCCGGGCCGCGGCGCTTTCCTCGCCCCTGGTCAGGAGCGCGTCCAGGGCCTTCAGGGCACGAACGAACACGGGAACGGAGATGGCGTGCATTGTCAGGGGCATGGGAGACGGCTCTCGTCGGAGGGGTGAAGCTTGGAGCGCCCTGAATGCCACGCTTCGGCCGCCCGGGCATCTGCAAATCGGTCGGGACGCGATCTCCCTCCGCCACCCTTGCGCCGTCGGCGGCCCCATCGATACCATGGTCCACGAACCGCGACCCCAGGGGGCAGACATGGACACCGGCCCCATCGGAATCCTCCCCGTTCCGTCCCCGTGCCCGGATCCCCTGGCCGCATCCCTGCTCGCGCTTAACAACGCCCACGAGACCGAGCTGTCATGGCTGGACGCGGCGGGGCTGCAGCGTCTGCTCGGCCAGGCCTATTTCGCCGCGCAGGTGGGCGAGGGGCAGGCCTTCCTCCTCAGCCTCGATCAGGATGCGGACCATGCGGGGGTCAATTTCCGCTGGTTCCGGGAGCGATATGACCGGTTCGTCTATGTGGACCGGATCGTGGTGGCGTCCGACGCGCGGGGCCGCGGGATCGCCGGGCAGCTCTACCGGGCCTTGATCGACCGATGCCGCCGTGACGGGCACACCCGGCTCGTCTGCGAGGTGAACAAGGTGCCGCCCAATCCCGGCTCGGACGCCTTCCACGCGGCCTTCGGCTTCGAGACGGTGGGGGAGGCCCGCATCCACGCGGGCACGAAGACCGTCAGCTACCTGTCCCTCTCGCTCCAGAAGCGCGGGCTGGCCGGGCAAGGCTGAGGGAAAAGTGGTGCCGCCTGCGTGACTCGAACACGCGACCCCCGCATTACGAATGCGGTGCTCTACCGGCTGAGCTAAGGCGGCCCGGAACCGGCGCTCCGGACGGAGCGACGGTGGCGCGGTGTTTAGCCTCGCGCGGCCGAATTGCCAAGCCTTTGCTTCTGCGGTGCCGACCCGGCGCGCGGGCTCAGCGGACCGTACGGCGGCGACGGCCCGGCGACGGAGGCGGACGCGGCGCGCTCAGGGCCGCGGCATCCTCCTCCGGGCCCGGATCGTCGGGGATCAGCGGGGCAAGCGCGCCCGCCCGGTCCGCAGCGAAGAAGGGGGTGGAGGCGGTATAGGCCACCGGCAGGTCCGGCAGCTCGGTCAACACCCGCTCTCCGCGCTCCAGACGGGGATGGATCAGCTCCCCGGTCTCGGCATATTGCGAGACCAGTCGGCTCCAGTCGCCGGAGCCATAGGCAAAGGCCCGACCTTCGGGGTCGATGTCGCTCCAGTCCGGTTCCACGGGGGCCGCGGCGGCGCGGGTGATCCAGCCCCGGGCCTCGTCGGTGTCGTGGGCGGCCATGGCCAGCCGGGCCATCAGGCCGCAGACCCGGGCGCTGGCCTGCGGATGGTCCAGACGTTCCGCCGCCTTGCGGGCCTGCAGGACGTCCCCGGCCAGCAGGGCCTGTTCCACCAGCAGGATGCGGCTCTCGTGATGGTCGGGGTTCATGTCCGCCAGCTGCGTCAGGCGCCGCGCCCGTTCCCGAGGGGTCTCGGCGGTGTTCAGGTCCCGCCAGGCCATGGCGAGCCCCGGGTGCGGACGCACCTTCCAGGCCTGCTCGATCAGCTGGGCGGCGCGGGCGGCGCGACCGTCCGCTGCCAGACGCCGGGCGGCGGTGAGCACGCCGGGGGTGAAGTCCGGGCGCAGCTTGGCCGCCTGTCCGGCGAGGTCCAGCGCCTCTTCCAGCGCCTTGGGGTCGGAGGACAGCTCCCGCCGCGCGGCCGATGCCGCCAGCAGCGCCGCCCGCGCCCGCTCCGCAGAGGCGGGGGAGACGATCTTGCGGTCCAGGGCGTCCTTGGCCAGGGACAGGGCGGCATCCCAGTCCCCCGCCGCCAGACGGGCTTCCAGCAGGGCCCGCCAGGCCCAGCGGGCGGTCTTGGTGAGACCGTAGGCGGCCTCCGCATGGCGCACGGCGTCCCCGGCATCGCCGCGGCGCTGGGCCTGCAGCATCAGGCCCCGGTGCCCGGCGAGGCGCAACTCAGGAAAGCCCAGCATGGCGTTGTAGGCGGCCATGGCGGCGGCCTCGTCCCCCGCCGCTTCCGCGGCCGAGGCGGCCAGGACACGCACCAGGGCCGGCTGGTCGTCAATATAGTCGGCGGCCTTCTGGGCCAGGCGCCGGGCGTCGGTGCCGGCCCCGGCGGCCACGGCGACGAAGCCCCGGGCCAGGCTCTCGGCCCCTTCCCGGCGGCGGGTCTCGGCCCGGGCGCGGGCGGCGCGGGCCGGTGCCGCCAGGAACCACAGGAGCAGCTGCCAGATCAGGGTCGCCACCAGGGCCCCGAAGACCACGGTGACGAGGGCGGCGGATGCGGTGGTGTCGATCCGCCAGCCGAGCCAGGTGACGCTGGCCGAGCCCGCATCCCCCGTGGCGGCAATGGCCACGGCGGTGATGAAGGCCACCGCCAGAAGGACGAGAAGGGTGCGGATCAAAGCCCTGCCTCCCGATCGACGGCGGCGAGATTGCGCAGCACCTTCAGGCGGATGGCGGCGATCTGGCGCTGCAGGTCCGCCCGGCTGCGGGCCCGGTCCACCCACACCTTGGCGGCGGCGGGACCGTTGGAGGGCAGGGACTGGATCTCGCGGATCGCCCCGTCCAGGTCGCCGTCATTCACCTTGCGCTCCGCCCGGGCCAGGATGGCGTCGGGGTCGGAGCCGGTCAGGCGGTTGGTCTGGCGCAGGGTGAACAGGGCGGACAGGGCGTGGTTCAGGCGGGTGAGCAGGCCCGCCCCCTCCGCCGGGGTCTTGGCGGCGAAGCTGGCCTGGCGGGCCATTTCCGGAAATTCCGCCACCAGCACCTCCCGGGTGGGCACGCCACGCTCGGCCAGAGGGCGCAGGGCCGTCAGGTCGCCGGAGTCCGGCACGATCCGGGCCACGGTGTTCAGCTCCGCCACGAAGGGCCGGCCGGTTTCGGAGGCCTGGGACAGGCTGGCGGTGGCCAGCGCCGCGGCGGCGGCGGCGGTGACGGCCCGGTGGTCCGCCTCCAGCCGGTCGATGCGGGAGGCCAGCGCCGCGGTCTCTGCCGCTGCGGGGGGCGCGGGCGCGGGCGCGGCGGCCACCGGGGTCGTCGGCACCGCGTCCGGCGGGGTCGGGCGGGCGATGCCGGGCACGGCGGCGGCGGGCGGTGCCACCGGGAACAGCCGGGCACCATAGAGGCCCACCACGGCTCCGCCGACAATGCAGACGGCGCAGGAGACCAGCCACATCCAGACCACCGGCGTCAGCACGCCGCTGCGGCCGGGGCGGCGGTTGGGGGTACGGTCGGCGGGGTCGCTGGCAAGGGTCATGGGCAACCGGTCAGTGGCGGTCGGGGGCCGCAGGAGGCGCGCCGACCAGGGTGTCTGTGACGACCTTAAGCAATGCGGCCTCCCGGGGGAACGGGGGATGCGCAATTTCTCCGAATCCGCATCCGGCGAGGGGGGCGGCGCAGGCGGGCGACAGGGCAAAGAGCGTGACAGAGGCAGGAACCGGTGCTCCGCCCAGCCGCAGGGCCAGGGCCGTGGCTGCGCTGGGGGACTGGACCAGCACCCCGGCCAGATGCCCGGCCCGCAGGTCGGCCAGGGCACCCTCCCATCCCTCGGCCGCGGGGTCGGTGCGATAGACGGGCCAGGCGGTGACCGGACGGCCTGCAGCGGACAGGTCCCCGGCGGTCACGGCGGCACAGGGGTGCAGAAGGCGCAGGCCGCTGGGCGCGTCGGCCAGAATCGGACCCAGATCGGCCACGGACCCGTCCGCATCGGCGGCCACGGTCCAGCCCGCGGACCGGGCGGCCCGGGCGGTGGCCTCTCCCACGGCATAGACGGGATGGGTGCGGTCCGGCGTCCGCCGGGCCACCTCCCGCACGGCGGCGGCGCTGGTGAAGACCAGGGCGTCATGGGTCGCGAGGAGGTCGCCGGACCCCGGCAAGGGGATGGTGGCGATCAGCGGGGCCACCACCGGAGCAACGCCCGCGGCGGCCAGACGCGCGGCGGTGGCCTGTGCCCCGGGCAGGGCCCGCGTCACCCAGACCCGCGGCGCTCCGTCCTCCAGGGACGGGGCATGGCTCCGGGACGGGGGCGGGTCGTGGCTCACGCCGGCGGGGTCAGGGCGTCGCCGCCCTCCTGCCGGACGATCTCGCCCAGCTCCCGGCCGAGACGACCGGCCTGATCGATGGCATCGGCGGTGACCGCGGCCGCGGGGATCGACCCCTGCCGCCTCCAGCGCTGGGAGCCGTCGGCGGCGAGGCCTTCCACCACCAGGGACAGGGTGCCACCGGCCTGAACGGCATGGGCTCCGACGGCGGTCTTGCAGGAACCTTCCAGCGCCTCCAGCGCGCCCCGCTCCGCCGCCACGCAGAGCTCGGTCGGCGGGTGGTTCAGGGCCCGTATCACCGGATGGTCGAGGTCGGCGGTGCGGGTCTGCAGGGTCAGGCAGCCCTGGCCCGGCGCGGGCGGGGCCTCCATCGGATCGATCAGCCCGGCCACCCGGTCGGCCATGCCCAGGCGCTTCAGCCCCGCATAGGCCAGCACGATGCCCTCGGCAAAGCCCTCGTCCAGCCGGGCGAGACGGGTGTCCACATTGCCGCGGAGCAACTGCAGGGACAGGTCCGGGCGACGGAACAGGGCCTGGGCCTGTCGCCGCAGGCTGGCGGTGCCAAGCCTGGCCCCCTGGGGCAGGTCCTCGATCCGGGTGGCGACGGTGGAGATGAAGGCGTCCCTGGGGTCCTCCCGCTCCGGATAGGCGGCGATGCCCAGGCCGGGGGGCGAGACCGCGGGCATGTCCTTCAGGCAGTGGACGGCGAGATCGATGCGGTGGTCCAGCAGGGCCTCCTCGATCTCCTTGGTGAACAGGGCCTTGCCGCCGATCTCCAGCAGGCGGCGGTCCTGGATCCGGTCTCCGGTGGTAGTGATGAAGACCACCGGGGCCACCCGGTCCGCGTCGGCGGGATCGGCCCCCAGGAGCCGGGTAACCTCCGCCTGGATGTAGCGGGCCTGGACCTGGGACAGGCGCGACCCGCGGGCCCCGATGCGGATGGGTGTGGCGCTGTGTTGCATCGTGGGGGCGGGACCGTTACCTGAGGGTTCTGACCGTCACGGCTACCGGAGACGGGGCCGCTTTTCAATGCAGGGGTGCCCGCCGCGCCACCTGCCGTCCCGCCGGGAGGCCATGTCCGACACCCCGTCCCCCCCTCTGACCGTCCTCGGCATCGAGACCAGCTGTGACGAGACGGCGGCGGCGGTGGTGCGCCTGGCGGACCGGCCGGAGGTGCTGTCCTCGGTCATCGCCACCCAGTTCGAGCGGCACAGGCCCTATGGCGGCGTGGTGCCGGAAATCGCCGCCCGGGCCCATGCGGAGGTGATCGACACCGTCATCCGCGCCGCCCTGGACGAGGCCGGACTGGACTTTGCCGACCTGTCCGGGGTGGCGGCCACCGCCGGTCCCGGCCTGATCGGCGGGGTGATGGTGGGTCTGGCCGCCGGCAAGGCCGTGGCGCTCGCCCGGAACCTGCCCCTGATCGCCGTCAACCATCTGGAGGGCCATGCCCTGTCCCCCCGGCTGACGGAGGACGCCCCCTATCCCTATCTGCTGCTGCTGGTGTCCGGCGGGCACTGCCAGCTGCTGTCGGTGGAGGGGATCGGCCGCTGCACGAGGCTCGGGGCCACCATCGACGACGCGGCGGGAGAGGCCTTCGACAAGATCGCCATGACCCTGGGCCTCGGCTATCCCGGCGGCCCGGCGCTGGAGCGGCTGGCGGCCACCGGCGATGCGACCCGGTACACGCTGCCGCGGATGCTGCTGGGCCGGGCAGGATGCGACTTCTCCTTTTCCGGGCTGAAGACCGCGGCCGCGCGGCAGGCCGCCGGCCTGACCACCGAGGCGGAGCGGGCGGACCTGGCGGCTGCCGTGCAGCAGGCCATTGCCCGCCAGCTGGCGGAGCGGACGGAGCGGGCCATGGCCCTGCACCTGGAGCGCTTCGGCGATGCGGGCCGCCTGCTGGCCGTGGCCGGTGGCGTGGCGGCCAACGGGGCCGTGCGCGCCGCTCTGGCGGCGGTGGCCGCCCGGCACGGGTTCGGCTTCGTCGCCCCGCCCCTCAAATACTGCACGGACAATGCGGCCATGATCGCCCTGGCGGGGGCGGAGCGGCTGCGCCTGGGGCTGACGGACCCGCTGGAGGTGGCCGCCCGCCCCCGCTGGCCGCTGGACACGGACGCGGCCCTGCGGGCCCCCCTGCACACGCCCGGTCGAAAGGGAGCCAAGGCATGAGCGCGCGCTTCGAACGGATCGGGGTCATCGGTGCCGGGGCCTGGGGCACGGCGCTGGCCCAGGTCTGCGCCCGGGACGGGGTGGATGTCCTGCTGCACGCCCGGGAGGCGGAGGTGGTGGCGGAGATCAACCACAGCCACCGCAACACCCCCTTCCTGCCGGGCGTGGCCCTCGACCCCGCCATTCGCGCCACCGGGGCGCTGGGTGACCTGGCCGACCGGCAGCTGCTGCTGGTGGTGGCCCCGGCCCAGCATGTCCGCGGGACCCTTTCCGCCCTGGGCGCGTCCCCGACCCCGCTGGTGCTTTGTTCCAAGGGCGTGGAACAGTCGTCCCTGAAGCTGATGACCGAGGTGGCCCGGGAAACCGTGCCCGGTGCCCCCCTGGCGGTCCTGTCCGGCCCGAGCTTTGCCGCAGAGGTGGCCCGGCGCCAGCCGACGGCGGTGACCCTGGCCTGCGGCGATGTGGCGCTGGGCGAGGCCATCGTGCGGCGGCTCGCCACCCCGAGCTTCCGGCCCTATCTCAGCACCGACATGATCGGGGCCGAGGCCGGGGGTGCGGTGAAGAACGTGCTGGCCATCGCCTGCGGGGTGGTGGAGGGGCTCGATCTCGGCCGCAGCGCCCATGCCGCCCTGATCACTCGGGGCTTTGCCGAGATGACCCGCCTGGGCGTGGCCCTGGGTGGCCGGGCGGAGACCCTGGCGGGTCTGTGCGGCCTGGGGGATCTGGTGCTGACCTGCTCCTCTCCCCAGTCCCGCAACATGTCCGTCGGCCTGGCGCTGGGCCGGGGGCAGTCCCTGGCCGACGCCCTGTCCGGCAAGCTGTCCGTGGTGGAGGGGGTGGCGTCCGCCCCCGCCGTCCGCGCCCTGGCCCGCAAGCTCGGCGTCGACATGCCGATCTGCGAGGCCACCGCCGCCCTGCTGGCCGGGGAGATCCAGCCCCGGGACGCCGTCAGCGGCCTTCTGTCCCGTCCCCTCCGTCCTGAGTCCTGAAGGAACGCCCCATGGCCCTGTTCGCGATCATCTGCCTCGACAAGCCGGGTGCCCTGCCCCTGCGCCTGGCCACCCGGGAGCGTCACCTCGCCTATGCCGAGGGCACGGGCCAGGTCCGGGCGGGCGGGGCCTTCCTCGATGGCGAGGGTCAGCCGGAGGGGTCCCTGATCATCGTCGAGGCGGACGACCTGGCCGCCGCCCGGGCCTTTGCCGCCGCCGATCCATACGCCCAGGCGGGGGTGTTCGCCTCGGTGGAGGTCCGATCCTGGCGCCTGGCCCTGGGTGGTCTGGCCTGACTGGCGGGCGGGCTTGAAGCCGCCATCGCTTCCAGATCTGGAGGTCACCGACGCCGCCGGGGTCCGGCGCGTCTGGCGCAACGCCTGTCCGCACACTGGAACGCCGCTGGCCCCGCCGGGGGTGGTGCCCCTCTCCCGCGATGGACAGCACCTGGTCTGCCAGACCCACGGGGCGCTGTTCCGCATCGCCGACGGATTCTGTATCGCGGGGCCCTGCGCGGGCGCGTGGCTCAGCCCGGGTCGGCCGTCGCCAGGCGATGCAGCAGGGCCCAGGTGAACAGGCCCGTGTCGTGCCCGTCGTCGAACCGGATGCGCACGGCATAGCGCCCCACCGGGGCTAGCTCGACAATGGTCACGTGATCGTGGAGCCCTTCGGCCCTTGGCGGCGCATGGGCCCCGTGGCCGCGCCCCTCCGCGCTGGGGGACCGGCGGCGCAGCTCCGAGGCCATAAGCTCCGCCGTCACCCCGTCGTCGAACGAAATTCTCAGCCGACGGCCGCCGTCATGGGCGCGCAGTTCCGTCGGCCAGGGGGCGGAGGTCACGCCTCCCCCTCCTCCAGGGGCCGGGCCTCGTCGGGCAGCATGACCGGGGCCCCGTCCCGGATCGGATAGGCCAGCCGGGCCGAGCGGCTGATCAGCTCGTTCCGCGTCCGGTCGTATTCCAGTGGCCCCCGGGTCACCGGGCAGACCAGGATCTCCAGCAGACGGGGGTCCACGGCGGTCGGGGGGGGTGAGGTCATGGCGGGGTCCTTGTCAGCGGTCATTGCAGGCCGGAGGCGTCACCGGGCAGCCCCCCCGCCGCGTCGAAGCGCAGCAGGGTGATCAGGGCCTCCCGGCGGTCCGAAGGCGTGGGCGCTTCGAGCAGGGCCTGCTTCTCGGTGGAATCGAAGGGCAGCGCCATGCACAGGCTGGCCACCAGGGCGTTCACCGGGGCCGCGCGCACCGCATCCCAGTCCATGGCCAGCCCCCGATGGTCCAGATAGGACTTCAGGGCCTCGAACAGGGCGTCCCGGGCCTCGGCATCCGGCTCGTCGGCAGCCTGCAGGTCGTCGAGCCAGGGGCCGTAGTCCACCCGCACCTGCCGGTAGGGGGTGGGCAGGTCCAGCTCCGCCCCCAGGCTGAAGCGGCAGAGGCCGGTCAGGGTGATCAGGTAGCGGCCGTCCGGGGTCTCGGTGAAGCTGGTGATCTTGCCGATGCAGCCCACCTCCATCAGCCGGGGGGTCTGGCGGTCGCCGCCGCTGCGGCTCTGGAGGATGCCGATGATCCGGTCCCCGGCCATGACGTCGTCGATCATGTTCAGATAGCGGGGCTCGAACACGTTCAGGGGCAGGGTGCCGTCCGGCAGCAGCAGCACGCCGTCCAGGGGGAAGACGGGGATCACCTGGGGCAGATCGATCGCTCTCATGGGTCCGCCCGTGGCCACGCTCAGGAGAACAGGATGGCGGACAGGCGGCGACGCCCGGCCTTGGCGATGTCCGACGACAAGCCCGCGGCCTCGAACACGGTCAGGAGCTCCTTGCGCGCCGCGTCCCCGTTCCAGGTGCGGTCCTTCTCGATGATCTGCAGCAGCTGGTCCGAGGCGGCGGCAAAGTCCCCCTGGGCGGCGCGGGCCTGGGCCAGCTCGAAGCGAGCCTGGTGGTCCGACGGGTCCGCCTGCAGCCGCCGCTCCAGGGCCGCGGTCTCCGCCCCGCCCTTGGCAGCCAGGGCCAGGGCCGCGCGGACGGCGGTCAGGTCCGGGTCATTGGCTCCGGCGGGCGCCATGTCCAGCACCTCCGTCGCCCGTTCGGCATCGCCATTGACCAGATAGCAGCGGGCGAGCCCGGCAATCGCCTTCAGGTTCTCCGGCTCCAGGGACAGGATCTGGGCATAGGCCTGGGCCGCGCCCCCCACGTCGCCGAGCGCCACCGACTCCGCCGCCTGCGCCAGCAGGGCCTCCACATCGGCGGAGGGGCCGCCGGCATCGCCGACGAGGCGGTCGATGAAGGCCTTCAGCTGGCTCTCCGGCAGGGCCCCCATGAAGCCGTCCACCGGCTGGCCGTCCTTGAAGGCGAACACCGCCGGGATCGACTGGACCCGCAGCTGGCCCGCATAGCCGGGATTCTCGTCCACATTGACCTTCACCAGCTTCACCGCCCCCTTGGCGGCCGTGACGACCTTCTCCAGAAGCGGGGTCAGCTGGCGGCAGGGGCCGCACCAGGGGGCCCAGAAGTCCACCAGCACCGGCTGATGCCGGGACGCCTCCACCACATCGGCCATGAAGCTGGCGTCCGTGGCCTCCTTGATCAGGCCGCCATCGGTGGCGGCCGCGCCGGACTTGCCCTTGCCGATCAGGTCTCCGAACATCGCGTTCACCTCTTGTCCGGGCCGCACGGACCCGCGCGGCGTCACTGGATGTCACGCCCTAGATGGCCCCGATGGCCCGGACCTTCAATCGGATTCCGCCCCTCGCGCCGGGATTTCAGGAAGCCGCGGCTGCTGCCAGACCAGCGAAGTCGACGATCACCGCCTCGCGCCCCAGAACCTCCAGGAATTTCAGGAAGGCGTCCCGGGAGAGGTTGGTGGTGGCGTCATTGGTCAGGGGGTGGAAGTTCACGCTGTCATGAGCCATCAGGGCCGCGTCCAGCACGAAGCGCACCGCGTGGCCGGGGTCGTTCACCAGGGCCAGCGCCGTCACCGAGCCGGGGCGCACGCCCAGCGCCTCCCACAAGCGGTCCTCCGACCCGAAGGACAGGCGCGCCGAGCCGATCCAGGCGGGGGCGGCCTTCAGGTCGATGCGGGTGTCGCCGAGCGCACTGATCAGCCACAGCTGGCCCTTCTGGTCCTTGAGGAACAGGTTCTTGGAATGGCCGCCCGGGATCTTCGCCTTCAGCTCGGGCCCGTCCTCCACCCGGAACACCGGCGGATGCTCGTGGGTGACGAAGGGGATGTCGTGGGCGGCCAGGAAGGCCTCGAGTTCGGCTCGGCCCAGGGGTTCGGTCATGTGTCGGCCCTTGCGATGCGCATCTTACGGGGCCGCTTGAGCCACGTCCCGCAGCGGGGCGTCAAGGGCACCGGGCCCGGTCCGGCCCTTCTGTTTGCCCGCAACATGTTCTAGGCGTGAGGGAACCAGTCCGCTTTGACACGAGGCCGCAGATGGAACTCGAGTGCTACCCGGTGGCCGCGCGGCCGCCCGAAATCGTCCCCGGCCGGCCGGACCGGCGCTGGATGGACCACTTCGCCAACCGCCATCCCTATCGCTGCCTGCCGCTGACCATGGCCAACACCACCGGCTGGGAGCTGCTCTGTCCCGTGGGCTTCACCGCGGAATGGAGCGGATCGCCGCAGAACGAGGCCATCACCCTGCGCCCGGACCGGCCGCACCCGGACTTCCACGACCTGTGCAAGGCCCATTTCGGCGGGGGCATCCTGACCTTCCACCCGGGCTATCTGTTCCGCACGCCCCCGGGCTGGGACCTGATTGCCGCAGGCCCCCCCAACCTGCCCAAGGACGGCATCCAGCCCCTGTCGGGCCTGGTGGAGACCGACTGGCTGCCGTTCCCCTTCACCATGAACTGGATCTTCACCCGCCCCGGCCGCGTGCGCTTCGAGAAGGGCGAGCCCTTCTGCTTCATCAGCCTCACCCCCCACCGGGTGATGGACCAGGTGCAGCCGATCCAGCGCAGCCTCGCCTCCGACGATGCCCTGCGCAACCAGTACGAGGCCTGGATCCGCGAGCGGGAAGCCTTCAACAAGAAACTGGGCCAGCGGGACCCGGACGCCGTGCGCGAGGCCTGGCAGCGCTACTACTTCAAGGGCGAGATTCCCGACGACCTGGGTCCGGCCCCGGCGGATCACGTGAACAAGCGGCGGCTGAAGACCCTCAAGATCGGCCGCTGACCCCCCATGGCGCGCCACAAGCTGCAGAATCCCGCAACAGACCGCTTGCCAAGGCGAGCGCGGTCTGTTTTAAAGCGCGCCTCTTCCTGCGGGGCCTCTTCGGCCTCGTGCGCGAGCGGGCGTAGCTCAGGGGTAGAGCACAACCTTGCCAAGGTTGGGGTCGAGGGTTCGAATCCCTCTGCCCGCTCCAATTTCTCTCGACATTCCGGTGTGTTGGTCGGCCTTCGGGCCGCCCGACCCCGTGTGTCCGGTGTCCAATGGGTCGCGGCATGAGCCGGGACGCCTCCCCCGATCCCGCCGTCATGTCCGCCGCCATCGCCCTGATCCGCCAGTACGGGGAGGATGCAGAGGTGATCGCGGTCATGCGCGCCGCGGAGCTGGCCGCCATGGGCGATGCCGCGGCGCTCGCCCACTGGGACGCGGTGATCCAGTGTGTCTCCACCCTCCAGGGGTCCGGGTCCCCGGACACGGACGGGGATCCGCCCGTCCGGCACTGATCCGCCGCGGCAGGGTCGCCATTTTGCAACCTGAAGTCTGAATTCACCTCCCGATAACCATCGGATGGAACGTTCCGGAAAGAAATGCGCGTTAGGATTGCGATATACGGCTCCGTCTTCGCCTGAAAGGGCCCGTCCCTGTTCACCCCGACCCCCGCCATGGAGTCCGACGCAACGGACCCTGCATCGATCACGGCGATGCCGGAATGGCGCGTGTCCAGCCGACTGGACCTGCACGCCCTGTGGCGACATCCCCCGGCGGACCCGGCCTACCGGACGCGGCCGGTGTTCTCCCATCCGGTCCTGAACCGGTCGGTGGTGGCCAAGTTCAACATGCGGGAGGACGAGGCCCGCCGGGACCTGCCCCGGCGGCTCGGCGCCACCAAGCTGCTGCTGCCCCTGCAGCAGACCCGGGGCACCCTGATCGCCAAGTCCCTGGTCATCGTGCCGCAGACCCTCGAGACCACCCTGCAGGCGGAGCTGGATTATCGCGCCTATGACCTGTCGCACGACGTGGCCATGCTGCAGCGCCTGGACTGGCTGCCGTCCCTCGACCCCTATGTGCTCGGAGAGATGGGCCGCCATTTCCAGCTGCCCTTCGGCGACTGCTACCTCCAGGTCCCCCGCGCCGAGCAGGAGGCCGTCGCCGCCCGGGTGCTGGCCGAGGTCGCGCCTCGCCTGCAGTGGCAGCTGGGTCTGTCCGACAGCCCCCGGGCCATGCCGAAGCGGGCGACGGTCCAGCTTCTGGCCCAGAATGCAGGCGCGGCAGAGACCGACGCCATCGCGCTGCGCTTCGGTCTCAACAGCGAGCGTCTGTCCCTGGTCCTGCTGGCCTGGAAGGCGCTGGTCTATTACCGGCACCGCCTGAGCGCCATGGACGGCCGGGTCTGCCGGGTGGCCGACGAGATCGCCGGGGCAGCCCCCCGCCAGCCGGCCCTGCCGGACGAGCTGGCCCTGATCGACCTGGCCCGGGGACGGGTGCTGCGGGCCCTGACCCAGGCGCGGCGGGAGGCACGGGAGCTGTCGGACGCCCTGGCGGAAACCCTTGGCGCACTGGAAACGCAGCGCAATCTGGAGCGGCTGGCCCAGTTCCTGCACCTGGCACCCACCTGCATGTCCGCCCTGGGGGAGCGGGTGCGGCGCCTGGACGAGGTGTGCGGCGGCTGGACCGGCCAGGCCGCGCCCGGCCTCGGCCTGATGGCCCCGGATGGCCTGAGGATGGCCCTGGCGGGGCTGGAGCGTCAGCTGGCCACGGACCTGACCCTGCGACCCTTCACCCTGCCAAGGCCGGGCATTTCGGAGCCGCGCCGCGCGGGGCCCCGGGTCGGCCTCAGGCCGGGTCCTCGAGGCTGAAGCTCTGGGACTGCTCGTCGAAGGCGAACAGCTCCGCATAGCGGCCCCAGTCGATCAGGGCATAGAGGGTCTCCTCGGCGAACTCCTCGGACATGAAGTCCTCCAGCTCCTCCGAGAACCGGCGATAGGGGGCCCGGTGGGTGGAGCGCTCGTCCAGCACCCGGCGGATCATGGCCGCCATGGGCACCCGGGCCATCAGGTGGTCGCGGAACAGCTTCTTGCGGGCATCCACGTCATAGTCGACGAAGCGCTTGCCGTCCTCGGTGAGGCGGATGTCCCCGTGGGCCACGTCGGCAAAGCCCAGCAGCTGCAGGCTTTCGGCCAGGGGGAACAGCTCGTCCACCTCCATGGTCAGTTCGTCGGCAATGTCGGGCAGGTCGGCCTTGCCGTCGAAGGGGGGCTGCATCAGCGCCTCCATCAGGCCGGCCAGCAGGTTGGTGGAGACCTGCGGCAGGGTGATGCCGATGCCGCCGCCGGGCTGTTCGGCGCTGCCGTGCATCTGCTCGGCCCGGAGCTTCGGGTCCATGGGGTTGGTCATGCGGCCGTAGATGTCGTCCACCAGCTGGCGGAAGGCGGGCTCGGTCCGGTTGCGGGGATAGGGCAGGTCGATCTTCACCTCGGCGGCGATCCGGCCGGGATTGGAGGCGAAGATCACCACCCGGTCGCACATCAGGACGGCCTCCTCGATGTTGTGGGTGACCAGCAGGATGGAGCGCAGCGGCAGCTTGCCCTCCATCCACAGGTCGACGAGGTCGGTGCGCAGGGTCTCGGCGGTCAGCACGTCGAGGGCCGAAAAGGGCTCGTCCATCAGCAGAAGCTGGGGATGCACCACCAGGCCCCGGGCAAAGCCCACCCGCTGGCGCATGCCGCCGGACAGCTCCTTGGGATAGGCGTTCTCGAAGCCGTCCAGGCCGATCAGGTCGATGGCCTGGAGGGAGCGCTGGCGCCGCTCCGCCGGGGGCACGCCCAGGGGCTCGAGCCCGATCTCCACATTCTCCAGCACGGTCAGCCAGGGGAACAGGGCGAAGCTCTGGAACACCATGGCCACCCCCTTGGGCGGGCCGTCGATGGGCTGGCCCTGCCAGGTGACGTCCCCGCCCCGGGGCCGGGCGAGGCCGGCGATGATCCGCAGCAGGGTGGACTTGCCCGATCCCGAGCGGCCCAGGAGGCCGACGATCTCACCTTCCCGAAGCTGCAGATTGATGCCGTCCAGCACCAGCAGGTCATTGGCCTGGCCCTTGGAGTAGGTCTGGCGGACGTTCTTGATGTCCAGCATCACGGGCCCGGCCTCTGGACGCTGGGGGGTCGGCGCGGTCGCCGGCGATGTCATGACCATGGGGCCCTCCGGAATGAGGTGTGGGGACGGGATCAGTTCAGCGCCAGGCGGCGCGCGGCGAAGTCGAACAGGGGCCGCCAGAGCAGGCGGTTGAACAGGACCACGAAGATGCTCATGACCACGGCCCCCAGCACGATCCGGGGGAAGTCCCCCTTCAGCGTGGCATCGGCGATATAGGCCCCGAGGCCATGGGCCTCCAGCTTCTGGTCGCCCCAGCTGGCCACTTCGGCAGCGATGGAGGCGTTCCACGAGCCGCCGGACGCGGTGATCGCCCCGGTCACGTAATAGGGAAACACCCCCGGCAGGGCCACCTTGCGCCACCAGTTCCAGCCCCGCACGCGGAAACTGCCCGCCGCCTCCAGCAGGTCGTTGGGAAAGGCGCTGGCCCCGGCAATGACGTTGAACAGGATGTACCACTGGGTGCCCAGGATCATCAGGGGGGAGAGCCAGATGTCCGGGCTCGCGTGATTGGCCACGATCAGCGCCACCACCACCGGGAACAGGAGGTTCGAGGGGAAGGCCGCCAGGAACTGGGCCAGGGGCTGCACCGCCTCCGCCAGCTTCGGACGCAGGCCGATCCAGATGCCCAGCGGCACCCAGATCAGGCTGGCCAGCAGGATCAGCAGCAGGACGCGGATCAGGGTCAGGGCCCCCATCTCCACCGCATAGGCCACATCGCCGATGCCCAGGGTCCGGTGCATGTAGGCGACCCCCTGCCAGGCAAACCACAGGGAGGCTACGGTGATGGCCGCGAACCACAGATAGTCCACGTTGCGGCTGTCCCAGGCCTTGCGCACCGCCGGCGGCGGGGTGAACTCCCGCCCCAGCCGCAGGGTGATGAACCAGCGGGACGCGGCGCCCACCGGGGCGAACAGCCGCTGGGCCAGGCGGGCCCGCTGGAAGAAGTCCAGCAGCCAGGAAGTCTGCTCCGGCCCGGAACTGGCCGACAGCTCCACCCGGAACTTCTGCGACCAGGCCACAAGCGGCCGGAACAGGAGCTGGTCATAGATGAGGATCACGGCCAGCATGGTCACCACCGCCCAGCCGATCGCGCCCAGGTCCTTGTGGTCGATGGCGGTGGACACATAGGCCCCGATCCCCGGCAGGGTGATGTTGGTGTCCCCCACGGAGAAGGCCTCCGACGCCACCACGAAGAACCAGGCGCCGGACATGGACATCATGGCGTTCCAGATCAGGCCGGGTGCCGCGAACGGCACCTCAAGCGTCCAGAAGCGCCGCCAGCCCCCCAGCCGCAGGCTGTCGGACACGTCGGACAGGTCCTTGGGCACGGTCTTCAGGGACTGGTAGAAGCTGAAGGTCATGTTCCAGGCCTGGGCCGTGAAGATGGTGAAGACCGAGCACAGCTCCGCCCCCAGCACGGAGCCGGGGAAAAGCTTCAGGAAGAAGGCCAGGGTGAAGGTCAGGAAGGTCAGGACGGGCAGGGACTGGAGGATGTCCAGGATGGGGATCAGCACCATCTCCGCCCGGCGGCTCTTCTGGGCGAGCGCCCCGTAGCACAGGGTGAAGATGAAGGAGCAGACGATGCCCGCCAGCATCCGCAGGGTGGTGCGGAGCGCATAGTAGGGCAGGGCCGACGGATCGAGGGAGATCCGCGCATGCTCCACCGCCGCGAGGGGCTGGATGGTCTCGTGGCCGCCGAAGGCGATCAGGGCGATGAGGCCCAGCACCAGGGCGAAGATCAGCGCATCCCAGACGGACGGGATGTAGCGCCACGGCCGGATCGCCGTCAGGGACGGGTGATGCGCGGGCATGGACCCCCCTTTGCCTCAGGATGCTTCAACGGGACGCACCGGACGGGCCTCCGGCGCGAGGGCGCACGCCCCCTTACAGGGGTCGCAAGCCAAGGGCAATGGCGGTTTGGCGACAGTTTCGCGACAGCTCGCCGCCGGAGATTTCGCCCCGACCCGCGGGTCTCAGAAATCCAGATCGTCGTAGTGGGCGGCGGGGGCCAGGCCCGGGTATCGGTCGTTGAGCAGGGGCCGGAAGCACGGGCGGGACTTCAGCCGGGCATACCACGTTCGGGTGGCAGGAAAATCCTCCCACGGACACTCCCCGAAGAAGTCCACCACCGACAGGTGGGCCCCGGCGGCCATGTCAGCGAGGCTGAGCTGGCGCCCGGCCAGCCAGTCCCGGTCACCGAGCAGGCCCTCCAGGTGGGTCAGGTGGGCGCGCAGGGCCTGGCGACCGGCCCGCAGCGCCGCCAGGTCCGGAGCCCCCGCTCCCAGCAGGCGCTTTTCCATCTTCTCGTGCAGAAGGAGGCTGTTCACCTCGTAGTCGAACTTGCGGTCGAACCATTGCAGCAGCCGCCGGGTCTCCACCCGCTCCGCCACATCGGTATTGGACAGGAGCGCGGGGTCGCCATAGCGCTCGTCCAGATATTCCAGGATCGCCCGCGCCTCGCAGATCACCAGCCGCTCGCCGGGA
Organism: uncultured Caulobacterales bacterium; assembly: GCA_903884425.1. Taxonomy (GTDB): domain Bacteria; phylum Pseudomonadota; class Alphaproteobacteria; order Caulobacterales; family Caulobacteraceae; genus CAIMFV01. Next base: position 478,524 of record CAISEP010000016.1, on the reverse strand, counting down.
CGGACCTCCACCAGCACGGGGGGCAGGCCGCTGGGGTTCAGCTCGGCCAGGGCGTCCGGCCGCTCCCAGTAACGCTCCACCACCTCGGTGAACCGCAGCCGCTTTTCGCCCAGGACAAGGCGGACCTCCCGCGAGAAGGGGTCCAGGGGGAAGTGATGCAGGGTGCGGTCGACAGGCATCGACAGGGTCAGGCTCCGGTCCGGGCGGATGTGGTTCGTATCTGGGCCGGGAGGGCTTAACGCCCCGTTTACTTCAATGCGCCGCCGCTTGTCGCGGCACGGCCATGGACCTAGTCTGGAGCAATCGCCAATCGGGGGTTGATCAGCATGCCGGGACCGTCCCTTTCCGCCCGCGCCGCCGCCGTGGTGCTGGCGGCCCTGTCTGCAGGTGCCCTGCGATCCGGGACCGCCCGGGCCGCGGAACCCGCGACCGATCCCTATATCTGGCTCGAGACCGTCGACAGTCCGCGGGTCAATGCCTGGGTCGCGGCGGAGAACACCCGCACCGTGACCCGGCTGGAGGCCGATCCCCGGCTGAAGACGGTGGAGAGCGAGGTCCTGACCATCCTCCAGTCGCGGGACCGGATCGCCGAACCGGCCTTCATCGGCGGCCGGATCTACAATCTCTGGCAGGACAGGGACCACCCCCAAGGCCTGTGGCGGCGGACCAGTCTCGACCGGTACCTGACCGATGACCCGGCCTGGGAACCGGTGCTGGACGTCGACGCCCTGTCCACTGCCGACAAGGTCAACTGGGTGGTGCACGGGACCGACTGTCCGCATCAGGCCGCCGGTCACTGCCTGATCAGCCTTTCCGCCGGGGGCGAGGATGCTTCCCGGGAGCGGGAATTCGACCTGGCCAGCCGCAGCTTCGTGGCGGGGGGCTTCGACCTGCCCCGCTCCAAGCAGCGCATCGCCTGGGAGGACAAGGATACCCTGCTGATCGTGCGCGACTGGGGCAAGGGGTCGCAGACTACCTCCGGCTACGGCTTCGTGGTCAAGCGCCTGCGCCGGGGCCAGCCGCTGGATCAGGCGCAGGAGGTGTTCCGCGGGGCGGAGAAGGACGGCGGCTACGGGGTGACGCCGATCGTGCTGACCGACGGAACCGGTCACAGCGTGACCCTGATCTCCCGGCCCCTGTCCACCTTCGAGTTCGAGACCTGGGTCCTGACGGACAAGGGCGCGCGCAAGCTCGCCCTGCCGCTCAAGGCCGAGGTCAGTGACCTGGTCCGGGGCCAGCTGATCGTCACCCTGAAGGCCGACTGGACTCCCGCCGGATCGGCCCGGACCTATGGTGCCGGCACCGTGGTGTCCCTGGACGTGGCGGCCCTGAAGCGGCATCCCGACCGTCTGAAGCCCCTTGTGGTGTTCACGCCCACCCCGCGTCAGTCGGTGCAGGGCATTGCTGCGACCCGGACCCGGCTGGTGGTGACCTGGCTGGACACGGTGCGGGCACGGGGGGTCAGCTACCGCTTCGTCAAGGGTACCTGGCAGGCCCGGCCGCTGGCCCTGCCCGACAATTCCGCCGCGTCGATCCGCGCGGCCAGCGACCAGGACGACCGGGCCTTCCTCGAGACCACCAGCTTCCTGCAGCCGCCGACCCTGTGGCTGGCCGATGTCCGGACGGCGGCCCTGACCCCGGCCCGGTCCCTGCCCGCCAAGTTCGCCACGGACGGGCTGGTGTCGGAGCAGTACGAGGCGGTGTCGAAGGACGGCACCCACATCCCCTATTTCATCGTCCACCGCCGCCACCAGCCCCTGGACGGGTCCACCCCCACCCTGATGACGGCCTATGGCGGCTTCGACGTCTCGATGACGCCGTCCTATCTCGGTGCCCGTGGCAAGACCTGGGTGGAGCGGGGCGGGGCCTATGTCCTGGCCAATATCCGGGGCGGCGGCGAGTTCGGTCCCGCCTGGCACGAGGCCGGGCTGAAGACCCGACGCCAGGTGATCTATGACGACTTTGCCAGCGTGGCCCAGGACCTGTTCCAGCGCCACATCACCTCCCCCCGCCGCCTAGGGATCGAGGGGGGCTCAAACGGGGGTCTGCTGATGGGGGTGGAGCTGACCCAGCACCCGGACTTCTGGAACGCCGTGATCATCGACGTGCCCCTGCTGGACATGCTGCGCTTCGAGCAGATCGCCGCCGGAACGTCCTGGGTCGGGGAATACGGGTCCGTGAGCGTGCCGGAGGAGCGGGCCTTCCTGGCGGGCATCTCGCCCTATCACAACCTGAAGCCCGGGGTGACCTATCCGGAGCCCTTCATCTTCACCACCACCAAGGACGACCGGGTGGGGCCGCAGCACGCCCGCAAGTTCGCCGCGCGGATGAGCGAGATGGGCCTGCCCTATCTCTATTACGAACTGACCGAGGGCGGGCACGGTGCCGGGGCCAACCAGGCGGAACGGGCCCGCACCCAGGCCCTGCAGACCACCTATCTGATCCAGAAGCTGATGGACTGACGGGGCGGCGTCAGGTGCTCGCCACGCCGCGGACGCGGGCACCCTCGACCCCGGTGATGCGGAACTCGGCATAGGTGCCGGAGGTCAGGTCGCCGTCGAAGGCGATCTCGGTGAAGTCCCCGGCCCGGGCAAGTCCCGTGCGCTCCACCAGGGCCCGCACCGTCCGACCCAGCTGGCCGGAGAGGTGTTGCGCCAGCGCCGCCTGACCCGCGGCCCGAAGCCGCTCGTTGCGGGCCCGGACCTCGCCCTTCGGGACCTGGGGCATGCGCGCCGCCGGCGTCCCCGGCCGCGGGCTGAAGGGAAAGGCGTGGACATAGGTCACCCCCGCCTCCGCGATCAGGGACAGGGTGTTCTCGAACATGGCCGCGGTCTCGGTGGGGAAGCCGGCGATGAAGTCGGCCCCGAACACCACGTCCGGCCGCACCCGGCGCACATCCGCCACCAGCCGCAGGGCATCGGCGCGGCTGTGGCGGCGCTTCATCCGCTTCAGGATCATGTCGTCCCCCGCTTGCAGGGACAGGTGCAGGTGCGGGGCGAGCCTGGGCTCCTCCCCCAGGCAGCGGAGCAGGTCGGCATCGATCTCGGCGGCGTCGATGGAGGACAGGCGAAGCCGCGCCAGCTCCGGCACCAGCTTCAGGATCCGGGCCACCAGCTGGCCGAGCGTCGGCTGCCCCGGCAGGTCACTGCCCCAGGAGGTCATGTCCACCCCGGTCAGCACCACCTCCCCCACCCCCTGCGTCGCCAGACGGCGCACGGTCTCCACGATCTCCCCCGCCGGGGCGGAGCGGCTGGCCCCCCGGCCGAAGGGGATGATGCAGAAGGTGCAGCGGTGGTCGCAGCCGTTCTGCACCTCCACATAGGCCCGCGCCCGCTCGGACACGGCATCGGTCAGGTGGGCCGCGGTTTCCGTCAGGCGCTGCACGTCATTGACCCGCACCCGTTCGGAAAGCGCCTCGAGGGCATAGGCCCCCGGCGCGCTCTTCAGGCCGTTGCCCAGCACCGCATCCACCTCGGCCATGGCGGCAAAGCTGTCCGGATCGATCTGGGCCGCGCAGCCGGTGACGATCAGCCGGGCGTCTGGCCTTGTCCGCCGGGCCTTGCGGATGGCCTGGCGGGCCTGGCGCACGGCCTCGCCGGTGACGGCGCAGGTGTTGAAGATGACGGCATCGGTCAGGCCGTCCGCCCTCGCCCGGGCCAGGGCCTGGTCGCTCTCATAGGCGTTCAGGCGACAGCCGAAGGTGACCACCTCCAGCCCGTCGCCCGCCTTCATCGGCGGGGCGTCGCTCACTTCAGCCGACCGGCGAACTCGACCGCCACGGGGCCGGTCATCATCACGTGGTCGTCGGCGGCACGCCAGTCGATCTCCAGCTCTCCCCCGTCCATCACCACAGTCACCCTTCGGCCGGTCAGGCGACGGCGGTGGGCGGCCACCACGGCGGCGCAGCCCCCGGTGCCGCAGGCCTTGGTGATCCCCGCCCCCCGCTCCCACACCCGGTAGCGGATGCGGTCGGTGGACAGGATCTGGGCAAAGCCCACATTCACGCCCTCCGGGAACAGGAAGTGGTGCTCGATCATCGGCCCGACCTCCGCCACCGGGGCGACGGCGATGTCCGGCACGAAGAACACCACGTGGGGATTGCCCATGCTGACGCAGCCGGGGGTGTGCAGGACGGGATTGTCGATGGGTCCCACCTGCAGCTCGATCCCGCGGGTGTCCATCTCCTCGGCCAGGGGAATGTCCCGCCAGTCGAGGCCCGGGCGGCCCATGTCCACGGTCACCCGCTTGTCCCCGGCCTCGGTCACGGTCAGGAGGCCGGCCCGGGTCTCCACCCGCGCCTCGGTGCGACCCGTCGCCTGCATCACCAGCCAGCCCACGCAGCGGGTGGCGTTGCCGCAGGCGGAGACCTCCTCCCCCTGGGCGTTCCAGATGCGCATGAAGGCGTCCCCGGTGGGGGAGGGCTCGATGGCGATCAGCTGGTCGCAGCCGATCCCCGTCCGCCGGTCGGCCAGGGCGCGCACGGCGTCCGGCGTGGGGCGAAAGAGTGTGTCGCCCCGCGTCTCGACAATGATGAAATCATTGCCCAGCCCGTTCATCTTGAGGAATGCCCGCGTCATGAGGGTCATATAACGTGCCGGGCAGCGCTTTGCACGTCCAGGCCCCTTCAGGGGGATACGGGGGACCAGGCCAGACCATGAGCGAACCGGAGATCGCGACCCTGCCTCTGCGGCTGGAGGTGTACCGTCCCGCCGGACCGGGGCCGTTTCCCGCAACCCTGCTGCTGCACGGTTGCGGCGGGCTGCAACCCCTGCAGCGCCGCTATGCGAAAGCGCTCAGGGACGCCGGCGTGCTGGCGGTGATCGTCGACAGCTTTGCCCATCGGGGGATCGGACGGACGGCGGCGCAGTTGACCGTGTGCACGGGCCTGCGCCTGCACGGCCGGGCGCGGGCCGCGGACCTGATCGCGGCCCTGGACTGGCTGGCCGGTCGGGACGAGGTGGATCCGGCCCGGATCACGGCGGCGGGCTGGAGCCACGGGGCCTGGACGATCATGGATGCCCTCGCCCTGGCCGGAGACGAGCCCGGCAGGGCGGAGCGGCTGCGGACCCTGGCGGCGGTGATGCTGGTCTATCCCTATTGCGGCCCGCCGGCCCTCACCCCCCGCCGGGGCTGGGGCGGGCCGACCCCGCCGGTGACGGCGGTGGTGTGCGGCCGGGACAGGGTGGTCGGGTCCCGGGCCCCCTTGCGCACCCTTGCGCGGCTCGAGGCAGACGGAGTGCCGGTGGAGACGCACCTGTTCGCGGATGCCACCCATTCCTTCGATGACGATGCCGCCAGCGATCCCCGCACCCGCTACCGCCCGGACCTGGAGGCGCGGGTGGCGGGGTTGCTGGCGGGGGTGGCACTCGGTCCGGCCAGAGGTTCTCGGGTCAAGCCCGAGAATGACGACTTAATTTAGATAATTCAATATCTTACTCGTCATTCCCGGGCTTGACCCGGGAACCCCATTGCCACGCAGACCCCTACCCCGCCGCCCTCAAGGCCGCGTGGGCGAGGGTGAGCTTGGCGAAGCTCCAGCCGTCGCCGCTCTGCTCGATGTCCAGCACGACCCGGCGGCCGCGCTCCACCGCCTCGCGGCGGGGACGGATCCAGGCCTCGATGGCATTGAGAACCGACCCCTCGTCGGTCCCCGCCGCCGGCCCGCCCAGCCTGGCAATGGCCCGGGTTCGGGCGGCCTGCTCCTCGATCATGTCCGCCAGCAGGCTGCGCACCGCGGCCCGCTCGTAGGTGTCCGCCGGGTTCAGGGCCGCCGCCGAGGCCCGCAGGCGGTCATAGCCGAAGGCCGCGCCGGTCTGGTGGTAGAGACGCGCCAGGTCCGTCACGGGCCAGAGCGTGTCCGCCGCCAGGTCGGCAATGTCCACCGTGGCCATCATCGCGGTCAGACCCGCCACGGTCCGCGCCAGGTCCTCCGGCGCGCCGAGGCCGAGGAAACGCTGCACCGTCCGCTCCACCTCCTCCCGCTCGAAGGGGGACAGGACCGCGGTGCCGGCGGCCTTCAGGGCGTCCGCGGCAGGCTGGTAGGTGGCGATCAGGCCGTCCACCGATCCGTCATCCCGACGACCGGTCAGGCTGTGCCGGGTGATCAGCCGGAACACCTGCCGCCGCTGGATGCGGGCGATCTCCCGATAGAGGGCCGTCTGGGCGGCCGCAGGGATCACCAGGTCCAGGGCATCCACCTGCGCCCAGGCGTCGTCGAGGCGGAACATCTGCCGGGCGGCGAAGAAGGTCCGGGCGAGCGCCCCGGCCCCGGCCCCGGAGGTGAACAGGATGCGCGAGGCGAAGGTCGGCCCGGCCATGTCCACGATCTGGTTGGCCAGCCGGGTGCAGATGATCTCCCGGCGCAGGCGGTGGCGCTTCATGTCCGCTTCATAGGGGGCGAGGGCATGGGGGAAATAGCCCACCAGCACCTGCTCGAACCACGGGTCCTCGGCCGCATCCGACGCCACCAGGGCGGCGTCCAGCTCCAGCTTGCCATAGGCGGTGAGCACGGCCAGTTCCGGACGGGACAGGCCGCGCCCGGCCATCTTCAGGTCGTGGAAGCCCTTGGCGTCGGGCAGGCCCTCCACCCGGCGGTCCAGGCGGCCTTCCGCCTCGAGATTGCTGATGAACTGGGCATGGACCCCCAGTTCCAGGGACGCGTCCGCCTCCTGCAGGCTGAGGCACAGGGTCTGGGCGTAGTTGTGCGCCAGCACATGGGCGGCCACCTCGTCGGTCATGCTGGCCAGCAGCGTGTCCCGGGCCGCCCGGTCCAGGGTCCCCGCCCGCTCCAGCTGGCCGGTGAGGATCTTGATGTTCACCTCGTGGTCGGAGGTGTCGACACCGGCGGAATTGTCGATGGCGTCGGTGTTGATCCGGCCGCCGGTGCGGGCATAGGCGATCCGTCCGGCCTGGGTGAAGCCCAGATTGGCCCCTTCGCCGACCACCTTGCAGCGCAGCTCCGTCGCATCGATGCGCACGGCGTCGTTGGCCTTGTCCCCGGCCTCGGCATGGCTTTCGCCGGCCGCCTTCACATAGGTGCCGATGCCGCCGAGATAGAGCAGCTCCACCGGGGCCTGCAGGATGGCCTTGATCAGGTCGGTGGGAGCCATCTCCGCGTCCTCGACGGCGAGCAGGGCCCGGACCTCGGGGCTCAGCTCGGCCACCTTGGCGCTGCGCGGGATGATCGCCCCGCCCCTGGACAACAGCTCCGTCCGGTAATCCCCCCAGGAGGACCGGGGCAGGGCGAAAAGGCGCTGGCGCTCCGCAAAGGCCGCCGCCACGTCCGGGTCGGGATCGAGGAAGATGTGCCGGTGGTCGAAGGCCGCCACCAGCTTCGTCACCGGCGACAGCAGCATGCCGTTGCCGAACACGTCGCCGGACATGTCGCCGACGCCCACGCAGCTGAAGGGCTCGGTCTGGATGTCCTTGCCCAGCTCGCGGAAGTGGCGCTTCACCGCTTCCCAGGCCCCGCGGGCGGTGATGCCCATGGCCTTGTGGTCATAGCCCACCGAGCCGCCGGACGCGAAGGCATCCCCCAGCCAGAAGCCGTAGTCGTGGGCCACCCCGTTGGCGATGTCGGAGAAGGTGGCCGTGCCCTTGTCGGCTGCGACGACGAGATAGGGGTCGTCCCCGTCGAAGGCGATGACGTTCATGGGCCGCACCACCTGGCCGTCGGCGTCGAGATTGTCGGTGATGTCGAGGAGGCCGGACAGGAAGGTGCGATAGGCCCGCACCCCCTCTGCCCGCCAGGCATCGGTGCCCACCTGCTGGGGCAGTTGCTTGGGATAGAAGCCGCCCTTGGAGCCCACCGGCACGATCACCGCGTTCTTCACCTGCTGGGCCTTCACCAGGCTCAGCACCTCGGTGCGGAAGTCATCCCGCCGGTCGGACCAGCGCAAACCGCCCCGGGCCACCGGCCCGAAGCGCAGATGCACTCCCTCCACATGCGGGGCGGCGACGAAGATCTCGCGGAAAGGCTTCGGCAGGGGCAGGTCGTCCAGCTCCCGGCTGGCGATCTTGAAGCTGATATAGGGCTTGGGCGTGCCGTCGGCCTGGCGCTGGTAGAAGTTGGTGCGCTGCAGGCTGTGCACCAGCTGGGCCATGCGCCGCAGGGCCCGGTCGGCGTCGAGGCTTTCCACCGCCTGGAGCGCGGTGTTGATCTCCGCATAGACCGCATCCGCCTGGTCCCGCCGGTCCTTCAGCAGGGTGGCGATGCCCGGGTGGAACTTCACCCGGAACAGGTCGAGGATCAGCCGCGCCACGCCGGGGTGGTCCCGCAGTGCTTCCTGCTGCACGGCCTGGCTGGGGTCCAGCCCGGTCTGCTGGCGATAGCGGGCCAGCGCCCGGATCAGGGCCGCATCCCGCCAGTGCAGACCGAGCTCGATCACCAGCCGGTTGAAGCCGTCGCTTTCCGCCTGGCCGGTCCAGACGGCGGTGAAGGTCTCCTCGAAGGGGTCCTTCACATCGGCAAAGCTGAGATGGGCCCCGCGGGGATCGTCGACCACGAATTCGTGGACCCAGACCGCCTCGTGGGCGTCCCCCCGGCGGACGGGAAAGCCCTCCTCGACAATGGCCTTCAGGCCCATGTGCTCGAGGATGGGCAGGACCTCCGACAGGGGCACGGCCTGACCGGCGTGATAGATCTTGAAGCGGAAGGACGTGGCCGGATCATCGTCGAACCGGTAGCCGCGGACCCGCAAGGGTGCCTCGGCCGCGTCCAGCGCATCCATCTCGGCGGCATCGCGCAGGGCTTCGGCGGCGTCGTACTGGGCCTGGTAGCCGGGCGGGAAGGCGCCGGCATAGCGGGCCAGCAGCTCTGCCACCCGGCCGGGTTCCACCCCGCCGCTGCGGGCGGCCTGGGCGAAGCGGTCGGTCCAGGTGCGGGTGATCTCGTCGATCGACTGCTCCAGGGCCCGCAGGTCCGGCTCCGAATGGCGACGGGGGGTGACGCCGAGCACATAGTGGACCCGGGCAAGCGGCTCGGTCCCGAAATTGGGGTAATAGGCCGAGACCCGTCCGCCCCAGGCCTCGGCCAGCAGTTGGCCGACCTTCTGGCGCATCTCGGAATTGTACCGGTCCCGGGGGACGAAGACGATGGCGGAGATGAACCGGTCGAAGGGATCCCGGCGGACGAAGATCCGCGCGCGGGGCCGGTCGAACAGGTGCAGGATGCCCATGGCGGTGTCGTAGAGATCGTCCTCCTCCGCCTGGAAGAGTTCGTCCCGGGGATAGCCCTCGATGATGTTGCGCAGTCGCTTCTCGTTGTGGGCGCTGGGGTTCTCCCCGGCGCGGGCGAGCACATGGCTGATCTTGCGGCGGATCAGGGGGATGTCCCGGGCGGCCTCGTCATAGGCCTCGGCGGTGAACAGGCCGACGAAGCGCACCTCGCCGATGGCGGCCCCGTCCGGGGCGTAGCGCTTCACGCCCACATAATCCATGTAGGTCCGCCGGTGGACGCGGGAGCGCAGGTTGGACTTGGCCACGATCAGGGGGGCCGAAGTCTCCAGATAGCCCTTCAGCTCCGAGGTCAGCAGCGCCGGCTCGCTGGCCCGGCGCAGCACCGCCAGTTCGTTGTCCCGCAGCACGCCCAGGCTGGCGTCATCCCCGTGGCCCGGCTCCTCCGGCGCATAGTCGCCATTGGCGAGGCGGGGATATTCATAGACCCGGGCACCGAGGAAGACGAAATGATCCTCCCCCAGCCAGCGCAGGAAGTGGAGATACTCCTCCACCGTCTCCGCCGGAGCCCCCGGGGCCCGGGACCCGCGGGCCTTCAGCCAGCGGGCAAGCGCCGCGCCGTCGGCCGTGAGGGCCTGCTTCAGCTCCGCCGTCGTCTGACGCAGGAGGTCGCGCATGGGTTCGAAATCGGCCACGGCCTGGCGGACATCGGCGAGCGTCGCCGCGACACCGGCCACCACGCTGTCCCGGCGGTCCTCGCCCACGGGGACCATGGCGACGATGATGACGGATTCCCGGCGACTGTGGCCCTCCGCCGACCGCTGCCCGGCCGCGTCCCGCCGCGTGGCGACCACCGGGTGGAACATGGCGCGGACATCGAGGCCGCCGTCCGCCAGCTCGCCCATCACGCTGTCCACGAGGAAGGGGGCATCGGGCTGGGCCACCACCAGCAGGTCCAGACCCAGGGGCTGCCCGGACGCTCCGACCGCCGGCGAGAGGCGGATCACGGGTTCGCCGTTCAGATGGTCCGCTGCCGACCAGGCCAGGACCAGCCAGGCCGCCAGGTCCCCGATGGAGACCCCCGGAAGCTCATCGGCCCGGGCATCGTCGAAGGCCTGATCGACAAAGTCCTGTTGCGTGGGCGAAAGCGACCCGAAACGTCCCTGTTCGCGGAAGGCTTCCAGGAGGTTTTCCCGGGAAAAGGGGATTTGCTTGTCGGAAGTCATGGGATTCCCGCAATTATCGACCCTCTGAACGGGATCGGTTCACGTGAATTTACCCTAAACCTCCTTAGCGAAGCTTCAACAAGGGGTCGGGGCAAAAAAATCCGGCGGGTCGGGCCCAGACGAAAGCGCCGCCGGACGGGGGGGCGTCCGGCGGCGCGGGTTCCGTGGAGGGGCACCACGGAACATCTGCGACGGCACGACACCCCAGGGGGGCGGGCCGTGCGATGGGTCAGGCGAGGGGGGATGCGCCCGACGCCCAATAGATAGGCAGCCTTGCCCGGGATGGGAGGGGGGTGGCGCAAAAACCTTTGGGCTCTCCGTGAGCCCAGGGTCCGGTGATCACCGGGGGGCGCTGCCGGTCGGGGCGGCCGGCTCAGGATGACCGTCGCCGGACAAAAGGACGGCGATCCAGCGGGCATTGGGGAACTGGGCCAGGATGATGATCGCGGTCACCGTCAGCGGCGTGGACAGGAACATGCCGGGAATGCCCCAGATGGCCCCCCAGACCGCCAGGCTCAGCAGCACCACCACCGGGTCGATGTTCAGCCCGTCCCGCTGCATCCGCGGCAACAGGATGCTGCCCACCACGAACAGGATGGTCTGCAGGCCGCAGAACAGGGCCACCGGCTCCCACAGGGTCGGGAACTGGACCAGGGCGAAAAGGGGCGGCAGGGCGGCGGCGATCAGTCCGCCGATCACGGGGACGAACACGATGATGAAGATCAGGAAGGCCCAGAAGGTGGCGTTCTGCAGACCCAGAGCCGCCATCAGGGCCCAGGACAGGACCGCGATCAGCGCCCCCGAAACCGTCTGGATCCAGAGATAGCGCTCCACCCCGTCGCGGATGCGGCTGAAGACCAGGATGGCCTGCTCGCGCTCCTCCAGGACCGGCCACAGGGCGTCCACCTTGCCCCGCAGGCCGGCCCGGGCGGCGATCAGGAAGCCGGTATAGATGAACACATAGACCGCCCCCGCCGCAAAGGACTGCAGGGCATGGGCCACATCGCCGAAATAGCGGGCGGGATTGATCTGGTTGATCAGGGCCTCGACCGTGGGCGGGGCCTTGACCCCGGCCAGGGCCGACACCTGCATCAGGGCGTGGTTCAGCCGCGGGGCGTCGGCCACCAGCTTGGTGGAGAAGGCCGCGGCATTGTCCACCACCACCCAGACCGTGACCGCGAAGCCGATGGTGGAGATCAGCAGGGCCAGGGGCAGGTCCGCCCACTCCGGAATGAACGGCGCCCGTCGCTGGAGGAACCGGGCAAAGCTGTCGATCAGCACGGTGAGGAACAGGGCCAGCACCAGGGGGGTGAGAATCGACGCGGCCCAGTTCATGGCGGCCCCGGCGGCGATCACGGCCAGGACGATGAGAGCCACCCGTGACACGCTCGACTGCTGCATCCGCCCCTTCGCCGCCCCAGGAGTTCCGCGGCCGATCCCGCCGCTGTCCGGACTGCCTGACGCAAAGCCTCTCTTCGGTCAACCGGCAGAGGTCGCCAGCGGCGGCCGGGACGACGGGCCGAGGGGGGAAACACGGCCTTCCAGGTGGCGGATGATCAGGTCGGCGACATCCTTTCCGCTGGCCCGCTCCACCCCCTGCAGGCCGGGGGAGGCATTGACCTCGATCACCTTGGGACCGTCATGGGCCCGCAGGATGTCCACGCCGGCGACCTGCAGGCCGAGCGCCCGGACCGCCCGCACCGCCAGATCGCGCTCGGCGGTGGTGATCTTCACCGGCAGGGCCTCGCCCCCCTGGTGCAGGTTGGAGCGGAAGTCGCCCAATTTGGCCTGGCGCTTCATGGCCGCCACCACCCGTCCGCCGATGACGAAGCAGCGGACATCCGCGCCCCCGGCCTCGGCCACGAACTCCTGCACCAGGATGTCGGCCTCCAGGTCGCGGAAGGCGGAGATCACCGATTCCGCAGCCTGCGTAGTCTCGGCCAGCACCACGCCGCGGCCCTGGCTGCCCTGCAGCAGCTTCACCACCAGCGGCGCGCCACCCACCAGGCCCAGCACGTGGCGGGTATCCTTCGGTGACCGGGCGAAGGCGGTGGTCGGCATGGCCACCCCCTTGCGCGCCAGCACCTGCAGGGCATGCAGCTTGTCCCGCGCGGCACCGATGGCCCCGGCCCGGTTGAGGCAGAAGGCCCCGGTCATCTCGAACTGGCGGACGACGGCCAGCCCATAGTCGGTCAGGGGCGACCCGATGCGGGGGATCACCGCGTCATAGGGCTCGAGCACCTCGCCGTCATACAGGACCGACGGGGCGAGCACATTGATGTTCATGTAGCAGCGGGTGGTGTCGATGGCATCGATCCGGTGACCGCGGGCCGTCGCGGCCTCGATCAGCCGACGGCTGGAATAGTTCCCCGCATTCACGGTCAGAAGGGCGATCCGCAGGGAGGGGCGGGCGGCGGTCCGGGCGGGACCCGACAGGTAGACCCCATAGTCCAGGGCCGGCTGGGTTTCCGCCAGCGTGGGGTCCACCACCGCACCCAGGGCCTCCAGGGCCTGGCGGCCCAGCAGCATCCGGCTGCTCATGCCGTCGCGATTGGTGAGGGACACCTCCGCGGAGACGGCCCGTCCGGCCAGGACCAGGTCCGCGCGGACCACATGGCGCACCTCGGTCTCGCCGTTGGAGCTGGTCACCGCCCGACGGTCCACGATCTCGGCGGCGCAGTCCACGTCCACGTCCGCCCGTCCGGGGATGGGTTGCACCCGGAACCGCACCCACGGTGCCTCCGCCGGGCCGAAGGTCTGCAGGCCATAGGCGTGCAGGGCCGAGGTCCGCGCCCCGGTGTCCACCTTGGCCCGGATCGCCGGCAGGCCGAGATCCGGCAGGGCCACCCACTCCTCCCGGCCGAGGACGAGCTGGCCCCCGGCGCGGGGCGTGGGATCGGCGGGAGGCGTGGAGCCGGTCATGGGGACGGACCCGGGGTCAGGATGCTGGGACAGGGTACGGGGGCGTGATGCGGGGCGAAACGCCCGCAGGCCCCTCGATAGGCCGATGCGGAGGGCCTGCGCCAGTGACGATTTGGCGACGGGATCGGGGTTCGGCGGCGCAGGCTCACAGAATGACTTGCACATATAAAGATATCTTTATAGGTTCAGGCGCACCTTCGTCCGATCCCTGTCCTTGCCGGAGTTCGCCGTGATCCGTCCCTCCTACATCTTCACCAGCGAAAGCGTCTCCGAAGGTCACCCGGACAAGGTTGCCGACCGGATTTCCGACACGGTCGTGGACGCGTTCCTGAGTGCCGATCCCTATGCCCGCGTCGCCTGCGAGACCCTGGTGACCACCAACCGCATCGTCCTGGCCGGGGAAGTGCGCGGGCCGGACGGGCTGGTCGAGGACCTGGAGGACAAGGTCCGCGCCGCGGTGAAGGACATCGGCTACGAGCAGAACGGCTTCCACTGGAAGACGGCGGACTTCGCCTGCCATCTGCATCCCCAGTCCACGGACATCGCCATGGGCGTGGACGCTGCCGGCAACAAGGACGAGGGGGCCGGCGACCAGGGCATCATGTTCGGTTACGCGACCTCCGAAACGCCGGAGCTGATGCCCGCCACCCTGCAGTACAGCCACAACATCCTGAAGGTGCTGGCCGCGGCCCGCCATTCCGGCGAGCGGCCGGAGCTGGAGCCGGACGCCAAGAGCCAGGTGACCCTGGCCTACGAGAACGGCCGCCCGGTGCGCGCCACCTCCATCGTCCTGTCCACCCAGCACAAGCCGGGCTTCACCCCCGCCGACATCGGCGCGCTGGTCCGTCCCTACATCCTGTCGGTGTTCCCCGACGGCTTCGTCACCGACGAGACCGAGTGGCACATCAACCCCACGGGCAAGTTCGAGATCGGCGGCCCGGACGGAGATGCGGGCCTCACCGGCCGCAAGATCATCGTCGACACCTACGGCGGCGCGGCCCCCCACGGGGGCGGGGCCTTCTCCGGCAAGGACCCCACAAAGGTGGACCGCTCCGCCGCCTATGTCTGCCGCTACCTGGCCAAGAACGTCGTCGCCGCGGGTCTGGCGGACAAGTGCACCCTGCAGATCAGCTATGCCATCGGCGTATCGAAGCCGCTCAGCTTCTATGTGGACCTGCACGACACCGGCCGGGTCGACCCGGCGAAGCTGGAGAAGATCCTGCCGGACCTCGTCGGGGGCTGTACGCCGCGGGCCATCCGCGAGCACCTGCAGCTGAACCGGCCCATCTATGCCCGCACCGCCGCCTATGGCCATTTCGGCCGGACGCCGGACGCCGACGGCGGCTTCTCGTGGGAGAAGACCGACCTGGTGGACGCCCTGAAGGGCCTCGCCTGAGCCCAGGGATGATGGCCAACGGCCCCTGACCGGGCTATGGCCTGTCCATGACATCGTCCGACCCCCACCCTCCCCTGCGCACCTTCGGCCGGGTGAAGTCCCGCACGATCAAGCCGGCCCAGGGCGCGCTGCTGGACACCCTGCTGCCGCGGATCGCGGTGCCCCTGGACCAGCCCCTGACCCGGGACGGCCTGAGGGCGGGACGGGACCAGCTGTGGCTGGAGATCGGCTTCGGCGGCGGGGAACATCTGGCGGGCCAGGCGGCCCGGCACCCCGAGGCGACCCTGATCGGGGCGGAGCCCTTCCTCAACGGGGCTGCCAGCGCCCTGCGTCACGTGGACGAGGCGGGGCTGGGCAATGTCCGCCTGCACGTGGGAGACGCCCGGGACATCCTCGACCGGCTGCCCGATGCCAGCCTCGACCGGGTGTTCATCCTGTTTCCCGATCCCTGGCCCAAGGCCCGGCACCGCAAGCGCCGACTGGTGCAGACTGCCTTCGTGGCGGAGCTGGTCCGGGTCCTCATCCCCGGCGGTCGGCTGCGGTTCGCCACGGACTGGGCAGACTACGCGGACTGGGCCCTGCAGCGGTTCCTCGCTCATCCGGACCTGAGCTGGACGGCGGAGCGGGCAGACGACTGGCGCGCGCCCCCCGCCGACCACGTGACCACCCGCTACCAGGAAAAGGGCCTGGGGGACATCGCTCCGGTCTATCTGGACCTCGTCCGGCGCTGAGGCCGGGACCTTTCCGACAAAAAAAGGGGGTGCCCGGCGGACACCCCCTGAAACGTCTGGCGGACCGGATCGCTGATCAGGCCGGGCTGAGCAGCTTGCGTGGGGCCTCGTCCGCCGCAGCGGCCCGCTCGATGGATTCGCGGATCAGGTGACCGGCCTCCTCGGCATCGCCCCATCCGGCGATGAAGGTCTCCTTGCCCTTTTCCAGGTCCTTGTAGTGCTGGAAGAAGTGGGCGATCTGCTCGGTCAGGATGGTGGGCAGGGCGCGCCAGCTGTCCACGCCGGTATAGAAGGGGTGCAGGGCGTCCACCGGCACGGCCAGGATCTTCTCGTCGCCGCCCTTCTCGTCGCGCATCTTCAGGACGCCGATGGGACGGCAGCGGATGATGGCCCCCGGCACCACCGGGGTCGGGCCGACCACCATGATGTCCATCGGGTCGCCGTCATCGGCGAGGGTGTGGGGAATGAAGCCGTAATTGCCGGGATAGAACATGGCGGTGTGGAGGAAGCGGTCGACGAAGATCGCGCCGGACTCCTTGTCGATCTCGTACTTCACGGGCTCGCCGCCCTGGGGAATTTCGATGACGGCGTTCACATCATAGGGAGGGTTCACACCGGTCGGGATCTTGGAAAGGTCCATGGGGCACACACAGGTCAGTTGGGGAGGCGCTCCCTATGCGCCGAAACCGCCGTCTGCGGAAGGGGTCTCTTGCCCCGGGACCCCCTTGTCCAACTGGCGAAGCGCCCATTGTGCCGCATCGCGGACGGTCTCGTCGGCATCCCCGGTCAGGCGCCCCAGCACCGGGGCGGCCTCCGGGTCGGCGCTGTTGCCCAGGGCGTAGGCGACATTGCGCACGAACCGGTCCCGGCCGATGCGCTTCACCGGGCTTCCGGCGAACAGGGCGCGGAAGGCGGCATCGTCGAGGGCCGCCAGCTCCGTCAGCCGCGGGGCGGTGAGGGCGTCGCGCGAATGGAAGGCCTGTTCGGCCGCCACCTGCGCGAACTTGTTCCACGGGCAGACGGCCAGACAGTCATCACAGCCATAGATCCGGTTGCCCAGGGCAGGACGCAGGTCCTCCGGCACCGGACCCCTGTGCTCGATGGTGAGGTAGGAGATGCAGCGCCTTGCATCCAGCTGGTAGGGGGCGGGAAAGGCTCCCGTCGGGCAGATGTCGAGGCAGGCGCGGCAGACGCCGCAGTGATCGGTCTCCGGCGCATCCGGCGGCAGGTCGAGGGTGGTCAGGATCACCCCCAGGAACAGCCAGGACCCGAAGCCGCGGCTGACCAGGTTTGTGTGCTTGCCCTGCCAGCCAAGCCCGGCCTGGGCGGCCAGGGGCTTTTCCATCAGCGGTGCGGTGTCCACGAACACCTTCAGCTCCCCGCCTAGCGAGGTGGCCATCCAGCCCCCCAGCGCCTTCAGCCGCTTCTTGACCACGTCATGATAGTCCCGGCCCTGGGCATAGACGCTGATCACGCCGAGGTCCGGATGGGCCAGAGCCGCCATGGGATCATGGTCCGGTCCGTAGTTCAGGCCCAGCACCACAGCGGACCGCGCCTCCGCCCACAGGGCCCGGGGGTGGCGCCGACGCTCCGCCGTATCCGCCATCCAGCCCATCTGGCCGTGATGGCCCAGCGCCAGGAACCGGTCGAGCCGCTCCCCCCGGAGTGTGTCGTCCGGCAGGGTGGTCAGCCGCACCGTGTCGAAGCCCTCGGCCACGGCGCGGGACTTGATCGCCGCGGCGGCATCCGCAGGGGTCAGGGGAGGGCGCGTCCGGCTTCGCATCCCCCCTCATATACTGCCGCCGCCGCCCCGTCACAGCGCCTTGACCGCTCGCAAAAGATGAGAGCATAGGCGGGGGATGACCTCCCCCCTCAAATCCGCAGCCCCGACCGGCGCGACCCCTGCATCCGCCGCACCCCGGCCGGGTGCCAGCGTGATGCGGTCCTCCGCCATCTATTCGGGCCTGACCATGATCAGCCGGGTGATGGGCTTCCTGCGGGACCTGGTGATCACCTACCGGATGGGGGCGTCCTCCACCATCGCGGCGGACTGCTATAACACCGCGCTCGCCTTCCCGAACCTGTTCCGGCGGATCTTCGCCGAGGGGGCCTTCGCCACCGCCTTCGTTCCGGCCTATGCCCGCAGCCTCGCCACCGAGGGGGAGGAGATCGCCGACGTCCTGGCCGCCGATGCCATGGCCACCCTCGCCGCCGCCACCATCGTCATCACCGTGGGGGCCCAGCTGGCCATGCCGTGGCTGATGTACGTGATCAATCCGGGCTATGCCCATGACCTGGTGAAGTTCAAGCTGGCGGTCACCCTGACCCAGATCGCCATGCCCTATCTGCCCTGCATGGCCATCTATGCCCACCTGTCCGGGGTGCTGCAGGCGCGGGGGCGCTTCATCGTGTCGGCCCTGGCCCCCACCCTGCTCAACCTCGTCATGCTGGTGGCCGTCTGGCCGCAGACCGAGGCCGTGGCCGCCGCCTATGCCGCCTCCGTCGGGGTGATCGTGGCCGGCGTCCTGCAGGCGGGGCTGCTGTGGTGGGGGGTGCGCAAGTCCGGGGCCCGAGTGGATGTCCGCCTGCCGCGCCTGACGCCGGAGATCAAGGCCCTGATCGGGCTGGCCATTCCCGGTGCCATCGCCGCCAGCGCCACCCAGATCAACATCTTCATCAGCGGCAATCTGGCGAGCCTGGTGCCCGGCGGCCGCTCGTGGCTGGCCGCCGCCGACCGGCTCTACCAGCTGCCCCTTGGTCTGGTGGGCGTGGCCATCGGCGTGGCCCTGCTGCCGCGCCTGTCCACCACCGTCCAGTCCGGCGACCACGGGGGGGCGCAGTCCGCCATGGACGAGGCCATGGCCCTGTCCCTGGCCTTTTCCCTGCCCGCCGCCGCGGCCCTGGTGGGCATGCCCTTCTTCCTGATCGACGCCCTGTTCACCCGGGGGGAGTTCACCCTGTTCGATGCCCACCAGACGGCCAATGCCCTGTTCTGGTACGGCCTCGGCACCCCGGCCTTCGTCCTGACCCGGATCCTGAACCAGGCCTTCTTCGCCCGGCAGGACACCAAGAGCCCCATGCGCTTTGCCCTGGTGAGCGTGGGGGTCAATGTGGTGGCGGGCGTGGCCCTGTTCTTCCTGATGCACGGGGTCGCGGGCATTGCCGCGGCCACGGCCCTGGCCGCGTGGCTGAACGTGGCGCAGATGCTGCGCGCCCTGCTGCAGCGGGGCTACTACGCCCCGTCCGCCGCCGCCGTGTCCCGGCTGGTGCGGATCATGATCGCCAGCGGCGTGCTGACCGGGCTTCTGTACCTGGCGGGCGAGACGCGGCCCCTGTACGAGCCCTTTCTCCTGCACCGCAAGGAGATCGCCGTCGTGCTGGCGGTCGCGGTCGGGGCCGTGGTCTATCTGGTGCTGTTGTTCGCCCTGCGCGCCCTGACCGTGCAGGAAATCCGCGCGGCCCTGCGCCGTTCGCCGCGAACTTCGGATGCAATCGCCGACAATTCCCTTTAAGAGCCCCGTCATGAGCGACACCCTTCCCCCCGCCTATGCCGGTCCGACCCGCGTCCTGTCCGGCATCCAGCCCTCGGGCGAGCTGCACCTGGGCAACTATCTCGGTGCCCTGAAGAAGTTCGTGGACCTGCAGGACCAGCGGCCCTTCCTGTTCGTGGCCGACCAGCACGCCATCACCGTGTGGCAGGATCCGGCCAAGCTCGCCGCCCAGACACGGGAGATCGCCGCGGCCTACATGGCGGCGGGCCTCGACACCACCAAGGCCACCATCTTCCCCCAGTCCGCCGTGCGCGCGCACACGGAACTGGCCTGGATCTTCAACTGCGTCGCCCGCCTCGGCTGGCTGGACCGCATGACCCAGTTCAAGGAGAAGTCCGGCAAGCACAAGGAGCGCTCCTCCGTCGGCCTCTACACCTATCCGGTGCTGCAGGCCGCCGACATCCTGCTGTACAAGGCCACCCACGTGCCCGTGGGGGAGGACCAGAAGCAGCATCTGGAGCTGACCCGGGATGTGGCCGCCAAGTTCAACCACGACTTCGGCGTCCAGGGCTTCTTCCCCCTGCCCGAACCCCTGATCGAGGGGCCGGGTGCCCGGGTGATGAGCCTGCGGGACGGCACCGCCAAGATGTCCAAGTCCGACCCGTCGGACTACAGCCGGATCAACCTGACCGACGATGCCGACGCCATCGCCCAGAAGATCCGCAAGGCGAAGACCGACCCGGAACCGCTGCCGGACACCCTCGAGGCCCTGAAGGCCCGGCCCGAGGCGGACAATCTGGTGGGCATCTATGCCGCGCTGACCGGGGAGACCAAGGCGGACGTGCTGGGCCGGTTCGCCGGACAGGGCTTCGGAGCCTTCAAGCCCGCCCTGGTGGAGGTGGCGGTCTCTGCCATCGCCCCCATCGGCGAACGCATGCGCCGCCTGCTGGCCGATCCTGCCGAGATCGACCGGGTGCTGGCCGCGGCGGCGGACACCGCCAGCGCCGTGGCGGAACCGACCCTGGACGAGGTGCGGCGGATCGTCGGCTTCTGGTCCCCCCGCAGCCGCTAGACCCGTCAAGCCGGGATCGGAGACCACAGATGCGCCTTCGGGTCGCCACCTGGAACATCAATTCCGTCCGCCTGCGCATCGACCAGGTGACCCGGTTCGTCACCGAAGCGGCCATCGATGTCCTGTGCCTGCAGGAGACCAAGTGCCATGACGGGGAGTTTCCCGTTGCCGCCTTCGAGGCCATGGGCCTGCCGCATCTGGCGCTGAAGGGGCAGAAGGGCTGGCACGGGGTGGCCATTGCCTCCCGCCTGCCGATCACTCCGGCTCCGGTCCTGGACCTGTGCCGGGAGGGCCATGCCCGCAATGTCGGGGTGATCGTGGCCGGGATGGAGATCCAGACCCTGTACATCCCCGCCGGGGGCGACGTGCCCGACCCGGTGGAGAACCCCAAGTTCGCCCACAAGCTCGACTTCCTGCGCCACACCACGGATGCCATGGCGGCGCGGGACCCGAAGGCCCCCCTGCTACTGACCGGGGACTTCAACGTGGCCCCGGGGGAGAATGACGTCTGGAGCCACCGCCAGATGCTGAAGGTGGTCAGCCACACCCCCGTGGAACTCGAGGCCATCGCCCGGATGCAGGCGTCCCTCGGCTTCATCGACCTGCCCCGGGAGGCGGTGCCGGAACCGACCAAGCTCTACAGCTGGTGGAGCTATCGCGCCCAGGACTTCCGCAAGTCCAACCGCGGGCTGCGGCTGGACCATCTGTGGGCCAGCCCTGGCCTCGCCCCCGCGGCGCGGGACAGTGGCCGGGCCGATGCCCGGGTGCACGATACGGTGCGGGAGTGGGAGCGCCCGTCCGACCATGCGCCGGTGTCAGTCGACATTCGCCTCGACGGGTGACTCCCTGACCAGGGCCCGGGCCATTTCCAGAACCAGGCGTCGGTGCCGCCGCTCGATCCTCGGGAACAGGGCGGCCAGCTCCAGCCCCTCCGGTGTCATGACGAGGTCATAGAGAAACTCCGCCGAGTCCGGCTCCGACACATCCTTCCGGTTGACGGTTTCGGTGCTGGCCAGCCCTTCGAAGAAATAGGGGATGGAGGCCCGCAGGGTCCGGGCGATGTCGTACAGCTTGGACGCGCTGACCCGGTTCAGGCCCCGTTCGTATTTCTGCACCTGCTGGAAGGTCAGGCCCAGCGCCTCCGCCAGCTTGTCCTGGCTGAGACCCACGGCCTTCCGGCGCAACCGGATGCGCATCCCCACATGCTGGTCGACGATGTTCGGGGCGCGGTCTGTGTCGTGGACTGACGTCATGGGCCTCTCGTCGGGACAGGCGGCTCGGCTCGGAACCGCCCGCGGCGCCGGGAGGTTCAGGCGTCGCCTGACAGAGTTGGGTTGGGCGGAGCGACCGTCCGGCGCCTATAGGACGACGCCGCGGCAAGATTCCCCCGCCCAGGTGACGAAATTACCGCCATAACGTGCAAAAACATAGCCAGAATTACAACCCAGAAAATCGTGTCGCCGAATCGGTGATAGGGCGTCTCCGGCGCGACCGGTGGAAGGGGCAGGTCGATGAAGCCCTCCCGTCCCTGGCCCAGCTGGCGCAGGGACCGGCCATAGGCGTCGATCAGGGCCGATACGCCGGTGGGGGTGGAGCGTGCCATGGGCAGTCCGGTCTCGATGGCCCGGTAGCTGGCGAGGTTCAGGTGCTGGATCGGCCCGCTGGTCCGGCCGAACCAGGCATCGTTGGACACGTTGACGATCCAGGCCGCCCGGCGGCCCTGGTCGGAAATCGCGCCGGGAAACAGGCTCTCGTAACAGATCATCGGGGCAAAGGGGGCCACCCCGTCCGGCCGCACCACCCGGGACGGCGGTCCGGCGTCAAACCCGTCGCCCACATGGACGAGCTTCTTCAGGCCGGTGGCCTCGGCGAGGCTGTCGACGGGGAAATATTCCCCGAACGGGACCAGGTGGTGCTTGTCGTAGACCGCCAGGCGGTCGAAGCCCGTGACCGTTCGCCGCAGCACGAACAGGCTGTTGTAGTAACGGGTGCGGTCCGGGGCGGGATCGGCCCGGTCGGCCCCCAGGATCAGGGTCTGGCCCGGCCGGAGGCTCGCCTGGACCTCCGCCGCGGTCCAGGTGTCGTCCGCCAGATAGTCGTCCAGCAGGGCGGGGATGGCGGTCTCGGACCAGATCACATAGGCCGGGACCGGGCCTGCGGCCGGGGCGGCGGTCAGGCGGGTATAGCGCCCGAGGATCTCGCTGAAGGTGCGGGCATCCCACTTGTCGGTCTGCGGCACATTGGCCTGGATGATGCGCACCACCGGCCCGGCCGGGCCATGCGGCGCAGTGGCCAGACGGACGGAACCGAAGCCCCAGACCAGGGCGAGCGCGGCCGCCGCCGCCAGCACCGGCCGCATCCGGTGCCGGTATCCCGGCGAGGCCGCCAGGGCGATCAGGCTGGTGAGGACGAGGGTGAACAGGGTCAGGCCATAGATGCCCACCACCGAGGCCAGCTGGCTGACCGCCCCGCCTGCGGCCCAGGCGGCCCCGGGGGGGTTCCAGGGCAGGCCGGTCAGGATGTGGCCCCGCAACCATTCGGTGACGGCCAGGATGGCGGCGAAGGCCGAGGCTCCCGCAAGCCCCTTGCCATTGACCGTGCGCCAGACCACCGCCGCAAGGCCCCACAACAGCGCCAGCCCTCCGGCCAGACCCGCCACGGCAAACGGGGCCTGCCAGCCATGGGCGGCCACGTCCACCATGAAGGCTTCCGAAATCCACCACAGGCTGACGGTGAAATAGGCAAGACCGAACAGCCAGGCCCGCCAGAAGGCGGACCGCAGCGGCCGCTCCGCCGAGCTTCGCAGCAACAGCAGATAGAGCACGGAGAAGCCGAGGAGCCCCGGCAGGAACCCGAATGGCGGATGCGCCAGGGCCGCGGCCAGGCCCGCCAGCAGGGCGACCGGACCGCCCTTGCGGACGCGCGGCAGGGCGATCATCGCGGGACCGTCTCCGGTGAAGGGGTCTCGCTGGGCGGCCGGATACGCAGCCGCCGGATCCGCCGGGGATCGGCATCGATGATCTCGAACTCGTAGCCGGAGGGGTGGACAATGACCTCGCCCCGCTGGGGCACCCGACCGGCCAGGGTGGCCACCAGGCCCGCCACCGTGTCGATCTCCTCGTCCTCGTCCTCGGGCTGGAGGGACCGACCCAGCACCGCTTCCAGGTCCTCGAGGGATGCGCGGGCATCGGCCTCGATCACGCCGCCGGGGCGGGTGACCAGATCCGGGGCCTCGTCCTCGTCATGCTCGTCGTCGATCTCCCCGACCACGGCTTCGAGCAGGTCCTCGAGGGTCACGAGCCCGTCGACGCCGCCGAACTCGTCGATCACCAGACCCATGTGGATCCGGGCCACCCGCATCCGCAGCAGCAGGTCGGAGCACAGCATGGAGGCGGGAACATAGAGGGCCTCCCGGCGCAGGCGGTGCAGCACCGGGTCCTTCCACGGGATCGGAGCGGGCGGGGCGGCCGGATCCTCCGGCGGGGCGAGCAGCAGCACGATGTCCTTGATGTGGACGACCCCCACAGGATCATCCAGGGTTTCCCGATAGATGGGCATGCGGGTCAGCTCGCTCCGGGCGAAGCGGCGGACTACTTCGTCCAGGGGGAGCGAGATCTCCAGGGCGACGATGTCCGCCCGGGGGGTCATCACGTCCCGGATGCGAAGGGTCTGGAAGGCCTCCGCCTGATCAATGAGATCGACGGCCTCCTCCTCCGCGGGGGTGGCCTGGGGGCAGGGGTCCGGCTTCCGGCGGTTTCCGAACCATCGCAGCCACGGGGGCGGTGCAGCGCCGGATCGGGGGTCTGAGCTCGCCATGCGGTCGGTCGCCTAAGGCTCCGGATGAACCGCGACCGGATCATCCGGCACGGCATAAGGGTCCGCGATCCCGAGACCGGCCAGGATGCGGCGTTCCCGCGCCTCCATGATCTCGGCCTCCTCGTCGGACTGATGGTCGAATCCTACAAGATGAAGCGCCCCGTGCGCCACCAGATGTTGCAGATGGTGGGCGAGGGTCTTGCCCTGGGCCCGGGCCTCCGCCTCGCAGACCTCCAGGGCCAGCGCCAGGTCCCCCAGATGCGGGCGGGCACTGGCCGCGGCGGGAAAGCTCAGCACATTGGTCGGGCCCTCCCGGCCGCGGAACCGGGTATTGAGCTCGGCCACGGCCGCATTGTCGGTGAGCAGCACGGTGAGCGCCCCCGGATGGTCGGGGGCCAGTGCCGCCGTCGCCGCGGCCACCACCAGGGCCTCGACATCCGGCAGGTGCCCGGTCCAGCCGTCCGCCTCGATTTCCACGTCGATCTCGATCTCGATCCCCTTGGCGTCCCCGGCCATCAGCGGGGTCCGCCGGACTGGGCCGCGTCGGCGTCATAGGCGCGGACAATGCGCTCCACCAGCGGATGCCGCACCACGTCGGCGGCGGAGAAACGGGCCACGGCCACCCCCTCCACCCCGTCCAGGATGGAGACCGCATGGGCGAGGCCGCTGTCCCGCAGGCTGGGCAGGTCGATCTGGCTGGGGTCGCCGGTCACCGCCATGCGCGCCCCTTCCCCCAGGCGGGTCAGGATCATCTTCATCTGCAGGCGGGTGGCGTTCTGCGCCTCGTCGACGATCACATAGGCATGGGCGAGGGTCCGGCCTCGCATGAAGGCGATGGGGGCCACCTCCACCTCGCCCCGGTCCCGGCGGCGGTCCAGGGCCTCGCGGCCCATCAGGTCGGACAGGGCCTCCCAGATCGGCGCGAGATAGGGATCGACCTTTTCCTTCAGGTCCCCCGGCAGGAAGCCGAGACGCTCCCCCGCCTCCACCGCCGGGCGGGTGATGACCAGCCGGTCCACCTCCCCGCGGGAGAGCATGGCCACCCCATGGGCCACGGCCAGGAAGGTCTTGCCCGTCCCCGCCGGACCGATGCCGAACACGAGGTCATGGTGGGCCAGAAGATCCAGATACCGGGCCTGGGCCTCGGTCTTGGGAGCCACAGCCCCCCGCCGCCCCACGGGCATGGCCGGGCGCACGCCGCGCACGGCACTGGTCCGCGCCTGGAGGATCGCGGTGCGCACGTCGCCCTCCGTAACCTCGAGGCCCTGGAGCGCGCGCTCCGCCAGGGTTTCCACCGTGCGGCGGGCTCGGGCGCGGCCGGGGCCGTCGCCGGTGAAGCGCACGCCGCCGCCTGGAGTCTCCACCATCACCTGGAAGGCGTCCTCGATCAGGGCGGCATGGCGGCCCCGGGGGCCGGCCACGGCCCGGGCGGCGACATCGGCCAGGGGCAGGAAGTCCTCGGCGGTGGCCTTCATGCGGCAGCATCCGACTGCGGGGACGTATCCACCCGGCGGCCCACCAGGCTGTTGGGACCCACATCGGTGATCTCCACCTGGGCGATCTGGCCCATGAGGGTTTCCGGTGCCTCGGTCCAGACGGACTGCAGCCACGGGCTGCGACCGATCAGCTGGCCGGGGTGACGCCCCTGCCGCTCGAACAGGATCGGCATGACGGTGCCGATCTTCGAGCGGTTGAAGGCCTGGCGCTGGTCCTCCAGCAGGGCATTGAGGCGGGCCAGACGCTCGGCCTTCACGGATTCCGGCACCTGCTCGGCGGCACTGGCAGCCGGGGTGCCCGGACGGCGGGAATACTTGAAGCTGAAGGCCCCCGCATAGGTGACCGTCCGGACCATATCGAGGGTGGCCTCGAAATCGGCCTCCGTCTCCCCCGGAAATCCGACGATGAAGTCCCCGGACAGGGCCAGGTCCGGCCGCGCGGCCCGCAGGCGTTCCACCAGGCGCAGATAGCTGTCGGCCGTGTGTCGCCGGTTCATGGCCTTGAGAATCCGGTCCGACCCGGACTGAACCGGCAGGTGCAGATAGGGCATGACCGCCGGGATCTCCGCATGGGCGGCGATCAGGGCGTCGGTCATGTCGTTGGGATGGCTGGTGGTATAGCGCAACCGCTCCACCCCCGGTATGTCCGCCAGCCGTCGCATCAGCGCCGCCAGCCCCACCGGACCCTCGGCCCCGTCGGCGTGATAGGCGTTGACGTTCTGGCCCAGCAGGGTGATCTCCCGCACCCCGGACTCCGCCAGCCGCCGGGCCTCTGCCTCGATGTCGGCCACGGGACGGGAAAACTCCGCCCCCCGGGTATAGGGCACCACGCAGAAGGCGCAGAACTTGTCGCAGCCCTCCTGCACCGTCAGGAAGGCGGTGGGGCCGACGGCGCGGCGCTGCTTCGGCAAGAGGTCGAACTTGGCCCGGGGCTCGAAGTCCGCCGCCAGCTGGTCCTCGCCCACCGGCGGGGCGGCCGACCGCGACCGGGCCACCAGTTCCGGCAGGCGGTGATAGGACTGGGGCCCCACCACCAGGTCCACCACCGGGGCCCGGCGAATGATCTCCGGACCCTCCGCCTGGGCGACGCAGCCGGCCACGGCGATGGTCACCGAAGCCCCGTCCGTCCGCTCGGCCTTCATGTCCCGAAGGCGGCCGAGGTCGGAATAGAGCTTCTCCGACGCCTTTTCCCGGATATGGCAGGTGTTGATCAGCACCAGGTCGGCGGTGGCCGCGTCATCGGTGGTGTCATAGCCGTCCGGGGCCAGGGCATCGGCCATGCGCTCGCTGTCATAGACATTCATCTGACAGCCATAGGTCTTGATGTGGACGCGCTTGCGCGGCGCCGGGGGGGAGGTGTCCATTCCTGAATCAGGTCTCGCCAGGCTCGAGGGGCACGCCGTACAGCTCCAGCCGATGGTCGATCAGCCTAAAGCCGAGGCGCCGGGCAATCAGGTGCTGCAGCCGCTCGATCTCTTCATCGATGAATTCGATCACCTGGCCGGACTTCATGTCGATCAGGTGGTCGTGGTGCTCCTCCCCCGCCTGCTCGTAGCGGGACCGGCCGTCACGGAAGTCGTGGCGGGCGATGATGCCCGCCTCCTCGAACAGGCGCACCGTCCGGTAGACGGTGGCGATGGAGATGTTCGGGTCCACGGCGGCGGAGCGGCGATAGAGCTCCTCCACATCCGGATGATCCTGGGCGGCGGACAGGACGCGGGCGATCACCTTGCGCTGATCGGTCATGCGCATGCCCTTGTCGAGGCAGAGTTTCTCGATGCGATCCACTGGTCGGCCGGTTGCTGCGGGTTCAGGCCCGGAACATAGGCGCAATGGGGGCCGGTGTTAAGCGCCGAGGCAAATGTCAGGTGCGACCGGATGCGGGGAGCGCGCAGCTCATCACCTGGGCGTCCACCGCCCCCTGCGGGCGGGGATAATAGGCCCGGCGACGGCCGATCTCACGGAAGCCGGCCCGGTCATAGACGGCCCGCGCCGCCGGATTGTCGGCGGCCACCTCGAGCATCAGGGTGGTGACCCCCCCGGCCGCGAGGCGGTCCATGGCCCGGGCCAGCAGGGCACCGGCCAGCCCGCGACCTCGATGGGCGGGGTCGGTGGCCAGGGTCAGCACCTCCGCCTCGTCGCCGACGGCGCGGAACAGGCCCATGGCGACCGCCGTCCCGTTCACCCGGGCCAGATAGGCGACGGCCCCGTCCTCCAGGAAACCGACGAAGTCCGCCGGGCTCCAGACCCGGTCGAAGGCCAGGGCGTGGAGGCGGCCGAGCTCCGCGGCCTCGTCCGGTCCGGCCTCGACCAGAAGCGGCGCATCAGACACGGGCGCCCCGCTCGGCCAGGGTCCGGGCATCGGGGGCCCGCAGATAAAGCGCCCGGGGCGACGGGGCCCCGGCCGGAACCGCGGCCGTCCGGCGGGCGAGGGCGTCGGCGGAGGGATAGGCAATGTCCAGCACCGTGGCGGACGGGGCCAGTCCCACCAGGGCGGCGGCCCCCGGTCCGACCAGGGTGAGGGGACCGCCGGTCCAGATTTCCGCCAGTCGGGCGGCGATCTCCGGCAGCGCCAGCTGGTCCGGCGCGGACACCGGCGCGCCATCCACGAACAGGGCGGTGAACATCAGGTCCTGGCGGGACGGTATGGCGGCCAGGATCGTCCCGCCGTCCGCGGCGGTGGCGGCCAGGGCCTCGAGGCTCGACATTCCCACGCACTCGCAGCCCAGGGTCATGGCCAGCGTCCGGGCGAAGGCCAGGCCCACTCGCAGACCGGTGAAGGAGCCGGGCCCGGTGGTGACGCCGATCCGGCGAAGGCGGGTCAGGGGCAGGCCGGCCTCTGCCGTCACCTCCTGTAGCAGGGGGGCGATGCGCTCCTGGTGACCGCGGTCCATGGGGATTTCCCGCCGGGCGACGACGCCCCGGCCGTCCACCTCCAGGGCCACCACGCAGGCCCCCAGGCACAGGTCGAGGGACAGGATCGCGTCCCGGGCCAGACCGTCCGCCATGCGCCCGGTCAGACGATCTGGCACGCCGACTCGAAGGCGAGGCGCGGCAGGCGGGGGAAGGACTCGTCGATGCCGTGGCCGAGGCTGCAGATGAAGTTGGACTTCCAGGTCGTGCCGGCAAAGAAGACCGCATCCACCCCGGCGGCATCGAAGCCGGACATGGGCCCCGCATCCAGCCCCAGCGCCCGGGCGGCCAGGATCAGATAGGCCCCCTGGAGGGAGCCGTTGCGGAAGGCGGTGGCCTCGGCCACGGCCGGGGCGGAGAACCAGGCTCCGACGCCGGGATTGATCGGGAACAGTTCCGCCGCCTTGTCGGCAAAGGCCAGGTCATGGGCGATGATGACGATGGCCGGGGCGTCCAGACTCTTGGCCCGGTTGGACTCCGACAGGTGCGGGGCCAGCTTCGCCTTGCCTTCGTCCGTGGTCACGAAGACGAACCGCGCCGGGGACAGGTTGGCCGAGGTCGGACCGTACTTCATGAGGTCGTACAGCTCCCGCCAGGTGCTGTCCGGCAAGGTTTCCTTGCGCCAGGCGTTGCGCGACCGGGCCTTGGTGAACAGCTGCTCGAGGGCGGCCTGGGGAAGGGGAGAGGTCATGGGTGTTCGGGTCCGATGGGTTCGAAGGATGGGAGGACGCAGGGGCTTCCGGAGCTACAGGGTCTGCTCGACCCGGTTCACTTCCGGAACATAGTGCTTGAGCATGTTCTCGACCCCGGACTTCAGCGTGGCGGAGGAGGACGGGCAGCCGGCGCAGGCCCCGCGCATGTGCAGCCAGACCACGCCGGTCTCCGCATCGAAGCGGTCGAACAGGATGTCGCCCCCGTCCTGGGCCACGGCCGGGCGGATGCGGGTGTCCAGCAGGTCCTTGATCTCGGCCACCACCTGGGCGGTCTCGCCCTCGTAGACCGTGTCGTCGTGCTGGCCGGACGCCGCCTGGAGGCCGTCCGCGAACAGGGGCTCGGCTGCCGTGTAATGGTCCATCACCGCCGCCAGGATCGGGGCCTTGAGGTGCTTCCAGTCGTGATCGGGCCCGTCCTTGGTGACGGTGAGGAAGTCCGAGCCGAAATAGACCCGCACCACGCCTTCGATCTCGAACAGGGCCCGGACGAGGGCGGAGCCCGGGTCCGCCTCGCCCTTGCGGAACTCCCGCGGCCCCTCGGGGGACACCGGTTCGCCGGGAAGGAACTTCAGGGTTTCCGGATTGGGGGTCTGCTCGGTCTGGATGAACATCGGGGGGCCTGCGGGTGGGGTCGTCCGGTCCTGGACGGGCTGGCACAGACATGGCGCGGAGACCGTCCGGACGCAAGGCGGACGACCCGTCTCCGGCACCCCCGCGACCGGGTCGACGCCGACTCCCGCCCAAAAAAGTAACCCGGCCGCGAGAGGGGGGGACTCGCGGCCGGGCGTAGGGATCATAATCCTGTCACGCCGGGAGGGGATGGTGTCCGGCGGGACGTCCAGGCGGCACCATCGAGGGCCCCGCTCTGAAGCGTGTTCAAATTGCCACTCCCAAACCTTTATGTCAACCTCGAATCGTAATTTCGATCGATGTTGCAAATTGAGCACGGTCCCAATGGCTGGTTGTCGCCGGGGCCGGGCTCAGTTCTTGCCCCGCCGGGGATTGGGATCGCGCAGGACGAACAGCTGCGGGTCCGGGTCGGCGATCTCGTGCAGGGGGCCGATGGCCACCTGGGTCCGCTGGCCCTGGCCGTCGGTCACGGTCCAGCCCGAGAGGGTGAGGGGCGCGGCCGTGAAGTGCAGGGTGATGGCCCCCTCGGTCTGCTTGCGCCCGTCCCGGGCCGTCACGGTGAAGCCGTCGGCGGCGTCCGTCACGGCGGTGATCTCCACCCCCTTGTCCAGGCGCACCTGCTTGGCCAGCAGCAGGCCCAGGGGCGTCGCCCAGAGAGGATACTGGTCGAAGGTCTTCAGGCGGCGATCATTGACCATCACATTGGCCCCGTCGGACACCACCAGCAGATCCGCCGGCGCGTCGTACTGGAACCGGGCCTTGCCGGGACGCTTCAGCCACAGGGTGCCGGAGGTCTCGTTCCCCTGGGCGTCCACCTGGTTGAAGCGCCCCTGCACCGACTTGAGACCGGAGAGATAGGCATTGGCTGCCTGCAGGCGCTCGGACTGCTCCGGGGTCAGCTTCGCCGGTCGCGCCTTGGCCGGGACGACGGCTGCGAGGCTCGCGCCCGCCCCGACGGCGGCGGCAAGGAGCAGGAACTGGCGACGATCGGGCATGGGCGGTCTTCCGGAGGCTTTGCCGCCTGTGAACACGGTTGTTGCGTCAATTCAAGGGCGCTGCGGCCGAAGTCACACCGGCGGCGGGGGCCCGGCCAGGATGTCGCGCTTGCCCGCATGGTTGGCGGGGCCCACCAGCCCCTCCTTCTCCATCCGCTCGATGAGGGAGGCGGCACGGTTGTAGCCGATCTGCAGCCGCCGCTGGATGTAGGAGGTGGAGGCCTTGTGGTCCCGGGTGACCACGGCCACGGCCTGGTCGTACAGGTCGTCGCCGGAGGTGCCGTTGCCGATCATGTCGCCGCCGCCGCCCTCCTCGTCGTCGCCCCCTTCGGTGACGTCGTCGAGATATTGCGGTTCCCCCTGCTGGCGCAGGAAGCTGGCCACGGCCTCGACCTCGTCATCGGCCACGAACGGGCCGTGCAGGCGGGTCACGCGACCGCCGCCGGCCATGTAGAGCATGTCTCCCTGGCCCAGCAGCTGCTCGGCCCCCTGCTCGCCCAGGATGGTCCGGGCGTCGATCTTGGACGTGACCTGGAAGCTGATCCTTGTGGGGAAGTTGGCCTTGATGGTGCCGGTGATCACGTCCACCGACGGACGCTGGGTGGCCATGATCAGGTGGATGCCCGCGGCCCGGGCCATCTGCGCCAGGCGCTGCACGGCGCCTTCGATGTCCTTGCCCGCCACCATCATCAGGTCGGCCACCTCGTCGATCACCACCACCAGATAGGGCATGGGCTCGGGGCGCACCGTCTCGGTCTCGTAGATCGGCCGGCCGGCGTCGTCGAAGCCCGTCTGCACCGTGCGTTCGAAATGCTCGCCCCGGGCCAGGGCCTCCCGCGCCTTCTCGTTGAAGCCGCCGATGTTGCGCACGCCGATCTTGGACATGCGGCGATAGCGGTCCTCCATCTCCTTCACCGTCCATTTGAGGGCGACGATGGCCTTCTTCGGATCGGTGACCACGGGAGCCAGCAGGTGCGGGATGCCGTCATAGACCGACAGTTCCAGCATCTTGGGGTCGATCATGATGAACCGGCACTGGTCCGGGGTCAGGCGGTAGAGCACCGACAGGATCATGGCGTTGACGCCGACGGACTTGCCGGAACCGGTGGTGCCCGCGATCAGCAGGTGCGGCATGCGGGCCAGGTCGGCCACATAGGGCTCCCCGCCGATGGACTCACCCAGCGCCAGGGGCAGGGCGGCGGTGGACTTCTCGTAGTCCGCCGAGGCCAGCAGGTCCCGCAGATAGACCGTGTCCCGCCGAGGATTGGGCAGCTCCACCCCGATGGCGTTGCGGCCGGGGACCACGGCGACGCGGCAGGCCCGGGCGCTCATGGAACGGGCGATGTCGTCGGACAGGGCCACCACCCGGCTGTGCTTCACCCCGGGGGCGGGCACCATTTCGTACAGGGTGACCACCGGGCCGGGGCGGATCTGGTCGATATGGCCCTTCACCCCGAATTCGGAGAGCACGGTCTCCAGCAGCTTGGCGTTCTGCCGCAGGGCCCCCTCGTCGATGGAGCTCATCCGCGGCTTGGCCTTGGACAGCATGGCCAGTTCCGGCAGGCGGAAGCCGCCGGGTTGGACGAAGTCGAAGGCCACCTGCTTTTCCCGCTGCTCCCGGGCCGACAGCTTGGTCGACTTGGGGCTGGCCACCTTCGCGCCTCCCGCCACCGGGGCGAGGTCGAAGGGCGGGCCGTCGTCGTCCTCGTCATCGTCCGCCGGGTCGATTCCGGGAGCCATGGTCCGACCGGCAATGTCGATCGGTGTGTCCGGCCGGGCGGGCGGCGCGGTCTCCGCCACGGCACGTCGCGCGCGCGGGGGAGCTGGCGAGGTCGCGATCTCCCCTGCTTCCGGCTCGTCCCTGCGGCGGACCAGCAGTCGTTCTCCCAGCGACAGGGCCTTGGCCCCGCCGTCCGCCAGCCGCACCCGGGCCGTGTTCAGGTCCGCGGCCCCGACACCGGCGGCCCGAGCCAGAAGGCCCACCGCCGCCATACCCATGATCGCCGCCGCGATGATCCGGGCCCCCGGAAGGCCGGTCATGTGCAGCAGCATGGCGAGACCCGAGAGGCTCACATCCCCCCAGAAGCCGCCGAGACCCGAGGACAGGGGCCAGATCACCGGCGGCCGTGGCCCGGCGAGAGCCACGGACAGCAGCAGCGTCCCGGCCAGTGCCGTCAGCAGACGTAGGCGCCAGGCCGGTCCGCTGGATCGGAGGTCGCGGGCACCCGCCCGGGCGATCCCTGCACAGATGAGGATCAGGGCGAGGATCCAGGCGGCCAGACCGAGGCTCTGGAGGGCGATATCGGCCAGGACCGCGCCGGTCGTGCCGAGAAGATTGCGGACCGGGTCCGCCGAGGCGACGTTCCAGCTGGGATCGGCCGGGTGGTAGGACATCAGCGCGATCAGCAGGGCGAGGCCGAACATGGCCATGGCCCCGCCCCGCAGGCGGGTAGTCCAGGACGCGCGCCACACCAGGCGCAGGCTCGACCAGGTCTGCACCAGGAGATGGGACGGTGGCTCGGCAGCCGTATGGGCCATGCTCAGATCTCCGGACGACGCGGTACGGGCGGAAGGCGAAGCCGCCATTCTGGGCCGCAGCCGTTAATGTGGCGTTTACCAGACCCCTGCGGCCGACACCTGCCGCCGATTGTGCCGTTCCCTGATCTGGACCTGACCGGCGGGAAGGGCCAGATTGGGATCATGCACATCGAGACCGACTATGATGTCGCCATCGCAGGCGGCGGCCTGACCGGGGCGACCCTGGCCCTGGCCCTGGACCAGGCCGGCTTTTCCGTGGCCCTGGTGGACGCCAACCGGCCGGAGGCGATGGAGTCGGAGGCCTTTGACGGGCGCGCCTCGGCCATTGCCTTCACCGCCCTGAGGCAGTGGCGCAACCTGGGCCTCGACGACCGGCTGCAGGCGGCGGCCCAGCCCATGGACAGGATCGTGGTGACCGACGGTCGCGCGCCCGGGGCCGGAGCCGGCCCCGCCCTGCCCGTCCGGCTGTCCATCTCTTCCACGGACCTGGGGGAGGCCGAAGCCGGGGAGCCCCTGGGCTGGATCATCGAGAACACCCGGGTCCTGGCCGCCCTGCTGGCAGCCCTGGACCGGTCCGGCGTCACGGTCGTGCGCCCGGCCCAGGTGACGGGGGCGGAAATGGCCGGAAACGGCGGACGCCTGCACCTGGATAACGGCCGGACCCTCAGCGCCCGGCTGCTGGTCAGCTCCGAGGGGCGGCGGTCGGTGCTGCGCCAGGCGGCCGGCATCTTGGCGGAGACGGCCGGCTACGGCCAGACCGGTGTGGTGGCCACCGTGGCCCTGGCGCGGCCCCATGAGGGCACGGCCTGGCAGCACTTCATGCCCGCGGGGCCCCTGGCGATCCTGCCCCTGACCGGAGATCGCGCCTCCCTTGTCTGGACGGAGCGGGACGACCGGGCCCGGGCCCTCCAGACCCTGCCGGAGGCGGCCTTCACCGCCCTGCTGGCCCGTCGGTTCGGAGACGATCTCGGCCGCCCGACCCTGATCGGCCCCCGGTTTGCCTATCCCCTGTCCCTGCAGCGGGTCAGTGCGGTCACCGCCCCGCGCCTGGCTCTGGTGGGGGATGCCGCCCACGGGCTGCACCCGATCTCCGGCCAGGGGCTCAATCTCGGCCTCGAGGACGTGGCCGCCCTGACGGAGGTGCTGTCCGACGCCCGGGATCTGGGGGAGGACATCGGCAGCAGCCTCGTCCTCGACCGCTACGCCCGATGGCGGCGGCTGGATGTCACGGGCACCGTCACGGCGGCTGATCTCATCGCCCGGGCGTTTTCCAGCGACCATGACAGCCTGCGCTGGCTGCGGGGGCTGGCGCTGGGCGTGGCCGACCGCACGCCCGCGATCCGGCAGGTCCTCGCCCGGGAGGCGGGTGCCGCCGCCGGCGACCTGCCCCGGTCCCTCGCCCTGGGGTGAGGGAGCCGCGCCGCAGGCTCAACGGGCGATGCTGGCCCGGGCCTTCTGCCGCTTGGGCCGGGCGGACGGGGTGGCGGAGTCCGGCTCCCCCTCCTGCAGGATGGCCATCAGCCCTTCCCGCAGCTGGCTGATGCGCCGCGGGTCCTCGAGCTTGCCTCCGTCGAGGGTGGCCACATAGAAGGCGTCCACCGCCCGCTCGCCATAGCAGTCGATATGGGCGGACTGGATGGTCAGCTCCGCCGTGGCAAAGGTGCGGGCCAGCGCCTCCAGCAGGCCCGGCCGGTCGCGGCCCGACACCTCGATCACCGTCGCGCTTTCGGAGGCGTTGTTGTCCACCGAGACGGTGGAGGCCACGGAAAACGCCGCCGCGCGTCCGGGGTCGGACCAGCGTACCGCCTCGACCCGGGCCGGTTCGCCGCGCCCGGCGGCCTCGAGGGCCTCCACCAGACGGGCGGTGCCCTGGGGATGGTCGCAGCCGAAGGGCCCGCCGGCCATGTCCTGCACCAGGAAGATGTCCAGGGCCTGGCCCGCACTGGAGGTATAGACCCGCGCCCCCACCACATTGGCCCCCATGCCGGCCATGACCCCGGCCAGGTCCGCGAACAGCCCCCGCCGGTCGAGGGCGGCCACCGACACCTCCGCCACAGGGGAATCCTTGCGGATGTCCGACGAGGCCGCCGCTCCCCCTTGAGTCGCCGCCCGGCCGATCAGGGCATAGTGGCGCATCTGCTCCTCGGGGGAGAAGGCCATGAAATAGGCGTCCTCCATCTGCTGGGCCCAGACCCGCAGCTCCGGCGTGGCATCGCCAGTCCAGCTGACCAGGGCCGCGCGGGCGGCATCGGCCTGGGCCCGGCGAGCCTGCTCGGCGGCGGCATCGGAGCGCCCGCCCCGGAAGGTGGCCTCGCTGGCGGCATAGAGGTCGCGCAGCAGCTGGCCCTTCCAGCCGTTCCAGACCCCGGGTCCCACGGCGCGGATATCGCAGACGGTTAGGATCAGCAGGGCCCGCAGCCGCTCCGGATCCTGCACGATGCGGACGAAGTCGGCCACGGTCCGGGGATCGGTCACGTCCCGTTTCTGGGCGAAGTCGGACATGACCAGGTGGTGCTCCACCAGCCAGGCCACGGCTTCCACCCGGGTGGCGGACAGGCCCAGACGCTCGCAGGCGGACCGGGCGGCGCGGGCCCCGGCCAGTTCCTGGCCCCCCTCCCCGCCCTTGCCGGTGTCGTGCAGCAGCATGGCCAGGAACAGGACCTCCACATCCTCCACCATGGGCGCGATGGACACGGCCAGGGGATGGTCCTCCACCAGACGGCCGGCGAAGATGTCCGCCATCACGCCCACGGCGCGCAGGGTGTGCTCGTCCACCGTGTAGGAGTGGTACATGTTGAACTGCATCTGGGCGACGACCCGCCCGAACTCCGGCAGGTAGCGCCCCAGCACCCCGGCCTCGTTCATCAGCTCCAGCGTCTTGAAGGTGTGCCGACCCCGGGTGAGGATGTCGAGGAACACGGCCGCCGCCGCCGGGTCCCGCCGCAGCCGTGGCGTGATCAGGTTCAGGGAGCGGCTGACCGCGGAAAAGGCATCCGGGTGCAGGTCGTGGTTGGTCTTGTCCGCCAGCTGGAAGAGGGACAGCATCCGGATCGGGTCGCTGGCCAGCACGCCGGGGTCGGCAATGCTCAGGCGACCGGACTCCTCCAGGAAGCCCGGGGCCACCACCTTTCGCCCACCCCGGAACCGCTGGGGCAGGAAGCGGGACAGGCCCTGGGGGCTGCGCTTGGCCTGATCGGCCTCCAGCTTGGCGCAGAACACCCGGGTCAGGGACCCCACCTCCCGGGCGATCAGGAAATAGCGGCGCATGAACCGCTCCACCCCCGTCTCCAGCGGCTCCGAACCCCCGTCCCGCATCGGCCGGTCCAGATAGCCCATGCGCCTTGCGATCTCCGGCTGCAGGTCGAAGGACAGGCGCTCCTCTGCCCGGCCGGTGGCATAGTGCAGGTGGGCCCGCACGGCCCAGAGGAAGTCGAAGGCGCGGATGAAGGCCTTCAGCTCCCGGGTGGTGAACTCCTCCAGCCGGATGAATTCCGCCGGACGGTCGGAGGGGTGCAGGTACTGGGCGATCCAGAACAGGGTGTTCAGGTCCCGCAGGCCCCCCTTGCCCTCCTTCACATTGGGCTCGACCATGTAGCGGGAGGCCCCGGCCCGGGCGTGGCGGTCGTCCCGCTCCTTGAGCTTGGCGGCCACGAACTCCGCCCCTGTCCCCTCGGCCACGTCCTTGCGGAACCGGCGGCGCAGATCGGCGCTGAGGGTCTCGTCCCCGGTGAGGTGCCGGGCCTCCAGCAGGGCCGTGCGGATGGTGTAGTCCTCCCGCGCCAGCCGGACGCATTCCTCCACGGTGCGGGAGGCGTGGCCCACCTTGAAGCCCAGGTCCCACAGGGCATAGAGCATGTATTCGATCACGCTCTCCGCGTGCGGCGTCTGCTTGTAGGGCCGCAGGAACAACAGATCGACGTCGGAGAATGGGGCCAGGGCACCGCGGCCGTAGCCGCCCACGGCCAGAAGCGCCAGGCGCTCCCCCTCCGTCGGGTTGCGCGCCCGGAACATGTGCACCGTGGTGAAGTCGTAGAGGGCAGTGATCACCTCGTCGACCACGTGGCTCAGCAGCTGCGCCGTCTCGATCCCGCCGGCCCCGGCCTCCAGCCGCTCCTTGGCGATCATCCGGCCGCGGAACAGGGCCGCGCGCAACACGTCCAGGGCCCGGCGGCGCTGCTCCGCCTCGTCCCCCAGGGCATCCAGGGCGGCCGTGGTGAGTTGTGCGCGCAGACGGTGGCCGTCGACGACATGTTCGATGCGGGTGGGGCGAAGGCGACGGGCCATGGATCCACGTTAGGCCGGTTTGGCGTCGGCGCAATGGCCGAAGGGCCGTCCGGCGGCTCAGCTGTCAGGGAGGAGGGTTCGGAGGCGATAGAGGGCTTCCAGCGCCTCCCGCGGCGACAGGCTGTCGGGGTCGAGGCCCTTCAGCGCCTGCTCCACCTTCGAAGGGGTGGCGACCGCGGGGGGCGGCCGTTCGGCGAACAGGGGCAGGTCATCCAGACGCGCCGGGGAGCCGGGGGCGGATTCGAGGCGTTGCAGCACCTCCCGCGCCCGGGCCACCACCGCCGGGGGCACCCCCGCCAGCCGGGCCACCTGGACCCCGTAGGAGCGGTCCGCCGCCCCTTCCACCGCCTCGTGCAGGAAGACCAGGTCCCCGTTCCACTCCCGTGCCCGCAGGGACAGGTTGGTCACGGCCGCGAGCCGCCCCTGTAGCTGGGCCAGCTCGTGATAGTGGGTGGCGAACAGGGTGCGGCAGCGGTTGACGTCATGCAGGGCCTCTGCCGCCGCCCAGGCAATGGCGAGGCCGTCATAGGTGGCCGTGCCCCGGCCGATCTCGTCCAGCACCACCAGGGACCGGTCGGTGGACTGGGTCAGGATGGCCGCGGTCTCCACCATCTCCATCATGAAGGTGGAGCGGCCCCGGGACAGGTCGTCCCCGGCCCCCACCCGGCTGAACAGGCGGTCCACCAGACCCAGACGAAAGCGCCGGGCCGGGACGAAGGCCCCGGCCTGGGCCAGCACCGCCAGGAGGGCGTTCTGGCGCAGGAAGGTGGACTTGCCCGCCATGTTCGGGCCGGTGACGATGGCGAGCCGCGCCCCCGTCCGGCCTGCCCCGTCCAGCCGGCAGTCATTGGGGGTGTAGGGCTCTCCGCTGCGACGCACCGCCTGCTCGACCACCGGATGGCGAGCCCCCTCCGCCTCGAAGATTGTGGAGGTGTCGAGTTCGGGGCGCACGGCATCCACCTCGTCCGCCCATTCCGCCAGGGCCGCGGCCACGTCCAGCACGGACAGGGCAAAGGCCGCCTGGCGGATCGGATCGGCCAGCTGCTCCACCCGGGCGCGAAAGGCCTCGAAGGTCTCCAGCTCCATGGCCCGGGTCCGGTCCGCCGCCTGGGAGATGCGGGCATCCAGGTCTGCCAGCTCCGTGGTGGTGAAGCGCACCTGGTTGGCCGTGGTCTGGCGATGGATGAAGCGGGTGTTCCAGGGCGGCTGGAACAGGGTCTCGGCCTGCTTGGCCGTGGTGTCCACGAAATAGCCGAGGACCGCATTGTGCCGGATCTTCAGGCCAAGACCCGTCTCCTGCTGCAGGGTGGCCTCCAGATTGGCCACCACCCGGCGGCTGTCGTCCCGCAAGGCCCGGGACTGGTCCAGGTCCGGTCGGTAGCCCCGGGCGACGAAACCGCCATCCCTCGCCTGCAGGGGCAGGTCGGCGTCCAGCCCCAGGGTGAGCTCCTGCACCAGATGGGCGAGGTCCGGGGCCCGGGACAGGGTCAGGTCATCCAGGGCTCCGGCCAGCTCCACCGGAAGGCCGTCCAGGGGCGAGCGGTCGCGGCCGATCCGGGCACAGATCGCCTCGCCGGCGGCCAGGCCAGCCCGCAACACCCCCAGATCCCGGGGTCCACCCCGGCCGAGGGCCAGGCGCGACAGGCTGCGGGCCATGTCGCCGGCTGCCTTCAGACCCGCGCGCAGGTCCTCCCGCAGCCGCCGGTCGGCCTTCAGGAAATCCACGGAGTCGAGGCGCGCTTCGATCGCCTCGACGGACATGAGCGGCCGGGAGAGGCGGTCGGCCAGCAGCCGTGCCCCGGGGGCGGTCACGGTCCGGTCGATCACCGACAGGAGCGACCCTTCCCGTCCCCCCGTGGTGGTCCGGTCGATCTCGAGACTGGTCCGCGTGGCCGGATCGATGGCCATGGACTGGGCCCCCGCCGCCCGGCGCGGCGCGGCCAGTGCGGGCAGGCGACCGGCCTGGGTCATTTCCAGATGGGCGGCGATCAGCCCCAGCGCCACGATCTCTGCCGTGACCAGGCCCCCGAAGCCGTCCAGGGTGTCCACGCCATAGAGCCGACGGACCCGGGCATCGGAGGCCGCAGGATCGGCCAGGGCCCCCGGCATGGGCTGCAGCAGCCCGCCTCCGGCCTTCAAGGCAGCGACGAGGTTCGCATCCGCCAGCAACCGGTCAGCCACCAGGGTTTCCGTCGGACGGAGGCTGGCCAGCATGGGGGCAAGCGCCTCCACCTCCAGCTGGAAGGACCAGACCTCACCCGTGGACAGCTCGGCCGTGGCCACCGCCGCCTGCCCCGCACGAACGGCCACGGCGGCCAGCCGGTTGGCCCCCCGGGCATCCAGCAGGGTATCCTCGGTCAGGGTGCCCGGCGTGACCACCCGCACCACGTCCCGGCGCACCACGGCCTTGGAGCCGCGCTTGCGGGCCTCCGCCGGGTCCTCCAGCTGCTCGCAGACCGCGACCCGGAAGCCGGACCGGATCAGCTTGGCCAGATAGGCCTCCGCCGCGTGGACCGGCACGCCCGCCATGGGGATGTCCTCCCCCGCATGCTTGCCGCGGTAGGTCAGGGCAATGCCCAGCGCCTCCGCCGCCTTGCGGGCGTCGTCGAAGAACAGCTCGTAGAAGTCCCCCATGCGGAAGAAGATCAGCGCGTCGGGATGGCGCTGCTTCACATCGAAGAACTGCTGCATCACCGGGGTGGCACCCGCGGGATTCAGCGGTGGCGCGGCCGGAACGGTCTCGGTCATCGCCGCCTCAGCGCGCGGCCCGGAGGGCCTCGATCCGGTCCCACATGATGGCGGTGGCGTCGATGCCCGTGAACCGCTTCAGCTGCTGCGCCCCGGTGGGCGAGGTGACGTTGATCTCCGTCAGATAGTCCCCGATCACGTCCACGCCCACGAACATCAGTCCCTGCGCCTTCAGGGTCGGGCCGATGATGCCGCACAGCTCCCTGTCGCGGGCGGTCAGCTCCACGGCCTCCGCCACCCCGCCGACCCGGAGGTTGGACCGGATATGGCCGTCGGCCGGGACCCGGTTGATGGCCCCCACCGGCTCCCCGTCCACGATCAGGATGCGCTTGTCCCCCTTGGTGACGGCGGGAAGAAACGCCTGGCAGATCACCGGGTCGCGGCTGATGGCGAAGTGCAGCTCCAGCATGGCGTCGAGATTGCTGTCATCGGGCTTCAGCCGCGCCACGCCGGACCCGCCGCCGCCGTAGAGGGGCTTCAGGATCATGTCCGGGTGCCGCTCCCGGAAGTCGAGGATGGCGTCCATGTCCCGGGTCACCAGGGTGGGGGGCTGGACCCCCGGGAAGTGGGTGACCAGCAGCTTTTCCGGCGCATTGCGCACTGCCGCGGGGTCGTTCACCACCAGCGTCGCGGGGTGGATGTGCTCGAGGATGTGGGTGGCGGTGATGTAGGCCAGGTCGAAGGGCGGGTCCTGGCGCATGAGCACCACGTCGAACTCCGCCAGCTCCAGGACCTCGAGGTTCCCTTCCCGCACGGCCGGGGTCTCGCCCTCCCGCACCTCGAGGCTGCGGCCCCGTGCGGTGACCCGGTTGCCTTCAAGGGCGAGCCGGTCCGGCTGGTAGGTCCAGAGCCGATGCCCCCGGGCCTGGGCGTTCAGGGCCATCAGATAGCTGGTATCGGTCCGCGGATTGACCGCAGCGACCGGGTCCATCTGGATCGCGACCTTCAGAGACATGGGCAGCCCTTCGAGAATTCGGTGCCCATCTACGGGCATTCCCCCCCGGTTGGGAACTCCCGGACCGGATAAATTTCAGGCCGGATGGACCACACCAGACCTAGCCCTCGGCCCGCCATGCGTCCTCGACATGCACCGGCCATCGACCGGGGGCCAGGGCCACGAGGTCCAGCCGCACCTCCAGGCTGCGCCAGCCAACCCGCTGGGCGCAGACCGCCGCCGCGGCCCGCACCAGACGCCGCTGCTGGACATGACCCACCGCGGCCAGGGCTTCGTCGAGGGTGCGGCGGCGCTTCACCTCCACCACCGCCAGCACCCGGCCCCGGCGGGCGAGGAGGTCGATCTCCCCTTGCGGGGTCCGCACCCGGAAGCCGACGATCCGCCAGCCGTGCAGCATCAGCCAGGCCGCGGCCAGCCACTCCCCGTTCCGGCCCTGGCGGCGGGCATCCCGGCCCCGGTCCTCGCGGACACGGGTCATGGCCGGTCGCCGTCGCCCTTCAGGTCCAGGGCCCGGCGATAGAGCGCTCGCCGGTTCAGGCCCAGCGCCCGGGCCACCTCCGTCGCGGCCTCCGCCGGCCCGGCCCGCGTCAGGGCCTCGCGCAGGGCGGCGTCCGCATCGGCCTCCGTGGCCACCGCCGCGGCCCCCGGCGCGACCAGCACCACGATCTCCCCCCGGGGCGGGCCGTCGGCAAAGGTGATGATCAGGTCCGACAGGGGACCCCGGACCACGGTCTCGTGCAGCTTGGTCAGCTCCCGCGCCACGACAGCCTCCCGGTCGCCCAGGACGGCCTGCATGTCCGCCAGGCTGTCCGACAGGCGGGGCCCGGTCTCGTACAGGATCAGGGTCGCCCGAATGGGGGCCAGTTCCGCCAGGAACGCCCGCCGGGGCCCGGACTTGGGCGGCAGGAACCCCGCGAAAAGGAAGCGGTCCGTGGGCAGACCGGACACGGCCAGGGCGGCCAGGGCCGCCGACGGGCCCGGCGCGGCGAAGACCGGCAGTCCCGCCTCCGCCGCGGCCCGCACCAGCCGGTAGCCGGGATCGGAGACCAGGGGTGTGCCGGCATCGGACACCAGGGCGATCCGCTCCCCCGCGGCCAGCCTTTCCAGGATCTGCGGCCGCCGCCAGGCGTCCGTGTGGTCGTCATACCGCTCCACCCGGGCCTTCAGATCGTAGGCGGACAGGAGCTTGGCCGCCACCCGCGTGTCCTCCGCCAGCACCAGGTCCGCCCCGGCCAGGATGTCGATGGCCCTGAGCGTCATGTCCCGCAGGTTTCCGATGGGGGTGGCGACGATGTAGAGCCCAGGGGCGAGGGGCGCGGTGGAGGGCTGGGGCGGGGGCGGTCTCATGGGTCGATATGATCCCATTGGCTGCCCGCGCCAAGCGTTCACAGCGTCGCAGACCGATCAGACGCGGTGCCGCTCGTTCCGCGCCCGGTGGATGGCGGCTTCCAGCTCCCCGGCCAGGCGGGTGCGGGTCTCCGGTCCCACATGGGTGCCGAGATCGAGGAACCGGCCGGCCGACGCCAGGCGCAGCCGCGGCAGGTCGGCGTCCGGATCGTCCAGCACCACCCGGGTGAAGCCGGGCGCGGTGCTCCACACCGCCGCCTCGGCCCCGGCCCGGAACACTTCCACCCGGTCACTGGTCACCATCACCCGCTCGGCCCTCGCCGTCCGACGCCGGTCCATCACGAAGAAGGCGGCGCTGACCGCGATCATGTCGGCCCCGAGGAAGATCGGTGCCGGATAGGCCCCGATGAGTATCATGAAGCCCGCCGTGAACAGGTTGAAGACGGCCAGGACGCCCAGCACCACCCACATGCCCCGCCGGGACAGGGAACGGTTCGGTTCCACGGCACGGTCCAGATAGACTACCGGGGCGAAACCGGTCGTGTCCGGCGGGAGATCGGCTTTTTCCACGGGCATGGCGCTGATATGGGTCGCAGGTCTGCCCCGTTCCACCCCGTACCGACCCCGATCCCCTTGAGGAGCCGCCCTTGACGCCGAGCCAGATCCGGAAGCTGTTCGAGCGGTTCGAGGCGGCGGACCCGGCGCCGAAGACCGAGCTGAACTACACCTCGCCCTATACCCTGGTGGTGGCCGTCGCCCTGTCGGCTCAGGCCACGGACGTGTCGGTGAACAAGGCCACGGCCCGCCTGTTCGCCCTGGCCGACACGCCGGCGGCCATGGTCGCCCTGGGCCTCGAGCGGATCACCGAGGAGATCCGCACCATCGGGCTCTTCCGCAACAAGGCGAAGAACGTCCTGGCCCTGTCGCAGATCGTCCTCGACCGGCACGGGGGCGAGGTGCCGCTGAACCGGGAAGACCTCCAGGCCTTGCCGGGGGTGGGGCGCAAGACCGCCAGTGTCGTGTTGAACGAACTCGGGATCGAACCCGCCGTGGCCGTGGACACCCATGTCTTCCGGGTCGCGCACCGTCTGGGACTGGCCGATGGAAAGACCCCGGATGCCGTGGAACGGCAGCTGAAGGCGGTGATCCCGGCCCGGTGGCTGCAGCGGGCCCATCACTGGCTGATCCTGCACGGGCGCTATGTGTGCGTGGCCCGCAATCCCAGATGCGCCGCCTGTCCCGTGGCCGACCTCTGCCCCAGCCGCGCCGTTGCGCCGCCGACCAGGGGCAAGGCCCCGGTCTAGCGGCTGGTCAGGCGCTGGCAGATGTCGTCCAGCTGGTCGAGGGTTTCGTAGCGGATCCGCACTTCCCCCTTGCCATCGTTGTAGATCAGCTGAACCGCCAGCCCCAAGGCCTCGGCCAGATCGTGTTCGATCGCCGCCACATCGGCGTTTGCCGGTGCCGCCGCGCTCCTGGACGTCCGGCCCGCCGGGCGGGAGGGGCGGTCGGCGGCCTTGCGGGCCATCTGCTCCGCCTGGCGCACGGACAGGCCGTGCTTGACGATGGCCTCGGCCAGGAAGGCCGGGTCCGGGGCCGAGGCGATGGCCCGGGCATGGCCGATGCTGATCCGACCTTCCGCCAGATGCTCCCGCACCCCTTCGGGCAGGTTCAGCAGCCGCAGCATGTTGGCCACGTGGCTGCGGCTCTTCCCGACGGTCAGGGCCACGACATCTTGTGTCCGGCCGAACCGCTCCATCAACGCCTTGTAGCCATTGGCCTCTTCCAGGGGATTAAGGTCCGCCCGCTGCACGTTCTCGATGATGCCGATCTCCAGCACGTCGAGATCGTCGAACTCACGCACCAGAATGGGCACTTTGTGAAGCCCGGCCCGCTGGGCCGCCCGCCAGCGGCGCTCTCCCGCCACAATCTGGTATTCCCCAGCCGCACCGGGGGCCGGTCGGACCAGGATGGGCTGCAGGATTCCCTTCTCCCGGATCGAGGCCGCCAGGTCCTCCAGATCCGCCTCGTCGAAGTACCGGCGGGGCTGGTCCGGGTTTCGGCGCAGGAGCTCGATGGCGATCTCCAGGCTCCCCTGGGACTCCCCCGGCACCCCCGGATCCGCCGAGGCGAGGGCCGGATCGGACTCTCCCAGAAGGGCGGACAATCCCCGACCCAGACCCCGACGACCTGCCTGTTGTTCTGCCATGTTCCGTTCCTCAGGCCGCAACGCGGCGCGCACGTTCGCGTCCGACGACTTCCCGGGCCAGGCGCAGATAGGCCTGGCTGCCGGCGCACTTCAGGTCATAGATCAGCACCGGCTTGCCGAAGGACGGTGCCTCCGACACCCGGACATTGCGGGGAATGACCGAGTTGTAGACCTTGTCCCCGAAGTGGCTCCGGACATCGGCGGCCACCTGCTCCGACAGGCTGTTGCGCC
Source organism: uncultured Caulobacterales bacterium (assembly GCA_903884425.1). Taxonomy (GTDB): domain Bacteria; phylum Pseudomonadota; class Alphaproteobacteria; order Caulobacterales; family Caulobacteraceae; genus CAIMFV01. Next base: position 433,640 of record CAISEP010000016.1, on the reverse strand, counting down.
GGTCGTACATGGTCAGCACCACCCCCTGGATCTCCAGGCGGGGATTGAGACTGCCCCGCACCAGGTCCACCGTCCGCATCAGCTGGGTCAGCCCCTCAAGGGCGAAGAACTCGCATTGCAGGGGAACCAGCACCGCATCCGCCGCGGTCATGGCGTTCACCGTCAAAAGGTTCAGGGACGGCGGACAATCGATCAGCACATAGTCATAGGCACTTCCGGCCGGCATGCCGTCGATGGCATCGCGAAGCCGGTAGGACCGGCGATTGGCCGTACCCAGTTCGATCTCCGCGCCGGACAGATCCGCGTCAGACGGCATCAGATCGAGACCCGGAACCGTGGTGTGAACCACCGTGTCGGCAATGGCGGCCCCGCCCACCAGCACGTCATAGATAGTCCGGGCCCGCTGTTCCCGGCGGACGCCCAGGCCGGTGGAGGCATTGCCCTGGGGATCGATGTCGACGATCAGCACCCGCTCTCCCACCGCCGCCAGGGCCGTGCCGAGATTGATCGCCGTGGTGGTCTTGCCCACGCCACCCTTCTGGTTGGCGACGGCCAGGACCCGGGGACGGACAGGGGTTTCAGGGATCGGGTCAGACACGGGCGAGCCTTTCAAGTCTTATGATCCGGCCGTCCGGCCCGCTGACGCTGGGCAGCAGCGTCGCGGTGAACCGCCAGGTCTTGCGAGCCTCCGCAAGTTCGTTCTCGGCGTCCTTCCCCTTCAGGAAAAGGGCAATGGCCGGGCCTCGGAGCAGGGGTCGAGCATACTCCAAAAGTCGGGGCAGCGGGGCACAGGCCCGCGCCGTCACCACATCCACTGGGGATAAGTGCAGGGATTCGGCCCGGGCGTTGTGGACTTGTGTGGGCAGATTGAGCGCGACCGACACAGCCCGCAGAAAAGCACAGCGCTTGGCCATACTTTCGATCAGGTGAACGGTCACACCCGGTCGGCCCTGAAGCAGGATCGCCAGGACCAGGCCGGGGAAGCCGGCGCCCGCGCCGATGTCGGCCCAGATCCGGGCATCCGGGGCGTGGGTCAGCAGCTGGGCACTGTCGAGGGCGTGGCGCTCCCAGAACTCCCCGAGCGCGGTGGGCCCCACCAGATTCATCCGGGAATTCCAGTCCGTGAGGAGCGCAAGATAGGCGTCCATCCGTTCCATGGCCTCGGGGGCAGCCCCCGTAAGCGCCTGGAACCGTTCCCGTCCGGCCGTTTCAACTGCTGCGGCTTCAGGCGGCATCGGGGGTGCCCCGTCGAACATGGCCCAGCAGCGCGGTCAGGGCACCGGGCGTGACTCCCTCGATCCGCGCGGCCTGGCCGAGGGTGACGGGACGCACCGTGGACAGCTTTTCGATGGCCTCATGGCTCAGCCCGCCCACCTGGCGGTAGTCCAGGTCCGGATCGAGGCGGAGATCCTCGTCCCGGCGGAAAGCCGCCACGTCCGCGGCCTGGCGGTCCAGATATCCGGCATAGAGGGCATCGATCTCGATCTGCTCGCGGATCTCCCCGCTCCAGTCACCCAGCTCCGGCCAGATCCCGGCCAGACGATCCAGGGTCACGCCGGGACAGGCGAGCAGCTGGGGCACGTTGCGCCGCTGGCCATCGGCGTTCACCGACAGCCCCTGCTCCCGGGCGCTCTTCGGGGTCAGGGTCAGCCGTGCCGCCAATTGCCGGGCGTCGCCCAGCGCGGCCGCCTTGTTGGTGTAGGCTGCGCCCCGTTCCGCTCCCACCAGTCCGAGGGTCATCCCCCGGGCGGTCAGACGCTGATCGGCATTGTCGGCGCGGAGCAGCAGACGGAACTCCGCTCGGCTGGTGAACATCCGGTACGGCTCCGACACACCGCGGGTCACCAGATCGTCGATCATTACGCCCAGATAGGCCTCGTCCCGGGCGAAGGTCACCGAGGGCAGACCGGCGGCCAGACGCGCGGCGTTCAGCCCGGCCACAAGCCCCTGCCCCGCGGCTTCCTCGTATCCGGTGGTGCCGTTGATCTGCCCGGCCAGGAACAGCCCGGGCACCCGCTTGCATTCGAGGGACGGCCGCAGCTCCCGGGGGTCCACATAGTCGTACTCGATGGCATAGCCGTAGCGGAACACTTCCACGGCCTCCAGACCCGGGATGGTCCTCAGGAAGGCGTCCTGGGTCGCCGGCGCGACGGAGGTGGAGATGCCGTTGGGATAGACGGTGGGATCATCCAGACCCTCCGGCTCGAGAAAGATCTGGTGGCTGGTCTTGTCGGCGAAGCGGACCACCTTGTCCTCGATGGACGGGCAGTAGCGCGGGCCGACCCCGTGGGCCTTGCCCCCATAGACCGCCGACTCCCCGAGATTCTCGGCGATGATCCGGTGGGTCTCGTCATTGGTCCAGGTGACGCCGCAGGCGACCTGGGTCCCGGTGATCCGCTCGGTCAGGAACGAGAACGGGATGGGCTCGGCATCTCCCGCCTGCATCTCCAGGCGGGACCAGGCGATGGTCCGTCCGTCGAGACGGGCCGGGGTCCCGGTCTTCAGTCGCCCCATCCGGAGGCCGGCGGCATACAGCCTGTCGGCCAGGGCCACGGCCGGGGCCTCTCCGTGGCGGCCCGCGGGAATCCGCTCGTCGCCCCGCAGGATCACCCCCCGCAGGAAGGTTCCGGTGGTCAAGACCACGGCCTGGGCCGTGTAGGTCCGGCCGTCGGACAGGATCACGCCGCTAACCTGTTCCACGTGAAACACCAGGTCATCCACGGCCCCGGCGACGATGTCGAGATTGGGATAGTCGGCCAGCACCTCTGCCGCGGCCTTTCGGTACAGGGCCCGGTCGATCTGGGCCCGCGGACCTCGGACCGCCGGTCCCTTGGAGCGGTTGAGCATGCGGAACTGAATCCCCGCCCGATCGGCCATCCGGCCCATCACACCGTCCAGGGCGTCGATCTCCCGGACGATATGGCCCTTGCCCAGGCCACCGATGGCGGGGTTGCAGCTCATCTCCCCAAGGGTGTCGATCCGATGGGTCACCAGCAGGGTTGCCGCACCGGTGCGAGCCGATGCCGTCGCGGCCTCCACACCCGCGTGGCCGCCGCCGATGACGATCACGTCCCAGGTCCTGTCCGGCAGGGTTGTGGCGGTCTGATGGATCATGGGGGCGGCGGCTCAGGTGGATCGATGGCGGGGCCGTGCTTTACCCCGTCCGGGCCCGGAGGTCGAGACCTCCCGTGGCCGCACCCTGTTTCACGTGAAACACTACTTTCCGATGCAGAAGGACCGGAACACCTGGTCCAGAACATCCTCCGATCCGATCCGTCCCGCCAGACGCTCCAGCGCCCGGGCCGCCAGCCGGACGTCTTCGCCCACGAGCTCCGGCGGACGCCCGAAGCCGCCAATGGCGCGACCCAGGGCCGTCCGCGCCTCCCCAAGGATCTGCCGGTGCCGAAGTCGGGTCACTGCCGGGAAATCCGCGCCGGAGAGGGTTGCTGCCACATGATCCCGCAGGGCACCCGTCAAGGCGGTCAGGGTTTCCGGAGCACGGGCATCCACCCGGAAGCGGTAGGGCCCGGTCACGTCTGCCGCACCCCTGTCCCCCCGGGTCAGAACCCACCAGTCCTGCGAGCCGGAGGGCGGCAGATGTTTCACGTGCAACGTTCCGTCGGCCACCCACAGACGCAAGGCCGCGCTGTCCGCCCAGGCACGGGCTCGGCGCACCCCCTCGGTCTCGATGATGTCGTCCGTATCCCGCAAGCCCGCCGTGTCGGCGATGCGGACGAGATAGCCGCCGAGAACGAGATCGGCTTCGATCACGTCCCGGGTCGTACCGGCCAGAGGGGTGACAATGGCCGCCTCCCGACCAATCAAACTATTGAATAGACTGGATTTTCCAGCGTTTGGTTGACCGATCAGGGCGACCCGGAACCCTTCGCGGACCTGCTCCCCCCGGGCCGAGCCGAGGGCCGCCTCAAGTTCGCCATCGAGGGCCTTCAGAGCCTCCAGCGCACCGGCGGCCACGTCGTCGGGGAGATCCTCATCCGGAAAATCGATGGCCGCCTCGAGGAGGGCCAGCACGCCGATCAGGCTCGTCCGCCAGCGGGCAAAGCGTTCGTCCAGGGCACCCCCCATCTGCTCCAGGGCCTGGGACCGTTGCTGGGCCGTCTCCGCATCGATCAGGTCGGCAATACCTTCGGCCTCGGCCAGGCTCAGCCGTCCGTTCTCGAAGGCGCGGCGGGTGAAGTCTCCGGGGCCGGCCGGACGGCAACCCGCGGCCTCGAGGGCCGCGGTCACCCCGGCCACCACAGCCGCCCCCCCGTGCAGATGCAGTTCGACAACGTCCTCCCCGGTAAAGCTGCCGGGGCCCTTGAACCAGACAACAAGGCATTCATCCACCCGCCCGCCGTCGGGCCCGTGGATCTGCCGCACCTGCATCTGCCGGACCTTCGGGGCCGGGCGACAGGTCAGGGTCTCCAGAACCCGCCGACTGTCCGGCCCTGACAGTCGCACCACCGCAAGCGCGGCCCGGCCGGGTGCCGTGGCCAGGGCATAGAGGGTCTCGTTCATCGCTTGGGAGACGCGGCTCCCGCCATGCCGGCCGTGGCCGCGGCCGTCATCAGCTTACGGAATTGTTCCGTCGCCTGACCGCCATAGGCCATCCAGGTCTTCATCAGTTCATCCGGCTGAAGCAGGTTCATGTTGGAATCCATGCGCTTCTTCATCTCTTCCACGAGATGGGCGTTCAGCCCGCTCACATCCGGCAGACCGAGAAAGGCCCGGGCTTCTTCGGGTGAGCAATCGACTTCGATCTTCAGATTCATCCTGGCAGCTCCCTTCCCGCCGGCAGAGCACGCGATCAGCCCTCGACAAGTCCGCAAGGCTTACCCAAGTTCGGGGCAGAGGACGAGAGTCCATTCCATGCCGAGGACACAGATGACCGCCAGCCGCCAGAAGATCACCGTCGCCGATGGCACCTTCGATGCCTATGTCGCCCGCCCCGCCCAGGCCCAGGCCCCCGCCGTCGTGGTGATCCAGGAGATCTTCGGCGTGAACCACGTCATGCGCGACGTGGCCGACGGCCTTGCGGCCCAGGGCTTCCTGGCCATCGTGCCGGACCTGTTCTGGCGGATCGAACCGGGCATCGAGCTGACCGACCACAGCGAGGCCGAATGGAAGCGGGCCTTCGAGCTGTTCAATGCCTTCGACGTGGACAAGGGCGTGGCGGACATTGCCGCGACCGTCACGCAGATCCGCCAGGATCCGGGCTGTTCCGGCAAGGTGGGCTGCGTCGGCTATTGCCTGGGCGGGCTGCTGGCCTATCTCACCGCGACCCGCACGGACGTAGACGCCTCCGTCGGCTATTACGGGGTCGGCCTCGACAAGCACCTGGACGCTGCGGAGAACCTGAAGCGTCCGCTGCTGCTGCACATTGCCGAACTGGACGGCTTCTGCCCCCCGGCCGCCCGGGACGCCATCGTGGCTGGGCTGTCCGGCCAGCCTCATGTGGAGCTGATGATCTATCCGGGCCGGGACCACGCCTTTGCCCGGGTCGGGGGCGAGCATTATGACGCCGCCGACGCCGCCCGCGCCAATGCGGCGACGCTGGCCCTGTTCCGCAGGGCCCTCGCCTGATGCGCGCCGTCCGCCTGCACGCCACCGGCGGCCCCGGGGCCCTGAGCCTGGAAGATGTTCCGGTCCCGACCCCGGGAGCGGGAGACATTCTGGTCCGACACGCCGCCGTGGGACTGAATTTCATCGACATCTACCAGCGGGACGGCCTCTACCCGATCCCCCTGCCCACCACCCTGGGGCTCGAGGCTGCCGGGACGGTGGAGGCGGTGGGACCGGACGTGACACGCTTCCGGGCGGGAGACCGGGTCGCCTATTGCAGCAGCCTGGGGGCCTATGCCGAGGCCAATGTGGTCAAGGCCGACCGGGCCGTGCGGGTTCCCGACGCCGTGTCCTTCGACACCGCCGCCGCAGGGCTGCTGAAGGGGCTGACCGCGGAATTCCTGGTGCGCCGCCTCTGGCCCCTGGCCCCGGGGGACACCGCCCTGGTGCAGGCGGCAGCCGGTGGCGTGGGTCTGATCCTGTGCCAGTGGCTGAAGGCCGCCGGTATCCGGGTGATCGGCTGCGTGGGGTCGGATGCCAAGGCCGAACTGGCCCGGTCCCACGGCTGCGACGAGGTGATCATCGCCGGCCGGGAGGACGTCGCGGCCCGGGTCAGGGCCCTGACCGGAGGGGCGGGCGTCAAGGTGGCCTATGACAGCGTCGGGCGCGCGACCCTGGACGGATCCCTGGCCAGCCTGGCGCGCCGGGGACTGCTGGTCAGCTTCGGCAACGCCTCGGGCCCGCCGGACCCGGTGGATCCCCTGCGTCTGTCCCGGGCCGGCTCCCTGTTCCTGACGCGGCCGACCCTGTTCGACTATGTGTCGACTCCGGTGGAGCTGGATGCGGCGGCCGATGCCCTGTTCGGGGTCATCGCCACGGGACAGGTCCAGGTCCGGATCGGTCAGACCTTTGCCCTGGAGGACATAGCTGCGGCCCATGTGGCCCTGGCGGGGCGGGAAACCACCGGGGCGACCCTGCTGCGGCTCTAGGCCGCAGCCCAGACATCAGGTGTTCATCGACTGGAAGAAGTCGGCGTTGTTCTTCGACTGGCGCAGCTTGTCGATGAGGAACTCGATGGCGTCCTGCGCCCCCATGGGGTTGAGGATGCGGCGAAGCACATAGGTCTTCTGCAGCTGGTCCTTCGGAACCAGCAGTTCCTCCTTGCGGGTGCCGGACTTGAGAATGTCCATGGCCGGGAAGACCCGCTTGTCCGCCACCTTGCGGTCGAGGACGATTTCGGAGTTTCCGGTGCCCTTGAACTCCTCGAAGATCACCTCGTCCATCCGGCTGCCGGTGTCGATCAGGGCCGTGGCGATGATGGTGAGGGAGCCGCCCTCCTCGATGTTCCGGGCGGCACCGAAGAAACGCTTGGGCCGCTGCAGGGCGTTGGCGTCAACGCCGCCGGTGAGCACCTTGCCGGAGGACGGCACGACGGTGTTGTAGGCGCGGCCAAGGCGGGTGATGGAATCCAGCAGGATGATCACGTCCCGCTTGTGCTCCACCAGGCGCTTGGCCTTCTCGATGACCATTTCGGCCACGGCCACGTGACGGGTGGCGGGCTCGTCGAAGGTGGAGGAGATCACCTCGCCCTTCACCGTCCGCTGCATGTCCGTCACTTCTTCCGGCCGCTCGTCGATCAAAAGCACGATCAGATAGCATTCGGGGTGATTGGCCGCGATCGACTTGGCGATGTTCTGCAGCATCATGGTCTTGCCGACCCGGGGCGGGGCGACGATCAGGCAGCGCTGGCCCTTGCCGAGGGGCGAGACGATGTCGATGATCCGGCCCGACCGGTCCTTCAGGGTCGGATCGAGCATCTCCATGGACAGGCGCTCGTCCGGATAGAGGGGCGTCAGATTGTCGAAGTGGACCTTGTGCCGGACATTGTCGGGGTTCTCGAAGTTGATCTTGTCCACCTTGGTCATGGCGAAGTAGCGCTCGCCTTCCCGGGGGGCGCGGACGGGCCCGTCCACCGTGTCGCCGGTGCGGACGCCGTACTTCCGGATCATGGTGGGCGAGACGTAGATGTCGTCCGGACCGGCCAGATAGTTGGCCTCCGGGCTGCGGAGGAAGCCGAACCCGTCCTGCAGCACCTCCATCACGCCGGAGCCGGAAATCTCGACCCCGTCATCGGCCAGGGCCTTCAGGATCGCGAACATCATGTCCTGCTTGCGCATGGAATTGGCGTTCTCGATCTCCAGGCTCTCGGCGAAGGCCAGGAGATCTGCAGGGGATTTTTCCTTGAGCTCCTGGAGTGACATGCGCGTCACGCCCAGGGATTCGGCCAGGTTCGGCTCGGCCGCGCCTTCGGCACCGTCTGTTTCGAGGGCCGCTTCGGCCGGAATTTCAATCTCGTCAGTCATGGGGAGAACTCGCAAGAGGTCGCGACCGGACGGACCCGGATCGGCCCTGTCCCGGTCAACGCCGAGGGTCTGAAGAACGCGCCGGGCCTTCAGATGAGGTTGCGCGCTCGATGAAAATCGTGAGGGCCGGAAGTGACGCGAGGACCGCGCCCGGCGGAAAGGACAGGCCCGGAGCCTGAAGGCTCACGGAACCCGGTCCCGCAGCAGAACCATACCGGTCCCGGCGGGTCAAGCCGTCAGTCGAGAAACTTGGTCGTCACGGACAGGACGATGACAATGGCTGCGGCAAAGGGAATCTCGTTGGTCATGCGCCAGAACCGCTCGCTGCGGGTGTTTTCCCCGGCGGCGAAGCGGCGGCGGCTGCGGGCCAGGAAGCCGTGATAGCCGAACAGGACCACCACCCCGAGCAGCTTCAGGATCATCCAGGGCTTCAGCAGGAATCCCCAGCCGCGGGTGTGGCTGTCGATCCAGATGAGGGTCAGGCCGAACAGCAGGGCCGCGGTCATGGCCGGGACCATGATGATCCGGGACAGCTTGAGCTCCATCTCCTGCAGGGTGGTGTCGAGCTCGCCCCCCGGGATGGCGCGGGTGTGATAGACGAACAGCCGCGGCAGATAGAGCAGGCTCGCCATCCAGGCGATCACTGCCAGGATGTGGAGGCCGCGGATGAGGTTGTAGTGCTCGGTCATGCGGGGATCCTCTCCTCCGGAGATGGGGCCGTGGCCCCGCCGCGGGGTCGGGGGCACTGGGCGTGGCACCCGTCGCAGCCCGGCCAGCGGTAGGGCGCAACGCCCTCAGCGGCCACGGCGGCCGTGACGGCATCGGACAGGGTGCCGATGAAGGCCTCCGAAATGCCGAGCGCCGGGGCGCGGAGATAGGGGGTCACGCCCTGTGCCTTCGCCAGCTCCGCATATTCGTGATCCAGCTCCACCAGGGTCTCCACATGCTCGGAGACGAAGGCGATGGGGGTGACGAGCACGCCCTTCCCGTCCTCGGACGCCTTCTGGATGGCGTCCGTGGTGGAGGGGCCGATCCATTTCAGCGGACCCACCCGGCTCTGGTAGCAGACCTGCCAGTCCCATCCCTCCCCCAGCCGGGCTGCCACGGCCGCGGCCGTCGCCTCGATCTGGGACTGGTAGGGGTCCCCTGCCTGGATCACCTTTTCCGGCAGACCGTGGGCGGAGAACAGCAGCCGGACACCGGCCGGGGATCCGGCATCCTTCCAGCACTGCAGGATGCGCGCCGCATGGGCGTCGATGAACCCGTCCGCCGTGGGGTAGCAGCACACCGTGTGCACCTGGCCAGGCCCCCGGTAGGCCCTGGACCACGCCTTCACCGAGGACCCCGTGGTGGTGGTCGAGAAGTGCGGATAGAGGGGCAGAAGGACCACATGGTCCGGCTGGTAGTCCGCCACCGCCCGCGCCGTCACCTCGGTGAAGGGCTTCCAGTAGCGCATGGCGATGAAGGTCCGGTAGTCCGTGTCCGGGTCCTGCGCGGTCAGCCTGGCCAGCAGTGCGTCGGACTGGGCCTCAGTCTCCGGAAGCAGGGGCGATGCCCCACCCATGATCGCATAGTTGCGTCGGGCCGACGGCGCCCGGGTGGTGGAGATCAGCGCCGCCAGGGGCAGCCGCACGAAGGCCGGGGCCCCGATGATGGCCGGGTCCCGGAACAGGTTGAATAGGAACGGGCGAACCGCGTCCGGGCCGTCGGGACCCCCGAGGTTGAACAGCACCACGGCGACACGGCGGCGTTTCAGGCTCACGAGCTTACGATCCCTTCGTCCAGTCGGCAAAGCGCCGGTGTCCGGATCGTCGGCCGATCCGTCCGGTGCTCCGGAACCCGTATAAACCCGCAATCGGCGCGACCCTCAAGGCCCTACCCGGAGTCATACCCACTCCCGTCCCGCCAGGCCTCTTATCTCTGAATAGAATCTTGGAAAGAGTTTTGAGAGGAGGCAGTAGGGCCGCCCAGACCGGGGACAGACCGGAATTTTCACGCTCTCATGACAGAATATTAACAATTCGTTCACCCTTTCCCGGACTGGGGTGGTCTGTGGGCAAGAGCCGTTAAGCCTTTTTTAACACATGGAAATGCTTAACGAATAATTAACCACAGCCTTGGGACAGACCGAACCGGCCAGCGGTCCCGACCGCGGTTTTCCCGACCCCGGGGAGAACCTCGTCCACCCGTGGGCCCGGCGGTGGAAAAAATGAACCAACTGTCCCCGAAATCCCGCGAGGCTCTTGGATTTCCGCGCAAGACCGCGTCTTGTCAGGACGCATCCCCAGACGGTCGGCGGACTATCCGCAATTCTGTCCACTGATTTGTCCGCGATCTCCCGGGCGATGCGCCCTAGCCTGTTGACCCGGTCGCCGTGAGGGCACCGAAGCCTGGAAGTCCTACATGGTCGGTGCTGCCCGTCTGGCTACCTACTTCCACGTCCACCTGGTGTCGGATTCCACCGGCGAGACGCTGAATGCCATCAGCAAGGCCGTCTGCGCCCGCTTCGACAACATCCTTCCCATCGAGCACATCTATCCCCTGGTCCGGTCCAACCGGCAGCTGGACCGGGTGCTGCGGGAAATCGAGGACGCGCCGGGCATGGTGGTCCACACCATCGTCGACCGGGAGCTCCGGACCACGCTGGAGGACGGCTGCCGGAGCATGATGACCCCGTGCGTCGCGGCCCTGGACCCGATGACGGCGGCGCTTGGGCGGTATCTCGGGGCCCAGCTCTCCACCCGGGTCGGCGCGCAGCACGCCCTGGACACCGACTATTTCAACCGGATCGAGGCCCTGAACTATGCCATCGGCCATGATGACGGCCAGGGCGGGCAGAATCTGGACAGCGCCGACGTGGTGCTGGTGGGGGTCAGCCGGACCTCCAAGACGCCGACCTCCATCTATCTCGCCCATCGGGGCGTGCGGGCAGCCAATGTCCCCCTCGTCCCCGGTGCCACCCTGCCGGAACTGCTGTTCCGGACCACCCGCCCCCTCATCGTCGGCCTGATCCTGTCTCCGGACCGGCTCATCCAGATCCGTCGCAACCGCCTCTTGTCCCTCAACGAGAACCGGGAGAGCAGCTATGTGGATGCCGACGCGGTGCGGGAGGAGATCGTCAATGCGAGGCGCCTGTTCGAGCGCCAGGGCTGGCCGGTGATCGATGTCAGCCGCCGGTCGGTGGAGGAAACGGCCGCGGCGGTGATAAATCTGCTCAACGCCCGCCAGTCGGGCCGACCGGCGTCGGCGGGTCCGTCCGCGTGATCACCCTCGCCTCCACCAGCGCGGCGCGGCAGGCCATGCTGCGCGCCGCCGGGGTCGAGATCACCGCCACCGCGCCGGGGGTGGACGAAGTCCTCGCCAAGCAGGCCCTGTCGAAGGACGGCCTGACCCCTCGGGACATGGCCGACGCCCTGGCGGAGCTGAAGGCCGTCCGTGTCTCCGCCCGCCGGCCGGGACTGGTCCTCGGGGCGGACCAGACCCTCGACCTGGAGGGTCGGCTGATCGACAAGGCCGAAGACCTTGCCGGATTGCGCCAGACCCTGCTGGACCTGCGGGGGCGTCGGCATGTCCTGCACTCCGCCGCCGTGATGGCGGAGAACGGTCGTCCCGTCTGGCGCGCGGTCAGAAGCGTCCAGCTGCAGGTCCGGATGTTCTCCGACACCTGGCTTGAGGGATATCTGGCGCGGAACGGCCCGGCGGTCCTGTCCTCCGTCGGCGGTTATCATCTCGAGGCGGAAGGTTCGCAATTGTTCGAACGGGTCGACGGTGATTATTTCACCGTGCTCGGCCTGCCGCTTCTGGATGTGCTGGGCTATCTCCGGGACAGGGGGGAACTGATTTCGTGACCGGTGCGCGTTCGGAGCCTTTGACCGCCCATGAGGGGCTTCTGTCCGGCGAGGCCATGGTGGCAGGGGTCGTCGGCCATCCGGTCCGTCATTCCCTGAGCCCCCGCCTGCACGGGGCATGGATCCGGGCCCTCGGGCTCGACGCGGCCTATGTGCCCCTGGATGTGGGGCCGCATGGCTTCGAAACCGTCGCCCGGGCCCTGATCGGCGGGTCGTTCCGCGGCATGAACGTCACCCTGCCGTTCAAGGAACAGGCCCTGGTCCTTGCCGACGCCGCCACCGACCGGGCGCGGGCCGCCGGGGCGGCCAATGTCCTGGTCTACCGCACTGACGGCACCGTCCTGGCGGACAATACCGACGGGGAGGGCCTGCTCTACGCCCTTCGCCGCCAGGCCCCGGGCTGGCGGGCGGACCGGGGCCCGGTCACCGTGATCGGTGCCGGGGGTGCGGCCCGGGGTGCGGTGGCGGCCCTCTCCGCCGCCGGGGCCACGGATATCCGCATCCTCAACCGCACCCGGGCCCGGGCGGATGCCCTGTGCGCGCTCCTGCCCGCGACGGCCTTCGGCTGGGACGCGGCCGAAGCGGCCTTCGAGGGCGCGGGCACGGTGATCAATGCCACGTCGGGCCAGCTGACCGCTGATGCGCCCCTCTCCCTTCCCCTCCCCCCGGCGCGGGCCGCCGGCGGGGTGGTGGTGATGGACATGGTCTACAAGCCCCTGGAAACGCCCTATCTGGCGGCCTGCCGGGCCCTGGGGCACCACACGGTGGACGGCCTCGACATGCTGATCGGCCAGGCCGTGCCCGCCTTCGAAGCCTTCTTTGGCGTCGCACCGCCGGAGATACCCGTCCGGGAGCTGCTTCTGGCCGCCATGTACCCCACGAAAGGACCTGCCCCATGAAGCTGATCGGTCTCACCGGCTCCATCGGCATGGGCAAGTCCACCACCGCCGGCCTGTTCTCGGACATGGGCCTGCCGGTCTATGACGCCGACGCGGCGGTGCATCGCCTCTACGCCCCGGGCGGCGCGGCGGTGGCCCCGGTGGGTGCCCTGTTTCCCGAGGTTGTAGTGGAGGGCGGCATCGATCGCCGCCGTCTCAGCGCCCGGGTGCTCGGGGATGACGCGGCCATGCGCGCCCTGGAGGCCGTGGTCCACCCCCTGGTGGGCGGCGACCGGCAGGCCTTCTTCGACCAGGCCGTGAAGGCCGGGGCCGATCTCGTGATTCTCGATGTGCCCCTGCTGTTCGAGACCGGCGGGGCCCGCGGCCTCGATGCGGTGGTGGTGGTCTCTGCCCCGGCGGAGATGCAGAAGGCGAGGGTGCTGGCCCGACCGGACATGGATGCGGACAAGTTCGCGGCCATCCTTGCCCGCCAGATGCCGGACGCCGACAAGCGGGCCCGCGCCGACTTCGTGGTGGACACCTCCCGGGGTCTGGAGGCGGCCCGGGACCAGGTGGCGAGCATTGTCGAGACCCTGCGCCAGCCCGGATGGACATCCCGCCGGTCCCGGGACGGCTGATCTCTGGACAGGACCGGCAAAGCGTCCGACATCAGAGCCATGACCCGGGAAATCTGCCTCGACACCGAAACCACCGGCCTCGACCCGAAGACGGGCCATCGCGTCATCGAAATCGCCTGCATCGAGATCGAGGACTACATCCCCACGGGGCGGAGCTTCCACCGCTACATCAATCCGGACCGGGACATCGATCCGGAGGCGGAAAAGGTGCACGGCATTTCCCGTGCCATGCTGCAGGACAAGCCGCGCTTTGCCGATCCGGAGGTCTGCGATGCCTTCCTGGACTTCGTGGGGGACGCCACCGTGGTGGCGCACAATGCCCCCTTCGACCGGGGCTTCATCAATTCCGAGCTGGAGAAGGCCGGCCGCGCGCCCCTGCCCGTCTCCCGCTGGACCTGCACCTTCGACCTGGCCAGGGCCCGGTTCCCCGGCGCCTACAACTCCCTCGACGCGCTGTGCAAGCGGTTCAAGATCAGCCTGGCGGAGCGGGAAAAGCACGGGGCGCTGATCGATACCCGCCTTCTGGCCATGGTGTATCTGGAGCTGCAGGGCGGCAAGGAGCGGGCCCTCGACCTCGCTCCGGTCACGTCAAAGGCACCGGGCCGCGCCGCTTCGGGCTCCGACCCGGCGGACCCGCGGAGCTACGGCCCGCGCCCCCGGCCGCTTCCGGAGCGGCTGACCGACGCGGAGCGCGCGGCCCACGACGCCTTCGTCGCCAAGTACCTCAAGGACGCGGCGATCTGGCGGACGATGCCCGCCCCCTGACGCTGACCTCAGGCGTTTCCGACGACGGAACCGTCCATGTTGCCGTCCCGGGCCGCGCGCTGGGCGGCATAGACCGCCGCGAAGTCGAGGGGCTCGAGCATGAAGGGGGGGAAGCCCCCGTCAATAGTGGCATCGGCGATGATCCGCCGGGCAAAGGGGAACAGGAAGCGCGGGCACTCCACCAGAAGGACCGGCTCCAGATGCTCTTCCGGCACGCCGTCGATCTGGAAGAGGCCGCCATAGAGCAGCTCGGCCTGGAACGCCGGCTGACCGTCCGAAGTGGCCGTGGCCATGAGCTTCAGGTCCACCTCGAACAGGCCGTCGCTGCGTCCGCGGGCGGCCATTTCCACCCCGAGTTCGATCTGCGGCGAGGCCGCGGCCCTCAGGCTGTCCGGGGCCCGCGGGTTCTCGAAGGAGAAATCCCGGATGAACTGGGCCAGGATCCGGATCTGGGGAACCAGGGGCGCTTCGACGGTGCTGGAATCAAGGTCGGTCATGGTGGGTCTTTTCGGCCGGCGCGACGACGGATCGACGCCGCGGTTGCGGGAGGCCGTGCGCTATCATGCCGGTGAATAAGGCGCAACTTTCCGCGTCCTTAACCGGTTTTGCGTCACAGGACCTGACGAACTGCACAGACCAGCTTATATTCACCCCATTCGCAGGGCACATCAGTGTCCGACCCCAGAACGGCGGGACGAACTTGCAGACGATTCAATTGCTGATCCTGGCCGCCCTGGCCGCCGTGGTGCTGTTCAGCCTCTACAACGTGCTGGGCAAGCGTGTCGGTCGGCAACCGGAGGACGTCCCGCTCCCGGCAGGAGGCCTGCGCCCTGACGCGCTTGCTCCGCCCGCGGGAGAGGCGGTGGATGGCGTGGCCCTGTCCGGACTGGCGGCGGTCAAGGCCAAGGATCCCGCCTTCGAGATCGACAGCTTCCTCAACGGTGCCCGGTCGGCCTACGAGACCATCGTCAAGGCCTTTGCCGCCAATGACCGCCGCACCCTGGAGGGTCTGACCAGCCCGGAGGTCTATGCCACCTTCGACAAGGCGATCACCGAGCGGGAAGGTTCCGGCCTGTCCGAAGCCATCGAATTCATCATGCCTGCTCGGGCGGATCTGGAAACGGCGGAGGTGGACGGCGATCGCCTGCGCCTGCGCGTGCGCTTCCTCTCCGAGTTCCGGGCGACCCGGGCATCCCCTGCCGCCAGCGGGACCGACGGAGCGGATACGCCCCCGGCGGACGAGCGCCGGGCCGCGGAGACCTGGACCTTCGAGCGGTCCATGGCCGGCAAGGACCCCACCTGGGCCCTGGCGCGGGTCGAGGCCGCGGAAGCCTGATGCGCGCGCCCGCGGGCAGGTTCGGCCGCAGCCCGCTGCGGCCTCTCGCCCCCGCGGGCCTCCTGGCCGGACTGTGCGTCTCGCTGGCCGCCTGCGCTACGGGTCCGGTGGCCCATGAACCCGCCGCAGTGACTCCGCCGGTGCGGGAGCGATCGGCCGCCGCGCCGCCTCCGGTCCGACCCCCGGCGGAACCGGCGAGCCCGGGCGTGACCCGGGTTCCGGTGACCCAGCTGAAGGGCTGGACCGCCGATGACCACCGGGCCGCGCTCGCAGCCTTCCGCGTGGGCTGCAGGGCGGCCCACGATCCCGCCCTGCGCCGCGCCTGCCAGGCGGCCGCCCAGCTGTCCGCGCCGGACAGCCTCTCCGCGCGGCGGTTCTTCGAACGTCATTTCGAGGCCGAAATCCTGCCCGGCGAAGGGGTGCTGACGGGCTATTTCGCGCCGGTCTATCCGGCCAGCCATCACCGCAGCGGGGCCTTCACCGCGCCCGTCCGCCCGCCTCCGGCACCAGGGCAGATGATCGACGTGCGGATGACGATTGCCCAGTCATCGCCGCCGCCGACGCGCCCGTCCCCTTCCCCGGCGGAGGGGACCGATGCCGATGCCCGGACCGGCCTTGCGACCGCCGCCGCCACGCCCACCGTTGCCGCCAGCCTGAACCTGTCGGCGCTGGAACAGACCTCCGCCGATCCGGTGGCCGACCTGCTGGACGGTCCGGCCGCGGCCACGCCGGTGACGTCCGCGACGGCGGTCGATCCCTCACCTCCCGCCGCGCTGCCCGTATCGTCGAGCGCCGCGGTGCCGGACGATCCCCCGCCCCAGATCCTCAGGGTCCGGATGCGGGACGCGGACCGGGCCACTATTGACCGAGCTCCGGCCGAGGGCATCACCGCCTGGATGCGGCCCGAGGATCTGTTCTTCATGCAGATCCAGGGCTCGGGCATCCTGGTGTTTCCCGACGGGGACCGGGTCCGGGCCGCCTATGCCGGGGACAACGGCAAGCCCTTTGTCGGCATTGCCCGGCCGATGATCCGTGACGGTCTGCTGCCGTCGACGGGCGCTTCCGGGGACGGCATCCGGCGCTGGCTGGCGGCCCATGCCGGAGACGTGGCGGACGCCGTCATGCAGAAGAACCCCCGCTATGTCTTCTTCCGGATCGGGACGGACAACGGGGCCGAGCCGCAGGGGGCCGCGGGCATTCCCCTGCCCGCCGGGCGCGCCATCGCCATGGACAGCTCCCATCATGACTTCGGCTCCCTCTACTGGATCGACGCCGAGGCCCCGACCCTGACCGGGGCCACGGCCCAGTACCACCGGCTGGCCGTGGATCTGGACACGGGCGGGGCCATCCGCGGACCGATCCGGGCCGACCTCTATTTCGGCACCGGCGACGAGGCGGGCCGCGAGGCCGGCCGGGTGAAGCACGTCCTGCACCTGGCGCGACTGGTGCCGGTGGACGGCGACCTTTCGGAGGAGCGCGATGCGGCGGCCGCTTCACCCCGAGGACGTTAGACTCTGGTCCCTGGTCACGGCGACCGTTCGGCCCCATCGGACCCGTCCCGCCCCAGAAGCCACCTCAGCCCCGAAGCCGCTTCCCACTGCGACGGGCGGCCGTCCCGGTCCGAGCCCGAAGGACCCTGCCCTGCGTTCCGCCGCGCCCGCGCCCCAACCCGCGCCTGTGCGCAAGCCGGCCCCTCCCGTGAAGAAGGTCGTACCCGACGAGATCGAGCCCCGGCGCAAGCGTCGGATCAGCCTGGCCCGGGAGCCCATCGGTGCCCGGCTGGACCTGCACGGGCTGAACCAGGATCAGGCCCGCGCGGCGGTGATCGGTTTCGTCCGCCGCGCCCATGAGGACGGGGCGCGGGCGGTGCTGATCATCACCGGCAAGGGGGCCATGGGCGACGGCGTCCTGCGTCGCCACACGCCGGACTGGCTGGCTGATCCGGCGATCCGGCCGTTGATCGCCGGCCTGTCCGCGGCGGAGCGGCATCACGGGGGCGAGGGCGCTCTATATGTTGCGCTGAAGCGGCGACATCGGTGATGCTGGCACCGACTGCATCGAAAGGTCCGAGATGAGACGTGCCCTCGCCACCCTGTCCCTGGGGGCCCTCGCCCTTGCCGTTGGCACCGCGGTGGCGGGGGCCATGCCCACCCCGCCGCCACCCCCTGCTCCGCCCCCGGCCCCGGCCGCCCATGGAACGACGGGACCGGCGCACGCGGCTGCGGGGTCAGCGACCCTTCGGGCCATTGCCGCGGATTTCGATGCCTGGGAGGCGCAGGTCGATCCGATCACCGCGTCCGATGAGGGCGACGCCGAGGCCCTGTTCCGCCTGCCCGATGTCAGCCCGGCGGCAGCCGATGCAAGGCGGACCGCCCTGTTCGAGTTCCAGCGTCGGCTCCTGCCCCTGAAGACGGCACGGCTGAGCGAAACCGACAGCCTCAACCGGGACCTGCTGCTCCGGGCGGTGGAGGACGATCTGCAGGACGCGGCCTTTGATGCCGACCGCATGCCCTTCACCGCCTATTGGAGCTTTTCCTCCCTTGGCGAGAGCCTGGGCCGACGCACGGTCCTCCATTCCCGGCTGGAGGCGGATGCCTATCTCGCCCGCCTGACCGGCCTGCCGGCCTATTACGACCAGCAGATCGCCAATGCCCGCCGGGGCCTGGTCACGGGCTTCGTGCAGCCGAAGCTGGTGGCGGAGGTGGCCCTGCGCACGGCCCGCAAGCAGGCGGCGGTGACGGTGGAGGACAGCCCGCTGCTGCTGCCCCTGGCGCATCTGCCGGACACCATCGCGCCGGAGGTCCAGGCCGACCTGCGGGCCCGGGCCACGGCCATCGTCCGCAACCAGGTCCTGCCCGCCCAGAAGCGGATCGCCGCCTTCCTCGAGACCGAATACCTGCCCCGGGCCCGGACGAGCCTGGCGGCGCGGGACCTGCCGGACGGGGAACGCTATTACATCGCCGAAGTGCGTCGGCACACCACCACCAGCCTGACCCCGGACGAGATCCACCAGATCGGCCTCGACGAGGTCCGCCGGATCCGGGGCGAGATGGACAAGGTCATCGCCGAAACCGGGTTCAAGGGCGATTTCGCCGCCTTCGTCGCCAATCTCCGGACCGATCCCCGCTTCTATCCGCACAGCCGCCAGGAACTGCTGGACCGCTACCGGGTGGTCGCCAAGACCATCGATCCGGAACTGCCCCGCCTTTTCGGGCACCTGCCGCGCCTGACCTATGGGGTCCAGCCGATCCCCGAGGCGACGGAGGAGGGCCAGACCACCGCCTATTACGAGGAAGGCAGTCCGGCCCGGGGCATTGCCGGGGCGTTCACGGTGAATCTCAGCCATCTGGACCAGCGGCCGCTCTACGAAATCCCCACCCTGACCCTGCACGAGGCGGTGCCGGGCCACCACCTGCAGATCGCCCTGGCCCAGGAGCAGGCGGACACGCCCACCTTCCGCAAGCACATGCAGTTCACCGCCTTCGTCGAGGGCTGGGGTCTCTATGCGGAGCAGCTGGGGGGCGAAATCGGCCTCTATGCGACGCCCTATGAGCGGTTCGGCCAGCTGTCCTACGAGATGTGGCGCGCCTGCCGTCTGGTGGCCGATACCGGACTCCACTGGAAGCGCTGGACCCGCGACCAGGCCCGGGCCTGTTTCCTGGAGAACACGGCCTTGTCGGAGCACAATATCGATACCGAGGTGGACCGGTACATTTCCTGGCCGGGGCAGGCGCTGGCCTACAAGATCGGCGAACTGCGCATCATGGCCCTTCGCCGCAAGGCCGAGGCGGCGCTGGGGCCCCGGTTCGACGAACGGCGCTTCCACGACGCGGTGCTAGGAGCCGGGGCCCTGCCCCTGGACATGCTGGAGACCCGGATCAATGCCTTCATTAGGCGGGAGGCGGCTCCGGGCCAGACACCCGGCCAGGCCCACGGTCCGGGCCTTCCATGATCCCCATCACCGACCGCCTGAGCCTTGACCCGGCCGAGCTGGAGGAGCGGTTCTTCCGGGCCGGCGGGCCCGGGGGCCAGAACGTCAACAAGGTGTCCACCGCCGTGCAGCTGCGGTTCGACGTGGCGAACTCCCCGTCCCTGCCGTCGGCGGTGCGGGACCGGGCGATCCGGCTGGCCGGTCGCCGGGCGAGTGCGGACGGGGTGATCCTGATCGTGGCGCATCGCTTCCGCAGCCAGGAGCGGAACCGGGAGGATGCCCTGCAGCGGCTGATCGAGCTGCTGCAGGCGGCGGCCGCGGCACCGCCCCCGCCCCGGCGCCCGACCCGCCCGACGGGCAGTTCCGTCCGACGGCGTCTGGAGGAAAAGGCCCGGCGCAGCGGGGTCAAGTCCGGTCGCGGACGACCGGAGACCGCTGACGACTAGACCGGGACATTCGGCCGGGCTGCCCTTAAACACTTTGTGTTAGGGACATTTTCTGAGATAGCCGGATTCCTCATGCCGACGAACCCTGTCCAGATGTCCGCCCCCTCCCCCCGCTACGCCCCGGGGGCCTCGACGGCCGAGGACCGGTCCCTGCGAGGCTTGATCGGCCTGATCGCTGTCCTCACGGTGGGGCGACTGATCGCCGCCGGGGTGACGCCCCTGTCGGAGGACGAGGCCTATTACCGCCTGTGGTCCCAGCACCTGGCCTTCGGCTATTTCGACCACCCGCCCATGGTCGCCTGGTGGATCGCGGCGGGACGGGCACTGGTCGGGGATACCGCGCTGGGGGCCCGGCTGCTGCCGTGCCTGGCTACGGCCCTGTGCAGCGTCCTGATCTATGGCATCGCGCGGCAGTGCCGGGCGACGTCGGCCACCGCCGCGCGGGCCGCCGTCTGGTACAATGCCACCCTGCTGGTGGGCTTCGGCGGGCATCTGATCGTGCCCGACGTCCCGTCCTCCCTGTTCTGGACCGCCACCGTCTATCTACTGCTCCGTTCCCGTGATGGCGGTGCCGGCATCTGGGGCCTGGCCGGGGTCACCGCGGGCCTGGCGGTGCTCTCGAAATACAGCGCCCTGTTCCTCGCCCCCGGCGTGTTCGTCTGGCTGGTCAGCAGCGCGGAAGGCCGCGACCGGCTGCGGACCCCGTGGCCCTGGGTCTGCCTCGCAGCCGCGGCCCTGGTCGCATCGACCAACGTGATCTGGAACGCGACCCACGACTGGGTGAGCTTCGACAAGCAGTTCGGCCGGGCGGCGGCGGACCGCTTCACGCCCCGGCATCTGCTGGAGCTGATCGGAACCCAGTTCCTGCTGATCAACCCGCTGATGGCCCCCTTTGCCTTGGCGGGCCTGCGCCGGGCGGTGGCGCGGCGGGTCCTGCCCCTGGACGGCCGCTGGCTGCTGGCGGCGGTGACCCTTCCCTTTGCCGCCTATCTGGTCCTGCACAGCCTCCATGCGGGAGTGCAGGGTCACTGGCCGGCGCCGCTCTATCCGGGGTTGGCCCTGCTGGCCGCCCTGGCCGCGGAGCGGGCGAGCGGCTGGCTGCGGCTTTCGGCCCGGTGGGTTGCGCCGGTCGGTGCGGCGGTCAGCCTGTTTGCCCTGATCCACCTGGCGCTTCCGGCCACGGACTGGTTCGGACGGATCGACCTCAGCGGGCAGATGCGCGGGTGGCCGGTGTTTGCCGACCGGGTGGAGACCCTGCGACTTCAGACCGGGGCTGCGTGGGTGGGGGCGCTCAGCTTCGGCCAGGTGGGCATGCTCGACAACGAACGGCGCATCCACGCCCCGATCCTGCAGATCATCGAACGCAGCCGCTATCGCTTCCAGCCGCCGCCCTCCGCGGCCACCTTGGCTCGTCCCGGTCTGATCGTGGATTTCAGCCGACGGGTGACGGCTGGGGATCTGCAGGGCTGTTTCGCCCGGGTGACGCCCCTGGGCGAGATCCAGCGGGGCGGCGATGCCCGGCCGCCGCCGGCCCTGCAGCGGCTGGGTCTGGGGCCGCGGCAGTACACCTATGCCCTCTTTCTCGTGCAGGGACCGAAGGTGGATCTCGCCCGCGACGGCTGCTGGGAGGCCAAGACCCTGGCCGACAGCCTGCGCGCCCGGCAGCGCCGGGAGGCCCGCTGAGCTCCTCTCCGGCGAGGGAGCCTAGTGGCTCATCAGGCAGGCGATCGGGGATCCGCTCAGCAGGTCCTGGGTGACGCCGCCGAACACCCACTCCCGGATCCGGGGGTGCGCATAGGCCCCGGCCACGATCAGGTCGGCCCCCTGGCCGTGCGCGAGGTCGACCAGCTGGGCCGACACCCGACCATGACCGACCTTTGCGGTCTGCGGCTCCGCGCGGACCCCGTGCCGGGCCAGGTGACGGACCACCGCCTCGGTGCGGATGGTGGCGTCGCTCACATCGTCGGCGTGACAGACTTCCGTGACCACGACCCGGCCGGCCGCCTTGAGGAAGGGAAGGGCATCGGCCACCGAACGGCGGGCCTCGCGGCCATCCTTCCAGGCGACCAGGATGGTCTCCAGCTTCAGGTCGGCGGCGTCGGGTGGAATGACCAGGACCGGACGGCCGGACGAGACCAGAAGATCGCCGGGATAGGCCGTGGCGGCGGGGCCGTCGACGGGATCGCGGCGGGAGGCGACGATCACGTCGGCGCTGCGGGACAGGCGGGACATGACCTCCACCGGGTCGTCCACCGCCGAGCACCACTCGCCCTTCACGCCCGTGGCCTCGATGGCGGCGTGGAATCGCTGCCGCGCCTCCTCGATCTCGGTGTCGATCTCGTCGCGGATCGCCTGGACGGTGCCGGCGTCCACATAGCCGAAGGCCCCGGTGGAGGCGATGTAGGGCGAGAAGGCCTGCACCCCCGCGCCGATCAGCTCCGCCTTGAACCGGGCGGCAAGGGCCGTCGCAAAGCGAAGGCGGGCCTCGCCCCGCGGGGACGGATGGACCTGGGTGAGGACGGCGCGGATGTCCATGGAAAAGCTCCGATGACGACGGGTTCAGGCTACTGGGTCAGGCGAGCGAGGGCCCCACGGCTGAGAATCTGCACGTGACGACAACCGTTCAGGGCAATCACACCATCAGATTGCAGCTGCGTGAAGGTGCGGGACACCGTTTCGATGGTCAAACCGAGATAGTCGGCGATGTCCTGGCGGGACATGTGCAGGACGATCTCCCGGTCGCCGGGGCACCGGTCGGCCAGGGCCGCCAGGAAAGTGGCCACCCGTTCGCAGGCACTCTTGCGGCCCAGCAGCATCAGATGGGCCTGGGCCCGCTCCAGCTCGAGGGCCGTCTGGGCCCACAGGGCCTGGCCGAGCTCCGCGGACCGCGCGGCGATCCCGAACAGGGCGCTGCGGCGGCAGACCAGAATCTCGCAATGGCCGATGGCTTCGGCGCTGAACATGTGCTCGCGACCCGCCTCGAGGCCGAACAGGTCCCCGGCCAGATGGAAGTCGCCGATCTGGCGGCGGCCGTCGCTGAGCACGCGATAGGTGCGCACGGCACCGGAGATGACCCGGTAGACGAAGTCCGCAGGCTCCCCCTCGCCGAAGATCTCCTCGTCCCGGTCGAAGCTCATCCGGGCCCCGAGCCCCTGGAACAGGTCGAACCCGTCGTCCGTGTGCAGCATGGACGGCGGTGCCGCGGGGGAGGCTTGACGCAGATCATAGACGTTGGCGCTGCGGGCGTATTGAACAGTCATCGGGTTCTGGCCTCCGGACGGGACGCGCTCGGGTGAATGACTGCGGTCCGTTCGGGCCGCTGAGCGTCGTCGATGACTAAACTTCACCCCGGACGCGGCTTTAGACCATTTGGGAGTCCTCCTTACGTAGTTTTCCGGAGGCCGGGCGGACCGGCGTCCGGGGACTGCGCGACGCGATCCGGAATTGGCGACGGCCCCGGTCGGCGCTAGAGGAGGATATGCGTCCGATCCTGCCCGACCTGACCACCCTGCTGGCCGCCCAGTTGCTGCGCTTCGAGGGCCTGTTCGAGTCGGGCCGTCGGTTCTGGCTGTGCCTGCTGCCCGCCTGGATCCTGCTGTTGCCCGTGCTGCCGCACAGCGGCTTCTCGCAGGTCTCGCCCTATCTGCTGCTGATACCGTCGGTGCTGCTGGCCGGTGGCCTGGGGGGCGGGGCACCGGGCCTGATCGCCACCGTGATCGGACTGGCCTGCGCCGGGGTCGGCACCAGGGTCGGCGGGGAGGCCGGGGCGAGCCCGTTTTGGCAGGCCGTGACCTTCGGCGGGATCGGCCTGGGCGTGGCGACCTTCGGGGAAATGCTGCGGGCGAGCCGCCGGGAAGTGGCGCTGAACATCGCGGCCGTGGAGGCCCGGGAGCAGCGGCTCCAGTCCATCCTCGACACGGTACCCGACGCCATGGTGCTCATTGACGGTGCCGGGGAGATCCAGGCCTTTTCCAAGACCGCCGAGCGGCTGTTCGGCTACACCGCCGCGGAGGTCCGGGGCCGCAATGTCCGCATGCTGATGCCCGCCCCCTACCGCGACAGCCACGATGGCTATCTGGAGCGGCATGCCAGGACCGGCGAGAAGCGGATCATCGGGATCGGCCGGATCGTGGTCGCCGAACGCCGGGACGGTTCGACCTTCCCCATCGAACTGGCGGTGGGCGAGGTGAAGGGGCGGGACGGCAGCATGTTCACCGGTTTCATCCGGGACCTGTCGGAGCGCCAGAGCACCGAGGCCCGGCTGCAGGAGCTGCAGGCCGAGCTGGTCCACATGTCCCGACTGACGGCGCTGGGCGAAATGTCCTCGGCCCTGGCGCACGAGCTCAACCAGCCCCTGTCGGCCATAGCCAACTATCTGAAGGGGGTGCGCCGACTGCTGGAACCCTCTGCCCAGGACCCCGTCCAGAGCCGGGTGCAGGATGCCCTTGACCGGGCCACGGAACAGGCGCTGCGCGCGGGGGAGATTATCCGCCGCCTGCGGGACTTCGTCCGCCGGGGGGAGACCGAGCAGCGGGTGGAGAGCCTGGCCAAGATCGTGGAGGAGGCCGGGGCCCTGGCTCTGGTCGGGGCCAAGGAGCACAGCGTCCGGGTCACCTTCCAGCTGAATGCAGATTACGACACCGTGCTGACGGACCGGGTGCAGGTTCAGCAGGTCCTGTTGAACCTCATCCGCAATGCCATCGAGGCCATGGCGGACCAGTCGCGCCGCGAACTCGTCGTATCCAGCGGCCCGGCGGATGCCGCAACCGGGGGAGAGACCATGACCGAAGTCCGGGTAATGGATACCGGAAGCGGCCTGCTCGAGCCGGTCGCCTCCCAGCTTTTCCAGCCGTTCCTGACGACCAAGGCCAACGGGCTGGGGGTCGGGCTGTCCATCTGCCGCACCATCATCGAGGCCCACGGCGGCCGGATCTGGGCCTCGCCGAACCCCGAGGGGGGCACGATCTTCCACTTCACCCTGCGCCGGGTGACGGACCTCGATGACGCGGCCGAGTCCGCCGGAGAGCAGCCCCATGCGTGACGGGACGGTCCATCTGGTCGACGACGATGCCGCCGTGCGGGATTCCATCGCCTTCCTGCTGGAGAGCGCGGATTATCAGGTGACGACCTATGCCGACCCCCATGCGGTGCTGGCGGCGCTGCGGGCAGGGGTCCGCATGTCCTGCCTGATCACCGATGTCCGCATGCCGGAGATGGACGGCCTGCAGCTGGTCCGGGAAAGCCGTGCGCTGGATCCCGACCTGCCGATCATCGTCATCACCGGTCACGGGGACGTGCCCCTGGCGGTGGAGGCCATGAAGATCGGGGCGGCGGACTTCATCGAGAAGCCCTTCGACGATGCGCACCTGATCCGCGCCCTTCGCCTGGCCCTGGCCTCGGCGCCCCGGGGGGCCGACGAACATGCCGACATCCGCCGCCGCGTCGAACAGCTCTCGGCCCGGGAGCGGGAGGTGCTGCAGGGGCTGGTGGACGGCCACCCGAACAAGGTCATCGCCTGGCGTCTGAACA
Organism: uncultured Caulobacterales bacterium; assembly: GCA_903884425.1. Lineage (GTDB taxonomy): Bacteria > Pseudomonadota > Alphaproteobacteria > Caulobacterales > Caulobacteraceae > CAIMFV01. The sequence continues at coordinate 408,341 of CAISEP010000016.1, read as the reverse complement.
TCTCCCCCCGCACGGTGGAGGTCTATCGCGCCAAGGCCATGACCAAGATGGGGGCCGGAAGCTTCGCCGAACTGGTGCAGATGGCAATCCTGGCGGACCTGCGGTTCGCGCCCTCCCTGGTGCCCCGCGACAGCGGCGACGACGGCTAGCCTGCCGAAAATGGGCGGCCCGGAATGGGCCCCAGACCCGTCCCGGTGGCCCGAATTGCGCTGGATCAACGCAAGGCCCCGTGTCATCCGCAGAGTCTGTCAGGTCCAAAGCCCGCATCGGGGCCGCCATCCGCAAGGTCCACTATGGACACGACGTGTTCGCCCCGTCCCGCGCAGCGTCGCGGCGCCTCTGGCCGGGCGGCGCGAAGGCCGCTCGTCGCGGTGGTGGAAGATGACCGCGCCGTCGTGAACTCCCTCGAATTCGCCCTCGGCACGGAGGGCTACCGGGTGGCCGCCTTCTTCTCGGCTCAGGCCTATCTGATGCAGGCGATCCCGGATGTGGACTGTCTGGTGGTGGATTTCCGGCTCCCCGGCATGGACGGAATCCAGCTTCTGGAGGAGCTCGGACGCCGCGGGCTCCTGCCGCCGCATGTGCTGATCGCCAGCAATCCCGGCCGGAAATGTCGCGAATGGGCGGCGGCCATGGCCGTGCCCCTGGTGGAAAAGCCGTTCCTGGACGAGGCCCTGACCGAGCGGATCAAGGCCGCCATCCTCAAGTCGCGCAGCCCTGGCCCGGGTCACTGAACGGCCACCGAGGCCCGCATTCGCCCGAGGTCGGCAGTTTCCGGCACCGGAGCGTCTTCTGAAATGCACTTCACCCCATTATAAGACCCGCCAGATAGGGTGGAACCCATTCGGGCTTTGCCGGCGCTCGCGGGCGACCGGAACGATCACAACGGCATGAGGACAAGATGGATCTGGCTGCGCTGAACAGTGTTGCGGAAAAGATGGTGGCCCCGGGGCGCGGCATCCTGGCCGCCGACGAGTCCACGGGAACGATCAAGAAGCGGTTTGATGCGATCGGCGTCGAGAATACCGAGGAGCATCGCCGGGACTACCGCGAGCTGATGTTCCGGGCAAAGGACGCCATGAGCTATGTCTCCGGCGTGATCCTCTATGACGAGACCCTGTGGCAGAATGCCGCCGACGGCACGCCGCTGGTGGACCTGATCACGGCCGCCGGCTCCATCCCCGGGATCAAGGTGGACGAGGGCGTGCAGCCGCTTCCCGGATTCCCGGGCGAAACGGTGACCGTGGGCCTCGACCGCCTGGCCGAGCGCCTGACCAAGTACTATGCCCGCGGGGCCCGGTTCGCCAAGTGGCGGGCGGTGATCGACATTGCCGACGGCATTCCCACGGCGGGAGCGATCAAGGCCAATGCCCACGCCCTGGCCCGCTATGCGGCCCTGTGCCAGGCCCACCAGATCGTGCCCATCGTCGAGCCGGAAGTGCTCATGGACGGTGCCCACACGGTCGAGCGCTGCGACGAGGTGACCCGCTTCGTCCTGCAGACCGTGTTCGAGGAGCTGTTCCTGGCCCGGGTGCCCCTGGAGGGCATCGTGCTGAAGCCGAACATGGTCGTCTCCGGCAAGCTGTGCCCCACCCAGGCGTCCGTCGCCCAGGTGGCGGAGCGCACCATTGCCTGCCTGAAGGCCACGGTGCCGTCGGCGGTGCCGGGCATCGCCTATCTGTCCGGCGGCCAGTCGGACGAGCAGGCCACGGCGCATCTGGACGCCATGAACCGCCTCGGCGGCTTCCCGTGGAAGATGACCTTCTCCTACGGCCGGGCCCTGCAGGCCGCGCCGCAGAAGGCCTGGTCCGGCAAGGCCGCCAATGTCCCCGCCGCCCAGAAGGCCTTTGCTCACCGGGCGAAGATGAACGGCCTGGCGAGCCTCGGCCAATGGGAAGGCGCGCTGGAAAAGGTCGCCTGATCCCTCCTTCCGGACGGAAATCGGGGGCCGGCGCATAGGCGTCCGGCCCTCTTTTTCGTTCAGGACCGGATCAGATCAGGCCGAAGCACCAGACCAGCACGGCCTTCTGGGCGTGCAGGCGGTTCTCCGCCTCGTCGAAGATCACCGACTGGGGCCCGTCGATCACGTCGTCGGTCACTTCTTCCCCGCGGTGGGCCGGGAGGCAGTGCAGGAACAGCGCGTCCTTCGCGGCCCGGGCCATCAACGCCCCATCGACGCAATAAGGCTCGAACGCCGCCAGCCGCGCCTCGTGGTCGGTATCGCCCATGGACACCCACGTGTCTGTGAACACCGCATCGGCCCCGGCGACGGCCATGGCCGCGTCCTGGGTCACGGTCACATCCCCGTCTCCGGACCGGGCCAGATCCATCAGGTCCGGATGATAGTCCGCCGGACAGGCAATGCGCAGGCGAAAGCCCAGCCGGCCGGAGGCGTGGATCAGGCTGGCACAGACATTGTTGCCGTCCCCCACCCAGGCCAGCGTCATGCCCCGCACCGGACCCCGGCGCTCCTCGATGGTGAGGAGGTCCGCCAGGATCTGGCAGGGATGGCTCCGGTCCGTCAGGCCGTTGACCACGGGGACCGTGGCCGCCTGGGCCAGGCGCTCCACGTCCTCGTGCCGGTTGGCGCGGATCATGATCGCATCCACCATCCGCGACAGGACCCGGGCCGTGTCCTCGATCGGTTCCCCGCGGCCCAGCTGCATGTCGCCGGCATTGGCGATGATGCTGGACCCGCCCAGCTGACGGATGGCGGCATCGAAGGAGAAGCGGGTGCGGGTGGAGTTCTTCTCGAACACCATGGCCAGTACCCGGTCCTTCAGGGGGGCGTCGGCATCGACCCGGCCGGTGGGCCAGCCAGCCCGGGCCGCCTTGCGCCGGTGGGCCTCGTCGAGAATGGTCCGCAGGTCCGTCCCTTCGATCTTCCACAGATCGAGGAAATGCCGGGCCGTCACGACGCCCTTGCTCCCGCCAGGTCGTCCCGGGCGCGGAGGCAGGCGCGCTCGAACTTCTCGATGGCCTCCCGGGCCTCTTCCTGGGTGATGATCAGGGGCGGCAGCAGACGTACGCAGTTGTCACCGCCGCCGGCGATGAGAAGCTTCTCGTCCCGGGCCCAGCCCATGAAGCTGCGGTTGTTGGGGATCAGCTTCACGCCGATCAGCAGGCCGCGGCCGCGGATGTCGACGATGATGTCCGGGAAGCGGGACTTCAGCCCCTCCAGCTGCTGGGTGAAATAGCCCGCCACGTCGCGGACATGGGACAGAAGCGCCGGGTTCGACAGTTCGTCGAAGGCCTCGGCCGCCACGGCCATGGCAAACGGGTTGCCGCCATAGGTGGACCCGTGGGTGCCGGTGGTCATGCCCTTGGCCGCCTCGGCGGTGGCCAGGCACACCCCCACCGGAAAGCCGTTCCCCAGCGCCTTGGCCAGGGCCATGATGTCGGGCTGTGCCTCGCCCGCCCATTCGTGGGCGAACAGCTGGCCGGTGCGGCCCAGACCGCACTGGACCTCGTCCAGGATCAGCAGCACGCCATGCTCGGTGCACAGCGCCCGCAGGTCGCGCAGGCAGTGGTCCGGCACGGCGCGGGCACCACCCTCACCCTGAACGGGCTCGAGAAGCACGGCGGCGGTGGTCGGGGCGGCAATGGCGGCCTTCAGGGCCTCGTGATCGCCGAACTTCACCTGGACATAGCCGGGCAGGCGGGGGCCGAAGCCCTCGACATAGGACGGATTGCCTGCCGCATTGATGGTGGCGTAGGTCCGGCCGTGGAACGAGCCGTCGAAGCCGATCACGTCGATCCGTTCCGGCTGGCCATTGGCGCTGTGATACTTGCGGGCGGTCTTCAGTGCGCATTCCAGGGACTCCGCCCCGGAATTGGTGAAGAACGCCACGTCGGCGAAGGAGGCATCCGTCAGCCGCTTGGCCAGGGCCTCCTGCTCCTTGATGCGGAACACGTTGGAGACGTGCCACAGCTTTTCCGACTGCCGCTTCACTGCCTCCACCAGCCGGGGATGGGCGTGACCGAGGCCGCAGGTGGCGATGCCGGCCATGCAGTCCAGATATTCGTCGCCGTCCTCGGTGATCAGGCGCACGCCTCGGCCTCGGTCGAAGGTCAGGGGCGCACGATTGTACACGCCCATCAGGTGATCAGCGGGGACCGGAACTTCGACGTTGGACATGGAGCTGCTCCCAAAAGCAGAAGCCCCGGGTCGCGGAAATCGCGCCGGGGGCGTCACCGAGGAAGCGGTCTCTTCTCGACCAATAGCCGAAAATGTCAACACCTGTCGGAGCTTGGGTACCGGTCGGGGGGTGGAGTTTCATGATCCTGTCACCTGCCGGACGCAGCCAGCGACTTGCGGACCGGGCGACGGGATGCCTAAGAACGGCACATGGGATCCGATCCGCCCCCGTCCGCCGCAGCGACCCGGAAACTGCCCACCCGGCTGGTTCTGGGCCTGATCGCGGCCATCGTCCTCGACACGGCGGTGCAGACCGTGTGGAAGCGGGCGGCCCTGACCCTTCCCGCCGATGCGGCGACGGACCCCATCGGGGCGGCCCGGGCGGTCCTGACCCGGCCCCTGTTCCTGGCCGTGGCCGTGCTGATCGGGCTGCAGATGGTCAACTGGCTGAAGGTGCTGGACGACGCGGATGTGTCCTATGCCCTGCCGATCACGGCGCTCAGCTACGTCTCGGTGGCCGCCGTCTCCGCCGTCTGGCTGCACGAGGCGGTCACCCCCGGACGGATCCTCGGGATGGTTCTGATCCTGGCCGGCGTCTTCCTGGTGTCGCGCACCGACCACAACACCCTGCCCGCCCGATGAACCGGACCCTCCTGGGCCTTGGCCTGATCATCGTCTGCGCCGTGATCGAGGGTCTGGCGCAGATCGCGTGGAAGACCGCCTCGGTCCGCCCGGACCGGTCCCGGCTGTGGATCGGCCTCGGCGTCGTGGCCTACGGGACCGAGATCGCGCTCTACACCCTGGCCCTCACCCTGGTGGATGTCAGCGTGGCCTTCGCCATGGGCAGCCTCAGCTTCGTGTCGGTGGCCATCCTCTCCCGGCTTTTGCTGGGGGAGCGAATTTCCTGGATGCGCGGGGCTGGCCTGCTGCTGATCCTGACGGGCGTGGCCCTGATGGGGGGCGAGGCATGAGCCTGACCGTTCGCGTGGTAAGCCGGGCGGCGGAGGTGCCGGAGACCCTGTGGGACACCGGGTTCGCCCCGCCCCTCGAAGGGCGCTGGTGGTACCAGACCCTGGAGGAGGGCGGTCTCGCCGACCAGTTCACCTTTCTCTACGCCGTGGTGGAACGGGGCGGCGAACCGGTCGGGATGGCCCCCATGTTCGTGGCGGACGTGCCGGTGGAGCTGGTGGTGCCGGACGATCTGATGCCGGTGTTCCAGGTGCTGGGACGGGTCTTTCCGGCGGTGATGGCGCAGCGGACCCTGTTCGTGGGCTGTCCCATCTCCGACGAGGGGACGGTGGCCGTGCTGCCGGGCGAGGACCGCGCCGCCGTCTTCGCCGCCATCGACCGGGCCATGGACGGCATTGCCCGGGACCATCGCGCCCTGATGCTGGTGTGGAAGGACCTGCCCATGTCCTACGCCCCTGACATGGTGGGCCTCGAGACCCGGCGCGGCCTGTTCCACACCGAAAGCTATCCGGGGGCGGAGGTGCGGTTCCGGTCCCGGGACAAGGCCGGCTATTTCGCCGGGATGAAGCCCTCCCACCGCCAGCAACTGCGCCGCAAGCTGCGGCGGAGCGTGGAGCAGGCGGATCTCGAGGTGACGGTGATCCAGACCCCGTCGCCCGCGGTGCTGGAGGAGGTGTTCGGCCTGTTTCTGCAGACCTACCTCAAGGCCACGACCCAGTTCGAGCGCCTGGACCAGCGATTCTTCCAACGGATCGCGACGGAGCCGGCGGTGCACTTCCTGCTGCTTCGGGACCGGGCGGACGGACGGCTGGTGGCCTTCATGCTGCTGCTGGACCTGGGTGAGGCGGTGGTGAACAAGTTCATCGGCATCGACTATGAGCGGCCGCGGGACTGGATGCTGTACTTCCGCCTCACGGACGCGGCCATCGACTGGGCCCTGGCCCGGGGGGCGGAGCGGCTGCAGAGCGGGCAGACCGGCTATCGGGTGAAGATCGAACTGGGCCATTCCCTGGTGCCGCTCCTGAACTATGGCCGCCACCGGATCGTGCCGATCCACTGGATCTATGCCCTGGTCGCCCGGACCATCACCTGGAAGACCCTGGACGCGGATCTGGCGCATCACCTGGAGTCCCATCCAGACAATCCCCGGGCCGAGCCGGGGATGTGGTAACAGACAAAGTCGATCCAAATTGCCGAAGCCATAGGCAAGCCCTATATTCGGCCCATGCTTCTCCCCACCCTGCGACAGCTCCAGTATCTCAAGCTCCTGGCAGAGCACGGCTCCTTCAGCCGCGCCGCCGATGCCGCCCATGTGACCCAGCCGACCCTGTCCGCCGGCGTGGCGGAGCTGGAGAAGGTGCTGGGTGCCCCGGTGGTGGACCGGGGCCGGTCCCGGGTGATCCTGACGCCGGTGGGAGAGGAGGCCGTCGCCCGCGCGGCGGATATCCTGGCCCAGGCCGAGGATCTGGTGCAGGCGGCCCGCAGTGCCGGCCAGCCCCTGTCCGGCCGCTTCCGGCTGGGCGTGATCCCCACCATTGCCCCGTTCCTTCTGCCCCGGACGCTCCCCGCCCTGCGGCTGAAGTTCCCGAACCTGCGCCTGTTCCTGCGGGAGGACATGACCGCCCGCCTGGTCTCGTCCCTGAAGAGCGGCGGCCTGGATGCGGCCCTGATCGCCCTGCCCTATGACCTGCAGGGGATCGACCATGCGCCGGTGGCGGTGGACCCCTTCTATGCCATCGCTCCCGCCAATCACCGGATCGCGACCCTGCAGACGGTCAGCCCCGAGGACCTGGGCGAGGATGACCTGATCCTGCTGGAGGACGGGCACTGCCTGCGCGACCACGCCCTGGCCGCCTGCAGCCTGGACGGCCTGCGCAGCAGCGGGGCCGAGGGCGGGTTTGCGGCCACCTCCCTGCACACCCTGGTGCAGATGGTGGGGTCGGGGCTGGGCGTGTCCCTGCTGCCCGGAGTGGCGGTGGATGCGGGCCTGACCCAGACCGCCCCCGTGGTGGTGCGGCCGATGACGGCGGGTGCCCCCTCCCGGCAGATCGTCGTCGCCTGGCGCGCCGGGTCCAGCCGCGGGCCCGAGGCGCGCCTGCTGGCCGACGCCCTGCGCAACGCCTGATCCGCGCAACGAATTGCCCATTGCCTTCAGCCAGCCTAAGACGTCTGCATGAGCGACCCGAACACTCCCCCCGACCCTGACAGCGACGGCGGTTCCATCGTCGTACCGATCCCGGGCGGCTTCGGGCGGCAGAAGGCCGGCTGGTTCCAGCGCCTGTCCGAGGGGCTGGGCAAGTCCTCCACCCGGCTGGCGGAGCAGGTCACCAGCGTCCTCACCCGCAAGCGCCTGGACCAGGACGACCTCGACCGCCTGGAGGAGATGCTGATCGAGGCCGACATCGGGGCCGCCGCCGCGGGCCGGATCGCCGCCGCCTTCGGCCGCGCGCGGTTCGACAAGGAAGCCAGCGAGACGGAGGTGAAGGAAAGCCTCGCCGACGCCATCACCGCCGAGCTTGTGCCCCATGAGGGCCGGTTCGAGCCCCTGGGGGGCCCGCGCCCCTATGTGGTGCTGTTCGTGGGGGTGAACGGCTCCGGCAAGACCACGACCCTGGGCAAGATCGCCTACGAGCTGTCCCGCCGCAACGCCCGGGTGCTGATTGCCGCGGGGGACACCTTCCGCGCCGCCGCCATCGAGCAGCTGCAGGTCTGGGCGCAGCGGGCCAATGCCGGATTCGTCTCCAAGGGTCCCGGGGCGGATGCCGCGGGGCTCGCCTTCGATGCCGTCACCCGGGCCCGGGACGAGGGCTATGACGTGGTGCTCATCGACACGGCCGGTCGGCTGCAGAACAAGTCCGGCCTGATGGACGAGCTGGCGAAGATCGTTCGCGTGCTGAAGAAGATGGACCCCGCCCTCCCGCACGAGACGCTGCTGGTGCTGGATGCCACGGTGGGTCGCAACGGTCTGGCCCAGGCGACGGGATTTGCGGCCACGGCGAACGTGACCGGCCTCGTCATGACCAAGCTGGATGGCACCGCCCGGGGCGGCGTGCTGCTGGCGGCGGCGGAGGCCGGCGGGGCCCCGATCAAGCTGGTCGGCGTGGGCGAGTCCCCCGACGACCTGCAACCCTTTGATGCCCGGGCCTTTGCCCGGTCCCTGGTCGGGCTCGAGCTGTGACGGCCGTCCTGTCCCCGCACGCTCCGGAGCCTGTCCATGTCCGTTGACCCGAGCCACGCCCCCGGTCCGCCGGCACCGGATGCGTTCCACTTGGCCGTGGACTATGCCGGTGTGCTGACGATGTTCGTCGTGTCGCTGGTGGCCTGGCTGGGCTTCCATGTGAAGGGGGGCGACCTGGTGCTGGTGGGCACCTGGGGCCTGGTGGTCGGGTCCGGTGGTGCCGTGGCCGCCAGTCTCCTGGTCCGTCGCAAGCTGGCCATACTGCCGGCGGTCTACGGGTCGGCGGCGCTGCTGTTCGGAGGGGCGACCCTGGTCTTCCACGATCCCAACATCGTGGAGATGAAGACCACCATCATCGATACGGGGCTGGGCGTGCTGATGCTCGGCGGCCTCGTCCTGGGCAAGAGCCCGATCCGCATGCTGATGGGACAGGCCGTGCAACTGACCGACATCGGATGGCGCAAGCTGACCCTGCGCTTCGGCCTGTTCTTCCTGGCCATGGCCATCGGCAACGAGGTGGTCCGGCATCAGTCTCACGAGCTCTGGCTGGCCTACCGGACGGCGGGGTCGGTGGTGCTGACCTTCATCTTCGCGGCGTTCCAGGCCCCTCTGATGCTGCGGGAAACCTGTCATCCGCAACCGGAAGGTCTGCATCCTCCGGGCGACCCACCGTCGACCTGAGGCGTTCGCGGCGGCTGTCGTCAAAACGACGTGTTCGGTGTTTATATACACCGTGGTCGGAGTATATCCGGCTTCAGCGGCAGGGTTTTGCCGCTCCGGGACAGGGGGTGCCGCATGGCCAAGTCCGTGAAGATTGCTGTTTCCAGCCTCGAGCGCTCTCCCAGCCATCTGTTGCACCGGGCATTGCAGCTGGCCCTGGACGTCTATGCGGCGGAAACCGGCCCCGGGGCCGTCACCCAGCGGCAATACGCCGTCCTGGCCGCGGTGGCGGAGCATGAGGGCCTGACCCAGACCGATCTCGTCCGGGCCACGGGCATCGACCGGTCCACCCTGGCGGACATGATCGCCCGGATGATTTCGAAGGCCTATCTGGCGCGGGAACGTTCGACCACGGACGGTCGCGCCAATACGGTGCGGCTGACGGAGACCGGCCGGGCGATCCTGGACGAGGCGGCACCGCGGGTCGGGGCCGCCGACGGCCGTATCCTCGGCTATCTGGCCGCCAACAAGCGGGAATCCTTCCTCGGTGTGCTCCGGGACCTGGCCAAGGCCGGGGAAAAGGCCCTGATCGACGGCGAACTGGGAGAGGCGACCCCGGCGGCCAAGAAAAAGGCCAAGGTCGCGACCCCGAAGGTCGCCAAGGCGGTGAAGGCCCCGAAGAAGAAGAAGGAAAAGGCCAAGAAGGACAAGAAGGTCAAGAAGACCAGGAAGGTCGTCTGACCCCTCGTTCCGGTCCCGTCGCCTAGCGGGACTTCAGAAGGTCGCGGATCTCGCCCAGCAGGGCTTCGCTGGGGGTCGGCGGCGGCGGCGCGGCGGGTTCCGCGGGGGCCTCGTCCTTGCGCCGCAGGCTGTTGATGCCCTTGACCAGGGAGAAGATCACCACGGCGATGATCAGGAACTGGATCAGGGTGTTGAGAAACGCGCCATAGCCGATGGCCGTCTCGGTGATCTTGTTCACCGGATCGGCGGCCCGCAGGACGATCTTCATCTGCGAGAAGTCCACGCCCCCGGTCAGAAGGCCCACCGGCGGCATGATGATCTGGTCCACCAGACTGGTGACGATCTTGCCGAAGGCGCCGCCGATGATCACGCCGACGGCGAGGTCGACCACATTGCCGCGGGCGATGAATTCACGAAACTCACTGGCAATGGACATGGGGGGCTCCTGGTCTATGGGCGGCGGCGCGCGCCGACAGGAGGACCATCCCTTAGCGGGAAGATGTGGTCAACATACTGTAATCAATCGTCACCGCTCGCATTGAGCCTTTCCCGCAGTTCCTTGCCGCTCTTGAAGAAGGGAACCGCCTTGGCGCGAACCTGGACCGTGGCACCGGTGCGGGGGTTGCGACCGGCCCGGGCCGGGCGGGCGCGGACGGAGAAGGCCCCGAACCCGCGCAGCTCGACCCGTCCGCCGCCGACCAGGGCGTCGATCATCTCATCCAGGATCACGGAGATCACCCGCTCCACGTCCTTCTGGGTCAGGTGCGGATTTTCCGAGGCAAGTTTCGCGATCAATTCCGACTTGATCATGCTTCCGTCCCTGAACACAGCATCCGCCGGACCCGACAGGTTTCCGACACAATTCCCCCAACCGCGGGCGACCATTGCCGAAACGTCGGGGAAGTTCAAGGGGTTATGGCGGCGTCTCGGGGGCTTTCGCCACGAAAAAGCCCGCGCAGGCGGAACCTGCGCGGGCCTTGCCGCATCTCACATCACGAGGTGACGCGAGCTGTCTATTCCTTGGACGCCTTTTCGCGGAGCGCGGCACCCAGGATGTCGCCCAGCGACGCGCCGGAGTCCGACGAACCGAACTGCTCGATGGCAGCCTTGTCCTCGGCCATTTCCAGGGCCTTCACGGACAGGGACACCCGACGGGCGGCCTTGTCGATGTTGGTGATCTGGGCGTCGAGACGATCGCCGACGGCGAAGCGCTCCGGCCGCTGTTCCGACCGGTCGCGGGACAGGTCGGACTTGCGGATGAAGGCGGTCATCGGGGCGGAGTCCTCACCGAACTTCACTTCCAGGCCGCCGGTGGTGACTTCCGTCACGGTGACGGTGACCGTCTGGTTCTTCCGGTAGGAATCACCAGCCATCGGATCGCCGGCCAGCTGCTTGATGCCAAGCGAGATGCGCTCCTTCTCGACGTCCACGTCCAGCACCTTGGCCTTGACCATCTCGCCGCGGTGGTAGCGCTGCACGGCTTCTTCGCCGGACACGCTCCAGTCGATGTCGGAGAGGTGGACCATGCCGTCGATGTCGTTGTCGAGGCCGATGAACAGACCGAATTCGGTGGTGTTCTTGACCTCGCCCTCGACGGTCGAGCCGATCGGGTGCTTGGACAGGAAGTCGTCCCACGGGTTGGGCAGGGCCTGCTTGAGGCCCAGCGACACCCGGCGCTTGGACGGATCCACGTCCAGCACGATGACATCCACTTCCTGCGAGGTGGAGACGATCTTGCCGGGATGGACGTTCTTCTTGGTCCAGGACATTTCCGACACGTGCACCAGGCCCTCGACCCCGGCTTCCAGCTCCACGAAGGCGCCGTAGTCGGTGATGTTGGTGATGCGACCGGTGAACTTCGCGCCGGCCGGATACTTGGCCTCCACGCCGTCCCACGGGTCGGACTGCAGCTGCTTCATGCCGAGCGAGATGCGCTGGGTGTCCGGGTTGATCTTGATGATCTGCACCTTCACCGTGTCGCCGACCGCCAGCACCTGGCTGGGATGGGAGACGCGCTTCCAGCTCATGTCGGTGACATGCAGCAGGCCGTCGATACCGCCCAGGTCCACGAACGCACCGTAGTCGGTGATGTTCTTGACCACGCCTTCGCGGATCTCGCCCTCGGCCAGCTGGCTGACCAGTTCGGTGCGCTGCTCGGCGCGGGCTTCCTCGAGGATCGCCCGGCGGGAGACCACGATATTGCCCCGGGGACGGTCCATCTTCAGGATGGCGAAGGGCTGTTCCTTGCCCATCAGCGGGCCGACGTCGCGCACGGGACGGATGTCCACCTGCGAGCCGGGGAGGAAGGCCGAGGCCCCGCCCAGATCGACGGTGAAGCCACCCTTCACGCGGCCGACAATGGCACCCATGACCGGCTCGGCGCGGGCATAGACGCCCTCGAGGCGGGTCCAGGCCTCTTCGCGCTTGGCCTTTTCACGGCTGATCACCGCTTCCCCGGCGGCGTTCTCGACGCGCTCCAGGAAGACTTCCACGGTGTCGCCGACCTTCGGGAGGGGCTTGCCCTCCATGTTGGCGAATTCCTTCATCGGCACGCGGCCTTCGGTCTTCAGACCGACGTCGACCACGACGAAGTCCTTTTCCACCGCGACCACATGGCCGTGCACAACCGTGCCTTCCATGATGTCGCGACCGCCGAAGGACTCGTCGAGAAGGGCCGCGAAATCGTCGCGGGAGGGATTCATGCTGGCGTCGTCAGCCATTGGGTCTCCAGACAGGTGACGGTCCGACCCCGCGCTTCTAGCGGAATGCTCGACCGGGTTGAGGGTTGAAGCCGAAAACGCGAGGGCTCACGCAGACCCGAAGGCCAGCGCCCGTCCATCGCATCAGATCGAAAATCGCCCGCAGCCGTCCGAGTTTCTGACGCGTTTGGATTTGACGGAGCCCTTGTCAGGCCCGGTCGCGCGCCGCCTCGACGATGCGGCGGGCCGCATCGGCAGCCGCTTCTATAGTCAAATGGGTCGTATCTAGCAAGACGGAGTCTGCGGCGGGGGTCAGCGGGGCCATGTCCCGCCCGGAATCCCGGGCGTCCCGCTCGAGAATGTCGGCCAGCACCGCCTCGCGGGTCACCGGCCGGCCGGCGGCGATGTGCTGCTTCAGCCGCCGCTCCGCCCGGACTTCCGGCGCGGCGGTGACGAACAGCTTGGCCACCGCATCCGGGGCGATCACCGTGCCGATGTCGCGACCGTCGAGGACCGCGCCCTCGGGCTGCGCGGCAAAGCGGGTCTGCAGGTCATGCAGCGCCGTCCGCACTGCGGGATGTGCCGCCACGATGCTGGCCGCTGCCCCCACGTCGGGCGACCGGATGGCCACGAGATCGATCAGTCCCGGGTCCAGAAGGCGCGCCACCTGCCGTGCCGGTTCCGCATCCCGGGGGTCCCGGCCCGCCGACAGGACGCCGAGGGCCACGGCCCGGTAGAGGGTGCCGGTGTCGAGATAGGGCAGGCCGTAGTGCCGGGCGAGGCCCTCCGCCACCGTGCCCTTGCCCGAGGCGGCCGGTCCGTCCACGGCGATGACGAGGGGGCGGCGCAAGGGGGTCATGCGTCGGTGACGGCCGCGCCCAGGCTGGCCATCAGGGACACGAAGCCCGGAAAGCTCGTGGCGATCATATCGGGCTCGTCCACGGTCACCGGGGCGGTGCTGGCCAGGCCCAGCACCAGATGGGCCATGGCGATCCGGTGGTCCCCGTGGGTGTGGACCAGGCCCCCGCCGGCTGGGGCGCGACCCAGGCCGTGGACCGTCATGCCGTCCGGCCGCTCGTCCACCGTCACGCCGCAGGCCTCGAGGCCGCGGGCGGTGAGGGCGATCCGGTCGCTTTCCTTCACCCGCAGCTCCGCCAGGCCGTCCATGTGGGTGTCCCCCTCGGCAAAGGCGGCGGCCATGGCCAGGATCGGGTACTCGTCGATCATGGACGGCGCGCGATCCGCCGGGACGCTCACCCCCCGCAGCCGGGAGTGCCGGGCCACCAGGTCGCCCACCGGCTCGCCGCTGATTTCCCGGGCGTTGATCACCTTCAGGTCCGCGCCCATCTCGACCAGGGTCTCGAACAGGCCCGTTCGCAGGGGGTTCAGCAGGACGCCCTCCACCGTGACCTCCGAGCCCGGCGTGATCAGGGCGGCGACCAGGGGAAAGGCGGCTGAGGACGGGTCGCCGGGGACGGTGATGGTCGTGCCGGTGAGGTCCTGGCCGCCCATCAGACGCACATGGCGACCGTCGGCGGCGTCGGTGACGGCCACCTCCACCCCGAAGGCCCGCAGCATCCGCTCCGTATGGTCCCGGGTCGGCTCGGGCTCGATCACCTCGGTCAGGCCCGCGGCGCGGAGACCGGCCAGCAGGATGGCGGACTTCACCTGGGCCGAGGCCACCGGCAGCCGGTAGCCGATGGCGCGCAGGGACCCGCCCTGGACGGTCATGGGCAGCCGGTCGCCCTCGAACCGCGCGCCCATCTCGCCCAGGGGCCCGGTGACCCGGGCCATGGGACGGGTGCGCAGGGAGGCATCCCCGTCGATGGTGACGCGGATATCGTGTCCGGCGACGATCCCCATCAGCAGCCGGGCCCCGGTGCCGGAATTGCCGCAGTCGATGGCCGCGGAGGTCAGGTGGGGCACACCTGTCACGGTCCAGACCCCGTCGTCCCCGCGCTGGACCGTGGCCCCCAGGGCGCGCATGGCGGCGGCCGTGGCGAGCACGTCGGCCCCCTCCAGCAGCCCGGAGATGGTCGTCGTGCCTCGGGCGACTCCGCCGAGGATCAGGGACCGGTGGGAGATGGACTTGTCACCGGGCGCACGGACGCGGCCGTTCAGGGAACCGGACGCGCGGGCGGTTAGTCGACCTGTGCTCAAGCGTCGCCTCGGAGATGGATTGCAGGATCGGGGACCCAAAAGGGTCTTTGCTTTTGACAGCGCCGCGCGCGCATGGCAAGTGAGCCGCCGCTCCTTTGCCCTCGTGCGCGGGAGCGACCGCCAGAACCGCACGCAGGAAAGGTCCGCCTTGGCTAGTCCAGAGCTCGGCGCCAAACAGATTTGCCCCAGTTGCGGGGCCAAGTTCTACGACCTCGGTCGCCGCCCGGCGGTGTGTCCGAAGTGTCAGACGGCCTTCGATCCGGAAGAGGCCGTGAAGACCCGTCGGGTTCGCGCCCGCGCCGTCGTTCCCGACTACGAGGCTGACGACGAGGCGGCGGAAAAGCCGAAGGTGGACGCGGAGGTGGAAGGCTTCGAGGACGAAGTGGACGACACCCCCGAGATCGATCAGGCCGTCGAGGCCGAGCCCCTGGAAGTGGACGATGGCGACGAGGTCGTGGAACCCACGGCCGAGCCCGACCTCGGCGTCGATTTCGAGGAGGAGACCGCCCTCGAGGACGACGTGGAGGACGTGCCCTTCCTCGAGGACGATGACGAGGATTTCCCGGACGACGAGATCGATGTCCTCACCGACGACGACGAGGATCCGGTCTGATTTCACGGTCGGGCAAAAAACCGTCACCAACGGGCTTGATCTCGTCCGGCGGCTGACATAGGTTCCGCCGCCTTGCGGCAGGGCTTCTCGAAGTCCCGATCGCATCCCGAATTTGTCGACCGGCGTTCAGCCGATCGGCACGGGGCTATAGCTCAGCTGGTAGAGCGCTTGAATGGCATTCAAGAGGTCAGCGGTTCGACTCCGCTTAGCTCCACCAAATCAGCCTCCGCAGGACACTGCGGAGGCTTTTTTGTGGGTCACTGGTCCGGATCGGCGACCTTGAACGGGTCCGTGGCCGTGGGCTGGGTCGGCAGGGGCTGGCGGGGCAGCTCCCGGTCCCCGTTGGCGGCCTGCCAGAGCACACCGGCCAGGACCACCGACATCTGCCGCATGTCCTCGCCGCGCATGTGGTCCACCGTGTCGAGGGTGGAGTGGTGCACCCGGCTCTCATAGTCGAGCGGGTCCTGGACGAACTGGTAGCCAGGCAGGCCCACCGCCTGGAACTTCTCGTGGTCGGTCCCGTGGGTGCGGGAGCTCACCACCGCACCGGCCCCCATGGGCTTGAACGGGGCCAGCCACTCCGACAGCAGGGACGACACCCCCACATTGCCCTCGTCATAGAGGCCGCGCAGGCGGCCGGAGCCGTTGTCGATGTTGAAATAGGCCTTCATGGCGGCATATTCGGGCTTCACCTTGATCGGGAAGGCCCGGTTCCAGGCCTCCTCCTTGTCCATGCCCCCCAGCGCGGCGTCCACAGGTCGCGCGGCGAAGTGCTGGTCCACATAGGCGAGACTGCCGAGTTCCCCCTGCTCCTCGCCGGTCCACAGCACGAAGCGGATGGTCCGCTTCGGCTTGAGGCCCAGCTTCTGGATCAGGCGGGCGGCCTCGATCACCGCCACGGAACCCGCGCCATTGTCGCTGGCCCCGTCTCCGGCGATCCAGCTGTCGAAATGCGCCCCGGCCATGACAAACCCGGCCCTGGGGTCCGTTCCCGGGATCTCGAAGACGAGGTTGTTGGACTCGAGGGTCTTGTCATCGTACCGGGCATTGATCGACAGGCTGAGCTCCGGTGCCTTGCCACCGGCCGCGAGGCGGACCAGACGGCGATAATCCTCCTGAGCCATCTGCAGGGTCGGCAGGCGCAGGGTGTGGCCCGGGGCGTAGTGATAGCCTTCCCCCGAGACCAGCTTGCCGTCCCGATAGGCGCGGGTCACCACGGCGACGGCGCCCTCCGCCTTCAGGAAGTCCGACAGCTTTTCCTCGAAGGCCATGGCCTTCAGCCAGCGGGGCTTGGTGAGGGGATCGAAGCTCGGGGCGTCATAATGGTCCAGCTCGCCGATCTCCTTGTCGCTCAGGCGCTGGAACGTGCCCTCCTTGCTCTCGGACGTCTCTCCCGGCTTGGAGACGAGGACGATCTTGCCCTTCAGCTTGCCCTTCCAGGCGGCGAAGTGCTCCTCCCGGGTCATGGGCGCGATGACCACCGGGGCGGTGATGACGCCGTCCGTGGGGGGTGACCAGGCCACCGGGATCGCCGTCAGGGGCAAGTGCCGCGGGGCCGTGAGGCTGGCCGAGACGCTGTCCAGGTTCCAGCCCAGGCCGAAATAGAAGGGCTCCAGATGGACATTGGACAGGCCATAGCCCTTGACGCGATCCATGGCCCAGGCCTGCGCCTTGCGGACATTCTCGGAATTGGTCAGGCGCGGGCCGATGCCGTCCATCAGGTCCGAGGCCGTGCGCATGACCTCGCTGCGGTTCAGGCCCTCGTCCACGATCCGGGCCACCACGGCGGCATCCGGATTTTCGGCCGGAGCGGCGGCCACCGGACCGACAACCGCGGCGGTGCAGAGGAGGGCGAGGGCCAGGGTCCGAGCGATCGGGTGGCGGCGGGTGGTTCGGGACATGGGGTGGGCCTTCATCCAGGGGGGGCAGGGGGCGACCTGCGGGGTGCCTGTTCGGGTCTTGGGAAGGACCGAGGCTAGAGGAAGTCCTCAAATGCCGGAAGGGGGCACCTTCCAATCCCGCGGATCGGCCCCATCTCCGGGTCGGTCCGGCAGTCTGGAAGCGTGCACATGGCGACGGCGGTGGTGATCGGGGCGACAGGGGGCATCGGCGGGGCCCTCGTCGAGGAACTGGTGCGCCGGGGGGTATACGGGCAGATTCACGCCCTCGGCCGCCGTCCGGGCGCGGCCGCAGGGGCCGGGGTGGTGACTGGGCACCTGGATCTGACCGACGAGGCCAGCATCGCCGCCGCGGCGGCGCGGGTGGAGACGGCGGATCTGGTGATCGTGGCCACCGGGGTCCTGCAGTCTGCCACCCTGCGGCCGGAGCGCACCTACCGCGCCCTGGACGCCGACGCGATGCTGGA
The DNA here is from genome assembly GCA_903884425.1 of uncultured Caulobacterales bacterium. Classification (GTDB taxonomy): domain Bacteria; phylum Pseudomonadota; class Alphaproteobacteria; order Caulobacterales; family Caulobacteraceae; genus CAIMFV01. The sequence goes on along the minus strand of CAISEP010000016.1, from coordinate 390,818 downwards.
GAGCCTGCGGATCAACCTGATCGGCCCGGCCCTGGTGGCCAAGCATTTCCTGCCGAAGCTGCCCCGAAGCGGGCGCAGCGTGTTCGCCGCCCTGTCCGCCCGGGTGGGGTCGATCTCCGACAATCGGCTGGGGGGATGGCACAGCTACCGGGCCGCCAAGGCCGCCCTGAACATGACCCTCGCAAACCTGGCCATCGAACTGGCGCGGGAGCGGCCGGAGGCGCTGTGTCTCGGCCTGCACCCCGGCACGGTGGATACCTCCCTTTCGGCCCCGTTCCAGCGGGGCCTGGCCACCGGCCAGCTGTTCACCCCGGCCTATTCGGCCCGCTGCCTGGTGGATGTCATCGACCGGGCGAGGCTGGAGGACAGCGGCTGTGTGCTGGCCTGGGACGGGTCCCGCATCGCCCCTTGAGGGTGTCGGCTATTGAACGCAACCTGGGGCGGGCACATATCCCGTGCAGACGGTCCCCCATGCCGCACCAAAGGGTGGCGGGCCGTTGCCAAAGTCGCTTGATGCAAGGACTTGAGACCATGACGACGCGAACGATCCTGTTCGACAGCCCCTTCCTGCTCGGGTTCGAGCACACCCGCGCCCTGATCGAGCGGGCGGCCAAGGCGGCGGCGGACAGCTATCCCCCCTACAATGTCGAGCAGACGGCGGAGTCCCGGTTCTGCATCACCCTGGCCGTGGCCGGCTTCTCACCGGACCAGCTCAGCGTCACCGTGGAGGACAACCAGCTGGTGGTGTCCGGCAAGCGGGACGGGGATGGTCGCGGCGATGCGGCCTATCTGCACCGGGGCATTGCCGCCCGCGGCTTCATGCGCAGCTTCGTGCTCGCAGACGGCATGGAGGTGGAGGGGGCGGCCCTGGAGCACGGCCTGCTGCACATCGACGTGGTGCGCCTGGAGCCCGAGCGGAATGTGCGCCGGATCGCCATCCGCAGCGCCGGCTGAAGGCTCGAATTATCCCGTTTTTTCGAAGGAGGTGGTCATGACGACGCCCGAAATCCGTTCCGAATTCCCGCTCAGCAACGAGGCCTTCGCGGCCCTCGGTGCCCCCCACCTGGTCTATGTCCGCGGCATGACCGCCGCCGATGCCCTGGCCGATCATCCGGAGGCCGTGGCGGCCGCGGAACTGGTGCCCAGCCAGATGGTCTATGTGGTGCACCGGGCCGACGGCACCCGCCTGGCCATCGTCTCCGACCGCGAGCAGGCCTATGCCGCGGCATTGGCTTATGACCTGGCCCCCGTGTCGGTCCACTGAGCACCGACGATCGCGCAAATGAACAGGGCCCGGCCGCGTGATGCGACCGGGCCCTTGTCATGTCTGACCGGTGGAACCGGGTGACCGGCGCGCCCTAGAGGGTGCGCTGGATGGTCTCCACGGTGAAGCATTCGATCTGGTCGCCGGCCTTCAGGTCCTGGAAGTTCTGGAAGGCCATGCCGCATTCCTGGCCGACCTGGACCTCGTTCACCTCGTCCTTGAAGCGCTTCAGGGTCTGCAGGGTGCCCATCTCCTGGATCACCACATTGTCGCGGATGATCCGGACCTTGGCCCCCTTGCGGACCACGCCCTCGGAGACCTTGCACCCGGCGATGCGACCGACCTTCGAGATGTCGAAGGTCTGCAGCACATCCGCATTGCCCAGGAAGGTTTCCCGCTGGATCGGGGCCAGCATGCCCGACATGACGCCTTTGATGTCGTCGATCAGGTCGTAGATGATCGCATAGTAGCGGATCTCGACGCCTTCCCGCTCCGCCAGGTCCCGCGCCTGGCGCGAGGCCCGGACGTTGAAGCCGAGGATGGAGCAGTTGGCCCCCTTGGCCAGCAGCACGTCGCTTTCGGTGATGGCACCGGCGGCGGAGTGGATGATCCGGGCGCGGACCTCGTCGGTGCCCAGCTTGTCCAGGGCCCCCATGATGGCTTCCGCCGAGCCCTGCACGTCCGCCTTGATGATCATCGGCAGTTCCGAGACCTTCTTGGTCTGGAGCTTGGCCATCATGTCGGCGAGGCTCGAGCCCGCCGTGATCGGCGAGACGGCCTTGTCGCGCTTCACCCGCTCGCGATACTCGGTCAGCTCCCGGGCGCGGGCCTCGTTCTCCACCACGGCGAAGGTCTCGCCGGGATCAGGGGTCTGGTCGAGGCCGAGAATCTCCGCCGGGGTCGACGGTTCGGCCGAGGGGATCTGCTCGTTGCGTTCGTTGATCAGGGCCCGCACACGGCCCCAGGCCGCACCGGCCACGACGATGTCGCCGCGCTTCAGGGTGCCGCGCTTGACCAGCACCGTGGCCACCGGGCCGCGACCCTTGTCGAGCTTGGACTCGATCACCACGCCCTCGGCGGAGCGGTCCGGATTGGCCCGCAGGTCCATGACCTCGGCCTGGATCAGGATCGACTCCAGCAGGGTGTCGAGACCGGTCTTCTTCAGGGCGGACACCTCCACCACCTGGGTATCACCGCCCAGCGCCTCGACCACGATCTCGTGGCTGAGCAGCTCGTTGATGACCCGCGTGGGGTCGGCGTCTGGCTTGTCGATCTTGTTGATGGCCACGATGATCGGGGCCCCGGCGGCCTTGGCGTGATGGATCGCCTCGATGGTCTGGGGCATGACCCCGTCATCGGCGGCGACCACCAGAACCACGATGTCCGTCACATTGGCCCCGCGGGCCCGCATGGCGGAGAAGGCAGCGTGACCGGGCGTGTCGAGGAAGGTGACCTTGTCGCCGGACTCCAGCGTGACCTGATAGGCCCCGATGTGCTGGGTGATGCCCCCGTGCTCGCTGGCGGCCACGCCGGCGGAGCGCAGGGCGTCCAGCAGCGAGGTCTTGCCGTGGTCCACGTGACCCATGACGGCCACCACCGGCGGCCGGGACAGGGTGTCCTCGACCCGGTCGTCCTCCGAGATGAACCCGGTTTCCACGTCGCTTTCCGACACGCGGGTGACGGCATGGCCGAATTCCGTGGCGATCAGCTCCGCCGTGTCGGCGTCCAGCACGTCATTGATGGTCAGCATGGCCCCCTGGCGCATCATGTACTTGATGATGTCCACGGCCCGCACGGCCATCCGCTGGGCAAGGTCCTGCACGGTGATGGCGTCGGGGATGACCACGTCGCGGACCACCTTCGGCGCGTCGAGGCCACCGAGGCCCCGGGCGCGCTTTTCCCGTTCCCGTTCCCGGGCGCGGCGGACCGAGGCGAGGGAGCGCATGCGGTCGTCGCCGCCCTCTTCGCCGGCGGCGACCTGGATGGTCAGACGGCCTTCACGGCGCTTGGGCTCGCCCTTGACGCGGGAGACGGCCTTGGTGGGCTCGGCCTTCTTCGGCCCGCCGGGGCCGCCGCGGCGGCGCGCGCCCTCCTCGTCATCCACCACGGGGGCGGGGCGACGATCATTGGCGCGGGGCGGAGCGGTCCGGGCGGTCTTGGTGATCTCCGGGGCCGACGGGGCGGCGGCACCGCCGCGCAGGGGCGGGCCTCCGGTGCGGGGTCCCGCGGGGCGGGGGGCCAGCGCCGAGTAACGTACGGTCTCGCCGGGGGCGGGACGGGGGCGATCCCCGGCATAGCCCTGGCCGGCCGGGCGCGGGCCGCGGTCACCCGTCGGGCGGGGCCCGCGGTCACCATAGCCCTGGCCGGCGGGGCGGGGCCCGCGGTCCGCCATGCCACGATCGGGCATGGGCCGGTCCTGGCCCGCCGGACGGGCCGTCCGGTCCGGATAGGAGGAGCCTTCCCGGCGCGGCGCTTCATAGACGCGGCCTTCCGGCGTGCGGCCGTCATTGCGCGGGTCCTGGCGAACCGGGCGCGGGGCAGCGGGAGGATCGTCGCGCCGGGGGGCCTGGGACAGGACCGGACGGCTGACAGTCGCAGGGGCCTCCGGGGTCGCCGTCGCGGCCGGGCGGCTCACCGGTTCGGCAGCGACCGGCGGGGCGGCGGCGGCCGGTGCCGAAGGGGCCACGGGCGCGGGAGAGGGGGCTTCGGAGGTCTGCGGCGCAGCTTCCCGGGTTGCAGCGGCGGCAGCCGCGGCCTGGGCCCGGGCGGCGGCTTCCCGCGTGGCGGCCTCGGCCCGCTGGCGCTCGGCGGCGATGCGGGCGGCGTCCAGGGCCCGCTGGCGCGCGGCCAGTTCGCTCTGGGACAGGTTGAGGGTCGATCCCGAGGCCGGGGCCGCAGGTGCGGCGGGGCGCGGCGGAGGCGGGGCCTCCGCACGGGGCGGTGCCACCACCGGTGCGGCGGGTCGACGGGCTTCGACGACGGGGCGTTCACCCTCGCGGCGGCGCTTGGTCTCGACCACGACGGTCTTGGAGCGGCCATGGCTGAAGCTCTGCCGGACCACGCCTGTATTGACGCCCGGAGCCCTCGGCTTGAGGGTCAGGGGCGCACGCCCGCCAGGCGACGTCCCGCCAGGAGTTCCAGCACCCGGGCCGCCCTGGCCGCCATCATTGTCGTTCGCGTCGCTCATCCGCTCGCTTTACTCATCGTCGTGCGCCCGAAATCGGGCGTCAGTCGCCAAGACATCAAAAGATCGCGGACGCGCTTCCCGCAGGAAGTCCGCCCGAAATCACCAATAGGCCTACCGCCCTGTCCATCCGAACCATGACGGAGGGCCGTAAAGATATTACCCTGTCCGCCTGCGCCGGGGCTCAGCCATGTGAGCCGCCGCACGAGGACAGCCTCAGGGTTCCTCGTGCCCATCCTCCGGCAGGCCCTCTGGCCGACCTTCGGTCCAGCTCTCGGGCACCAGCGGGCGGAAACCGGCCAATCGCTCGACGTCTTCCGTCCAGCTTTCGGCCCCTCTCCCCACGAGAAAGGCGAGGTGTATCACATTTCCAAGGCCCAAGGCCAAACTCAAATCATCGCCGCTGAACACGCCGATCGTCCGCGGCGGCCGCTTGCCGCTGGCGATGCGCCGCCGGACCGCCTGTCCCAGCTTTCGCCGTCCGTCGGGCGCCCCGTCGCTGGCCTCGATCAGCCAGGCGACCCGGCCGCCGTCGATGGCCGCCTCGACCTTGTCGAAACCGTAGGTAAGCGACCCGGCGCGCCGTGCAAGGCCGAGATGGTCCAGAAGACGCCGGTGCAGCAACCGCTCCACCTGGTCCGACAGGTCCGCCGGTGCGGTGATCCGGGCCTTGGCGGAGCGGGAAAAGCCGCCCCGGCGCACGGCCTCGTCCACGGCGGCGCGGTGGGCGGCGACCCACATGCCGCGCCCCGGCAGCCTGCGGCCCACGTCCGGCGTGACGCAGCCATCCGGCCCGACGACGAAGCGGATCAGCCGGGCTTCCGGCATGACGGCACCGGATACCAGGTCACGCCGCTCCCGCGACGCTTCCCGGTGGGTGCGTGGTCCGCCGGCCTCGGGGGTCGGCGGGGCCGTATCGTCCGGCGGGCTGTCAGGCGGGGACGTGGTCAGTGCGCTTCATCTCCGAAGTCCTCGGCATCCGCCTCGACCAGCTCTTCCTCGGACTCCGGCGGCGCGATGTCGGCGGCGTCGATCCAGCCGGCCGCGACCCGGGCCCGCAGGATGATGGCCTCGGCATCCTCGACGGCGAGGTTGAAGTTCTCCAGCGCGCCCGGATTGCGGACCCGTTCGCCGCCCTTGCTCTCGAAGGCGCCGCGCAGTTCGTCCGTGGCGAGATCGGCGAGATCCTCCAGGGTCTTCACCCCGGCCTCGCCCAGCGCCACCGCCATCTGCAGGGTCACCCCCTCCACGTCCAGCACGGCATCTTCGACCCCCAGCTCCCGACGGCGGGCGTCCAGCTCGGCGGCTTCCCGCTCCAGGGCCTCGCGGGCCCGGGTCTGCAGTTCCACCGCCGTGTCCTCGTCGAAGCCCTCGATGGAGGCCAGTTCGTTCTCGTCCACATAGGCGATGTCCTCGATGGCGGCGAAGCCCTCGGTGACCAGCAGCTGGGCGACCATCTCGTCCACGTCCAGGGCTTCCTGGAACAGCTGGGTGCGCTCGGCGAACTCGCGCTGGCGGCGCTCGCTCTCCTGGCTCTCGGTGGTGATGTCGATCTGCCAGCCGGACAGCTGCGAGGCCAGGCGCACGTTCTGGCCGCGGCGGCCGATGGCCAGCGACAGCTGCTCGTCGGGCACCACCACTTCCACCCGGCCGTCATCCTCGTCCATGACCACCTTGGTCACTTCGGCGGGGGCCAGGGCGTTGACGATGAAGGTCGCCTCGTCCGGGCTCCACTGGATGATGTCGATCTTCTCGCCCTGCAGTTCGGCCACCACCGCCTGGACGCGGCTGCCGCGCATGCCGACGCAGGCACCGACGGGATCGATGGAGCCGTCGTTGGAAATGACCGCCATCTTCGCGCGGCTGCCCGGGTCGCGGGCCACGGCGCGGATCTCGATGACGCCGTCGTACACTTCCGGCACTTCCTGGGCGAACAGCTTGGCCATGAAGCCGCCGTGGGCGCGGGACAGCATGATCTGCGGGCCCTTGGCCTCGCGCCGCACGTCATAGATGTAGCAGCGGATGCGGTCGCCGATGTTGAAGTTCTCCCGGGGGATCGACTGGTCCCGGCGCATGATGCCTTCGCCGCGGCCCAGGTCGACGATCACGTTGCCGTACTCGACGCGCTTCACCGAGCCGTTGATGATCTCGCCGACCCGGTCCTTGAACTCCTCGAACTGGCGTTCGCGTTCGGCTTCCCGGACCTTGTGGGTCACCACCTGGCGGGCCATCTGGGTCTGCACCCGGCCGAACTCGAAGGGCGGCAGGATCTCCTCGTAGGTCTTGCCCACCTCGGCGTCGCGATACTTGCGCTTGGCCTCCGACAGCCGGACCATGCCGAGCAGGCCCTCGATGTCGGCCTCGTCCTCCACCACGGTGATGTAGCGGGTGAGGGTCAGCTCGCCGGTGTTGGGATTGATGTGGGCGCGGATGTCATGCTCGGCCCCGTAGCGGGCGCGGGCCCCCTTGGTGATCGCCTCCTCGATCGCCTCGATGACGACCTCCTTCTCGATCGACTTCTCGCGGGCGACCGCATCGGCGATCTGAAGCAGTTCCAGCCGGTTGGCGCTGATGCCGGTAAGGGCCATGGTCAGGCGTCCTCATCTGAGTGGTTCGGATGTTCGTCGTCGTCTTCGTCGCCGGCCCCCCGGGCCAGCCGCTGCTCGCGCTGCTCCGCGCCGCGCTTCAGCAATTCGTCGGTGAGGCTGAGCTTGGCCTCGGTGATCCAGTCGAAGGGGATGACGGTGGTGTCCTCCTCGCCTTCCAGGTCGATGCAGACGGCATCTTCCTCGATGCCGGCGAGGATGCCGCGGAAACGCTTGCGGCCGTCGGCCAGGCGATCCAGTTCCAGCTTCGCCTCATAGCCTTCCCAGGCCTCGAAATCCTTCAGCCGGGTGAGGGGGCGGTCGATGCCGGGGCTCGACACCTCGAGCACATAGTCGCCGTTGATGACGTCCGCCGCATCCAGCACGTCGCCGATGGCCCGGGACAGGGTCGCGCAGTCGTCCACGTTCATCTCGCCGTCCGGCCGCTCGGCCATGATCTGCAGGGTCCGGCGCGCGGCCCCGCCCATCATGCGCAGGCGCACGATCTCGTAGCCCACGGACTCGGCCACGGGGTCCAGCAGTTCCAGCAGTCGGCGGTCTTCCGGCGTCTTGCCGCGCAAGGCGGGTCTCCAAGCAACAAAAAAGCGGCTGACCCGGAGGCCGCCGCTCGAAAGCCCCATCCAGGACCAACGATCGATGTGACCCGTCATATAGCGCGTCCGGGGGCGTGAGGGAAGGGGCCGCAGATCGTCCCGTCCGCGGAATATTTGGTCGGGCTCCAAAGGGTTCATTAAGCAATGCATGTGCTCCATCTCCGCGAATTGATCTGTCCTGCGGAGTGTGCATGTCCGTTTCCTCGAACCGCCCAAGACCCTGTCCTGCAAAGGGCTCGCGGACTTGTGCCGGGTCTGCGGAAGGGTGAGCATGGCGACGGTCGAGGCCCGGCTGGCCCTGAGCACAGCCCATTTCAGGCACCCCGGCGTGCTGACCCCCGCCCGGGCCCGTCAGTTCGACGCGGAGCTGCGGGGTGCGTTTGCCCTGGCCGCAGATGCCGGCATGACCACGGTCGACACCTCCGCCGACATCCCGGAGGCCGAGGCCCTGGTGGGGCGGCTGGCCCCGCGGGAACGGCCCTTCCGGACCATTGCCAAGACCGCACCCGTCGAGGGCGGCGTGGCCGCCGTGGTGGCCCGCGCCCGCCGGTCCCTGCGCAATCTCGGCGCGCCCCGGGCCCATGCCCTGGTGGTGAGCCAGGCGGAAGACCTCCTCGGTCCCGACGGGGACGAACTCTGGCGGGCCCTGATGGACCTGCGGGAGGCGGGCCTGTTCGAGAAGATCGGGGTCTGCGCCCGGTCCGAGGATGCGCCCGTGGCGCTGGCTCGACGGTTCAAGCCGGACCTCATGCAGTTGCCGGTGAGCCTGCTGGACCAGCGGCTGGTGGCCGGCGGCGAACTGCAGGCCCTGGCCGGACTGGGCGTCGAGGTGCACCTGCGCTCCATCTTCCTGCAGGGGCTGATGTTCCTGCCCAGCGACGGCCTGCCGCCGGAGCTGGCCGAGGCCGGCCCCCGACTGTCGAGAATCCGCCGGGACATCGCCGAAGCCGGGGCCGACCCGCTTCAGGCGGCCCTCGCCTATGCCCTGGGCCAGGCGGATGCGTCCCACGTGATCGTCGGGGTGGCGTCCCAGGCGGAACTGCGGGCCATCCTGGCCGCCGCCGCGGCTCCGGCCCCGGAGCTGGACTGGACGACGCTCGGCCTCAACGCCCACGAGGCGGAGCATGTGGGCCTGTGGGCCGCGGCCTGATGCGGCCCTGACCGGCAGCGGACCCTAGCGGTCGCCGAACATGTCCCGGGCCTCGGCCTTGCTCGAGACCGACACGCCGAGATCGCTGACCAGGCCGTTCTCGATGGAATAGCACCAGCCGTGGACCGTCAGTGCCCGCCCGGCTTCCCAGGCGGCCAGCAGGAACGGGTTCATGGCCACGTTGCGGACCTGGCGGATCACGTTCAGCTCGCACAGCCGGTCGTGCCGGGCCTTGCCCTCGGGCAGGGCATCCAGCTCCGCCTGATGCTCGGTGGCCAGCAGCCGGATGGGGGTCAGCCAGTGGTCGATCAGCCCGTGATGGGTGTGCTCCGTCGCGGCGATCACCCCGCCGCAGCCATAGTGGCCCACCACGAGGATGTCCCTCACCTTCAGCATCTCCACCGCATATTGCAGCACGGACAGGTAGTTGGCGTCCTGGGGCGGGGCGAGGTTGGCCACGTTGCGGTGCACGAACAGCTCGCCGGGATCGAGGCCGACGATCTCGTTGGCAGGCACCCGGCTGTCGGAACAGCCGATCCACAGATAGGCCGGGCTCTGCTGGCGCACGAGGCGGGCGAAGAAGTCCGGATCGACCTCCGTCTTGCCCCGGGCCCAGGCCCGGTTGTTGTCGATCAGGTCGCGAATCACGGTCATCGGGGTCCTATCTGTCGGCGTCCGGCTGATTGTCCGGATGCGCGTCGGCCACGGCCGGAAGGGAATTCAGGGCAGCCACCGCGGCCCGGATGCCCGGGTAGGGTGCCATGTCGATGCCGAACCGGTTCGCGTTGTAGACCTGGGGCAGCAGGCAGCAGTCGGCAAGGGTCGGGTGGTCGCCGAAGGAGAAGCCCCGGCCGTAGCGATGGATCATCCCCTCCAGCGCCTCGAAGCCGGAGGTGATCCACCCGGTCATCCAGACCTTTTCCGCGGCACCGTCCGCCTGGAACTGATCCCGCAGCTGCTTCAGCACGCGGAGATTGTTCAGCGGATGGATGTCGCAGGCGACGATGGCCCCCATGGCCCGGACCACGGCGCGATCGGCGAGGCGCTGCGGCAGGAGGGGCGGGTCGGCATAGCGCTCCTCCAGCCATTCCAGGATGGCCGGGCTCTGGGTCAGCACCACATCGTCCGCTTCCAGGGCCGGGACCAGGCCCTGGGGGTTCACCGCGCGATAATCGGCTGCGGACTGGGCCCCCTGGCGCAGGTCGTGGGTGACCTGCTGGTAGCTCACCCCCTTGAGGTTGAGGGCGATCCGCACCCGGTAGGCGGCGCTGGAGCGCCAGTAGCTGTGGAGGATCAGGGTCATGGCGTCCGGTCTCCCCGGGCAAGGTCAGGCGAGGGTGAAGGTCAGCTCCGGCAGGCCGTCAATGGCGGCCCGGACCCGGTCGCCCGGCACCAGGGCCCCAACGCCCTCCGGCGTACCGGTGAAGATCAGGTCCCCGGGGGCCAGGCACCACAGGCGCGAGCATTCGGCGATGATCTCCGGCACGGACCAGATCATGTTCGAGATCTGCGAGGCCTGTCGCGTGGCGTCATTCACGTCCAGCCGGATGGCCCCCTTTAGGTCCGACCCGCGGCGTTCGACAATGGCCCCGAGGGGCGCGGACTGGTCGAAGCCCTTGGCGCTGTCCCAGGGCTGTCCCTTGCCCTTGGCCGCCGCCTGGAGGTCCCGGCGGGTGAGATCGACGCCCACGGCATAGCCGAACACATGGGCGAGCGCCTCGGCCACCGGAATGTCGGCCCCGCCGGTGCCGATGGCGATCACCAGCTCCACCTCGTGGTGCAGGTCCGACGTGGCGCGGGCATAGGCAATGGCGCTGCCCGACAGGACCAGCGCATCCGCCGGCTTGGTGAAGAAGAAGGGCGGCTCGCGGTCGTCGCCCCCCATCTCGGCCCGGTGGGCGGCATAGTTGCGCCCGACACAGAAGATGCGGCGCACGGGAAAGCGGGCTTCCCGGCCGTCAACGGCGGCCAGGACGGTCGGGGCGGGGGGAAACACCGTGGCGGTCATCTGCGGGCCTCCTCTGTCGGTTCTGTTGTTTCTGACCTTGGTGTCGTCGGTCCGGGGCGAGCGCCCCGGGCGGCCTTCGAACATGACTCACCGTTCACTTGCCTTGGCGAGGGCCGCAAGGCAACGTCCGGGGCGAGATTATCATGCGCATCACATCGGGGCGGGACCGGACATGCTCGAGATCGACGACCTCAGTCACGTCTATCCGAACGGCGTCCAGGCCCTGGACCGGATCAGCCTGTCCGTCCGCCCGGGCATGTACGGCCTTCTGGGACCGAACGGGGCCGGGAAGTCGACCCTGATGCGCTGCATCGCCACCCTGCAGGTCCCGACCTCCGGCTCGATCCGCTTCGACGCGATCGACGTGGTCAAGGACCCCCAGGCCCTGCGCCGGACCCTGGGCTACCTGCCGCAGGACTTCGGCGTCTACCCCCGGGTTTCGGCCTACGACATGCTTGATCACATGGCCATCCTGAAGGGGCTGTCCGATGCCGGTGCGCGCAAGGCGGAGGTCGAGCGCCTGCTGGACCAGGTCAATCTGTGGAGCGTGCGCAAGAAGGCCATTGCCGGGTTCTCCGGTGGCATGCGCCAGCGCTTCGGCATCGCCCAGGCCCTCCTCGGCGGCCCGTCCCTGATCATCGTCGACGAGCCCACCGCGGGCCTCGATCCGGAGGAGCGCAACCGCTTCCTCAACCTTCTGGCCGATATCGGCGACAAGGTGGTGGTGATCCTGTCCACCCACATCGTCGAGGATGTGGCCGATCTCTGCCCGGCCATGGCGATCATCGCCAATGGCCGCATCCTCCGGCAGGGGGCCCCGCACGAACTGATGCACGAGCTGGAGGGGCGGATCTGGCGCAAGACCGTCGACCGCGCCGAGCTCGAGGCCCTGCGGGCCCGCCACACGGTGATCTCCACCCGCCTGATCAGCGGCCGGACCGTGGTGCACATCCTGGCGGACACCGACCCGGGCGAGGGCTTCGTCGCCCATACGGGCGGGCTCGAGGAGGTGTATTTCACCGCCCTCGCCGCCTCCCGCCGCGCCGCCTGACGCGGGGCCCCGATGTTTCTCAGGATCGCCGGCTTCGAATTCCGCTACCAGGTCCGCAACCCGGTCTTCTGGGTCGCGGTGGTCCTGTTCTTTCTGCTGAGCTTCGCCTCCCTGGCGGTGGATCAGATCCATGTGGGGGGCGACAACTCCAACCTGCACCGCAATGCGCCCTATGCGCTGGGCATGACCCACATGATCATGGCGGTGTTCTTCATGTTCGCCTCGACGGCGATCGTGGCCAATGTGGTGGTGCGGGACGACGAGACCGGTTTCGGTGCGATCCTGCGGTCCAGCCGGATCAAGCGGTTCGATTACCTCTACGGCCGCTTCACCGGAGCCTTCGCGGCGGTGGCGATCGCCTATCTGGCGGTGCCGCTGGGCTGCCTCGCCGGGTCCCTCGCCCCGTGGCTCGACAAGGACCTGCTGGGGCCCGTGCGTCCGGCGGACTATGCCTATGACTATCTGGCCCTCGGCCTGCCCACCGTCTTCCTGACCTCGGCCCTGTTCTTCTCCCTGGCCACGGCGACCCGGTCGATGATGGCGACCTATCTGGGGGTGGTGGCGCTGCTGATGGCGTGGAGCGGGGCGATGGCCGTCACCGACAAGCCCGAGCTCGAGCGGCTGATGGCCTTTGTGGAACCCTTCGGCCTGGGGGCCTACAGCTTCGTCAGCAAGTACTGGACGGTGACGGAGCGCAACAGCCTGAACGTGCCCCTGTCCGGGATCCTGCTGACATCTCGGCTGATCTGGATGGCGGTGGCCGTCTCGGCCCTGGCCGCGGCACGCTTCGCCTATCGCTTCGAGGTCTCGGGCAAGCCGGACCGCCGAGGCCGGAAGGACCGGGAACCGGACCTGCGCCCCGCCCCGCGGGTGCCGGCGGTCGCGCCCTCCGTCCTGCGCAGGGATGCGGCCTGGCAGCAGTTCCTCGCCCGGACCCGCTTCGACATGGACCAGGTGTTCCGCAGCCCGGCCTTCTTCGTGCTGATCCTGCTGGGGGCCTTCAATGCCCTGAACTCCCTCTGGTTCTCCCCGGGCCCCTACGGGGTGGACATCTATCCCGTCACCCGCGTGACCATCGGCATCCTCACCGGGGCCTACACCTTCATCCCGGCCATCGTGGCGATCTACTATGCCGGCGAGCTGGTCTGGCGGGAGCGGGATTGCCGGACGGAGGAGATCATCGATTCCACCCCCGCGCCGGACTGGGTGTTCGCCGCGCCGAAGATCCTGGCCATATCCGGCGTCCTGGTGGTGTCCCTGCTGTTCGGGGTGGCCATGGCCATGCTGGTGCAGGTGCTGAAGGGCTGGACCGAGTTCGAGCCGGCCAAGTACCTGCTCTGGTACGTGGCCCCCACCAGCGTCAGCCTGATCCTCACCGCCATTCTCGCCGTCTTCATCCAGACCCTGGTGCCGCACAAGTTCTGGGGCTTCGGCGTGATGCTGGTCTACATGATCGCCAACCAGACCCTGGCCAGCCTGCATTTCGAGGACCTGCTGTACCGCTATAACGGTGCGCCGCCGGTGCCCCTGTCCGACATGAACGGCGAGGGGCGCTTCGGCCTGATCCGGTTCTGGTTCCGCAGCTACTGGAGCGCGTTCGGGGCGGTCCTCGTCCTCCTGACCTACGCCCTGTGGCGGCGTGGCCGGACCGACAGCCTGTGGGTCCGGGTGCGGGCGCTGCCGCGACGGCTGGCCGGTTCCGCGGGGCTGGCCATGGCCGGGGCCGTGGTCGTGGCCGCTGCCCTGGGCAGCTTCATCTTCTACAACACCCACATCCTCAACCCCTACCGGACGGCGGAGGCGGAGGACATCTGGACGGCGGACCTGGAGAAGACGCTGCTGCACTACGAGACGGTGCCGCAGCCCAAGATCACCGATGTCCAGCTGCAGGTGGACCTCGACCCCCACGGCAACCGGGCCATGACCCGGGGGGTCTACCAGCTGGAGAACCGCACCGGCGGGGCGGTGCGCGAGCTGCACGTGCGCTTTCCCCATGACCTGAAGGTGGTCAGCCTCAGCGTGGAGGGAGCCCGTCCCAAGACGACCTTCGAACGCTTCAACTACCGCATCTTCACCTTCGACACGCCCATGGCACCGGGGGAGCATCGCAGCGTCTCGTTCCAGACCCTGCGGGCCCAGACCGGCTTCAGGAACTCCGGCAACGACTGGACCCGGATCGCGGACAACGGCACCTTCCTCGACGATCAGGACATCGCGCCGAGCATCGGCATGAGCCGCGATGGCCTGCTCCAGGACCGGGCCAAGCGGCGCAAGTACGGCCTGCCCGTCCAGCAGCGCATGGCCAGGCTGGAGGACGAGAGCGCCCGCCGCTTCAGCCTGATGGGCAAGGATGCCGACTGGGTGAATGCGGACATCACCGTGTCCACCGTGGCCGACCAGACCCCCATGGCGCCCGGCTACAAGGTGTCCGACACGGTGGTGAACGGTCGCCGCATCGCCCGGTTCCGCACCGAGGCCCCGATCCTGCGATTTTTCTCCATCCAGTCCGCCGCCTATGCGGTGAAGACGGAGCGCTACAAGGGCGTGGACCTGTCCATCTACCACCATCCCGGCCACGACTGGAACGTGGACCGGATGCTGCGGGCCCTGAAGGTCGGGCTGGACTATGACCAGGCCAATTTCAGCCCCTACCAGTTCCGCCAGGTGCGGATCCTGGAGTTCCCCGCCTATGCGGACTTCGCCCAGTCCTTCGCCAACACCATCCCCTATTCCGAGAATCTCGGCTGGATCATCGACACCCGCAATCCGGACAAGCTGGACATGGTCACCTATGTCACGGCCCATGAGCTGGGGCATCAGTGGTGGGCCCACCAGCTGATCGGTGCCAACATGCAGGGGGCCACCATGCTGGACGAGACCCTCGCCCAGTATTCCGCCCTGATGGCCATGGAGAAGCTCTACGGCCCCGCCCAGATCCACATCTTCCTGAAGTTCGAGCTGGACCACTATCTCCGGGCCCGGGGGGCGGACGTGGTGGAGGAGCTGCCGCTGGAGCGGGTGGAGAACCAGGGCTACATCCACTACCGCAAGGGGGCCCTGGTCATGTACCGGCTGAAGGAGGAGCTGGGCGAGGACCGGGTGAACGCGGCCCTGCGGGAGATGCTCCACCGCTACGCCTTCAAGAGCGCGCCCTATCCCACCTCGAAGGAACTGGTGGACCTGTTCCGGGCCCAGGCCCGCCCGGATCAGCAGCAGCTGATCACCGACCTGTTCGAGAAGATCACCCTCTATGATCTGAAGGCCAAGGTGGCCCGGGCCCGGCGGCGGCCGGACGGGCGCTGGGACGTGACCCTGACCTACGAGGCGCACAAGACCTATGCCGATGGCCAGGGACGGGAGACGCCCGCGCCGGTGAATGACTCCGCCGAGATCGGCCTCTTCACCCGCTCCCCGGCCCGGGACGGCTTCAAGGCCACGGACGTGGTGCGGGTGGAGCGGCTGCCGATCCTCGAGGGGGTGCATACGGTGACCCTGGTCGCAGACCACGTGCCCACCGTGGCGGGGATCGATCCCTACACCAAGCTGATCGACCGGAATTCCGACGACAACATCGTGCCCGTCGCTCACTGAGGCCGACGGACGGGCTAGAGCCTGCGCCGCATCTCGTCCCAGCCCGCGGCCAGTTCCGCCCGCCGGGCCGGGGCGGCAATGGCGATCAGGGCCTCCGCCCGGGCGTCCAGGGTCAGGCCGCGCAGGTCCGCGGCCCCGTGCTCGGTGACCACGATGGCCACGTCGGTGCGGCTGATGGTGGTGATGCCAGGTCCCAGCTGCGGCACGATCCGGCTGTGCTTGCCCCCCGGGGTCTCCGACGGCAGGGCCAGGATCGGCAGGCCGCCCCGGGCGGCCGCGGCCCCCCGCAGGAAGTCCCCCAGGCCGCCGATGCCGGACACCAGCCTGCCCCCCACATGCTCCGCATTGGCCTGGCCGAACAGGTCCACCTCCACGGCGGAATTGATGGCGGCCAGGCCGTCGAGGCGGCTCAGCACCTCGAAGCCGTGGGTCACCGGCACGCCCTCCATCCGCACCCGCGGATCGTCGGCCAGGCGGTTGCCGAGGGCGGGGGATCCGAGGATGGCCCCGATGGTGATGGCCCCCGGCACGTCGGCGATGGCACCTGCATCCAGCAGCGCGATCAACGAATCACTGGCCATGCCGGAATGGATGCGCAGGCCGCGCCGGTCGGTCAGGGCATTGAACACCGCCGCCCCCAGCTTGCCGATGCCGGTCTGCAGCACCGCCCCGTGGGGGATCAGCCCCGCCGTCACCCGGGCCACCGCCTCGGTCACCGGGTCCACCGGGCCGGGATCGTAGGTCGCCGGGGCGTGGTCGACCTCCACCCAGGTCACGAACCGGGACAGGGCCACGGACGGCGCGCCCTGGATCACCGGCAGGGCGGGGTTGATCAGGCCGATCACCGGGACCGGCCGCTCCAGCACCGCCGAGGTGAAGTCCGCCGTCAGGCTGAGATTGCACATCCCGCTCCGGTCCGGGGGGGCGACCTGGACGATGGCCGCGTCCAGGGGCGAGGTGGCCACCCAGTCCCAGGCCTGGCGGTAACCCAGGGGACGGACCTGCATCCGGTCCGCCCGGCGGCTGTCGGTCCATTCCGGCGCGGCAAAGGTGGACTCCGCCCCGTCCCCCAGACCCGACCAGTCCGTCCGGTTCACTCCGGGAATCCACACGCCGGTGAAGGTGATCCCGCGACCCAGCGCCGGATCGGCGGCCAGGGCCTCGGCGAAGGCCAGGGGCTCGGCGGCGGCACCGGGGATGTGGAGGCGAATCGGGCCGTCGGGGAGGCGACGGCGAAGGTCGATGAGGGCGTCCTGCGGCGAGGACAGGCGAGGGGCGCTGGGGGTGGACATGGTCCCCAAACTGGACGTCCCCGAAGCGATCGTCAAACCGCTCGGCGACTCTTTTCCAAAGGGTTAACAGCCCCCGAAACTGTCACCAGATATTAAGACCTTGTTAACGAAAAAGTCCGCATGGCGCCCTAACTGGCCGTTGACGAGTCGCGGCGCATTTGCGCACCATATAGTGGGCTGTGGGGGGATCACCCTACTACATGTATGGGTGAGGCGACGTTCACACGTTCGCCTTCGAGGCCCCCCGTTCGGTATTTCTTGGGGTTTTGGACGATGGTCGGCAGAGAAGCAGCAAAGGTTCAGGGGCAAGCCAAGGTGCGGGTCGGCAAGCCGGCGGCACAGGCCGAGCGGCCGCGCCTGAGCCTCGTCAAGCATGTGGAGGTCGACCGGTCCCGGGACGCCCTGCTGACGGATTTCGGCAAGACCACGCTGGAGGACCGCTACCTGCTGGCGGGCGAGAGCTACCAGGACATGTTCGCCCGGGTGGCCACGGCCTATGCGGACGATTCCGAGCATGCCCAGCGGGTCTATGACTACATCTCCCGCCTGTGGTTCATGCCGGCCACGCCGGTCCTGTCCAATGGCGGCGCGGATCGCGGCCTGCCCATCTCCTGCTTCCTGAACGCCGTGCCCGACAGCCTCGAGGGCATTGTCAGCACCTGGAACGAGAACGTGTTCCTGGCGGCGAACGGCGGCGGCATCGGCACCTACTGGGGCGGGGTCCGCTCCATCGGCGAGAAGGTCAAGGGCGCGGGCCAGACCTCGGGCATCATCCCCTTCGTGCGGGTGATGGACAGCCTGACGCTCGCCATCAGCCAGGGGTCCTTGCGTCGCGGCTCGGCCGCCGTGTACCTCGACATCAACCACCCGGAGATCGAGGAGTTCCTCGAGATCCGCAAGCCGTCGGGCGACTTCAACCGCAAGTCCCTGAACCTGCACCACGGCATCTCCATCTCCGACGAGTTCATGGAGGCCGTCCGCGCGGGCGAGAAGTTCGCCATGCGCTCGCCCAAGACCGGCGAGGTGGTGAAGTATGTGGACGCCCGGACCCTGTGGCAGAAGATCCTCGAGATCCGCCTGCAGACCGGCGAGCCCTACCTGATCTTCTCCGACACGGTGAACCGCTCCATGCCGGTGCACCAGCAGTCCCTGGGCCTGAAGGTTCGCCAGTCGAACCTGTGCTCCGAGATCGTGCTGCACACCGGGGCCGATCACCTGGGCAAGAACCGCACGGCGGTGTGCTGCCTGTCCTCGGTGAACGCCGAGACCTTCATGGAGTGGCGCGACCATCCCACCTTCATCGAGGACGTGATGCGCTTCCTCGACAACGTCCTGCAGGACTTCATCGACCGCGCCCCCGCCGAGATGGATCCGGCCATCTATGCGGCCATGCGCGAGCGGTCGGTGGGTCTGGGCCTGATGGGCTTCCACTCCTTCCTGCAGGCCCAGAACGTGCCCTTCGAGAGCGCGCTGGCCAAGTCGTGGAACATGCGCATCTTCAAGCACCTGCGCCGGGAGGCCGACAAGGCCTCGAAGATGCTGGCGGAAGAGCGCGGCCCCTGCCCGGACGCCGCCGATGCCGGCGTGATGGAGCGGTTCAGCCATAAGCTGGCCATCGCGCCGACTGCCTCGATCTCGATCATCTGCGGCGGCACCAGCGCGGGGATCGAGCCGATCCCGGCCAATATCTACACCCACAAGACCCTGTCCGGCTCGTTTGCCGTGAAGAACCCGTACCTGGAGAAGGTGCTGGAGGAGAAGGGCAAGAACACCGACGTGGTGTGGAGCTCGATCCTCGAGAACGAGGGCTCGGTCAGCCATCTCGACTTCCTGACCCAGGACGAGAAGGACGTGTTCAAGACCGCCTTCGAGATCGACCAGCGCTGGATCGTCGACCTGGCCGCGGACCGCACCCCGGACATCTGCCAGTCCCAGTCCCTGAACCTGTTCCTGGCCGGCGACGTGGACAAGTGGGACCTGCACATGCTGCACTGGTCGGCCTGGGAGCGGGGGGTGAAGTCCCTCTACTACCTGCGCTCCAAGTCGGTGCAGCGGGCCGCCTTCGCCGGGGCCGACATCGTCGAATCGACCTTCACGGAATCCGCGAAGACCGATTACGAGGAATGCCTCGCCTGCCAGTAGGGCCGACCCCCAGCCTTTGGATCCGTTGGGCAAGCACGCCGCGCACAGACTCCGTTGTTGCGCGGCTGCGGCTCGGATTTGTCCACAGACCTACCATATGATGTGTGTGTATGTTGCGAACCCACTAGACTTGGTAAACGCTTCATTCACCATATGACTCGACAGTGACACCGGGGCGTGGTGATTCTAGGCCTCGCCCGGCGCAAGAATGGTGATGATCGATGATTTCCAAGGCTCCCCAGGCGTTGATCAAGCCCGGTCTCCTGACCCCGTCCTACAGCTACAAGCCGTTCCGCTATCCGTGGGCGCACGAGTTCTGGAAGAAGCAGCAGCAGGTCCACTGGGTGCCGGAAGAGGTGCCGCTGGGCGAGGACTGCAAGGACTGGGCGAGCAAGCTCACCGACCGTGAGCGCAACCTGCTGACCCAGATCTTCCGCTTCTTCACCCAGTCGGACGTGGAAGTGAACGACAACTACATGGAGCGGTATGCGCGCGTCTTCAAACCCACCGAGGTGAAGATGATGCTGTCGGCCTTCTCCAACATGGAGACGATCCACATCGCCGCCTATGCCCTGCTGCTCGAGACCATCGGCATGCCGGACAGCGAATTCTCCGCCTTCCTCGAATACGAGGCCATGCGGGCCAAGCACGACTACATGCAGACCTTCGGGGTGGACTCCGAGGACGACATCCTGCGCACGCTCGCCATGTTCGGGGCCTTCACCGAAGGGCTGCAGCTGTTCGCCTCCTTCGCCATGCTGCTGAACTTCCCGCGCTTCAACAAGATGAAGGGCATGGGCCAGATCGTCAGCTGGAGCGTGCGGGACGAGAGCCTGCACTGCGAAGGCATGATCAAGCTGTTCCACGCCTTCGCCAAGGAGACCGGCGGCGTGAAGAAGGCCGTGGCCGAGGACATCATCGAGAACTGCCGCACGGTGGTGAGCCTCGAGGATCGTTTCATCGACCTGGCCTTCGAGGCCGGCGAGGTCCAGGGCATGACGCCCGAGGACATCAAGAGCTACATCCGCTTCATCGCCGACTGGCGCCTGCGCCAGCTGGAGCTGCCGCCCCTGTACGGGATCAAGGAAAACCCGCTGCCCTGGCTGCAGTCCATGCTGTCGGGCGTCGAGCACGCCAACTTCTTCGAGGCCCGGGCGACGGAATATTCCAAGGCCGCCACCCGTGGCCAGTGGCAGGGCGAGGGCGGCGTCTGGTCGTCCTTCGATCAGATGATGAGCCGTCGGGCGGAAAACGCGCTTCCGGCGGAGTGAGCGCAGGGCTTGGGCCCCTCTAGAGAAGCGGGCCGTCGAAGGCGGCCCGCAGCCGCTCGAACTGGCTCAGCACCGGGTTCGGGCGGTCGTCCGTTTCCGGCTCCAGATACATGCGCCGGTCCAGGTGCGAAATCCGGTCGTAGAGACGCTCCGACCGGTCCACCAGCTCGGTCAGGCCGCCGGGCAGATGCTCCACCGTCTTGTCGTCCGAGGCCACCGCCTGCACGCCCTGCCGCCGGGCGGCGGGCTGCGGCCCGATCCGGTAGCGGGGATCGCTGGCTTCCTGGGCGCTCATGTCCCCTTCCCGCACGGCCCGCTGGACCAGGAGCCAGCTGGCCACCTGCATGAGCCGGGTGGTCAGGCGCATGCTCTCGCTGGCATAGGCCAGCGCCGCATTGCGGGACAGGAGCTTGGATTCCTGGCGGCCGGGCCCGTCCAGATAGACGGCGGCGGTCTCCACCAGCTCCATCCCCTCGCGGAAGGTGCGCTCGAACAGCTCGGACCGTGCGAAGTCCTGCACGACCGAACCGCGGGGGGGGAGGGCGGAGCCAACCTCGTTCATCACTGCACAAACCCTTGCCTATGCATCATGGCAACACAGCCGGCGGGGCGACGCAAGACCACCGCGGCAGACAGGTTCCGGCCCTGCAACCGTCGTGCCATCGGCCGCGGGTCAATCCGGACGCCGGGAGAACAGGGCATCCGCCGCGGCCCGGCCGGACAGCTTCTTCGCCCGCGCTGCCCGGACCCGGGCGATCTCGGCCTCCAGCACCCCGACCCGTTCGTCGAGTTCCTCCACGGAATAGAGGTCCAGGTCTTCCCGGGCGAGGGAGGCGGCGACGGCCCCGCGGGCCTGACGGGGTGAGGCAGGCTCGTCCATGGCATGGGGCTCCAAAAACGCGTCATCGGCTGGTCGCCGCCCTTGCAAATCCGGCAAGGACGGGCGAACCAGCAGTGTAGCAAGTCCCGCCCGGCGAAGCGAGCCGGGCCACCGCACGACCGGAGTTCCCCATGTCCGCACCCTCCCGCATGATCGCCATTGCCGTCGAGGGCGGGGCCGGTCCCGCCTCTGCCCTGCAGGCCGTGGAGATCGACACGCCGGTTCCGGCGGCGGGCCAGATCCTGATCCGGGTCGGGGCTGCCGGGGTGAACCGGCCGGACATCCTGCAGCGGCTGGGCTTCTATCCGCCGCCGCCGGGCGCGTCCGCGACCCTGGGCCTCGAAGTGGCGGGAGAGGTGGCCGCCATCGGACCCGGCCCGTCCCGCTGGCAGGTCGGCGACCGGGTCACGGCCCTGCTGGGGGGCGGAGGCTATGCCCAGTATGCGGTGGTGGATGGCCGCCACGCCCTGCCGATCCCTGCCGGTCTCGACGCCATGGCGGCGGCCAGCCTGCCGGAAACCGTCTTCACCGTCTTTGCCAATGTGTTCGAGCACGGGGCCCTGAAGGCCGGGGAGACCCTCCTGCTGCACGGGGCCACCAGCGGGATCGGCGTCACCGCCATCCAGATGGCCAAGGCCGCCGGGGCCCGGGTGATCGCTACGGCCCGCGGGGCCGACAAGGCGGCCAGCGCCCTGAAGATCGGCGCAGACCTCGCCATCGATACCACCACACAGGACTTCACCGCCGAGGCCCTGGCCTTTGGCGGGGCGGACGTCATCCTCGACATGGTGGGCGGCGACTTCGCCCAGAAGGGTCTCGACTGCCTGAAGCCGGGCGGGCGGATCGTCTACATCGCCTTCCAGGCCGGCGGCCGGGTGGAGATCGACCTGCAGAAGATCATGCAGAAGCGCCTGACGATCACCGGCTCGACCCTGCGTCCCCGGTCGGCAGACGAGAAGGCCCGGCTGGCCCAGGCGGTGGAGGCCACCGTCTGGCCGTGGATCACCGCCGGTCAGGTGCGGACCATGGTGGATCGCAGCTTCCCTCTGGCAGAGGCGGCCAAGGCCCATGCCTGGCTGGAATCCGGGTCCCATGTCGGCAAGGTGGTGCTGGTCCCGTGAGCCTCGGTGTCTTCGATTCCGGCGTCGGCGGCCTGAGCGTGCACCGGGCGCTGGTGGAGCGCCTGCCCGCCGCCGACTTCATCTATTACTGCGACCAGGCCAACGCCCCCTATGGCGGCCGCCCGGGGGAGGAGGTGGTGGACCTGACCCGCAGCGCCTGCGCCCGGCTGTTCGCGGAGGGGGCGAGCCTGGTGGTCCTGGCCTGCAACACCGCGTCGGCCATTGCCCTGCGCCGCCTGCAGCAGACCTGGCTTCCGGGCCTGCGCCGGGAGCTTGGACGGCCCCTCAACATCCTCGGCATCATCGTGCCCACCATCGAGGCCGCCACCGGCCTGCCCTGGGAGCACGAGGCGGACCGCCGGGGGGAGAAGGTGGAGAAGCTGGACGTGGTGGGGGTGTTCTCCACCCCCGGCACCGCCGCCAGCCGGGTCTACGAGATCGAGATCGACAAGCGCCGCCAGGACGTGGCGGTGTTCTCCGAGCCCTGCCCCAACCTGGCACGGATGATCGAGGCCGGGGCCCCGCGGGAGGCACTGGCGGCGGAGATCGCCGGTCACGTGGCGGCGCTGGCCCGCCGGATCGGTCGCATGCCGGACCGGGCGATCCTGGGCTGCACCCATTACGAGATCGTCGCCGACCTGTTCCGCGAGGCCCTGCCCCCGCGGACCCCCCTGATCCACCAGCCGAGTGCGGTGGCCGAAAGCCTTGCGGCCTATCTGGCGCGGCACGAGGACTACGACATCGGCACGGGCGGGACCCGCCGGTTCCTGACCAGCGGGACACCGGGGGACGCCAGTCCCCTCCTGCAGGCCTACTGGGGCGGGCCGCTGCGTTTCGAGCCGCTGCCGGTGCGCGGGGCGGACTAGCTCTTCAGCCGCCAGCCGCTGCGGATTACTGCCCAGGACACGACCGCCAGCAGGAGGGTCAGGCCGCCCGTATAGGCGAGGCCGATGGCGATGGACCCGTCCGCATGGCCGACAAAGCCGTAACGGAACCCGTCGATCAGATAGAAGAACGGGTTGAAGGCCGCAAAGCTCTGGGCGAAGGGCGGCAGTCGGTGGATGGTGTAGAAGGTCCCCGACAGGAAGGTCAGCGGCGTGACGATGAAGGTGGTCACCGCCGCCAGGTGATCGAACTTCTCCGCCCACAACCCGGTCAGGACCCCGACGAAGGCCATGATCAGCGACGCTGCCAGGGAATAATAGACCACCGCCGCCAGGTTGAAGATGGTCGAATGGGCAAAGGGCCACACGGACAGGGCCGTCACCAGCCCGACCATCATCCCCCGGGTCGCGGCCCCGAGGGAGAAGGCCGCCGCCAGCTCCAGCGGAGACAGGGGCGGGGTGAGGAAGTCCGGGGCCGTGCCCATGATCTTGGCCTGGATCAGCGACGAGGACGAATTGGCGAAGGCATTGGTCAGGATCGCCATCATGATCAGGCCCGGCGCCACGAACTGGGCGAAGGGCACGCCCTCCACCGTCGGGTTGGCGCTGCGCATGGCGACCACGAAAACCATCATGTAGAGCAGGGTGGTCACCACCGGCGCGGCGATGGTCTGCAGCCCCACCTTCCAGAACCGGCGCACCTCCTTGATGTACAGGGTCCGCAGGCCGGTCCAGTTGATCCCGTGATAGACCCGCGGTGCCGGCGGGGTCAGGGACGCGCGCCCGTGCAGGGCCGGGGCGGGTTCGGGGGCCTGCGGGGCAGAGCCGACAAGGGGGGCGATCAGGTCTGACATGACCCTGATGTGCGTCCTCCGGGGCGCGAACGCAAGGATTTCGCGGATCCGGCGTCAGCGGAGGGCCGATTCAACATCTAGTTCCTGTGGACGAAGCCCAAGGCGCCTATTGTAGAGTTTAAGGGTTTGTTTACGATATATGGTGTGAGCCACGGAAAGTCCCGTGGGTCGCACACAACATGTAGTTCCGCCCTTTGCCGGTGGAACGTGACCAGGGGGCGCGCATGGAGACTGTCAACGGCTGGACCGAAGATCGCGTGGCGACGCTGAAGAAGCTCTGGCTCGACGGGTTGAGCGCCAGCCAGATCGCCAAGCAGCTGGGTGGCGTCACCCGCAACGCCGTCATCGGCAAGGTGCACCGTCTGGGCCTGTCCGGACGCGCGGCCCCCTCGCAACCCGCCCGGCCGGCCTTCAAGCCGAGCCGTCCCGCCCGTCCGGTCATGCAGGCCCCGATGCCCCCCCGTCGGGCCGAGGTCGCCGCTCCGGTCCAGCAGCCCATGGCCGCCGCGCCACCCCCGCCTGCGCCGACCTTCCGCCACGAGGAGCCCGGCAGCGCTACGGTGCTGACGCTCGGGGCCCACATGTGCAAGTGGCCGATCGGCGATCCGGCCACGGACGGCTTCAGCTTCTGCGGCCGCCGCACCGGCGACGAAGGCCCCTATTGCGTGGAGCACGCCCGGGTCGCCTATCAGCCGCAGCAGAAAAAGGCCCGGCGGAGCGATGGCTCCGAGCTGGCGCGATCCCTTCGCCGGTATATTTGAGTAAAACAGCGGACCGCGCCCCACCGCGGTCCACCAGACTTCCGGCACAAGGGCCGGTCGGGCATCCCCCGGCCGGCCCTTTTTTCGTCCGCGGAGGCCGGACACGAAAAAGCCCCCGCGACGGATCGCAGGGGCCCACGCCAACCCGGAGGGGTCGAGGATCGGAAATCAGCGCTTGCCGGTGAAGCCCGCGAACTTCGCGTTGAAGCGCGACACGCGACCGCCGCGGTCCAGCAGGTGCTGCTGCCCGCCGGTCCAGGCCGGGTGGGTCGACGGGTCGATGTCGAGGTTCAGGGTCGCGCCCTCCTTGCCGTAGGTGGAGCGCGTGCGGTAGGTGGTCCCATTGGTCATCACGACATTGATGAAGTGATAGTCCGGGTGAATGTCTTGTTTCATTGGGCGATCCAACCGACTTAAGGCCGGGGCTGTTGCGCCACGGCGAAAAAAGAGCGAAGGCCCGCCGATACGACGGGCCGCCAAGTCGCGAGCCTGTACACGAAGGCCTGCCCTCATGGCAATAGGGCAGCGGGATGTTTGAGATGATATGGACGGAATCAGGAGCGCGCACATGACCACCGCCACGTCGGGCACTGCAGAGGCCGAGGGTCGGCCGACGGGCGGGGCCGTGCTCGCTGCCGAGATCATGGCCGCCAAGGACAAGCGGGAGAAGTCCCGTGACCTGCGTCCCCTTCGCCGTCTGGTGCCCCTGGTGCTGGCCCACTGGCGGCTGGCGGTCCTGTCGATCCTGTTCCTGCTCCTGTCCACCAGCGCGACACTGGGGGTCACCAGTGCCCTGCGGCTGGCGGTGGACCACGGCTTCCGCATCGGTGACTTCTTCGTGGCCCTGGGCGTGTCCCTGGGCCTCGCCCTGGCCACCGCGGCGCGGTTCTACTGCGTGACCCGGCTGGGGGAGCGGGTGATCGCCGACCTCCGCCGCCATGTCTATGCCCACGTCCTGACCCTGGACCAGGCCTGGTTCATGCAGGTCCGCACCGGGGAGGTCCTGTCGCGGATGACCACGGACATGGCCATCGTCGAGAGCATGGCCGGGGTGACCATGTCCATGGTCCTGCGCAACGGGCTGATGATCATCGGGGCGATGATCATGATGCTGAGCGTGTCGGTGAAGCTGACCCTGGGCGTCGTGGCCCTGGTGCCCGTGGTGCTGGTGCCCCTGTTCGTGTTCGGCCGCCGGGTGCGGGGCCTGTCGGTCCGCGCCCAGGACCGGTTCGCCGATGCCGTCGGCTATGCCGGGGAGACCCTGGACCAGCTGGAGACGGTCCAGGCCTTCGGTCGCGAAGGCTTTGCCGCCCGCCGGTTCGCCGAGTCCGTGGAGTCCGCCTTCCAGGCCTCCGTCGCCCGGGTCGGGGCCCGGGCCATCATGACCGCCCTGGTCATCTCCCTGGTGACGGCGGGTATTGCCGCGGTGCTCTGGCTCGGCGTCACCCTGGTCCACGCCCACGAGATGAGCAACGGCCAGATCCTGCAGTTCCTGTTCCTGGCCGTGCTGGCCGCCGGATCGGTGGGCGTGCTGGGCGAGGTGTGGGGCGAGGTACAGAAGGCGTCCGGTGCCATGTCCCGGATCGACGAGATCCTCACCGCCAGGCCCTCCATCGCCGCGCCGGAAAAGCCGAAGCCCCTGCCCCGTCCCGCCGGTGGGGCCATCTCCTTTGCCGATGTGCGCTTCGCCTATCCCGGCCGGCCCGACCTGCCCGCCCTGAACGGCCTGACCTTCAATGTCCGACCGGGGGAGACCGTGGCCCTGGTCGGCCCCTCCGGCGCAGGCAAGAGCACGGTGCTGCGGCTCCTGCTGCGCTTCTATGATCCGCAGTCAGGCATCATCGCCCTGGACGGCGTCGACCTGCGGGACGCTGACCCGGCGGAGGTGCGGGCCCGCATGGCCCTGGTGGCGCAGGATGCCTCCCTGTTCTCCGGCTCGGCCATCGACAATATCCGTTTCGGCCGCGAGGCCGCCACCCGGGCCGAGATCGAACAGGCCGCCCAGGCGTCGGAGGCGGCGGGTTTCATCGCGGCCCTGCCCGATGGCTTCGACCAGTCCCTGGGGGAGCGGGGCAAGACCCTGTCCGGCGGGCAGCGCCAGCGGATCGCCATTGCCCGGGCCCTGGTGCGGGACGCCCCGATCCTGCTGCTCGACGAGGCCACCAGCGCCCTGGACGCCGAGAACGAGCGTCTGGTCCAGCTTGCCCTGTCCAAGGCCATGACCGGGCGGACGACCCTGGTCATCGCCCACCGCCTGGCCACCGTGCAGAACGCGGACCGGATCGTGGTGATGGACGGGGGCGTGGTGGTGGAGGAGGGCCGTCACGCGGAGCTGATCGCCCGGGGCGGCCTCTATGCCCACCTGGCGGAGCTTCAGTTCGGTGCCGTTCCGACCCATTCCGACATGCCGGTGGCGGAGCAGGCGCAGGGGTGAGCGACTTTCTGGGCGTCCACGACGCAGCCCTGCAGCGCCTGCAGGGACTGCACCCCAAGAAGATCGATCTGTCCCTCGACCGGGTCCACCGGCTGCTGGCGGCCCTGGGTCGGCCGGAGCAGCGCCTGCCGCCCCTGATCCATGTGGCGGGGACCAACGGCAAGGGGTCCACCACGGCCTTCCTGCGGGCCATGGCCGAGGCGGCGGGCCTGCGCACCCACGTCTATACCTCGCCCCACCTCGTGCGCTTCGCGGAGCGGATCCGCATTGCCGGCGAGCTGATCAGCGATACGGAGCTGGCGGCGGTCCTGGACGAGGTGGAGCGGGTCAATGCCGGGGAGCCCATCACCTTCTTTGAGCTGACGGCCGCGGCCGCCTTTCACGCCTTTGCCGCCCATCCGGCGGACCTGGCCATCATCGAGGTGGGGCTGGGCGGACGGTTTGACGCCACCAATGTCATACCCTGTCCCGCCGTGGCGGTGGTCGCGCCGGTGGACTACGACCACAAGGAGTTCCTGGGCGACGATCTTGGCGGCATCGCCCGGGAGAAGGCCGGAATCCTGAAACCCGGCGGCCGGGCGGTGGTGGCCCGTCAGGCGGATGCGGCCCGGGAGGCCATCGCCGCGGAAGGGGCCCGCGTGGGCGCCGACCTGACCTGGATGGGCACGGACTTCGACATCTGGCGGGCCGGGGACGGGGTGGCCTGGCAGGGGGCGGACCGGCTGCTCGACCTGCCGCTTCCGGCCCTGCCCGGACAGCACCAGATCGACAATGCAGGGCTGGCCATTGCCGCGGCCCTGACCCTGGGCGAGCCGCGCATCGATGCCGAGGCCATCGCCCGGGGTCTCAGGACCGTCCGCTGGCCCGCCCGGCTGCAGCGCCTGACCGCGGGGCCGCTGGCGGCCCTGACGGACCGGGCCGGTTGTGACCTGTGGCTGGACGGGGGACACAATCCCCATGCGGCCCGGGCGCTGGTGACGCATCTGCAGGGCCTCCGGGCCCGGGACGGTCGTCCGGTGACGGTGATCATGGGACTGT
Source organism: uncultured Caulobacterales bacterium (assembly GCA_903884425.1). Taxonomy (GTDB): domain Bacteria; phylum Pseudomonadota; class Alphaproteobacteria; order Caulobacterales; family Caulobacteraceae; genus CAIMFV01. The sequence continues at coordinate 362,694 of CAISEP010000016.1, read as the reverse complement.
TGGCCAACAAGGATGCCGCAGGTGTCCTGGAACCCTTCGCCGGACAGGATTTCCGGCTGATCTTCACCGATTTTGCGGCGACGGCCGCCGCATCGGCGGGGGACCTGGCCGCGGTGGCCGCGGGGCTCGGCCTTGCCGCGGAAACAGCACCGGATGTCACCACCGCCGTGCGGATGGCAACCGCCGACGGGGTCTCTGCGCATGTGCTGATCTGCGGATCGCTCTATCTGGCCGGGGAGGCGCTGGGGCTCGCGAAGGAGACCTGGCCGACCTGATCAGTTGGCCGGAAGGCCCAGCTCGGCGCGGATATAGGGATAGGTGATCCGGTCCTCGCAGGCGCAGCCGCGCAGGTGCCCGTCCTTGCCCTGCCAGATCAGGGTCGGATAGGCGAAGCGCACGCCGTTCTCCTCCAGCAGGGGCCGCAGGGTCTCCACCAGGACGCGGGACTTCTCCAGCAGCGCGGCCCGATCCGGATCGGTATCGGCGGACGGCAGGCCCTCTGCGGTCCAGGCATCCACCGGCATGCCCGTCCAGGTCTCGAAGGTCTGCCAGCTGCGGTGAGCCCAGAGCTCTGCCACGCCGGAGCGTTCCGGGGCCGTGGACCGGGCGCGGCGGGCGGTCAGGATCACCCGGGTGTCGATCCCGGCCTTGTGGATGTCTGGAAACTCTTCCGTCTCGAAGCGGATGCAGTCGGGGCAGGAGCGGAACGAGACCATGTAGAGCCAGCGGGTCTTCGACAGACCCGGCGAGACCCATCCCGCATCGGTCAGCAGGGCCCGGATCTTGTCCTCGTCGACGGTCAGGCTGTGAATGCCGCCATTGGGTAGCACGGGGGGCTCCTCCGCCCGGACGGGGGAGGCCAGCAGGGTCACAGCCGCCGCGGCCGCGACCGCCGCGGCCAGCAGCAGGGCCAGGAAGGTCGCCGGTCGGGTCAGGGTCCGTGCCACGGGGAGGTCTCCGCTCGTCTCGTTGAAGTCAGACGACCCGTTCCACCAGCATCCGCTTGATGCCGGCAATGGCCTTGGCCGGGTTCAGGCCCTTGGGGCAGACCTGGGCGCAGTTCATGATGGTGTGGCAGCGGTACAGCTTGAACGGATCCTCGAGATCGTCCAGGCGGTCGCCGATGGCCTCGTCCCGGCTGTCCACCAGCCAGCGATAGGCCTGCAGCAGGGCCGCGGGGCCCAGGTACTTCTCGCCGTTCCACCAGTAGGACGGGCAGGAGGTGGTGCAGCAGGCGCACAGGATGCACTCATAGAGGCCGTCGAGCTTGGCCCGGTCCTTCGGCGACTGGGTCCATTCCTTCTGCGGCATGGGGGTGTCGGTGTGCAGCCAGGGCTCGATGGACGAGTACTGGGCGAAGAACAGGGTCAGGTCCGGGATCAGGTCCTTCAGCACCGGCATCTGCGGCAGGGGGGAGATCTGCACCGCATCCCCCGGCACCTCGTCCCAGGCGTGGGTGCAGGCGAGCGTGTTGCGGCCGCCGATGTTCATGGCGCAGGAGCCGCAGACCCCTTCCCGGCAGGACCGGCGGAAGGCGAGGCTGGGGTCCATGGTGTTCTTGATGTGCAGGATCGCGTCCAGCACCATCGGTCCGCACTGGTCCACCGCCACGTCGAAGGTGTCCCACCGGGGATTGGCCCCGGTTTCCGGGTCATACCGGTAGATCTTGAAGGTCTTCACCTTCTTGGCACCCGCCGGTGCCGGGAAGTGCTTGCCCTTGGTGATCTTCGAATTCCGGGGGAGCGTGAACTGAACCATGACTGTCTTCGACCCCTAGTGTCAGTACACCCGCGCCTTGGGCGCGATGTAGGAGATGTCGTTGGTGAGGGTGTAGGCGTGCACCGGACGATAATCGATGGCCACGCCGCCGGTCTTCGGGTCGAACCAGGCCAGGGTGTGCTTCATCCAGTCCTCGTCGTTCCGGTCCTTGAAGTCCTCACGGGCATGGGCCCCGCGGCTTTCCTGGCGGTTGGCGGCGGACGCCACCGTCACGGCCGCCTGGCCGATCAGGTTGTCGAACTCCAGGGTCTCCATCAGGTCGGTGTTCCAGATCATGCCACGGTCGGAGACGCCGATGTCCTTGGAGCGGTGATAGACGTCGGTGATGCGCTTGACCCCGCTCTGCAGGGTCTCGTCGGTGCGGAACACCGCCACGTCCTCCTGCATGGCCCGCTGCATCTCCAGACGCAGCTTGGCCGTGGGCTCGGAGCCCGAGGCGTTGCGGAAGCGGTCGAAGCGGACCAGGTGCGGATCGGTCCAGGCCGCCTTGGGCTCGGGAATCTTGGCACCCTTCTCGGCGATTTCCGCCGCCCGCAGGCCGGCGGCGCGGCCGAACACCACGAGGTCGGTGAGGGAGTTGGAGCCCAGCCGGTTGGCCCCGTGCACGGACACGCAGGCGGCCTCGCCCACGGCCATCAGGCCCGGCACCACCTTGTCCGGATCGCCGCCGACCTTGGTCAGCACCTCCCCGTGATAGTTACAGGGAATGCCGCCCATGTTGTAGTGCACGGTGGGCAGCACCGGGATCGGCTCCTTGGTCACGTCCACGCCGGCGAACACCTTGGCGCTTTCGGAGATGCCGGGAAGGCGCTCGTGCAGGATCTTCGGGTCCAGGTGGTCCAGGTGCAGGTGGATGTGGTCCTTGTTCGGACCCACGCCGCGACCCTCGCGGATCTCCACGGTCATGGCCCGGCTGACCACGTCGCGGCTGGCCAGGTCCTTGGCGGAGGGGGCGTAGCGCTCCATGAAGCGCTCCCCTTCCGAATTGGTCAGGTAGCCGCCCTCGCCCCGGGCGCCCTCGGTGATCAGGCAGCCGGCGCCATAGATGCCGGTGGGGTGGAACTGGACGAACTCCATGTCCTGCAGGGGCAAACCGGCGCGGAGCACCATGGCGTTGCCGTCCCCGGTGCAGGTGTGCGCCGAGGTGCAGGAGAAGTAGCCCCGGCCATAGCCGCCGGTGGCCAGGATGACCAGCTGGGCGGAAAACCGGTGCAGGGTGCCGTCATCCAGCTTCCACGCGGTCACGCCGCGGCAGACGCCGTCGTCCATGATCAGGTCCAGGGCGAAATACTCGATGAAGAACTCCACCGAGTTGCGGACGGACTGGCCGTAGAGGGTGTGCAGGATGGCGTGGCCGGTGCGGTCGGCCGCCGCGCAGGTGCGCTGGATCGGGCCTTCGCCGTAGTTCTTGGTCATGCCGCCGAAGGCGCGCTGGTAGATGCGGCCCTCGTCGGTGCGGGAGAAGGGCACGCCCCAGTGCTCCAGCTCGTAGACCGCCGCGGGGGCGTTGCGGCACAGGTACTCGATGGCGTCCTGGTCGCCCAGCCAGTCCGACCCCTTGACGGTGTCGTACATGTGCCAGCGCCAGTCATCGTCCCCCATGTTGCCGAGGCTGGCGGAGATGCCGCCCTGGGCCGCCACCGTGTGGCTGCGGGTGGGGAACACCTTGGAGACGCAGGCGGTCTTCAGACCCGCCTGAGCGCATCCCAGGGCCGCGCGAAGACCGGACCCGCCGGCGCCGACGACGACGACGTCGTAGCTGTGATCGACGAAGCTGTACTGAGCCATGCTCTTTGACCGTCCGACTTTAGTGAACCGGGCCGCCGACGAAGGCGACCCACAGGATGGAGAAGGTGGCGACCGCCCAGCCGAGCCAGCACAGGGCGCTGTTGGCCATCAGGGCGGCGATCTTGCCGGCGGGGGTGTGGACATAGTCCTCGATCACCACGCGCAGACCGACCCGCATGTGCAGGAAGGACACGCCCACCAGCAGCAGGGACATGATGGCGTTCACCGGCTGGCGCAGCATCAGCACCGCGCTCTCATAGCCCAGGGGTGCCACCTTGATGGCGGCATAGACGGCCCAGAGGCAGAGCGGCACGAGGGCGACGGAGGTCGACCGCTCGACGATGAAGGCGCTGACCCCGTGATGGGCGGAGCCGAGGCCCCGGGCGCGGCCCAGGGCGGTCCGGAACTGGCTGTCACCGCTCATCGCACGGCTCCCGTCTGGATGGCGAGCGCCCAGACCACGATGGTCGCCACCAGGGCAAACGCGATGGCCCCGACGGCGGTCATGTTGGCGGTGTGGGGATTGAAGCCGGCACCGGCATCCCAGACCAGGTGACGCAGGCCCGCCGCCAGATGGTAGAAGACCGAGAAGGTCAGGCCGAACATGACGACCTTGCCGACCCAGGACCCCAAGAGGATCATCACCGGGCCATAGGCATCTGGTCCGACCATCAGGGCGGCGAACCAGACCGCCGCGATCACCGCGCCGCCATAGAGGGCGATGCCCGTGGCCCGGGTGAGGATCGACGCGGCCATGGTGACGTGCCAGCGCCAGACCTGCAGGTGCGGGGAGGTGGGGCGTGTCCGGACGCCCTTTCCGGTGGAGGTGGCCTCGGCCATATGCGTTCTACTCTCCAGCTCGACGGCTCATCTGGAGCCGGTCCAGTTTTCGTGGCGGCGACCGGAAGTTCCGGCGCGCAGGCGCGGGCGGACTTTTAGACGCCCGGACCGGCAAGTCAACGAAACGCAGCAGATGCCGGGTCTCACCTTGCCGGAAGTGTCCATGCCCGGGCACTTTGGCAAGGCTTCGGCTTAACAATCCGTCGCTGCGGAGGGCGAATTCCGGCTTGGCACCGGCATTTTACGGGGTGACGCTGCGTGAGGCCTTCTCCGCGTGTCCGGACACCCCCTCCCGTCCGGCGAGGACGGCGGCCACCTCGCCGGTGGTCACTCCCCGGGCGGCGAGCAGAACCAGCCAGTGATAGAGAAGGTCCGCACTCTCCGCCGCCAGGGCGGACCGGTCCTGGCCGACGGCGGCAATGACGGTCTCGACGGCTTCCTCGCCCAGCTTCTTGGCGGCCAGGGCCGGGTCTGCCAGCAGGCGGGCCGTGTAGGACTGGGCCGGATCCGCTCCTGCTCGCGAGCGGATGGTCGCCTCCAGGCGGGCGAGCACCTCGGCCAGGGTCGGTTCTGCAGGAACGGGATCGGTCATGGTGGGTGGGTCCCGGGTCAGAGGCGGACGGGAACGCCGGCGGCGGCGAGGCCGCGCTTGGCGTCAACGATGGAAATGTCCCCGAAATGGAAGATCGAGGCGGCCAGCACGGCATCGGCCCCACCCTCGCAGACCGCTTCCACCAGATGGGCGATGCTGCCCGCCCCGCCGGAGGCGATCACCGGCACCGGCACGGCGGCCGTCACGGCCCGCAGCAGGGGAATGTCATAGCCCGTCCGGGCCCCGTCCCGGTCCATGGAGGTCAGCAGGATCTCCCCCGCCCCCCGGGCCACGATGGTGGCGGCATAGTCCAAGGCGTCGAGGCCCGTGTCCTTCCGGCCCCCATAGGTGAAGACGTCCCAGCGGTCCGGCCCCACGGCTTTCACGTCCACCGCCGCCACCACGCACTGGGCCCCGAAGGCGTCGGCCATGCGCGAGACCAGGTCCGGGTCCTCCACCGCCGCGGTGTTCACCGAGACCTTGTCCGCCCCGGCCCGCAGCAGGCGCCGCGCATCCTCCACCGTGCGCACGCCCCCGCCCACGGACAGGGGCATGAAGCAGACATCGGCGGTGCGGGCGATCACGTCCAGAATCGCCGTCCTCTGGTCGGAGGAGGCGGTGATGTCCAGGAACATCAGCTCGTCGGCCCCGGCGGCGTCATAGGCGGCAGCCTGCTCCACCGGGTCGCCGGCGTCGCGCAGGGACACGAAGTTCACGCCCTTGACCACGCGGCCGTCCTTCACGTCCAGGCACGGGATGACGCGGGTCTTGATCATGGCCGCTCAGCCTCCCGCCCGGGGTGCGGTCCGGCGGGCGGTGGTCAGGGCCTCCGCCGGGCGGATGGCCCCGGTATAGAGGGCCTTGCCCAGCACGGCCCCTGCGATCGGCGCGCCTCGGCGGGACTTCAGGGCCTCGATGTCGGCCAGGGAGGCCATGCCCCCCGACGCGATCACCGGAATGCCCACGGCGTCCGCCACCTCGCCCACCTGCTCGACATTGACTCCGGTCAGGGTCCCGTCCCGGCCGATGTCGGTGACGATCAGGGCGCAGACCCCCGCATCCTCGAAGCGCCGGGCCAGGTCCACGGCGGTCAGGTCCGAGGACTCCACCCAGCCGTTCACCGCGACCCGGCCGTCGCGCACGTCCACGCCCACGGCCACCTGCTCCGGAAAGGCGGCGGCGGCGGCGCGGACCAGGGCCGGATCGCTGACGGCCACCGTGCCCAGGATCACCCGGCTGACCCCCGCCTCCAGCCAGGCCTCGACGGCCTCCAGGGTGCGGATGCCGCCGCCCACCTGCACCGGCACGGCTACGGCCTGCAGGATGGCGGACACGGCGGCAGCGTTCACGGACCGGCCCTCCACCGCCCCGTCCAGGTCCACCACGTGCAGCCACTGGAACCCCTCGCGGACGAACCGGGTCGCCTGGTCCGCCGGGCTGTCGTTGAACACGGTCACCGCGTTCATGTCGCCCTTCAAAAGGCGCACGCAGTGGCCGCCCTTCAGGTCGATGGCAGGATAGAGGATCACGGCGTCCACTCCAGAAAGCGCTGTATCAGGGCCAGACCCGCGGCCTGGCTCTTCTCCGGGTGGAACTGCACGCCGGCCACATTGTCCCGGGCCACGACGGCGCAGAAGCGGCCCCCGTGGTCCACGTCCGCGGCGCAGTCCTCGGCCCTCGTCGGGTGGAAGGCGTAGGAATGGGTGAAATACATGTGCTCTCCCTCGGCCATGCCGCGCAGCAGGGGATGGTCCCGCAGGGGATGGATCGTGTTCCAGCCCATGTGCGGCACCTTGGCCTCGTGGGTGGCGGGTTCCAGCCGGCGAATCTCCCCGCCGATCCAGCCCAGGCCCGGCGTCTCGCCGAATTCCAGGCCCCGGTCCGCCAGCAGCTGCATGCCGACACACACGCCGAGGAAAGCGGCACCGCGCGCCCGGACCGCCTCTGTCATGGCTTCCACCAGGCCCTCGCGCGCCGTCAGCGCGCTCATGCAGGCGCGGAACGCCCCGACGCCGGGCAGGACGAGACGGTCGGCCCGGGCCACGAAGTCCGGGTCGGCGGTGGCGCGAATCTCGAAGGTCGTGTCGAGGCACCGCGCCGCCGCCCACAGGGCCTTCTCGGCAGAGGGCAGGTTTCCGGACCCGTAGTCGATCAGGGCGACCGTCCGCATGGGAGTCAGAGCACGCCCTTGGTCGAGGCCGCCTGGCCTGCCGTCTTCGGATCGATCTCCACGGCGGTGCGCAGGGCCCGGGCCAGGGCCTTGAAGCCGCTCTCGGCAATGTGGTGGTTGTTCTCCCCGTACAGGGTCTCCAGATGCACGCAGGCCCCGGCATTCATGGCGAAGGCCTGGTGGAACTCCCGGAACAGCTCGGTATCGAAGTCGCCCAGCTTGTCCCGAGTGAACTGGACCTTCCAGATCAGGTAGGGCCGATTGCAGAGGTCCACGGCGCAGCGGGTCAGGGTCTCGTCCATGGGCACATAGGCATGGCCGAACCGCCGCACGCCCTTGAAGCCCGGCAGGGCCTGGGCAAAGGCCTGCCCCAGCACGATGCCTACATCCTCCACCGTATGGTGCATGTCGATGTGCAGGTCGCCGGTGGCCTCGACCTCCAGGTCGAAGCCACCGTGGCGGCCGAAGCTGTCCAGCATGTGGTCATAGAAGCCGATGCCCGTATGGATCCGGCAGGCACCGGTCCCGTCCAGGTCGAGCTTCACCCGGATCTTCGTCTCCCGGGTCTCGCGGACCACCTCGGCCGTGCGGGGCCGGGGGTCGGGGCGCGTGTCGGTCATGCGGCCACAGCTCCTTGGCAATAGGCGATGTCGCCCCGCAGTCGCTGCGGGTCGCAATCGCTAGATGATCCCGGCCGCCTGCGCCAGCGACTTCAGGGCGACCTGCGGCCGGGGTCCGTAGTGATCGATGACCTCCGCCGCGGCGATGGAGCCCAGCCGCCCGCAGGCCGCCGCTGCGAGACCCCGGGCCATGCCGAACATCACCCCGGCCGCGTACTGGTCTCCGGCCCCGGTGGTGTCGAGCACCAGGCGGGCCGGGGCCGCGGGCACGTCCACCCGGGCACCGTCGGTCAGGATGGCCGAGCCATGCTCCCCGCGGGTCACGCAGGCGGTCCGGGTCCGCGCCCCCAGCAGGGCGGCGGCGGCGTCGAAATCGGCGGTCTGGAACAGGGCGCAGGCCTCCGCCTCATTGGCGAAGACGATGTCGATCTCGCTGTCGATGAAGGCCAGCAGGGAGGTCCGGTGACGCTCCACCACAAAGGCGTCGGACAGGGTCAGGGCGATCTTGCGGCCGGCGTCCCGGGCGATCCGGGCGGCCTTGACGAAGGCCAGTCGCGCCTCGTCCGGATCGAACAGATAGCCCTCCAGATAGACGATGGTGGAGGCGCGGACCACCTCGGCCTCCACGTCGGCGGGGGTCAGCTGGTTGGCGGCTCCCAGATAGGTGCACATGGTCCGCTGGCCGTCCGGGGTGACGTTGATCAGGCAGCGGCCGGTGCCGGGCCCGCCGGCCGGCAGGGCGGTCGGCTTGAAATGGACGCCCTGGGCCGTGATGTCGTGGCGGAAGATCTCCCCCAGCTTGTCCGCGGCGACCTTGCCGATATAGGCCGCGGACCCGCCCAGGCTGGCAATGCCCGCCACGGTGTTTCCGGCAGACCCGCCGGAGGCCTCGATCCCCGCATTCATCCGGGCATAGAGGCTCTCGGCGCGGGAATCGTCGATCAGGGTCATGGCGCCCTTGGTCAGCCCCTCCGCAAGCAGGAAGGCGTCGTCCGCCGGCGCGATGACGTCGACAATGGCGTTGCCGACGGCGCAGACGTCGTAGGAAGCAGGCATAGGGCTCTCAATTCGGGGATGTCTCGGGGCGGCGGAGTATAGCGGCACCCTCCGTGGGGGCAATGGAGGGGGATCAACGGATCCGCCCCCGGGAGTCATCACGGTTCAAGCTGCCCGGGAAATGGGCTAGGAACGGGCGCATGACGGCAAACGCCCCCCTTTCGGTCGTGCTTGCGGCCGGGTTCCTGCTCCTGGCCGGGGGGCATCCGGCGCGCGCGGCCGCGACCCCGCACGCACCACCGCCTCCGGCCACGACCGCGACCTCGGTCCCGCGGTCCCTGGAGGGCGAAACGGCGGAGACGGTCCGCCGCTGGCTGGGGGAGCCCGATGTCGCCCATGCGGAGGGTGAGGGGGCGCTGTGGACCTACCGTCTGGAGGCCTGCGCCCTGATGGTGGGGTTCCGACAGTCGGACCATGGGCTGACGGTGACCTCCACCCTCGCCGGTCCGCGGCAGCGGGGACGGCCGGTCCCCTCCACCGCGGACTGCCTGGGAGCCGGTCTTGCCGCCCATCGGGAGGCCGCCTCGCGACCGCCGCCGCTGCCCCGGGAAACGACCATCGGCCCGATCACCCCGCCATCACCCCAGACCCAGGTTCCCCAATGATCCGCAGGCTTGCCCTTCTCTGTCCCGATCCGTCGGAGCCCACCTACACGTCGCGGATTCCGGCCCCGGTCCAGGGCTACCATGACCTGTTCGCACGCTTCGGGGTGGAGATCGTGGCCCATCCCTGGGTCGCGCCGGTGCCTTTGGATGTGGACGGGGTGCTGGCGACCCTCGCCTGGGGGTATCATTTCCATCCGGAGACCTGGGACCGGATTCTGCGGACCTGGGATGCAGCCCTGCCGCTGGTGAACCCGCCCGACGTGCTCCGCTGGAACACGACCAAGACCTATCTGCAGGGGCTGGAGGCCGCCGGGGTCCGCGTCATCCCGACCCGCACCCCCGCCCGGTCCACGGCGGAGGAGCTGGAGGCCGCCTTCGCCGCCTTCGACACCGATGAACTGGTGATCAAGCCGCTGGTCTCCGCCGGCGCGCACCAGACCATCCGGCTCCGCCGCGGGGAGGCCGCTCCGCCGTCCATGGAGGGCCGGATGATCCAGCCCTTCCTGCCCGCCGTGGCGTCGGAGGGGGAGTTGTCCCTGTTCTATTTCGGCGGCCGCTTCAGTCACGGGGTCCGCAAGCGCGCGACCGGGTCCGACTTCCGGGTCCAGCCGCAATATGGCGGTCATCTCGAGGTCTTCACCCCGGACAGCGAGGCCCTTGCCCTCGCCGAGGCGGTCCTGGCCGCCGCACCAGAGGGCATCGTCTATGCCCGGATCGACCTGATCCGCCGCCTCGACGGGTGTCTGGCCCTGATGGAACTCGAAGCCATCGAGCCGGACCTCTATTTCCAGTTCGCGCCGAACGGCGGGCAGGGGTTCGGCGAGGCCGTGCTCGCCCATCTGGCCGGTGTGACGGCGGAGGTCTGAACCCCGACCTTTGGTTGCGACAAATTGTCTCGACGAGCCCGTTCCGGTTGCAAATCCGCTGTGCCTGTCATCCTTGATGCGGGACGCAGCAGGAGACACGGGTGGCGGCGCGCATTGTCACAGCTGCGTTCGAGGGTGTTGACGCCCGCCGGGTGGATGTGGAGGTCCAGACCAGTTCCGGCCTCGTGGCCTTCATCCTCGTCGGCCTGGGGGACAAGGCCGTGGCCGAGAGCCGGGAGCGGGTGCGGGCGGCGTTCTCCAGCCTGGGCCTCGCCCTTCCGGCCAAGCGGCTGGTGGTCAATCTCGCCCCCGCCGACATGCCCAAGGAGGGCAGCCACTACGATCTGCCCATCGCCCTGGCGCTGATGGCCTCCATCGGCGTGATTCCGGAGGATGCCCTGTCCGGATGGCTGGCCTTCGGCGAGCTCGGCCTCGACGGTCGGCTGGCGGCCAGCGCCGGGGCCCTGCCCGCTGCCGTGACCGCCGGTGCCCTGGGGCTCGGTCTCATCTGTCCGGAGGCCTGCGGGGCGGAGGCGGCCTGGGCGGGGGAGGTGCCGATCCTGGCGGCTCGCTCCCTGATCAGCCTGATCAACCACTTCCGGGGAGTCCAGGTGCTGAGTCCGCCCAGGCCCGGCCCCCTGCAGGAGGGCCCGGCCGGGCCGGACCTGCGGGACGTCAAGGGCCAGGAACAGGCCCGCCGGGCGCTGGAGATCGCGGCGGCGGGCAGCCACAACCTGCTGTTCTGCGGGCCGCCCGGGTCCGGCAAGTCGATGCTGGCGAGCCGCCTGCCCGGCATCCTGCCGCCCCTGACGGCACGGGAGCTGCTCGACACCTCGATGATCCATTCCGTCGCCGGCCTGATCGCCCGGGGGGAGCTGTCCCGCGCCCGGCCCTATCGCGCCCCGCACCACTCGGCCAGCATGGCGGCCCTGGTGGGGGGCGGGGTCCGGGCCCGGCCGGGGGAGGTGTCCCTGGCCCATAACGGGGTCCTCTTTCTGGACGAGCTGCCGGAATTCTCGCCCCAGGTGCTGGACAGCCTGCGCCAGCCCCTGGAGACGGGGGAGGTGGTGGTGGCCCGGGCCAATGCCCATGTCCGCTATCCCGCCCGGATCCAGCTGGTGGCCGCGATGAACCCCTGCCGCTGTGGCGCGGGCGGTCCCGGCCGGGGGGCCTGTGGGCGGGCCCCGCGCTGCCAGAGGGACTATCAGGGCCGGATCTCCGGGCCCCTGCTGGACCGGATCGACCTGAATGTGGATGTGCCCCCGGTCACGGCGGCGGACATGGCCCTGCCCATTGACGGGGAGGACAGCGCCCGGGTCGCGGCCCGGGTGGCGACCGCCCGGGCCCTGCAGCTGGAGCGGGCCGCCGCCGAGGGGCTCAGCCCCGCGGACGGTCTGAATGCCCGGATCGACGGGCGGGTGCTGGAGCGGGTGGCCGCCCCCGATGCCTCCGGCCACGCCCTTCTCGCCCGGGCGGCGGAGCAGGGGGCCCTCACCGCCCGGGGATGGAGCCGGGTCCTGCGCCTTGCCCGGACGATCGCCGATCTCGACGGGTCCACCGGTGTCCGGCGACGGCACGTGGCCGAGTCCCTGGGCTATCGACGGGCCACCTTCGATCCGCCCCGGACGACGGGCGAACCGCTGACACCGGAGATTTAAGTCCGACGTTAAGGCCGTGGCGCTAGGGTGGCGCGATGGCAGGGAATGACAGAGACGCGATGGCGCAGACCGCCGATTTCGCGACCACCGGCGGGGCCGGGACGGACGCCGCCCCCGATGATCGCGGCCTGCTGGCCCGGGTGGGGGCGCTGGCCACCCTCAGCCACGAGATCAGGACCCCCCTGAACGGGGTCCTGGGCATGGCCGGACTGCTGGCGGAAACCTCCCTGGACGACACCCAGCGCTCCTATCTGAATGCCCTGCAGCTGAGTGGCGAGCACCTGCTGACCCTGGTGAACGACATCCTGGACCTGGCCAAGCTCGAATCCGGGCGACTGGACCTGGAGCCTCGCCCCATGGGTCTGGAGGACCTGCTGATGGGGGTGGCGGAGCTTCTGTCCCCCCGCGCCCACGCGGCCGGTCTGGACATGGCCTGGGCCACGGACCGGGACGTGCCGCCGATCCTGGCCGATGACGGTCGGCTGAAGCAGGTCCTGTTCAACCTCGCCGGCAATGCGGTGAAGATGACCGCGGCCTATGGCCGGGGGGGCGGCGTGCTGATCAGCGCCCGGGTCCGTCCGGCCGCGGATGGCAAGGTGCGCCTGCGCCTGTCGGTTCGCGACACAGGGCCGGGGGTCTCGCCGGAAACCCGGACCCGGCTGTTCGAGGAGTTCTTCCAGACCCGGGAGGGGGCCGCCGCGGGCGGGGCCGGGCTCGGTCTGGCCATTGTCCGTCGCATAGCCGACGCCATGGGGGCGGAACTCGGGGTGACCAATCATCGTCAGTCCGACGAGGACTACTGGGGGGCGGAGTTCTGGTTCGAGGCGGACTTTGCCGTGGCTGAGGAGCGCCGTGCGCCCGTGAAACCCCTGTCGGGCCGGACGGTGGCCGTCATCTCCAGCGCCCCGGTGGTGCGGGAGGCGGCGCTGGCCCAGATCCGCGCCAGCGGGGCCCGGGCGGTACTGGCCAGCGGCTTCGACGCCATCGACCGGTTCTGCGATGCCGTGCTGGTGGATCCGCCTGCGACGCCGGACGCGCCGGTTCTGCGCCCGCCCCGGGGGGTCGCGGCCTTCGTCCTGCTACCGCCGGAGGCCCGGGACCGGATCGGCATCTACCGCGCCGCCGGGTATCAGGGCTATCTGATCAAGCCCCTGCGCCGGTCGTCGATCATCTCGCGGCTCTACACCGTCATCGGCCAGCCCGCCGCCCCGGCCGCGGAGCCGCTGCGCCTGCGGGAGGACGAGCGGGCGGGGACGACGGAAGCCTCCTCCGGCCTGCGCGTGCTGCTGGCGGAGGACAACGAGGTCAATGCCCTCCTCGCCACCGCGCTGCTTCGGCGGATGGGCTGTGTCGTCGACCGCGCGACCACGGGGCCCGAGGCGGTGGAGGCAGCCTCCACCGCCCCCTACGACCTCATCCTGATGGACGTCCGGATGCCCGGCCTCGATGGGCTGGAGGCGACCCGCAGGCTCCGGGCGCTCGGCGTCACCACCCCCATCGCCGCGGTGACTGCCAATGCCTTCGAGGATGACCGCCGGGCCTGTCTGGAGGCGGGCATGAACGATTTCCTGACCAAGCCCCTGGCCCCGGCGGCGCTGAATGCGGCCATTGCCCGGTTTGCCGACGAGCGGGCCGCCACCGCGTCCGGCCGTGCCCGGCGATCGCGCTCCGTGGCCCGCCCGGCAGCCCTGCCGGCGTCCCGGTCCGGGCCCGGCTGACCCGGGGCAAAACCCGCCCTTGCCCCCGGCGGGCCGAGCCGTCACCCTGTCGGTCCGTTCCAGACCCATGGGTGCCATGAGTTCACACGCCGCCCGGTCCCCCCGCCGGACCCTCGACATGCTGCGCGCCCTGCGGCGGCCCAAGGTGGCGGCCATGCTGGCGCTGGGTTTCTCCTCCGGCCTGCCGTTCATGCTGACGGGTAACACCCTGGGCTACTGGCTGCGGGAGGGGCATGTGAGCCTCACCGCCATCGGCTTCGCCTCCTGGGTGGGGCTCGCCTATACGCTGAAGTGGGTCTGGGCCCCGCTGATCGACCGGATCGGTGCCCCGCTGACCGCAGGGCTCGGCCGTCGCCGGGGCTGGATGCTTCTGGCGCAGATGGTGATCGCCGCCGGCCTCGTGGCCATGGCCCTGATCGGTCTGGCGGGAGGGCTGGTGAACCTGGCCCTGGCGGCGCTGGCGGTAGCGTTCGCGTCATCCACCCAGGACATCGTCGTCGATGCCTGGCGGATCGAGATTGCCGATGATCCGGACGAGATCGGTCTTCTGACCTCGGTCTACAGCCTGGGCTACCGTATCGCCCTTCTGGTGACGGAGTCCCTAATCCTGATCCTGGCCCAGTCGGTGGGCTGGAATCTGAGCTATCTGGTCATGGCGGCGCTCACGGCCGTGGGCATGGCGGCGGTGCTGCTGGCCAGGGAGCCGGAAGCCGCCGATGCCGCCATCGCGGCCCGGGCGCAGATGGCCCCCCTGACCAGCGTGCGGGGCCTGGGCGACGCCATCTTCGGGCCCATCGTGAACTTCTTCACTGACCACGGGGCGTTCGCGGCCGTGATGCTGCTGACCATCACCCTCTATCACCTGCCGGATTATCTGCGGGGGCCGGTGACCAATCCCTTCTACAAGGACCTGGGAATCTCGAAGACCACGGTGGGACTGGTGCGCGGCACGCTTGGCCTGTGGGCGACGGTGATCGGGGTCAGTATCGGCGGCCTCAGCGCCGTACGGCTGGGCTATGCCCGGACCCTGATCCTGGGAGCCCTGATCCAGCCGGTGGCGATCGCCCTCTTCGCCTGGCTCGCGCGCCATGGACCGGACCTTTCGACCTTCGAGGCGATCATGGCCTTCGACAGCTTTGCCATCGGCTTTTCCGGCGTGGCGCTTGTGGCCTACATGTCGAGCCTGACCCGGCTGGGCTACACGGCCACCCAGTATGCGGTGATGACCTCTGCACTGGCGTGGACCGGCAAGACCCTGAAGGGTTTTTCCGGGGCCGTGATCGACGGTCTGCACCAGGGCCACAGCCTGATGGACTCCTACGCCCTGTTCTATCTGGGGGCTGCCGCCTTCGGTCTGCCCGCGGTGGTGCTGTGCCTCATCCTGGCCCGGCACATCGCCCGTCAGGCCGCCGCTGACGGAGCGGAGCACGCGGCCGCCGGGCCGTAGGCGGTCCTGCGGGACGGCCACACACCGATCCGCCCACCCCTGCGAGATCGCCGAGCCCCCCGCCCTTCGGTCAGTCCGTGCCGGGGTCCCGGTCCCGCCATTTCCCGATCGCCTGGGACATTCGGCGGCGCAGGATGTCGGGCGTCATGCGGTCCGGATCGAAGATCCCCTGGACACCCAGGCCTTCGGCAATGCCCACCAGGATCTCCGAAAGTTCGTGGGCGTCCACACCGGTGAACTGCCCGCGCCGCTGATCCTCGATGATGGCAAAGGTGACGGCCGCCCGCCACCAGTAGTAGTATTCCCCCAGGTGCGACCGAAAGACCGGGTCGCT
The DNA here is from genome assembly GCA_903884425.1 of uncultured Caulobacterales bacterium. Taxonomy (GTDB): domain Bacteria; phylum Pseudomonadota; class Alphaproteobacteria; order Caulobacterales; family Caulobacteraceae; genus CAIMFV01. The sequence goes on along the minus strand of CAISEP010000016.1, from coordinate 347,221 downwards.
GAGTCCGTCCGCCGCGAAATGATAGAAGATCCGGCAGGTGGCAGCGCGTTCATCGTCCAGCGGCATGCCGGCTTCAAGCAATGCCAGCACTCTGAACTCTGAATCCCGGCGGGTCATGAGGTTGCGCATCTGCGCGCTGACATTCTCGGTCGCGTAATGCAGTGCGCCGCTCAGAAGAGCTTGTTTGTCCGCAAAATAATGGTTGAGAACTCCAGTGGAGCAGCCAGCTTCAGCCGCCACGGATCGCAGATCAGCGCCACGTATTCCGTGCCGAGCAATAACTCTAAGAGCAGCGCCAGCAATTTCGATGCGGCGCGCCTCATGATCAACAATTTTTGGCATGGGATTCTCGAATAACCGTATCCGGCATAGTTCAAGCGTTCTGCACAATCAAGACAACGACCTGTGTCCCACGGTCTGTCCAGTTGCCGATCAGCGCAGGGGCGTTCGTCACATCCGCCGTATCGACGCTTCCAGACCCCGCGGAAGGATTCAGGTTTTCTTAAATCGAACGTACGATATTAAAAAAGCTCCGACGAAGGGAGCGCCGCGGAAGGACTTGGGGACCCACGTGCAGCGCAGATGTCCAGACAGGTCCGGGGGGGCCGCAAGGGGGTGGGTGCGCAATGCCGGGGGTGCTGCCGCGCTGGAGTTTGCCCTTGTCGCGACACCGGTCATCTTCCTGATCCTGGCGGCGCTGGAGCTCGGACTCATCCTGACGATGAGCTCGGCTCTGGATTCGGCAACGACGACGGTGGCCCGCCAGATCCGCCTCGGCCAGATGCAGCAGACCGGCGTCAGCTCCGCCTCGTCCATCGTCCAGGCCATCTGCAGCAACATGGGCTGGCAGGCGGCCGACTGCACCTCGAACCTCGCTGTGGATGTGGAGTCCTACTCGAGCTTCTCAGGGGCAACGCCCAACAATCCCGTCGTCAACGGCACGTTCACGCCCAACAACCTCTCGTTCAACATGGGGGGGCCGGGGGATATCGTGCTGATCAAGGCCTATTATCAGTGGAAGATACTGACACCATTTCTGAATTCAGGCTTTTCGTCCCTGTCCAACGGGACAACCCTGATCGTTTCGACGTCCATGTTCCGCAATGAAAACTTCCTGTCGAGTTGAGCGCATGGCCCTGAAACAGCTGGTTCGACCGTTCACGCGGTATCTCCGCGATCAGGCCGGGATTTCCGCGCTGGAATTCGCCCTGACCGCGCCGCTGCTCATCGCCTGCCTAGCGGGGATGGGGGAGCTCAGCCAGTTGCTGGTGGCCGACCGCGACGTGATCAAGATATCGACGTCCCTGGCCGACCTGACGGCGGAGGCCAGCAACGTGACCGCGGCGACGCTGAACGACCAGTTCGCCATCGCCACCAACCTCATGGCCCCGCTGCCGGTGGGCGATCTCTCCATGCGGGTCACGAGCGTGGTGCCGGCCCAGACCCATGGCCAGGTGACAAGCGCGGTGGTGCTCTGGTGCAAGTCCTCCGGGACCAATCTGCCCTGCGGCGGCAAGGGCGCGCCCGTGGGCGTGATGGCGGACGGCAGCAGCTTCAAGCTCGGCCTGCTGCCGGTGGCGGGGTCCAACACCATCGTGGCCGAGGCCAGCTACACCTACACGTCCCCGATCCTGATCATGCTCCCGACGGCTCACCGCGTCGTCCACGTCACCTATTTCAGTCCGCGGGTGTCCACGTCCGTTCCCTGCGCCGACTGTTGAGCCGACCTGACAGACCGGTCGCCTGGCCCGACGCGCTTGCCTTCCTGGGGAAGAAGAGAATGAAAACGATCCGATCCTTGCTCGGCCGACTTGCCCGCAGCCGCCGTGGCAACGTGGCGCAGATCATCGCCGTGGCCGCGCCGGTCCTGCTGACCGCAGCCGGGGTCTCCGTGGACCTCCTGGTGCAGCTGAATTTCGCCAAGCGCGTCCAGGCGGCCTCCGACGCCGCCGCCCTGGCAGCGACCGCGGCGATGCAGGGCGGCACCTCCCAGGCGGCGGCACAGCAGATCGGGCAGGTTGCCTTCAATGCCAATGCCCCTTCCGACGCGCCGACGGACGGCAAGGTCTCCATTCAGACCGGAAACTACGCCTCGACCCTGACCGCCCTGGTCCGGTATCAGGGCGCGGTTCCGACCTATTTCTCCTCGCTGGTCGGCCTGTCCACCATGCCGGTCGACGTCACGTCAAAGGCACAGGCCGGGACCGCGGCCAGCAACGGCGTGAACAGCTATGCCGGCATCGGAACCATGTGGGGCGATCCCTATATCGAGGGTGCCGACGGCGTGTTCCACGACATGATGTGCACGTCGGCTCCTCCGGGCAGCTGGTACAATGCGCTGAGCGACTCCGGTATCGAGGTCAATATCCAGTGCACGCCGCTGGCTGCAACGCCCGCCTTCCAGGTTATTTCCGGCTTTTCGATCATCCTGAATGGCCACACGATCTACTATACCGCGCCGCAACCGATCTCGCAGAATGGACAATGGGTCTATCCCAGCATCTGGTGGGGCCAGGTCACGATCGATGGCGTCTATTACCCAGCCACTGTCGGAAACTGGAGCTATCTGGGCGGAGCCGTGGTGGCGAACATCACCGACGTCAATGGCTTTGGCTCAATGTACCTTGGGGATAATCACATTGTGATCACGACACCCCATTACACTATTTCCACGACCTTCAGTTACCAGGGAATGGCGGCGGGAAACTTCACCATCACCGCCAATGGGGCAGGAGCCTGCGGCGTCCCCGGGGGCATACTCGGCGGACTTTTGGCTGGCTCCTTTGACTCGATCACCAATGACTACCTGGTCGCCACCCCCACGACGACGACCTACCAGTACCGGTGGAAGCAGTGCGCCGCATCCGCGTCCGCCATGAATCCCACACTGGTCCAGTGACCTGCCGACAGCATGAAGGACTTCCGCAAATGATCCGGACGCAAACCGCAGCCCTGCGCGGGCTTCTCGCCCTGTCGGTGCTTGTCGTCGGCAGCGGCACGGCCGCGCAGGCCCAGACGGCAGGGTCGCCGGCAACCTGTTCCGAGGTTCTTCAGCGTTGCCTGAAGCACGCCGACATCGCGTCGCCGCATCCCGGCCAGACTCGATGGACCTCGGCTCCCGTCGCGCCCGAAAACCGGATCACCCGGGAGCAGTGCCAGCGGGAGATGCAACAGGCGCGGTCGTCGGGACTTTGGCCCGGGCACTATGGGTCGAAGCCGATCAAGTGCAAATAACGGGGCATGAGACGGCCGTTGCGGACCGTCATGGGCAGCCTCCTATTTATATCATTCGTTCGATATAGGCTGGAACCGTTGCCATGTAACGGATATCAGTGGGCCTCCCGACGAAGCAGATCCTGCGAGTGGGTGGTTCGGAGATCTCAATGGCGATTGGAACGAGAGACCGGACCGTCCGCAGCCTCATCCTCCTGGACAAGAATGCCTCCACCGCCCGGGCGCTCAACCTGCTGCGCATCTGGCGCGAACACCGGGACGATGAGGCCTACAAGGAACGGCCGTTCTTCCAGAATGCCGCCCTCAAGCGATCGATCATCGTGAAGCACAGGCTGCGTGCCAACGAGGTGGACAGCTTCGAGGACCTCCGGGCCATCGGAACGAAGATACTGGTGCCGATTGATCCCGCCGATCTGAAGCTGGGCGCGCGGTATGTGTTCGTGGATCAGCTGGGCTACAAGGATCAGTTGATGGAGGTGCTTGGAATAGACCCCATAGCCTATTCCAGTGATCTCAAGATACTTTCGCTCATCGACTCCTTTCCATCACTCGACCCGTTCCTGCTGCGCGAACAACTCCGCCGGGAGGGGTTCGAGCCCGACAAGTGCTACTTCAACGTGGCCGATGCCGATATTTCACGCATGCTGACCTTTGCGGAAAAGGAAATCATGCCGCTTGTCTCGATGTCGATGAGCGAAAGCCACATCATGAACGCGGGCGCGTCGCGCCTCGCCGCCAAGATACTTTCCAACGAGGTGGATGCCGATCTGGAGCCCCTGCGCCAGGTGCTTCAACTGGGAAAGTCCGAATTCGACGAAGGCGCCTTCTGCTGGAAGGCCTTCATCTACTACAAATGGCAACTCTCGGAACTGATCCCGAAATTCAAGACGGTTGCCGCCGAGATCGCGCGGATCGTGCCCGTCGGCCGCCGCGAACCCGCGGTCATGGCGCAGATCGACTCCAGCCGAAACCAGATCCAGCTCAAGATCCGGGCCGCCTTCGATGACGTGAGGGCGACGCTGGACATCTACGAGAGGGCCTATGCCGAACTGACCCAGTCCGGAAAACCCCGGGGATTCAGGGAGTTCCTGATCACGTCCCCGACGCTGTTCAGTCGGATCGGCGAAGCCCTGGCCGGGGTCGAACACATCTCCAGCTACTGGCGTTATCGGTTTCCGCTGGGGCGGGAGATCACCATCAAGGCGGAGGAACTCGAAGATCTCTTCGCCGATTTCGACTCAAGCCTGCTCGTGAAGGCAGCCTCTCACCTGGTGTGAGGGCGCTTCATCCTGACCCGGGGCGGGGTGGCCCCGCTCGAGACATCCGCCGACCGGTCAGACATCCCGCTCGAGGCTCGCGCGCACGTCATAGGCGGCGAAGATGGCCATGTTCAGTATGTGGCTGACCGACGCCGAGAGCTGACAGATCTGCACCGGCTTCGACAGGCCCAGCAGCAGCGGCCCGATCACCATCGCCCCGCCCACCGCCTGCACCAGCTTGGTGGCGATGGAGGCGGAGTGGATGGCGGGCATGACCAGCACATTGGCGTCCCCGGTCAGGCGCTGGAACGGGTAGTTGGCCCGGGCGTCGGCGCTGAGCGCCACGTCCGGCGGCACCTCGCCCTCGTATTCGAAGTCGATGTCGGTGCGGCGGTCCATGATCGCCACGGCCTCGCGCACCTTCTCCCCCCGGGGCCCCGCGGGGTTGCCGAAGGTGGAATAGGACAGGAAGGCCACCCGGGGCTCGTGACCCAGACGCCGGGCGGCGTGGGCGGCCTCCATGGCGATGTCGGCCAGCACGTCGGACTCCGGCAATTCCGAGACGGTGGTGTCGGCGACGAAGATGGTCCGGCCCCGGGCCAGCAGCACGCTCATGCCCATCACCCGGCTGTCGGGGGAGGGGTCGATCACCCGCAGCACCTCCTCCAGGGCCTGGTCGAAGTTGCGGGTCACGCCGGTGACCATGCCGTCCGCATGGCCGAGCGCCACCATGGTGGCGGCGAAGGAGTTGCGGTCCTGGTTGATCAGCCGCTGGGCGTCCCGGAGCAGGAAGCCGTCCCGCTGCAGGCGCTTGTAGAGGAAGTCCACATACTCGCCGTTGCGGTCGGACAGGCGGGCATTGATGATCTCGAGGTCGGCCTCCGCCGGGTCGAGGCCCAGGTCGGCCATGTTGCGCAGGATCAGCTCCTCCCGGCCGCACAGGATCGCCCGGCCGTAGCCCTGGCCCTGGAAGGCATAGGCGGCGCGGATCACGCTGGCCTCCTCGCCCTCGGCAAAGACGATGCGCTTGTGCCGGCCGCGCTGCACGGCGCCGGAGATCTTCTGCAGGAAGTCGGCGGAGGGGTCGAGGCGGCGGGCCAGGCTGGCGCGATAGGCGGCCATGTCCTCGATCGGGCGGCGGGCGACGCCGGTGTCCATGGCCGCCTTGGCCACGAAGGGCGGGATGTACCACATCAGCCGGGGATCGAAGGGGGACGGGATGATGTAGTCCGGGCCGAAGCGCAGCTGGCGGCCCTGATAGGCGGCGGCGACCTCGTCGGGAACGTCCTCCCGGGCCAGCTGGGCGAGCGCCTGAGCGCAGGCGATCTTCATCTCGTTGTTCACCCGCCGGGCCCGCACGTCGAGGGCCCCGCGGAAGATGTAGGGGAAACCGAGGACGTTGTTCACCTGGTTGGGATAGTCCGACCGGCCCGTGGCCATGATCGCGTCCTTGCGGATGGCGTGAACCTCCTCCGGCGTGATCTCCGGGTCGGGGTTGGCCATGGCGAAGATGATCGGATTGGGGGCCAGCGCGCGGATGATCTCCTCGCTGAAGGCGCCCTTCTGGGACAGGCCCATGAGCACGTCGGCCCCCTGGACGGCTTCCAGCAGGGTGCGCTTGTCCGTGGCGACCGCATGGGCGCTCTTCCACTGGTTCATGCCCTCGGTCCGGCCCTGGTAGAGCACGCCCTTGGAGTCCACGGCGATGCAGTTCTCCGGCCGCACGCCCATGGCCTTGATCAGCTCCAGGGTGGCGATGCCCGCCGCCCCCGGACCATTCAGCACCACCTTGATCTTCGACATGTCCCGGCCGGTGATGTGGCAGGCATTGATCAGGCCGGCGGCGGAGATGATCGCCGTGCCGTGCTGGTCGTCATGGAAGACGGGAATGTCCAGCAGCTCCTGCAGCTCCGTCTCGATGCGGAAGCATTCGGGGCTCTTGATGTCCTCCAGATTGATGCCGCCGAAGGTGACGCCGATGTTCTTCACCACGGTGATGATCTCGTCCGGGTCCCTGGAGGACAGCTCGATGTCGATGGAATCCACGTCGGCAAAGCGCTTGAACAGCACGCTCTTGCCCTCCATCACCGGCTTGGAGGCCAGCGCGCCCAGGTCGCCCAGGCCCAGGATCGCCGTGCCATTGGAGATCACGGCCACCAGATTGCCCTTGGACGTGTAGTCATAGGCCGCGTCCGGATCGGCGGCGATGGCGTGCACCGGGGCGGCGACCCCGGGGGAATAGGCGAGGCTCAGGTCCCGCTGGGTGGCCATGGGCTTGGTGGCGACCACGGCGATCTTGCCGGGGGTGGGAAAGCGGTGGAAGTCGAGGGCTTCCTGATCCGTCAGGCTGCGCTGGTCGTTGGACATGATCTTCCTGCTTCCGCCCGCCTCAGCCGCGGGTACTTCTGGGACGGTCCGCACGGCGGGCGCGGGCGTTTGCGCCTGCATAGCACTGTTCGGACCCGCGAATCATTACTGCCGCAGCGGCAGGTCAGGCCAGCAGCCGGGCCCGTATGCGGGCCTTCACATCGGCATCGACGCCCAGCGCCCGTTCCAGATAGGCGTCCAGCGCCCCGTGACCGGAATCGATCTCGGCAAAGGCGGCCTCCAGATAGTCCGGCAGGACGCCCAGAAAGGCCCGCACCGCTTCCACCGACGGGGTGCGGCCGGTGTTTTCCCGGATGTTCTGCTGCACCGTCGGGGCCCGCTCCTCGATCCGCGCGGCGGCATTGGTGAGGAGATAGTCCTCGTAGATGTCGTCGTCGTGGACGCCCACCACCTTGTGGGTCAGGGCCGCCAGCAGGCCGGTGCGGTCCTTGCCCGCGGCGCAGTGGATCACCACCGGACCCTCTGCAGCGGCCACGGCCTGGAAATAGCGGCGGTAGAGGTCGAGGTGCCGGGGCTCGAAGGGTATGCGGCGATATTCCTCGATCATGAAGCCGCGCACCGACTCAGGTGTCAGTTCGTTGTTGGCGACGAAGGTCATGTGCGGGGCCACGCCCACATCGCCGATGTCGTTCTCGATCACCCGGGCGTTGAAGGAGGCCGGTCGGCGGCTGGGTTCCCGGTCCCGCTCGCTCTTGCGGCGCAGGTCGACGATGGTGGCGAGGCCCAGGCCCGCCATCTTGCGCAGGTCGGCCTCCGTGGCCCGGGCGTGGTGCGCCGAGCGGAACAGCACTCCCCGGGTCAGCCGTGCCCCATGGTGCGTCGCATAGTCCCCGTAGTCCCGGAAGTTGTCGACGCCTTCGAAGGCCAGGATCCGGCTCATGCGCGTGCCTCTTGTCCAGGGGTCATCATCGGAAGGGGGGCTCGTCAAAGGCGCGGAGCTTGCGGCTGTGCAGCCGCGCCCCCTCATCGCGCAGCACGTCCACGGCGGCGATGCCGATCCGCAGGTGCTGGCTGATGGCCTGTTCGTAGAACTGGTTGGCCTGGCCGGGCAGCTTCAACTCCCCGTGCAGGGGCTTGTCGGAGACGCACAGCAGCGTGCCGTAGGGCACCCGGAAGCGATAGCCCTGGGCGGCGATGGTGGCGCTTTCCATGTCGATGGCCACGGCCCGGGACTGGTTGAAGCGCAGCGCCGAGATGGTGTAGCGCAGCTCCCAGTTCCGGTCGTCGGTGGTGACGACGGTGCCGGTGCGCAGGCGCTTCTTCAGGGCGTCGCCGCTCTCGCCGGTCACCCGCTCCGCCGCCCGGGACAGGGCCAGCTGCACCTCGGCAATGGGCGGGATGGGGATTTCCGGCGGCAGGGCGTCGTCCAGCACGTGGTCGTCCCGCAGATAGGCGTGGGCCAGCACATAGTCGCCGATGGTCTGGCTGGGGCGCAGGCCGCCGCAGTGGCCGATCATCATCCAGGCCTGGGGCCGCAGCACGGCCAGATGGTCGGTGATGGTCTTGGCGTTGGAGGGGCCGACGCCGATGTTCACCAGGGTCACACCCTGGCCGTCCTCGCGCATCAGGTGATAGGCGGGCATCTGGTGCTTGCGCCAGGGGGCCTCGGCCACCAGACGCTCCGCATCCGGCGTGTCCCGGTCCACCAGCACCCCACCGCAGCAGGACAGCTGCGTGTAGGGGCCGCCCCGGGCGATCTCGGCGATGCCCCAGCGGACGAACTCGTCCACATAGCGGTGGTAGTTGGTAAACAGCACATAGGGCTGGGTGTGCTCCGCAGGGGCCCCTGTGTAGTGCTTCAGCCGGGCCAGGCTGAAGTCGATGCGCAGGGCGTCGAACAGGGCCAGCGGCTCCGCGTCCATCAGGGTCGGATCCCAGACGCCGTCCGCCACCTCGTCGCCGATCTGGGACAGGTGGGTGGTGGGGAACCACCGGGCGAGATCGGCACTGGCCGCGCCCTGAAGGTCCAGCTCGACCGCCCCGTCCAGGACGTAGGGATAGGGAATCTCCACCTCCGAGGGGCCGACCTCCACGGTCACGGGGAAGTCCTGCATCAGCAGCTGCAGCTGTTCCCGCAGATAGGCGCGGAACATGGCCGGCCGGGTCACGGTCACGGCATAGACGCCGGGATGACGCAGCAGCGCAAAGGCCCGGTGGGGCCGGGGGATGGCCCCGTCCTGCCGATAGGTGAGCCGCAGCTCGGGATAGGTGAAGGCCCCATCCAGCCGCGCATCCTGGTCCGGCGGTGTGCCGTGGCTCAGATACTGGTGCAGGGCGGTCCGCAGCCGATCCACGGCGGCGGCATAGGTACGTTCGAGGGCATCGACGACGGCGTCGGGTGTGGTCAGTTCAGTCATGACGCAGTGTAGCGCCGGATCGCGGTCCCGGCGAGACGGGGCGCGGCGATTTTGCCCCGGTCCCGCGGGATTTCCGGTGACGGACCCTCTCGGCCTGTTCCTGGTCCTATTCCGGGGCCTCGTCCGGCAGGCCGATCATGTGGAAGCCCGCATCCACATGGATCACCTCGCCGGTGGTGGAGCGGCCGAGTTCCGACAGCAGCCAGAGCGCGCAGCCGGCCACGCCCTCGACGGAGGTGTCCTCCTTCAGGGCGGAGAACTGGCGGCCCTGGGCGATCATCTTGCGGCCGTCCTGGATGCCGGCCAGGGACAGGGTGCGGATGGCACCTGCGGAGATGGCGTTCACCCGGATGCCCTTGGGCCCCAGGTCCCGGGCGATGTAGCGGGTCGCCGCTTCCAGTGCCGCCTTGCAGACGCCCATGACGTTGTAGTTCGGGATCACCCGCTCCGACCCGAGATAGGTCAGGGTGATCATCGAGCCGCCATTGGGCATCAGCTTTTCCGCACGTCGGGCCACGTCGACGAAGGAATAGGCGGAAATATTCATGGAATTCAGGAAGTTCTCCCGCGTGGTATTGTCCACGAAGGAGCCGCGCAGCTCGTTCTTGTCGGAGAAGGCAATGGCGTGGACGATGAAGTCCAGGGTGCCGAATTCCTTTTCCAGGGTGGCGAAGGCCGCGTCCATGGAGGCGTCGTCGGTCACTTCCGCCGGCACGAACACCTTCACGCCGATGGATTCGCCCAGGGGACGGACCCGCTTCTCCATGGCCTCGATATAGCTGAAGGCGATCTCCGCCCCCTGGGCCGCCAGCTGGCTGGCGATGGCCCAGGCGATGGAATTGTGGTTGGCGACCCCCATGATGAGGCCCTTCTTGCCCTTCATCAGGTCGCCCTTGGGCAGGTTCATCTCTTCAGCCATAGCGGTTCTCTCTGAGGTCCTGGTGCAGCGATCAGTCGACGCGGCTCATGATCAGGCAGCCATTGGTGCCGCCGAAGCCGAAGCTGTTGGACATGACCGTGTCCAGCCGGGCGTTGGAAATCGTCTCGCGCACGATATTCGCGCCTTCGAAGGCGGGGTCGAGATGGTCGATGTGCGCGCTCTTGGTGATGAAGCCCCCCTTCATCATCAAGAGGCAGTAGATCGCCTCCTGCACGCCGGCCGCGCCAAGGGAATGACCGGTCAGGGACTTGGTCGACGAGACCGGGGGCATGTCGGCCCCGAACACCTCGCGGATGGCGCCGATCTCCTTCTCGTCCCCCACCGGGGTGCCGGTGCCGTGCGGGTTGAGATAGTCGATCTTCCCCGGCTTGCGGCCGCCAAAGCCTTCCATGGCCAGCTTCATGCAGCGCACCGCGCCCTCGCCGGACGGGGCGACCATGTCGTGGCCGTCGGAATTGGCGGCATAGCCGGTGATCTCGGCATGGATGGTCGCGCCCCGGGCCCGGGCCCGGTCCAGATCCTCCAGCACCAGCATGCCCGCGCCACCGGCGATGACGAAGCCGTCCCGGTCCCGGTCATAGGCGCGGGACGCCACGGACGGGGTGTCGTTGTACTTGGAGGACATGGCGCCCATGGCGTCGAACAGGTTGGACAGGGTCCAGTCCAGCTCCTCGCAGCCCCCGGCGAACATCACGTCCTGACGGCCCAGCATGATCTGCTCCGCCGCTGCGCCGATGCAGTGGGTGGAGGTCGCGCAGGCGGACGAGATGGAATAGTTGATGCCGCGAATCTTGAACCAGGTGGACAGCACCGCCGAGGGGCCCGAGCTCATGGCCTTGGGCACGGCGAAGGGTCCGATGCGCTTGGGGCCCTTCTCCCGGGTGATGTCCGCGGCCGCGACGATGGTGCGGGCCGACGGGCCGCCGGAGCCGACGATCAGGCCGATCCGCTCGTCCGAGATCTCCTCGGGGGTGAGGCCGGCGTCGGCGATGGCCTGCTCCATGGCCACATGGGCATGGGCGGTGCCGTCGGCCAGGAAGCGCGACGCCCGGCGGTCGACGATCGCCTCCCAGTCCAGGGTGACCGGGGCATGCACCCGGCTGCGGAAGCCGAGGTCGGTATATTCCTGCGACGCCACGATGCCGGAGCGGGACTCCCGCAGGGAGTCCGCCACCTCTTCCTTGGTGTTTCCGATGCTCGAGACAATTCCGATGCCGGTGATGGCGACACGACGCATGCGCTGGTCTTCCCTGGTTTATCTTCTTATGGGCGTCAGAGCAGATCCTTGGGATCGAACAGTCCGACGCGGAGATCCTTGGCGGTATAGATGGGCTTGCCGTCCGCTTCCATCACCGCATCGCCGATTCCCATCACCAGGCGACGATCGATCACCCGGGACATGTCGATCAGATAGGTGATCTTCTTGATCTTCGGGGTCACCTGGCCGGAGAACTTCACTTCTCCGGCATGCAGGGCGCGGCCCTTGCCCGGCTTTCCGGACCAGCCGAGATAGAAGCCCACCAGCTGCCACATGGCATCGAGGCCCAGGCTGCCCGGCATCACCGGATCGTTCAGGAAGTGGCACTGGAAGAACCACTGGTCCGGATGGATGTCGAGTTCGGCCTGGATGAAGCCCTTGCCGTGCTTGCCGCCCGTGGCGTTGATCTCGGTGATGCGGTCCATCATCAGCATCGGCGGCGCGGGCAGCTGGGCGTTGCCGGGGCCGAACAGTTCGCCGCGGGCGCAGGCGAGCAGGTCTTCACGATCATAGCTGGATTTTTGAGCGGTCATTCCCGGAAACGGTTCCTGTCGGGGGGCTGGATCAGGGGTCGCGCGGCGTCGCGCGGGGCCCAGCCCGAAGGTTGTACCATGTGGGTTACAACAGAGCCTGCGTCGCCTCAACAGGCCAAGTTGCCGGGGCGGGGTGGGGTGGGGTGGCCGCGCCCGTGTCTAGGGCTGCCTGCAGCCCTCGCCCAGGGGGAGCACCTCGGCCCCCCAGAGCTCGCTGCGCAGGGCCCAGCCGGAGGCCCGGTCGACGGTGACCTGGCACCAGTTGTCGACGCACTTCCTCAGCCCGGCAATGGCCCGGCTGGACAGAACGGCGGTCACCCGGGCGTCCGCCGCCGGATGGTCGCGCAGGGACAGGGGGGTGGTGGCCGTGCGCATCACCGAATGGCCGCCTTCCAGCACCACCCGCTTGTGCACCCAGGCCAGCTGCCCGTCGGGATCCTTCACCCGGCGCCAGTCGGTGGTCTCCTCGAACACCTGCAGAGGCAGGCCCTTGTTGTGATAGACCCAGAGCAGCCGGTAGTCGTCCCCCGGCCCGCCGCGGGCATTGGCGGGGTCGTGCTTCAGCGCCACGAACCGCGGTACCGGCAGGCCTGAAGGAGTCTCCCGACAGCCGGTGGCCGGCCGGGTGTCCCCATGGCAGGCCGTCATCAGGGCGGCGCTCAGGAAAAGGGCAGCGATCCCCGCCGGTGCCTTTGGCCATTGGACTGTCGCCGGGCGTTTGCTAAGGAGACGGAAGCGTCGCGCGTCCGCGCGATGCCCACATCCCTGAGGCGTCGTCGCCCGCAGTCCCGAATTCTGATCGCCCATGGCACAAAAGCCCAAAGTCGTGGTGACGCGAAAGCTGCCGGATCCGGTCGAGACCCGGATGCGCGAGCTGTTCGACACCGAACTCAATCCGACCGACCGGGCGATGACGCCGGACGAGCTAGTCGAGGCGCTGCAGCGCGCCGACGTCCTCGTTCCGACGGTCACTGACCGAATCGACAGCCGCATTCTTTCGCGGGCAGGTCCGAACTTACGGTTAATTGCGAATTTCGGTGCCGGTGTCGACAATATCGACGTCGCCACGGCCAATGCCCGGGGGGTGACGGTCACCAACACCCCCGGCGTGCTGACCGAGGACACGGCCGACATGACCATGGCCCTGATCCTCGCCGCCGCCCGTCGGGTGGTGGAAGGGGCGCAGGTGGTGCAGACGGGCGGCTTCTCCGGCTGGTCCCCCACCTGGATGCTGGGGCGGCGGATCGCGGGCAAGCGGCTCGGGATCATCGGCATGGGCCGCATCGGTCAGGCCGTCGCCCGCCGGGCCAAGGCCTTCGGCCTTTCCATCCACTATCACAACCGCAAGCCCGTCTCCCCGCGGATCGCCGAGGAGCTCGAGGCCACCTACTGGGAAAGCCTCGACCAGATGATGGCGCGCATGGACGTCATCAGCATCAACTGCCCGCACACGCCGGGGACCTTCCACCTGCTGTCGGCCCGGCGGCTGAAGCTGCTCCAGCCCCATGCCATCGTCGTGAACACCGCCCGGGGCGAGGTGATCGACGAGCCGGCCCTGGCCAACATGCTGGCAAGGGGCGAGATCGCCGGTGCCGGCCTCGACGTCTACGAGAACGAACCGGCCATCAATCCCAAGCTGCTGAAGCTGCCCAATGTGGTGCTTCTGCCGCACATGGGCTCGGCCACGGTGGAGAGCCGGATCGACATGGGCGAGAAGGTGATCATCAACATCAAGACCTTCATGGACGGGCACCGCCCGCCGGACCGGGTCATCCCGGCCATGCTCTAGCCGCGGCCGGTCAGCCGGGGTTCGGGGTCCGCACGAATTCGGGCACCAGCTGGCCGAGGCGATGCAGGGTCTCGGCATCGTCCCGCGCCCAGGCGGTGGTGATCAGGGCCTCCACCGGACCCTCCAGGTCGGCCCAGTCCGCCGGGCGCTCATAGGCGGAGAACACGCCGTCCGCGTCGGTGCGGTGGACGGCCTCGTCCGCATAGAAGATCTCCTCGTACAGCTTCTCCCCCGGCCGCAGCCCGGTATAGGCGATGGCGATGTCCTTGTCCGGGCGAAGGCCGTGCAGCAGGATCATCTGCCGCGCCAGATCGTCGATCCGCACGGGATCCCCCATGTCCAGAACGAACACGCCCCCGGTGCCGCTCTCGTCGGGGGGCAGGGCGGCGGCCTGCAGCACCAGGCTGGCGGCCTCCTGCACGGTCATGAAATAGCGGACCATCTGCGGGTCCGTCACGGTGATCGGCCCGCCCTCCACGATCTGCCGCTCGAACAGGGGCGCCACCGACCCGGTGGAACCCAGCACATTGCCGAAGCGGACAATGGCCGCCCGGGTGGTCGACCCGGCGCAGATGGCGCGGACGGTGCGCTCCGCCACCCGCTTGGTGGCCCCCATGACGTTGGTGGGGTTCACGGCCTTGTCGGTGGAGATGAAGACGAACACCGCGGCATGGTCCCGGGCCAGCTCGGCGACGATCCGGGCCCCGGCGATGTTGGTCAGCACCGCCTCGGACGGATGGGTTTCCATCAGCGGCACGTGCTTCAGGGCCGCGGCGTGCAGCACCACGTCCGGCCGCACCGTGTCGAACAGCTGCGCCATGCGGACCCGATCACGGACATCGGCCAGTTCGGCGCGCCACACGGGCGGGGCCCCGGCCTCGCGCAGGGCCATGTCGATGGCATAGAGATTGTATTCCGAGGCGTCGACCACCGCCACGGCCGCGGGGCCGAGCGCCAGCACCTGCCGGGTCAGCTCCGAGCCGATGGTCCCGCCGGCCCCGGTGACCATCACCCTCCGGCCGGAGATCAGGGCCGCCGCCCGCTCATGGTTCAGACGCCGCGGCGGCCGGTCTAGCAGGTCGGCCGCCTCCACGGGGGAGGCCACGGCCCCGCCTCCCCGGCGGCGGACCACCCGGGCCCCGGTCTCGGCCGCGGCGGCGACCACCGTCTGCATCAGCGCCCGCCCCGGCCGCAGCTCCGCCAGGATCACCCGGACCTCGGATCCGTCCTCTGCCACGGCCTGCAGCACCGCGCCCAGCCGGTCGAGACCGCCCAGGACCTCGACCCCGTCGATCAGTCCGCCGTCCGCGGGCTCGCTGGCAGTGACCACGCCGCGGAACCGGAACCGCTGGCCGCCCGGGCGGCGCAGCTCGGACAGGTAGTCCGCCGCCGCTGCATGGTCGCCGACGATGACCGCCCAGGGGGCCCGGCGATCCTCGAAGCGCAGGGCGGCAGCCAGATCGCCCCGTCGCCAGACCCGCACGGCCAGGCGCGACGCGGTCAGGATCAGCACCAGCAGCGGCGCCTCGATCAGGAGCCCGGTCCGCGGGAAGTCGGCCAGCCGGTCGGTGATGAACAGGGTGGGGACCAGCAGCAGATTGGCAAGGGCCACCGCCTGGGCGATGCGCAGCACGTCGCTGAGGCTGGTGAAGCGCCACAGGCCGCGATGCAGGCGCAGGAACGGATAGACCACCGCGGTGATGACGGCGAAGGCCACCGTGGCCCGCCACACCATGTCCGACGGCAGGGGCTTGGGCTCGAACCGGTAGCGCCAGATCAGCACGACGGCCATGACGCCCGAGGAGGTCGCCACATCATAGGTGTAGGCCAGCCACTGACTGAACCGATGGGGTATGGGGCTCTTCATGGTCACTGGGGGGCAGCCCCCGTGTCCCGGGTCCGGCGGCGTCCGGTCTCGGCGGCCGGATCGACGGGTGTCAGCTTCCAGCGGACGCGCCCGCCCTCCCCGTCCGGCAGGGTCGATCCCTGCAGCAGGACCTGGGTGCTCCGCCGCGGCTGGCCGTCGAGATCGATGAGCGACGGTTCCAGTGTCACATCCCTCGCATCATTGCGCAGCCACCAGCCCCGGTCGGACGCGCCCCGGATCAGGACGCTGCGGTCGTCCCGCGCCAGGGACACCTGGACACCGGGTGCCACATGGAACCGGATGGCATATGGCACGATCCCGTGACGGTCGCGATCCTTGCCGGGCACAAAGCTGTCTTCTCCCCGCAGTTCGGCGGTCCTGGCGTCCAGGAACAGGCGCCGGACATGGGTCAGGCCCGTGGAGGGCAGCCATCCGTCGTGCTGCAGCTCCAGCCAGGTGCCGTCCTCCGTCTCCATGCGTTGCGCCGACACCGTCAGGGCCCCCGGCACCAGCCACGGCCCCAGGCCCGCGCGGCGCAGGCCGGTCAGCAGTCGCCCGGGCGAGCCGCGGCCAAGGGCGGCGGTCGACCCTCCCGTCACCAGTCGCAGGCTGTCGGGAAGGGCCCCCGACGGCGTCCAGCCGCAGTTGGTGATCAGCCGTTCCCCGTCGCAGACCACGGCAATGGCGAGCGGCTGATCGCAGGCGGAAAGGCTGAACGGCCCGTCGGCGGCGGGGGCGGCGTCGGCCAGCACCTCGATCCGCGGACTGGCCATCCGGTGGAAGCCGCCGCGCCCTGCCGCCGGGATCGCGGCAGAGGCCGGATCGAACTGGGCCAGGGCCCCGTCCACCCGCTGGGCGTCGACGGCGCTGCCGCCCTGGAACCCGGCCAGCCGACCGTCGCGAAGCCGCAGGAAGGCGGTGGTCGCCGTCAGCGACTCGATGGCGCGGCTCAGATCGGCCGGGGGGGCGAGGCCCCTCTGGGTCAGAAGGTCGTCGAGGGTTAGGAGGTCGTAGAGCAGCTCCAGCCCCTGCTGCGGCGAGCGGCTGGCCATCCCGCCGTCCGGCCCGACCGCCTGCGCGAGGGCCCGGGCCAGGCGGGGCAGCAGCCGTCGCAGCAGTGCGCCGCCCACCGGATCGGCCAGGGCCCCGGCACCGATGCAGGCCACGGCCAGCTGTTCGGCGCGACGGATGTCGGGGCCGGTCATGTCCGCCAGCCGCCGGGCGTGCCGCGCCAGCATCACCGCCAGCCACCGGGCCTCCTCGTCCGAGGCATGGGGCCACATGCGGTAGGCCCCGCAGGCCAGGTGGAAGGTCCGCCGCTCCAGGGTCTCCGAGCTCCAGACGAAGGGGGCCGGACGCTCGAATTCCGCCCGCCATGTGACGAACAGCCGCAGGGCTTCGCGCTCCCCCGCCATCCCCGTCGCCAGCAGGGCGGGCAGCCAGCTGAACTGGTGCAGCGCAACGGCAAAGCGTCGCGAGGGGCTGGGGCGGTCCCACGGGTCCCCGTGGATGCCGATCTCGGACTCCTCTCCCGCCAGGACCAGGCGGCCCTCCAGCAGGGCGCGACCCTGGGGCAGGGAGACCGGCCGGAAATCCCTCGGGGTGAAGGCCAGGAAGGTGGCCGCCGGACGGTCCAGGAACAGGATCCGGTAGAGGGGAAAGGCGGCCCACTCCGCCGCCAGCCGACGGCGGGTCAGCTCGACCAGGGCCAGCAGGGTCTCAACGGCCACCTGAAGCAGTCTGGGGGTCCTGCGGGACCCGGTCGCGCCAGCCTCCGGTGACACGGGCACCGGATCAGGTCAGGGCGGGCGCGGCCGGTTCGCCCCGCAACGCTGCGATATTGGCCTGATAGGCCGCCGGGCCCCCGCGGAAGGCGGCCGTGCCGGCGACCAGGGCCGTGGCCCCGGCGGCGAGGCATTGCCGCGCCGTCTCCGCATTCACCCCGCCGTCCACCTCGATGATCATGTCCGGCCGCCCGGCGGCATCGGCCATGGCCCGCAGGGCCTCGATCTTGCGCAGCTGGGACGGCATGAAGGACTGGCCGCCGAAGCCCGGATTGATGGACATGACCAGCATCAGGTCGATGTCGTCCAGCATGTAGCGGACAACTTCCGGGGAGGTGGAGGGATTGAACACCACCCCTGCTCTCGCCCCTAGCTGGCGGATCCGCTGCAGGCTGCGGTTCAGGTGCGGCCCGGCTTCCGGATGGATGCTGATGATGTCGGCGCCGGCCTCGCGGAAGGCCTCCAGATAGGGATCGGCCGGGGCGATCATCAGATGCACGTCGAACGGGATGGTCACATGGGGCCGCAACGCCCGGATGATGTCGGGACCGATGGTGATGTTGGGCACGAAATGCCCGTCCATCACGTCCAGATGCAGCCAGTCGGCACCCGCCGCGGCCATGGCACGCGCCTCCTCGCCCAGACGGGCGAAGTCTGCCGACAGCATGGACGGGGCGATGATCGGAGAGGAGGTCATGGACTTCGGATACGCCGCGTTCGGGCGGGATGGCAAGCGCCGCCCGCCGTTACCGACGGGGTTCGGGCGGACGCTCGGAACCGCCCAGGGGGGCGATGCGGACGCGGGCGCCATAGCTGATGGCCACGTGCGCGCCGTTGGGAATGGGGCTGGCGTCCGGCTGGACGATCTCCACAAGTTCCCGGGTCCGCAGCACCCGGACCGTATAGGCATAGCCCTGGGTCTGGTTGCTCTTCTCGATGGCATTGCCGATCAGGGCACCGGCCACCGCCCCGACCACGCCGGAGGCCACATGGTCCTGCCGCCGCCCGCCGAACTGGGACCCGACCACGGCCCCGCCGACCCCGCCGATCACGGCCCCGTTGCCGGTATTGTCCGGGGCGATGGTGACCGGACGGAAGGCCACGACCTCGCCTTCCTCCACATGAGCGGCGACGCCGGATTCATAGGCCGCGTACCGGCCCTGTCCGGGGGTTTCGGCGCAGGCGGCCAGGCTGAGCACCGTGAGGGCCGACAGGGCCACGGCGGCGACCGCGCGGCCGGTCCTCAGGGGGAGTTGCGTCGTCATGAATCGTCTCCTGATCTTCGGTCCGGTCCGGGCGGCATCGATCCGCGACCCTGCCCGTCGCCGGGAGTGTGCCCAGGGCGCGCTGAACCGGACGTGAACAGGTTCGTCTCTAACGGGAGATGCGGGCGTGATTGCGGCAGGCTTGTCGACGGGCCGAAACGACCGTTCCGTCAGGGCGCGCGGACGAACAGGGCGGCAAAGAACCCGTCCTGCCCCCCGTCCGGCGTCGATGCCCCCGGCAGCAGCCGGAACGCGCCGGGGCGGACCTGGCAGTCGGCGGGAAGCCCCAGGGTCTCCGCCGCGACCTCGCCGGGTCGGAAGTCGGGATGACGCGCCAGAAACGCCTCGGCCTGGGCCTCTCCCTCCTCCGGCTCGAGGGAGCAGACCGAATAGACCATCCGGCCACCGGGCCGGGTCAGCCGGGCGGCGGCGTCCAGCATGCGGGACTGCACCCCAGCCAGCTTGGCGATGTCTGCGGGCCTGGCACCCCACAGCACGTCGGGATGGCGCCGGAAGGTGCCGGTGGCGGAGCAGGGGGCGTCCAGCAGCACGGCGTCGAAGGTCCTGCCGTCCGCGCCGAACAGGGACACGTCCGCCGTCACCGTCTCGGCCTCCAGCCGGGTGCGGGCCAGGTTTTCCGTCACCCGCTGCAGGCGGCGGGCGGACCGGTCGACGGCGGTGACCCGGGCCCCGGCGGCGGCGAGCTGCAGGGTCTTGCCGCCCGGGGCCGCGCACATGTCCAGGGCCGTCTCCCCCGGTGTCACGGCCAGCAGCCGGGCGGGCAGGGTCGCGGCGGCGTCCTGCACCCACCAGTCGCCGTCCGCATAGCCCGGCCACTCGGCCACGTCGCCGCGACGGCTGACACGGACCGATCCGGTGGACAGGACCACACCTTCCAGCGTGGCAGCGATGGCTTCGGACAGGTCTGGCCTGCGGGGCATCACGTCCGTGGGCGGCGTCTCGGGAATGCGGGCGCACAGGGCCTGGGCCTGCGCCTCGCCGAAGGCCGCGCGCCAGCGGGCCACCAGCCACTCCGGTGCATTGAGGGTCGCGGGCAGGTCCTCGGCCAGACGCCCGCCCCCGTCCCGGTCCAGGCCCCGCAGAATGGCATTGATCAGGCCCTTGAACCTCTGGGTCGAGGTGAACTGCTCCGCCAGATCCACCGTGGTCGAGACGGCGGCAAAGGCCGGGGCCAGACCGAACAGGATCTGGGCGGCCCCGAGGCGCAGAAGGGCCATGGCGGCAGGGGGCGGCGGTGACTTCAGCCGGGCATTGAGCAGATGGTCGATCCGCCCCAGGCCCCGCAGGGTGGTGGAGGCGAGGTTCCGGGCAAAGGCCCGGTCCGATCCGGTCAGCTGCGAGTAGGGCGGAGTGTTCATCGCCTCCTCGAAGCCGCCGCGGCGGGCAAGGGCGGCGTCCACCAGGGACAAGGCGGCGCGGCGCGCAGGCAGGCCGTTGGCGGTCAGCTGGGGGGCGGTCAGCTCGGGGGCGGAAGGCTCGGAAACGGGGATCTGGGTCACCGGAGATCGGGTGCCCCATGGGCGGGGACTTGGCAAGGCCGGAATCTCGCGATGATCGCGGGGCCACTGGCGTCGTCGGGCCTCTGCGCGTATCTGAGATCAACTGACGGAGGCCGCAACCCATGACATCCCCCCTCGACGACTCCCCCGCCGCAGATGGGCCGGAGACCCCGGTGAAGGTCCTCAGCCCGGCCGCGCAGCGCGCCCTGGCAGAGGCGGCGGAGCGCCGTCGGCAGGCCGCGATCCGCGCCGTCACCGGGGAGTCCGGCGGTCCGGCGGGACCGGAGCCCAACCGCTACGGCGATTGGGAACTGAAGGGCCTGGCGGTGGACTTCTGATGCTGCTCGCCCATTCCACCTGGCCCGAGCTCGAGGCCCGCATCGCCCGCTCCCGCACCGTCGTGGTGCCCATCGGCTCCAACGAACAGCACGGCCCGACGGGGCTTCTGGGCACGGACTGGATGTGTCCGGAGATCATCGCCCACCACGCCCACGCGACCGGGGACCTCCTGGTGGCGCCGACCTTCAATGTGGGCATGGCCCAGCATCACCTGGGCTTTCCGGGCTCCATCAGCCTGCGCCCCTCCACCATGATCGCCGCCCTGCGGGACTGGAGCGTCAGTCTGGCAGGCCACGGCTTCGACCGGATCTATTTCCTCAACGGCCACGGAGGCAACGTGGCCACCATCGAGGCGGCCTTTTCCGAGATCTATTCCGAGGCCAGCTGGCGGGGGGAGCGGCGGGGCTTTGCCCTGAAGCTGAAGAACTGGTGGGACCTGCCCGGCGTCGCCAAGCTGTGCGAGCGGCTCTACCCCACCGGCCACGGCAGCCATGCCACCCCGTCGGAGATCGCCGTCACCCAGTTCGCCTATCCGGACAGCATCAAGGCGGCCAATTATGCGCCGCAGATCGCCCCCAGCGGCCCGATCCGCGAGGCCCTGGACTTCCGCGCCCGCTATGCCGACGGACGGATGGGCTCCGATCCGGGCCTCGCGACACCGGAGGCGGGGGGCGAGATCGTGCGTCTGGCGGCAGACGGCCTGGTCAGCGACGTCCGCGCCTTTGCCTCGGAAACGCCGGTCTGAAGCCGGGCCCTACGGGGCCAGGCGGTAGCCGCCCACCTCGGTCACCAGGATCTGGGCTGCGCCGGTGTTGACCTCGATCTTCTGCCTCAGGCGGTAGATGTGGGTCTCCAGGGTGTGGGTCGTGACGCCGGCATTGTAGCCCCAGACCTCCGCCAGCAGGGCCTCCCGCGTGGCGGTGCGACCCTCGGCCCGGTAGAGGTACTTGAGGATGTTGGTTTCCTTTTCCGTCAGCCGGATCTTCTTCTGACGGGCGTCGATCAGCACCTTCTGGGCCGGGCGGAACTCATAGGGGCCGATGTGGAACACCGCATGTTCCGACTGCTCGTGGGCCCGCAGATGGGCGCGGATGCGGGCGGCGAGCACGGCGAACTTGAAGGGCTTGATCACATAGTCGTCGGCCCCGGAATCCAGGCCGCGGATGGCGTCGGCATCCTCCGCCGCGGCGGTCAGCATGATCACCGGGGCGCTGATGCCCTCGCTGCGCAGTTGCTTGCAGGCATCGCGGCCGTCCCCGTCCGGCAGGTCCACGTCGAGAATGATCAGGTCCGGCGACAGGCTGCGGGCGGCGGCCAGACCCTGGGCGACGGTGCCCGCTTCCGTGACCTTGAAGTCCGCTTCCAGGGCCAGCTGCTCGGCCAGGGCCTCCCGGAGGTCCGTGTCGTCGTCGACGATCAGGATGGTTTTCTGCTGTGACATATGTGCGATCCTGCACCGGGAAGTCTGGCGGGCCAAGATGGCTCTGGCGCGCCAAGATGGCGATGGCGAGGCGATAGCATGATTTTCGTGGCGCACGGCGATGGTCATTTCACCGCCCCGGGCTGGGAGAGCCGCTGCTGCCTCGGCCGGTCCGGCGTGATCGCGGCCGAGGACAAGCGGGAGGGGGACGGGGCGTCCCCCATCGGCATCTGGCCGATCCGCCGGGTGCTGTTCCGGCCGGACCGGGTCGCGGCCCTGGACACCCGCCTGGAGGCCGTCCCCCTCGCGCCGTCGGACGGCTGGTGCGATGCGCCGGACGACCCGGCCTACAACCGGCCCGTGTCCCTGCCCTGGCCGGCCAGCGCAGAAAACCTCTGGCGCGAGGACGAGGTCTACGATCTTATCGTCATCCTGGGTCACAACGACGATCCACCCGTTCCCGGGATGGGGTCCGCCATCTTCCTGCATCTGGCCCGGCCGGATCGCTCGCCGACGGAGGGCTGCGTCGCCCTGGCACGGCCCGACCTGCTGCGGTTGCTGGCAGAGGCGGAACCGGGGGCGGCGGTGGAGATTCGGGCGGCGTGAGAGGGACGGCCCCATCATGGGGCTTTCACGAATTTTTCTAGGGGAATTGTCATGCGTCTGTTTCGGTCTGCGGCCCTGGCCGTTCTCGCCCTGTCCGCCGGTCTCTCCGTGGGGCCCTGCCTGGCGAGGGCCGACGACATTCCCGCGGCCACCGTCGCCCGGGCGGAGGCCCTGCGGGACAAGGCCCTGAAGGGCAGCGGGGCCTATGACATCCTCGAAAGCCTGACCACGGAGATCGGTCCCCGCCTCGCCGGCTCGGACGCGGAGCATCGGGCGGCCGCGTGGGGGGTGGAAAAGCTGAAGGCGCTGGGCTTCACCAATGTGCATACGGAGCGGTTCGCCGTTCCCGGCTGGACCCGGGGGGCGGAGACGGCCCAGGTGGTCTCGCCCTTTCCGCAGCGCCTGATCGTGGCCGCGCTGGGTGGCTCGGTGGCCACCCCGCCGGAGGGTCTGGAGGGGGAGATCGTGGTGTTCCGCACCTATGACGCCCTGCTGGCGGCGGCACCGGGCTCCCTCACCGGCAAGATCGCCGTGGTCACCCAGCCGATCCCCCGGACCCAGGACGGCCTGGGCTACGGCATGAACTACCGCATCCGGGGCCAGGGGCCGTCGGAGGCGGCCAAGCGCGGGGCCATTGCCTATCTGCTCCGCTCCCTGGCCACGGGCGACCGCCGCGACCCCCATACCGGGGCCATGACCTATGCCGCCGATGCGCCGAAGATCCCCGCCGCCGCCCTATCGGTTCCGGACGCGGAGCAGCTGGACCGCATGGTGGCCCGGGGCAAGCCCGTGCGGCTGAAGCTGGTCTTGACCCCCACCATCCGTGAGGGCGCGACCGCCGAGACCGTGGTCGGCGATCTGGTGGGCCGGGAGAAGCCGGACGAGATCGTGCTAATCGGCGGGCATCTGGACAGCTGGGACCTGGGTACCGGGGCCATCGACGACGGGGCGGGGGTGGCCATCACCACCGCCGCGGCCAAGCTGATCGCCGATCTGCCGCAGCATCCCCGCCGCACGATCCGCGTCGCCATGTTCGGGGCCGAGGAGATCGGCAAGGCGGCGGAGGCCTTCGCCATCGCCCACAAGGCCGACGAGGCGGGCACCGTGCTCGCCGGGGAATGCGATTTCGGGGCCGAGCCGGTGGTGTCCATCGCCCTGCCGAGCCACGCGGCCATGAGCGCCTACGGTCGCGCGCTGTCGACCGTGGTGTCCACCCTGCCCACCACCGTCACCTTCAAGTCGGTGCAGGACGGGGGCGCGGATCTCGAAGGGCTGTCGGGCGTGCCACTGGTGGGCATGTCCCAGGACGGCACCCACTATTTCGACCTGCACCACTCGGTGGACGACACCCTGGACAAGGTCAGCGCCGCCAGCCTGGACAAGGCCGTCGCCGCCTGGGCCGCCATGGCCTATCTGGCGGCGGACACGACCACGGACTTCCGCGCCCTGGCCGCGGGGCCGGGGGCACCGATCCCGGGCAAGCGCCAGTAGGCGAGCGGCCCGGTCTCAGTCCGCGTCATAGCCGCGGATCACGGTGAAGTCCTCCAGGGCCTCCCGCCGGGTCCGCAGGCTGTTGATGGGGTGGGTGGCGTCGCGATAGCCCAGCGCCATGCCGGAGAACAGCATCTCGTGCTCTCCCAGGTCCAGGTGACGGGCGATGGTCCTGGGAAACTGGCTCCAGGCCTCCTGGGCGCAGGTGTCGAGACCGGCCGCCACCGCCAGCAGCATCACGGTCTGCATCAGCATGCCCATGTCCGACCACTGGGGCGGTCCCACCCGTCGGTCGAGGATGAAGAACAGGCCCACCGGGGCCCCGAACAGGCGGAAATTGTTGGCGAACTGGGTCAGGCGACCGGCCCGGTCCTCCCGCGGGACGCCCAGGGTGGCATAGAGGTCCTCCCCCGCCTGGAAGCGCCGGGTGCGCAGCGGGTCCCACAGGTCCTTCGGATAGACGTCGTATTCCGGGGTTTCCCGGCGGGCGGGATCGGCCAGGATGCCTGCCACGTCGGCGAGCAGGGCGGCCAGGGGCTGGCCGGTGAGCACATGCACCCGCCAGGGCTGCAGGTTGCCGCCCGACGGGGCCCGGGCCGCCCGGCGCAGGATGTCCTCCACCACCGACCGCGGGGGGCGCTCTGGCGTGAAGGCCCGCACGGACATGCGCTGATCCACGGCATCGCTGAGCTTCATGGGTGCGTCTCCGTTCCGCTTCGTCTTGACCCGCAGGGCCTGGGTCGCAGAGATTGCACCCCGGCCCCTGCGTCAACACAAGCCGCTTTGTTCCGGCGGGACCGTGGGTGGGCCGAAGCGGGGGTTGCGTGAAGAAGCCAGGCCGTCTGACGGGACTGTTCGGTCTTGTCCTGATCCTCGTGGGCGTCGTGCCCCTGGCCCAGGTGCTGATCTATCGGGTGGTCCCGGCCCCGATCACGATCCTGATGATCGAGCGGTTGTTCGAGGGCAAGGGCCTGCGCCATGATTGGCGGCCCATAGATCGGATCTCGCCGCACCTGGTGGAGTCCGTCATCGCGGCGGAGGATTCCGGCTTCTGCGACCATAACGGCTTCGATTTCGAGGCCATGCAGAAGGCGGCGGAGGCCAATGCCCGGCATCCCGGCAAGGTCCGCGGCGGCTCCACCATCAGCCAGCAGACGGCCAAGAACGTGTTCCTCTGGCCGGGCCGGGACTATGTCCGCAAGGGGCTGGAGGCCGGCTACACCGTGCTGATCGAGACCATCTGGGGCAAGCGGCGGATCATGGAGATGTATCTCAACGCGATCGAGTGGGGGCCGGGCATCTATGGGGCGGAGGCGGCCTCGCAGGCCTATTTCCACGTGCCCGCCAATCGCCTCACCCCCGACCAGGCCGCCCGCCTGGCCGCCGTCCTGCCCAGTCCGCTGAAGTGGAAGGCCGTGCGGCCCGGCCGCTATGTGGCCCGGCGCAGTGCCAGGATCGGGGCCCGGGCCGCGGTGGTGCGAAATGACGACCTGGCCGCCTGCGTCCTCGATTGAGCCTCAGAGGTCGATGACCGCCGCCTCGCCGTCCTCGTCGCCGAAGGCCACCCGGCGGCCATCGGCGGTGACGGCCACGGCACTGACCGCCGCCCCCTTCTCCGCCCGCAGCTTGCGTTCCCCGGTCACGTTCAGGTCCACGGTCCAGACCTGACCGTCGGACCGGCCGGCGATCAGGCGCACCGCGTCCCGGGCACCGGCGCAGCGGGTGACGAGGCTGGTCTCGTCCACCCCGATCTCCACCGCCTCGCGGCCCATGGGACCGTTGGCGCCGGAAAAGGGCCAGATCACCACCCCCGGCGCGCCGGAGGTGGCCAGCAGCGCCCCCCTGGCCATGAAGCTCAGGGACCGGATCTTGCCCGGATACCCCGCCATCCGCATGTCCTTGGCGTCCTGCAGCCGCCAGCCGTGCAGGGCGTTCTCCTGCATGGCCGACAGGACGAACTTCCCGTCGGGACTCACCGCCACGGCCACATGGGCACCGGGCCATTTGAGGAGGGTCGGCTTCTGGTCGGCGATGCGGGCGTACCACAGCATCACGCCGCCGTAGGTCGCCGCCATGATCCGCCGCCCCTTGGGGTCGAAGGCCACGTCGGTCACGGTGCGCTCGTGCCGGAAGCGCCGCTCGAAGGCAGGATCGGCGGCGTCGCGGACGATCAGCTCCCGCCCGGCGGCCACGGCGATCAGCCCGGTGTCCGGACTGACGGCCACGGCATCCAGCCACTTGCCCCCGAGATCGGCCAGGGTCTGCGCCCCCTCCCGCCGGGACCAGACGAGGCGCCCGTCATCCCCGCCGGTGACCACGCCCTCGCCGGAGGGATGGAGGGCGGCACAGAGCACGGCCCCGTCATGGGCGGCGACGGTCTCGCCGGTCTCGAAGCGGACGGTGCCGTCCGAAAGGGCGAAGATGGCCCCGCTGCGATCGAACAGGATCGCCACCACATAGCTCTGGAAGGACTTCTGCATACTGCCCGATACCGTCCCTTAACCCCCCTTGCCTAGTGTCCACGTCGACCGGTTGGTGCAGACCGTCGTCCCATTCGGCCGAATCGGCACCCCTGCAGGGGGAATCCGGTCGGGTGCGGCGAAATCCGTCTTTACTTCCCGCGCGTGAGAGGCGATCAATCGCCGGAGAGAGACAGGCGCTACCCCCGGGTGGCTGAGGAGAGATTGCGAGATGGCGGCAAAGTTGTCCGGCCCGGGCGGTGGGTCCAAGTTCGACCTGGGTCAAAACTCTGACATCAACGTGACGCCCTTCGTGGACGTCATGCTCGTGCTGCTGATCATCTTCATGGTGACCGCGCCCCTGGCGACCCTGTCCATCAAGCTCGACCTGCCGCCGGCCCAGCCGGCCAGCAACACCAAGCCCAAGCCCCCGACCATCATCAACATCCAGCAGTCGGGCAACATCTTCGTCGGCACGGGCGACTCGACCCACGCGACCAACCTCGACGCGCTGATCACCGACGTGAAGGGCGAACTCACCGCCCACACCAACGACACCGTGTTCATCCGCGCCGACAAGCACGTGAAGTACTCGGCCTTCATGGCGGTGGTGAACAAGCTGCAGGACGCCGGTCTCTACAAGATCGCGCTCATCACCGAAGACCTGAGCCAGGAAACCTGATCCGACCGACCTTTCGTCTGGTCTGACGAACCCCGCCTCCCCACCCGGAGGCGGGGTTTTTCGTGTCCGGACCCGGCCGCCGGGCATGAAAAAGGGGCACCGCCTGAGCGATGCCCCCGTTTCGGGTCGAGCTGGAAGGCCGCCGGTCAGGCGATGGCGGCGGTGCGGAGCATGCCGCGCTCATGCAGCAGCTGGGCGATCTGCACGGCGTTGAGGGCCGCGCCCTTGCGCAGGTTGTCGGAGACGACCCACAGGTTCAGGCCGTGCTCCACCGTGGGATCGTTGCGGATCCGGCTGACGAACACGCCGAACTCGCCCACGCATTCCTTGGGAGTGATGTAGCCGGTGGGATCGCGCTTATCGATCACCACCACGCCGGGGGCGTCGCGCAGGATGTCCCGGGCATCGTCGGCGTCCAGCGCGCTCTCGAACTCCAGATTGACGGAGAGGGAGTGGCCCACGAACACCGGCACCCGGACGCAGGTGACGGTCAGCTTGATGTCCGGATCCAGCATCTTGTGCGTCTCCTTCCACATCTTGGCTTCCTCGTCCGTATAGCCGTCGTCCTGGAAGGCGCCGATGAACGGGATGACGTTGAAGGCGATCTGCTTGGGGAACTTCACCGGCTCCGTCGGGCCCAGCACGAACACGCCCTTGGACTGGTCCCAGAGCTCGTCCATGCCTTCCTTGCCCGCGCCGGACACCGACTGATAGGTCGAGACCACGGCCCGCTTGATCCCCGCCTCGTCATGCAGGGGCTTCAGCGCCACCACCAGCTGGGCGGTGGAGCAGTTCGGGTTTGCGATGATGTTCTTGACGTGCGCCCCGGCCACGGCGTCCGGGTTCACCTCCGGCACGATCAGGGGAACGTCCGGGTGCTGGCGCCAGGCAGACGAATTGTCGATCACGATGGGGCCCGCCGCGCCGATGCGCTCTGACCATTCCCGCGACACCGCCCCACCGGCGGACATCAGCACCACATCCACCTTGGTGAAGTCGAAGGTCTCCAGGTCGACGCATTTCAGCACCCGGTCCCCATAGGAGACCTCCTTGCCCACGGACTTGCGCGAGGCCACGGCGTGAATTTCGCTCACGGGGAACTGCAGTTCCTCGAGGATGTGCATCATTTCCCGGCCCACATTGCCCGTGGCGCCGACGACCGCGATGCGGTAGCCCATGTTCAAGCTCCTGATAGGGAAGGCGGCGAACGCCTAGACCCTTGACACCCCGGATGCAAGGTCGAACCGCCTACGGGGTCCCCGCACCGGCCCGGGCGGCATCCCGGCGGGCCTGCCACTCGGCGCGGGTCTGGCCATACCTCTCGATGGTCCTGTCGATGGGCGAGGGCAGCACCGCCTTGCCCTTGTGGGTGGATCCCAGCCGGTGGGCCACGGCGATGGAGGCGGTGTTGTCCTTGTCGATGGAATGGATGCATTCGTCCCAGCCCAGCACCTCGAAGGCGAAGTCGACGGCCGCCTGCGCCCCCTCGGTGGCATAGCCCCGGCCCTCCGCCTCCCGGGCCAGCGCCCAGCCCACCTCCTTGCCGGGCCAGCCCTCCGGCTGCCAGGGACCCAGGCGTCCGACCCAGCGGCCGGTGGACTTCTCGATGACGCTGAACATGGAAAAGCCGACAATGGCCCAGGCCCCGACCACGGTGGTCATGTTGCGCCAGGCCATGTGCGGGGACACCACCCCACCGAGGAAGCGCATGCTGTCCGGGTCGCTCATGTTGGCCTGCCAGGCGGGCAGGTCCTCGGCCACCGGGGCGCGGAGGATCAGCCGGGGCGTCTGCAGGACCGGCGTCGTCTCCAGCATCCGCCGCCAGGGAAAGCCCGGTGACGGCGACCCGGACGACGAGGCCCCAAATGGCGAGGATTGGGAGTCGGTCATGGGCCGGGGCCTTTTGCCGCTGATGGTTTCAGGCACCGTTATGCTACCCTGCGCGACCGGGGCGCAAGAATCATGCGCCCCGCAGACCTTGACCCTGCCGACCGGAGAAGACTGTCGATGTCGATGTCACTTCCCGCCGCCTACTGGTGCGTTCTGATTGCGGCATTGCTTCCCTTCGTTTGGGTCGGCGTGGCCAAGTGGGGGACCCACTACAACAACGCCACGCCCCGGGACCTGGACCTGTACCAGGGCCACCGGCGCCGGGCCCATGACGCCCACCAGAATGCCTTCGAGGCCCTGCCGTTCTTCGTCGGGGCCGTGGCGCTCGCCCTGCAGTTCGGCGGCGGGCGGGGGCCCCTGCTGGACGTGCTGTGCGTGGGCTGGATCGTGCTGCGGATCGGCCATGGCATTGCCTATGTCACCGATCGCGCCAGCCTGCGGTCGATCATCTGGATCGCGGCCCTGGCCGTGAACATCGCCATCTTCCTCACCCCGGCCCTGACCTGAGGGGCGCGGGCGGTCAGCTCATGGCGTTGCGGCAGGCCGCCGACATGGCGAACGGAGCGAGCGCACAGGCGCCCAGGCAATAGGCCCCCAGCAGCGCCAGCGCCGGGGCCCAGTCCAGCCCGTTGGCAAAGGCGTCCACAGCCCCCGCCCCGAACACCACCAGGGGCGTGAACAGGGGCAGGACGATCACCGCCACCAGCACCCCGCCCCGGCGCGTGCCCAGGGACAGGGCCGCGCCGATCCCGCCGATGAAGCTGAAGCCCAGCCCCGCCAGCAGGCTCGCCACGAAGATCAGGGGCGCGAGGTTGGGGGCAGCCCCCAGGGCGATGGCCACCAGGGGTGCGGCCACGGCCAGGGGCGCGCCGGTGGCCAGCCACTGGGCCAGGCACTTCACCGCCGCCACCACCGTCAGGCCGGGGGTGCCCAGGCTCAGCAGATCCAGCGCCCCATCCTCGTAGTCCCGCTCGAACAGGCGCTCCAGCGACAGGAGGGAGGCCAGCGCGAGGGTGGCAAATGCCGCCCCCGTGGCCACCGAGGCGAGGCGCGCCGGGTCGGGCCCCTCCGCCAGGGGCAGCAGCACGGCGACGCCTGCATAGAAGCCGCAGGCCAACAGGGGCCCGCCACCCCGGCCGAAGGCCAGGGACATCTCCCGGCGGAACAGGGCCGCGATCGGACCTCCCTGCGCGCTCATGCGGGGGCCCCCACATGCAGGGCGCGGGTGGGGAAGGGCAGGGGGTCATGCACCGCGGCCAGGATCATGCCGCCGTCTGCCAGATGCGCCTGCATCACCTCTCCCAGCTTGCGGCGCATGGCCGTGTCGAGGGGGGCCATGGGCTCGTCCAGCAGCCACAGGGGGCGTGGTGCCGCCAGCAGCCGGGCGAGCGCCAGCCGCCGCCGCTGGCCCGCCGAAAGCTTGCGCACCTCCAGTTCCAGCAGGGGCCTCAGGTTGAAGGTCTCCACCGCCGTCTCCAGCTGTCCGGTCCCGCCCAGCCAGCGGGCCCAGAAGTCCAGTTCCTCACCTGCGGTGCGGCTGGTCTTCAGCCCGTCCTGATGGGCCAGCAGGTGCAGGCCCTCCGCCCGGGCGGTCTCGGCCTCCAGCTCCCCGCCGGGGCCTTCGAATCGCACCTGCCCCGAGGCCGGGGTCAGAAAGCCGGCAATGGCCCGCAGCAGGCTGGTCTTCCCCGCCCCGTTGGCACCGGTCAGGGCCATGGCCTCCCCCGCCGACAGGGTCTCCGTGAGGTCGCAGAACAGCCGCCTCTGTCCCCGCTCGAGGGTCAGCCGGTCCAGGCAGAGGCGATGGATGAAGGATGCGTGATCGGTCATGGACGGGAAAGGTTCTCGGGTCTATGTAGCAAGCGGCCGCGCGGGATGAACGCGGCGCGCGTCCGGACGCTGTGTGTCCGGTCGGTCTGCGCGCGATCCCGCCCCTCCGAAAAGGGCCCCGGACTCCCGGGCGAGAGGCGGACCGACCGTAGGAGATGACCCATCATGCCATCCATTGACAGCCTCAAGACCCGCCGCGAACTGACCGTCGGCGACAAGACCTACGTCTATTACAGCCTTCAGGCGGCGGAGGAAGCCGGTCTTTCCGGTGTTTCGCGCCTGCCGGTGTCCCTGAAGGTGCTGCTGGAGAACCTGCTCCGCAACGAGGACGGGGATTCGGTCGATGTGAACGACCTGCGCGCCGTCGCCGCCTTCATCGAGAACAAGGGCCGGGCCGAGCACGAGATCGCGTTTCGTCCTGCCCGGGTGCTGATGCAGGACTTCACCGGCGTGCCCGCCGTGGTGGACCTGGCCGCCATGCGCGACGCCATGACTGCGCTCGGCGCCGACCCCACCAAGATCAACCCGCTGAACCCCGTCGACCTGGTCATCGACCACTCGGTGATGGTGGACCATTTCGGCCAGTCCAACTCCTTTGCCCAGAATGTGGAAGTCGAATATGCCCGCAACGGGGAGCGCTACCGCTTCCTGCGCTGGGGCTCGTCGGCCTTCGACAATTTCCGCGTGGTGCCCCCGGGCACCGGCATCTGCCACCAGGTGAACCTGGAATATCTGGCCCAGACCGTCTGGTCGGCGGCGGACGGGGACGACACGGTGGCCTATCCGGACACGGTGGTCGGTACCGACAGCCACACCACCATGGTCAACGGCCTGTCCGTTCTGGGCTGGGGCGTCGGCGGGATCGAGGCCGAGGCCGCCATGCTCGGCCAGCCCATCCCCATGCTGATCCCCGAAGTGATCGGCTTCCGCCTCACCGGCCAGCTGCCGGAAGGGGCCACGGCCACCGACCTGGTGCTCACCGTCACCCAGATGCTGCGCAAGAAGGGCGTGGTCGGCAAGTTCGTGGAATTCTACGGCCCCGGCCTCGTCACCCTGACCCTCGAGGATCAGGCGACCATCGCCAACATGGCCCCGGAATATGGCGCCACCTGCGGCTTCTTCCCGATCAGCCCGGCCACCATCAGCTACCTCACCGAGACCGGCCGCACGCCGGAGCGGGTGGCCCTGGTGGAAGCCTATGCCAAGGCCCAGGGCTTCTGGGTGGACGAGACGGCGGAAGAGCCGGTGTTCACCGACCATCTGGAGCTCGACCTCGGCACGGTGCAGTCCTCCCTGGCGGGCCCGAAGCGGCCGCAGGACCGGGTGGCGCTGGCCGATGCGGCCCCGGCCTTCATGACCGCGCTGGCCGGTGACTTCGGCAAGGCCGGCAAGGAAGCCGAGCGCGTGGCCGTGAAGACCGAGACCGGCGCCGAAGCCGGCTTTGACGTGGGTCACGGGGATGTGGTGATCGCCGCCATCACCTCCTGCACCAACACCTCCAACCCCTCCGTGCTGATCGCCGCCGGTCTGGTGGCGCGCAAGGCCCGGGCCCGGGGCATGAAGGTGAAGCCGTGGGTGAAGACCTCGCTGGCCCCCGGAAGCCAGGTGGTCACCGACTACCTGACCAATTCGGGCCTGCAGGAAGACCTGGACGCCATGGGCTTCAACCTGGTGGGCTACGGCTGCACCACCTGCATCGGCAATTCCGGGCCCCTGCCCGCGCCGATCACCGCCGCGATCAACGAGGGCGACCTGGTGGCCGCCGCCGTGCTCTCCGGCAACCGGAACTTCGAGGGCCGGGTGAACCCGGACGTGCGGGCCAACTACCTGGCCTCGCCGCCCCTGGTGGTGGCCTATGCGCTGGCCGGCACCCTGCAGAAGGACCTGATGCGCGAGCCGGTGGGCGAAGGTTCCGACGGCGAGCCCGTCTATCTCCGCGACATCTGGCCGACCAACCAGGAGATCGCCGACATCCAGCGCGCCGCCGTCACCAACGCCCTGTTCGCCAAGCGCTATGCGGACGTGTTCAAGGGCGACCAGCACTGGCAGTCGATCAAGATCGAGGGCGGCCAGACCTATGCCTGGGACGCGGACTCCACCTATGTGCAGAACCCGCCCTATTTCGAGGGCATGACCATGACCCCGGCCCCGGTGACCGACATCAAGGAAGCCCGGGTCCTGGCGGTGTTCGGCGATTCGATCACCACCGACCACATCTCCCCCGCCGGCAACATCCGCAAGGCCTCGCCGGCCGGTGAGTACCTGATCGGCCACGGGGTCGAGGTGGCGGACTTCAACGGCTACGGTGCCCGTCGCGGCAATCACGAAGTGATGATGCGCGGCACCTTCGCCAATATCCGCATCCGCAACCGCATCACCCCGGAGATCGAAGGGGGCGTGACCAAGCACTTCCCCTCCGAGCAGGTCATGCCGATCTATGACGCGGCCATGAAGTACCAGTCCGAGGGTCGGCCGCTGGTGGTGTTCGCGGGCAAGGAATACGGCACCGGCTCGTCCCGCGACTGGGCGGCCAAGGGCACGCGCCTTCTGGGTGTGCGCGCGGTCATCGCCGAGAGCTTCGAGCGCATCCACCGGTCTAACCTGGTGGGCATGGGCGTCCTGCCCCTGCAGTTCATCGAGGACGGCTGGCAGCGTCTGGGCCTCACCGGGGAGGAGATCGTCTCCATCCGCGGCCTGACGGAGATCACCCCCCGCAAGACCCTGTACGTGGAACTCTATCGTCCGTCGGACCACAAGACGGCCCGGTTCCCCGTGCGCTGCCGCATC
Source organism: uncultured Caulobacterales bacterium (assembly GCA_903884425.1). Lineage (GTDB taxonomy): Bacteria > Pseudomonadota > Alphaproteobacteria > Caulobacterales > Caulobacteraceae > CAIMFV01. The sequence continues at coordinate 313,523 of CAISEP010000016.1, read as the reverse complement.
GACACCCAGACGGAGCTGGAATATTTCCGCTCCGGCGGGGTCATGCCTTACGTGCTGCGCAACCTCGCCCGCGTCAGCGAGGACGCGGCGGAGTAGTCAGGCCGGGTCACAGACCCTAAGCTTGATGGAATCAGGTTCGGCGACGCCCCGGCAACGGTGTGTCGCCGAATCGTTTCACGCAGAGGTGAGGCGCTCTCCGGTGCAAACCTGGTCTAAGAACAGCATCATGCTGAGCTTCCACCGGTTGGCCGGCGCCACGGCCGCGTTCCTTGTCCTGATCGGCGGTGCCGTACCGGCCGCGGCGCGCACGTCTGCGGCGGTGCCCCATGTGCTGGAGCTGTTCACGGCCCAGGGCTGCACCGGCTGCGCGGAGGCCGACCAGGCCATCAAGGGGGTGATCGGCCGCCCCAATCTCCTCGTTCTGGCCTTTCCCGTGGACTACTGGGACTATCTGGGCTGGAAGGACACCCTGGCCCGGCCGGAATTCACCCAGCGCCAGGCCGCCTACAAGACCCGTTTCAAGCTCCGCGAGACCTATTCCCCGCAGCTGGTGATCGATGGCCGCAGCGAGGGGGCGGGGGTGGACCTGGCGCGGATCGACCGGGCCACTGCCACGGCCCTTCGGCGGACCGTGCGCCTGCACCTGTCCCGCGGACGGGTCCGGGTCTCCGGCCGGGCCCCCGCGGAGGGGGCCGATGTCTGGCTGGTGCGCTATGACCCCCAGGACCAGGCGGTTCAGGTGAAGTCGGGGGAGAACCGCGGCAAGACCCTGTCACAGCCGAACATCGTCCGGACGCTGGTGAAGCTGGGGCGCTGGCGGGGCTCGGCCACGACCTATGACCTGCCCGCATCTGCCGACGGCACCCTGAAGACCGCGATCCTCGTCCAGGCCCCGCATGGCGGCAGCATTCTGGGCGTCGGCCAGTTCTGACGGGGGGCGTCCACGTCCTTCCTCTCCGGTGAGCGGGTGGAAGGGGGCGATGGAAGGGAAAGGCGTCGGTTGACCCATCGCACCCGATCCGGGGGGCTGGGGGGGCTGTTCAGGGTCCGAAGCGGAGCGTCCGGTCAACCGACCCTCACACTATCGGAGCGGAACGGGGCGCGCCCGCGTCCGGAATGCGGCGATTTGAAGAATTATGATTGCGATGTTGCGGGTATGTGTCCGGACAGACTCATCCGCCGCAGGACCTCGGCCGCCGCGCGGTCCGTTTCCCGCAGGGGCGCGTAGGCCCGGGCCTCCACCGCCTCGGGGTCGAGGGGCTGCAGGGCCCCGCGGGCCGTGAGGTCCGCATGGAAGCGGCGGCGGCGAGGCTGCCCACCGTCCATCCGCAACAGATGCACCGGGGCCCCCGTGGCCGCGGCCTCGGCGGGCATGTTGGCGGAATCCTCGGTGACCAGCACGGCATCGGCGGCGGCCAGGAAGGCGAAATAGGGATTGGGCCCGGTCTCGTCCCAGATGAGGCCCGGAAGGCCGGACAGGCGCTCCGTCAGTATGGCCCGGGCCTCCGGCGGGGTGCGCCGGGAAAAGGTCAGCATCAGCGAACCGCCCCGGGCCGTCACCGTCCGGGCGATCTCGTCGGCCATCTGCCGGGCCCGTTCGGCGCTCAGGCCATAGGCCTTGGCGGTGCCGCCGATCAGCACCGCCAGCCGGGGGCGCGGCAGGGGGTCGAGCTGCGGCGCAAAGGCCCTGTAGGCCTCGGCCAGCCGCTCCGGCGTCACCCGGTGCGGCGCGCCGATGATCGGGAACACGTCCGGTCCCCGCAACGGGTCATGGGTGGGGGGGATGGTCAGGTCGAACAGCCGGGCCGGGCGCAGGGGATCCTGCAGCTGGACCACGAAGGTCCGGTGCTGCGACCATCGTCGCACGGCGATGGACAGGGGGATGGCCGCCCGCCCGTTGCCGATCCACAGGTCGGGCCAGGGCGGGGCGATGTCCGCCCCTCCGGTGGCCAGCAGCCCGGGCAGGGCGGGGATGAAGCGGGACGGGGTGCGGCGCATCCAGCGGGGCCAGGTGACGCGCTTGACGGTGATGTGGGCCGGGACCCGCCGTGCGACGGCCTCCGCCAGGCCCAGGGCCTGGTTCTCGATGCCGATCCGGCCGTCGGTCACCGCCCAGATGGACAGGGGCCGTGGGGCGTCGGCCTGCGAAACCGTCGCCGGGTCCGTCAGATCCACTCGACCTTGATGACCTCGTAGGCCTTGACGCCCGCGGGGGTGACCACCTCGAACACGTCGCCGGCGCTCTTGCCGATCATGCCGCGGGCCAGCGGCGAGGTCAGGGACAGGCGGCCCTTCTTCACGTCCGCCTCATGCTCGCCGACCACCTGGTAGCGGGCCGATTCCTCGGTGTCCTCGTCCAGCACGGTGACGGTGGCACCGAACTTCACCTGATCGCCGGAGAGCTTCGACACGTCGATGATCTGGGCGCGGCTGATCTTGTCCTCGATCTCCGCGATGCGGCCCTCGATCCAGCCCTGCCGCTCCTTGGCAGCGTGGTATTCGGCATTTTCCGAAAGGTCGCCGTGGCTGCGGGCCTCCGAGATCGCGGCGATCACCGCCGGACGCTCCACAGACTTGAGACGCTTCAGTTCTTCGTCGAGAGCCTTGTAGCCCTCGCCGGTCATAGGCACTTTTTCCATTGCGGACAGTGAGCTCAAGTCGCCCTAGGGGAGTTCAGAAGTGACAGGCCGGGCTGCGGGCGCGAACAACCGGCGGAAGACAATAGTAAAATTCCGGCCGCGATGCAAGGTGGCGCTGCCGCGACGTGCCGTTCAGTCCACAGTCGGCGGAACGGCGCGATGCCGGAAGGGGTCCGCGGGATAGACGCCCAGGATCTCGATCCGCTCCGAGAAGAAGGCCAGTTCCTCCAGCGCCAGGGTGAGGTTCCGGTCCTCGGGACGGCCCTCCACATCGGCATAGAAGACCGTGGCGGTGAAGGTCCCGCCCTCCATGTAGCTTTCCAGCTTGGTCATGTTCACGCCGTTGGTGGCGAAGCCACCCATGGCCTTGTAGAGGGCCGCGGGGACGTTGCGGACCCGGAACACGAAGCTGGTGACGCAATCGACGCCCGGAGGTGGCCGCGGCGGGTTCGGATCGGCGGTCATGACCAGGAACCGGGTGGTGTTGTGGTGCGCATCCTCGATGTCCCGGCGCAGGATCTCAAGGCCGTAGAGATCGGCGGCCAGCGCCGGGGCGATGGCGGCCCGGCTCCGGTCCGGGTGCTCCGCCAGGGCCTTGGCGGCGCCGGCGGTGTCCGAGGCGGTCTCCGTCCGCAGGCCCAGCTCCCGGATCACGTTGCGGCACTGGCCGAGGGCCATCACGTGGCTGGAGACCACGCGGATGTCGGCGAGGGCGGTGCCGGGATTGGCCATCAGCTGGTGGCGGATGGGCTTGAACCGCTCCCCGATGATCTTCAGGCCGGAGGCCGGCAGCAGGTGGTGCACGTCCCCCACCCGCCCGGCGATGGAATTCTCCACCGGGATCAGGCCCAGCGCGCAGGTCCCGGAGCGGATGGCCTCGAAGGCATCCTCGAAGGTGGCGCAGGGGGTCGGCTGGTGGTCGGGGAAGTGCTCCCGGCAGGCCTCGTCGCTGTTGGCGCCGAACTCTCCCTGGAAGGCGATGCCGGGACGGGTCATGCGCCGGTCCTTTCCGCTTCCGCTCGGGCGGCCGCGAGGTCCGCGGGGGTGTCCACCGAGATCGGGGCCGTGGCGAACACCGCGGCGTGAAGGGTCATGCCCATTTCCAGGGCGCGGAGCTGTTCCAGCTTCTCCCGCCGCTCCAGGGGTGACGGGGGGGCCTTGGTGAACCGGGCCAGCGCGTCCCGCCGATAGCCATAGAGGCCGATGTGCCGCCAGATGGGTCCGTCGCCATAGAGGGTGGAGCGGGTGAAATAGAGCGCCCGGCCCGACCGGCCGTCCTCGGCCAGGGCCAGCACGGCCTTCACCACGTCCGGATTGGTCCGGTCGGCCGGCGACATTTCCGGGGCGACCAGGGTGGAGACATCGCAATCCGGCCGGGTGGCCAGAAGCTCGGCGCAGGCCCGCACCATGGCGGGATCGACGAAGGGCATGTCGCCCTGGAGATTGATCACCGCGTCATGCCGACCGGCCGGGTCGAGGGCGGCCAGCGCCGCCATGATCCGGTCCGACCCCGACGGCAGGTCCGGATCGGTCAGCACCGCCGTGCCCCCTGCCGCGCGGACCGCGTCGACAATGGCAGGATCCCCTGCCGCCACGGCCACAGGACCGACGCCAGCCGCCTCGGCGCGGCGCAGCACACGGACGATCATGGGCACGCCGGCGATCTCCGCCAGGGGCTTGTCCGGCAGTCGGGTGGCCGCCATCCGGGCGGGAATGAGAAGGATCGGGGTCATGGTGTTCTGCAGTGTCCCGGCCAAATTCCGTCCCTGTTGCGGGCTGATTGCGCCTGCAAGGGCGGAAGACATCACGCGAATGGTTGCGTGAGCCGCGGTAGCGTGTCAGAGACGCCCACGCAAGAACGGGTTTTGGTGCCTGGTCCCGTCGGCCTCCGACGGACTGTTCCCCCGGACCGTTCCAGCGGTCTGACACGCTTGACGCGGCCAGACCCATTTTTGCTCTCAGAGGCTCATGGGGCGACATGAAAGACGAACTTCGCTGGAACAAGATTTTTGGCGGCCTGCTCGGTGCGGTGCTGCTGCTGCTGATCGTGCGCCAGGGCGCCGAGATGCTGTTCGCGCCCACCCCGGTGAAGGCACCGGGCTACGCCATTGCGGTGGCGACGGGGGATGCGGGTGCCGCGACCGAAGTGGCGGACACGCCGCCGGACTGGGGCACGGAACTGGCCAAGGCCGACGTGGCCGCCGGGGCCGCCGTGTCGCAGAAGTGCGCCTCCTGCCACAACTTCGCCAATGGCGGTCCGAACCAGACCGGTCCGAACCTGTGGGGCGTCCTGGGCCGCAAGCCCGGCTCCCATGCGGGCTTCGCCTATTCCCAGGGCATGACCGATTTCGGCGGCAAGCAGGCGGCCTGGGACTACCAGCACGTCTATGAATTCCTCTCCGGTCCGTCGGCCTACATCAACGGCACCAAGATGTCGTTCGTGGGCCTGAAGAAGCGGGAAGACCGGATCAACCTGATCGCCTGGCTGCGGCAGCAGAGCTCCAGCCCGCTGGCCATCCCGGCACCGAACCCGGCCGCCGCCGCTCCGGCGCCTGCCGCCGCGGCTCCGGCTGCAGCGGGCGCGGCTCCTGCCGCGGCCCCGGCTGGCGCGGCCAAGCCGGCGGATGCCAAGCCCGCCGCCTGATCCGGCGAATCCATGTGAACCACGGCAACGCCGTCGCCTCCTTGCGGGAGCGGCGGCGTTGTTCGTTCCGGGAGCGTCCCGAGGCGGGTCGGTCAGGCCAGCCGACGCCAGGCCGTCGGCTGGCCCGAGCCCGCGGCCTCGATCCGCCGGATCGCCTCGTCCAGGGGCTCGACCACCACGGCCATGTGGTGGCCATTGGCGTGCAGCAGGGCATTGCTGTCGGCCAGGAAGCCCACATGCCCCCGCCAGAACACCAGATCGCCCCGCATCAGCCCCGCCTCCGGATCGATGGGGGTGCCCAGCGCCATCTGCTGGTCGGAATCCCTCGGACAGGCCAGGCCGCAGGCGCGCAGGACCTGCTGCACCAGCCCCGAACAGTCGAGCCCCAGGCTCTCGTTGCCGCCCCACAGATAGGGGGTGCCGATGAACCGTTCGGCCACGGCCACCGGATCGGTCTCGAACCGGTCCAGGGGGGCGAGATGCTCGGCGATGAACCAGCCGCCGTCGCGGGCCTTGACGAACCGGCCCTCCCGGGCGTGCGGGGTGATCAGGGCGTTGAGGGAATAGAGCCCCTGCGGCAGGGACTTGATCGACGGCTCGGTGAAGGCATAGGTGCGCAGCACCGCCACCCGCAGGTCCGCCTCGACGGACGCGGTCCCGGCGGACGGGCTCCCGGCGGACGGGGGGTCGAGGCAGTCGGCGTCCACATAGCCCACATAGCCGTCCCGTCCGGACTGGGCGAAGGCATAGCCCTCGGCCACGTCCAGCACCTCCACCGTCTCGCCGAACAGCAACTGGGACAGCTGCTCCGCCTCCAGTCGGGGAGCCCGGCGCAGGGGGGCCACGGGGGCGACGATCCGCCGCCGGGTGGTGGAGACATAGCGCCGGGCGGGAAGGATCCCCTCCAGCCGGGCCGCCGCCATGCCGTCGCGGGCCAGAACACCCCGTGGGTCGGTCATCCGGGGACTCCATGGCGCTTGCGGATCATCTCGAAGGCCGCGCGCAGGGCCTGGGCCTCGCCGCCGAAGGCGCGACCGGGCAGCTTGCGCGACCGCCAGGCGAAGATGTCGAAATGGGCCCAGCTGCCCTCCGGGGCGAACCGGCGCAGGAACAGGGCGGCGGTGACGGCACCTGCCTGAGCCCAGGCATCGGAGTCGTTCTTCAGATCGGCAATGTCGGACTCCAGGGACTCGTCATAGGCATCCCACAGGGGCAGGCGCCAGATGGGGTCCTCCGTCTCCCGCGCCGCCGCGGCCAGGTCCGCCGCCAGGGCTTCGTCATCGGTGAAGAAGGGGGGCACGTCCGGGCCCAGGGCCACCCGGGCCGCGCCGGTCAGGGTGGCGAAGTCCAGGGTCAGGACGGGAAAGAGTTCCCCGGCCCGGGTCAGGGCGTCGGACAGGATCAGCCGCCCCTCCGCATCGGTATTGCCGACCTCCACGGTCAGCCCCTTGCGGGTGTTCAGCACGTCCCCCGGGCGCATGGCATCGCCGGAGACGGCGTTCTCCACTGCCGCCACCAGGATCACCAGCCGCACCGGCAGACCGGCCCCCATGATCAGCTGGCCCAGCGCCAGGGCATGGGCCGCACCCCCCATGTCCTTCTTCATCCACCGCATGCCGGCGGAGGGTTTGAGGTCGAGGCCGCCGGTATCGAAGGTCACCCCCTTGCCCACCAGGGCCACCACCGGGGCCTTCGGGTCGCCCCACTGGATCTCGATCATGCGCGGGGCCCGGGCGGGGGCGGCAGCCCGGCCCACGGCATGGACGGAGGGATAGTTCTCGCGGAGCAGGTCGTCGCCCGTGACCACCGACAGGGTCGCGCCGTGGGCCTCCGCCACGGCCTGGGCAGCGGCTTCCAGCTCTGCGGGTCCCATGTCGGCGGCGGGGGTGTTGATCAGGGTCCGGGCCAGCGCACAGGCCCCGGCGATGCGCAGGGCCTCCGGCGCGGCCTCGCCGACAACCAGCCGCGGGCCGGGCCGGGCCTTCACCTGCTTGTAGCGGTCGAAGCTGTAGCCGCCGAGGGCGAAGGCCAGGGCAATGCGGTCCTGCGGCCAGGGGGCCTCGCCGCCGATGCGCCAGTCCCCCGGCGGCAGGCGTTCCGCCAGCGCCCGGAGGGCCATCACCGATCCGGCCGAGCGACCGAGGCCGAACCACGCCTCCGGTCCGTCCTGGCCTGTCCGCAGGACCAGGCGTCCGGCCTGTCCGGCAAAGTCGTGCAGGGTGCAGAGGCTTGCCAGGTCGGTGTCCGCGGCCACCTGCGCGGCGCACTGCGCCTCCGTCACCAGCCAGACGGTTCCCGCCGCCGGGCTCTCGGCAATCAGGTTGGGAAGGGGATGGCTCAAGACCTGCACTCCGTTACAACCGACGCAAATGTGTTAACGCAAAATTGAGACGACGCCGAAGACACTGCGCCGGGCCATTCGCCGCGACTTCGGGAAGCGCCATGATGTGTACGAACCCTCAGTCCCTCGCAACCCTTCTCGCCGTCATCCTGCTGGCGGGACCGGCTCTGGCGGCCGACCCGACGGTCGCAGGTCCGGCGGCTCCGAAGAGTGTGCCGACGACGGCGGCCGCAACCCCGCCCGCCCCGCCCCGGGCGACCCCGCCGGAGCGGCTGCACAAGGCCCTGCCCGCCGAGCGGCAGGCCGCGGAACGCCTCGACCCCCTCGCCCGGGCAGCCTTCTGGACCCGGGAGGCCGACATCGATCCGTCCGATGCGGAGGCCGGAATCCGGCTGTCCATCGCCCTTCGCCAGCTGGCCCGCTATGACGAGGCCGACGCCGCGGCCACCAAGGTCATCGCCCTGCATCCGGACAATCTGGACGCGATCCTGGAGATCGCCCGCGCCCGGATCAGCGAGCGCCAGGGCTTCTACGCCATCCAGCCCCTGAAGCAGGCCAGCCGCCTCGCGCCGAAGGACTGGCGGCCCTATTCGCTGCTGGGAGTGGCGCTGGAGCAGAGCCTGCGGCCCGCCGAGGCGCTGGAGGCCTATGACAAGGCGCTCGCCCTGTCCCCGGAAAATCCCGCGGTCCTGTCGAACCTGGCCATGTTCCATGCCGCCAAGGGGGAACGGGCCGAGGCAGAGGCGCTGCTGCGGCGGGCGGTGGCCCGACCGGACGCCACCATCCAGGTGCGGCAGAACCTGGCCCTCATCATCGGCCTTGAGGGCAAGCTCGACGAGGCGGAGCGCCTGATCCGCGAGGACCTGCCGCCGGAGGTGGCGACGGCCAATCTGGCCTATCTGAGGTCGGTCCAGCCCGGGGCCGTCGCGCAGGGAACTGCCGCGCCGCCGTCCGCCCGGCCCGCCGCGCCGGAGATCCGCTAGCCGCGCCCCGCCGGACCCGCCCGGCCCCGTGCGCACGGGTCAGTGGCGCATCCGCTGCTCGGTCTCGCTCTTGGTATTGGTGTCGGTGGCCTTGATGTAGGCAGGGCCCAGGATCACCAGGAACAGCACCGGCAGGAAGAACAGCACCATGGGCACGGTCAGCTTGGCCGGCAGCTGGGAGGCGATCTTCTCGGCCTCGGCGATGCGCAGCTCCCGGTTTTCCTTGGCCATGACCCGCAGGGCCGTGCCCAGGGGTGTGCCGTAGCGTTCCGCCTGGGTCATGGCCGTGGTCACGGCCTTGATGCCCGGATAGTTGACCCGCTTGGACAGGCCCTCATAGGCCTGACGGCGTTCGGGCAGGTAGGACAGCTCCGCGCTGAGCAGGGTCAGCTCCTCGGCCAGCTCGATGGACCGGGTGCCGATCTCCGACGCCACCTTCTGGATGGCCAGCTCGATGGACATGCCGGATTCCACGCAGATCAGCAGCAGGTCAAGGGCGTCGGGAAAGGCCCCGACGATGGCCGTGCGGCGCTTGGTGATCACGTTCTGCAGATAGACGTTCGGCGCATAGAAGCCGGCGACGAACAGCACGCAGCAGGCGGCGATCTTGGTCATGGGCGGCCAGCCGATGGCCTTCAGCACATAGATGTAGATGATGGCGAAGGTCAGGAACACGAAGGGCGTCACGAACCGGAAGAAGTAGAAGGTCGTCACCGGCCGGGGCCCGCGGAACCCGGCCTGGGCCAGGGTGTCGACCACCTTGGGGTCCTCCAGCAGCCGCGACAGCTGCAGCTGGTCCACCACCTTCTTGTAGAAGCCCTCGTCCGTCTGGCGCAGGGTCGGGGCCTCGTTGCGCATCTGGGCGCGGGCCAGGCGGCGCAGCTCGTCCCGGCGGCTGGCGACGGACTTCATCCGGTCGGTCAGCTTGTCGCGATAGAGGATGGGCGTGATCAGGGTCACGACGGTGGCGAACACGATCACGGCCACGAAGACCGAGAGCAGGTTGGCCGGCTCGAAGAAGGCCATGAAGCTTTCCATGGGCCCGCCTCAGAACTTGAAGTTGATCATGCGGCGCATGACGAAGATGCCGAGCATCTCCATGCCGATGCCGATGCCCAGGATCACGTGCCCGCGGGGGTCGTTGATCAGGGGGTTCATGTAGCCGGGCGAGGTCAGGGTCACCATCAGCCCGATGCCGGGAGGCAGGGAGCCGATGATGAAGGCGGACGCCACGGCTTCCCCGGACAGGGCCTTGATCTTCTCCCGCAGCAGCTTGCGGGCGCGAAGCACGACGGACAGGTTGTTCAGCGCCTCGGCCAGATTGCCGCCGGTCTTCTGCTGGATGGCCAGCACGATTGAGAAGAACCGCACCTCCGAGGTCGGCATGCGGTCGTACATCTTCTCCAGCGCCTGATCGATGGAGGTGCCCACCGCGATGCTTTCCATCAGCTTCTTGAACTCCTTGGCCAGGGGCTCGGGGCTCTCGGAGGCGATCAGGCGCATGCAGTCGTGCACCGGCAGGCCGGACTTGATGCCGCGCACGATGATGTCGATGGCGTTTGGGAACTCCTCGGTGAACTTCTTGGCGCGGCTCTTGGCCATGTTCGACAGGAGCCACCGGGGCAGGCCGAGCCCGGCCCCGAAGCCGATGCCCACGGCCGCCAGGATGGGCGCGCGGAGCAGGAGGGCGATCAGCACGGACAGGACGCCGATGATCCCCGAGCCGACCCAGAAGTCCCGGACGGTGAAGGACAGGCCGGCCTGGATCAGGCGGGATTCAAGGCTCAGCTTGGCCTTGCGGTCCTGGTTCTCCTGCTGTTTCAGGGTCTGCAGGATCTGCTTGCGCCGGGCGGCCTGGGTGTCCTGGTTCGTGCGGCCGCGGGCGGCTTCGCTCTTGGTGTCGGTGGAGACCGAGGAGATCCGCTTGGTCGCCTTGGCACTTGTGGGTTGGTCTCCGACCAGCACCCAGCCGACACCGGCCAGGGCCACGAAGCCGAGCAGGGCGGCGACGACGGGCCAGATCGACGACATGTCCATCGGTCTCTGTCCCCTATTCCGCCGCGTCGAGGGCTTCGGCCAGTTCCCGGTCGAGGCCGTAGTACCGCGCCCGGTCCCAGAAGCGGGGGCGGGCGATCCCGGTGGACCGGTGGCGTCCGATGATCTTCCCGTCCTTGTCCTCGCCCGTCATCTCGTAGACGAACAGGTCCTGGGTGATGATCACGTCGCCTTCCAGGCCGAGCACCTCGGTGATGTGGGTGATCCGGCGGGAGCCGTCCCGCAGACGGGCCGCCTGGATGATCACGTCGACGGAGCCCACGATCATCTCACGGATGGTCTTCGACGGCAGGCCGTAGCCCCCCATGGTGATCATGGATTCCATCCGGCTGATGGCTTCCCGTGGGCTGTTGGCGTGCAGCGTGCCCATGGAGCCGTCGTGGCCGGTGTTCATGGCCTGCAGCAGGTCGAAGGCCTCGGGTCCGCGGACTTCGCCGACGATGATCCGCTCCGGACGCATCCGCAGGCAGTTCTTGACCAGGTCGCGCATGGTGATGGCACCCTGACCCTCGAGATTGGGGGGACGGGTTTCCAGCCGCACCACGTGGGGCTGCTGCAGCTGCAGTTCCGCGGCGTCCTCGCAGGTGATCACCCGCTCGGTGGGGTCGATGAAGGCGGTGAGGGTGTTGAGCAGGGTCGTCTTGCCCGAGCCCGTGCCGCCGGAGATGACGATGTTGCAGCGGCTCGCGCCGATCACGCCGAGCACGCGCGCCCCCTCGGGACTGATCGAGTTGTACTCGACCAGATTGCGCATGGTCAGCTTGTCCTTCTTGAACTTCCGGATGGTCAGGGTGGGACCGTCCAGGGCCAGGGGAGGGCCGATCACGTTCACCCGGCTGCCGTCGGGCAGGCGGGCGTCGCAGATGGGGGAGCTTTCATCCACCCGGCGGCCGACCTGGCTGACGATCCGCTGGCAGATGTTCATCAGCTGGGCGTTGTCGCGGAAGCGGACATTGGTCAGCTGGACCTTGCCCCCCACCTCGATGAACACCCGGTGGGCCCCGTTGACCATGATGTCGGCGATGTCGTCGCGCTTCAGCAGGGGTTCCAGGGGGCCGTAGCCCAGCACGTCGTTGATGATGTCCTGGACCAGGTGATCCTGCTCGGCCGCGGACATGGAGACGTTCTTGATGGCCACCAGCTCGGCCACGATGTCGCGGATTTCCTCCGCCGCGGTCTTCTGGTCGAGCTGGGCCAGCTGACCCAGGTCGATGGTGTTGAGCAGGGCCGAATAGATGGTGGTCTTGGTGGCGTGGTAGTAGTCGGTCTGGTCGCGGACGATCTCCGCCACCGGTCCCGAGGTGGAGATGGCACCTCCCTGGGCGGCCCGCAGCTGGTCCAGGCCGGAGGTGGCGCGGGGCTTGGCGGCCGGGGTTTCGGAGGCCTCGGCACGCGGGGTCTCGGCCCGCTGCGGACGCGTCGCGATGTCCGGCCCCTTGGCAGGGGCCGGAGGCGGCGCGGGCGGGGGCGCAGACGGACTCCGTTTACCGAACAAGTTTTCCGTTCCTCCTTCAGGCGCGCTTCAGAAGGCGCTCGATCAGCGACCGCGTCTTGGGCGGTGCCGGCGCGGCCTCCCGCCGGGACAGGGCCAGGGCGAATTCGAGCAGACCCTCCACGGCCTTGGCCTTCGGGTTGATCTCGACCAGCATCTGCCCGTTGTTGGCGGCCTCGCCGAACAGCTTGGCATCGAAGGGCAGGACCAGGGCGGGCTCGAGCTGCAGGGCCTTGGCGAACTCCTTCACCGGGATTTCCGGACGCCCGGGCACACCCATCTGGTTCAGTATCAGCCGCGGCGGTGCATCGTTCGGCCGCGCCTTGCGGATCAGATCGATCAGGTTCTTGGCATTGCGCAGGGAGGCCAGGTCCGGGGTCGCCACCAGGATCACGTCGTCGCAGGCCAGGATGGTCTGCTTGACCCAGGTGTTCCAGGTGTGGGGAATGTCCATGATCACGAACGGGGCGGTGGTCCGGATGCGGTTGAACACCTCCTCGAACACGTCGGGGCCGAATTCGTAGACATCGTCCAGGGTGGCGGGGGCCGCGAACAGGCTCAGCCGGTCGGTGCAGCGGGCCGTCATCCGGTCCAGCAGCACCGGGTCGAGGCGGTCGGGCTGGTGCAGGGCATCATAGACGCCCTGCAGCGGGTCCTGGTTGAAATCGAGCCCGGCGGTGCCGAAGGCCAGATCATAGTCGGCAATGACCGTGTTCACCTTCACCTGCTCGGCGAGGGTGTGGGCGATGTTGTGCGCCAGCGTCGAGGCTCCGACCCCGCCCTTGGACCCCACGAAGCCCACCGTGCGGCCGACGAACGGGGTGGTCGGGTCGGCATAGAGGCCGGCAATGGTGCGGATCAGCTGCAGGGGCTGGATCGGCGGCACCAGATATTCGCTGACCCCCCGGCGCATCAGCTCGCGATAGAGGGCGATGTCGTTGGAGGCCCCGATCACCACCACCTTGGTGTTGGGATCGCAGACCTCGGCCAGGGTCTCCAGCTTCTGCAGCAGCTCCAGGCCCGGCTCCAGGCATTCCACCACGATCAGCGGGGGGGTGGGCTGCTCCTGGTAGATGGCGATGGCTTCGGACAGGCCGCCGCGCAGCACCTTGGGGGTGGCGCGGGACAGGCGCCGGTCGCCGGCGGCCCGGGTGGCGGCCGCGGCCGTCTCCTCGTTGCGGCAGAAGAAGTGGATGGCGATCCGGGGCACGGGCAGCTCGCCGGACGCGGACTCGTCCAGGGCGACCAGAGCCCCGCCGGGGGGCGGAGCGGCGGGAACGGGATCGACCCCGTGGACGCCGAGGCCCGATGCCGGCTCCCCGGCCGTCACCCACTGGGGCGCGTCGATGGCTGCTTCGGCTTCGAAGGGGTCAAGCTCTGCAGACGGATCGGACATTGTGAAGGCCATCGCTATTTGACCGAGTTGGAAACGGCGCCGGAGGCCTGGTCATCCTTGGAGGCGGTGGTCTGTTCGCCCTTCCGGTACTTGCCGAGGATGACGCCGCGGCGGGTGGCATCCGAGGGATCCTCTGCCGCCGGATGCTGCAGGTCCCGGGGATTGGCGATCATGGCCGCCAGGTTGGCCGCATCGGCGCAGCCGAAATGCCCGTAGACCCGGTTGCTGCCGGTGGCGGCCAGGTCGTCCCAGCCCTTGCGGCAGTCGGGTCCGACGGCCTGGATGGTGCGATAGGTGATCTTGATGGGGGCTCCGGATCCGGCCGCGTCATAATGGTCCATGAGGATCCGGGACGCTGAGATGCCGGCGGACCGCAGGACCTCCGCCGCCGCGCGGGCCGTCTGGGCCGCGTCTCCGACGCTGGCCTCCCCCGCGGCCGTGCGGATGGTGAAGGTCTGGCCCTCCTGGGCGAGATTGTCCTGCGCCAGGGCGATCAGGACCGACTTCTGCGCGTCGGACAGGCGACCATTGGGGTGCTGGGCCAGGGCCAGCTCCCCGTTGCTCTCCCGGGTGATCGCCCGGTAGCGGTCGAAGTCGGTGGGGGCCTTGGGGTCAAAGGTCGGGTTGCCGGTCTTGGTGGAGGCGGTCGGAACCGCCTTCGGCCGGGGCCCGCCGGTCGCGCAGGCCGACAGCATCAGCGCGGAGACGGCAAGGGCGGTGATCAGCGGTATGCGCGTCATGCCGGTCTTACTCCACAACATAGCCAAAGGGTCCCTGGTAGGTCGCGCCGGCGGCCGGCTTGCTGAAGCCGGAGTTCAGATGCCCGAGCAGGTCGGTCTCGAAGTCGTTGGCCATGACCAGCCCGTCCGCCGGGGTCGCCAGCTGGTCGGGGCTGGTGCCCTTGACGAGATAGGGCGTGATGATCACCACCAGTTCGCTCTGATTGTTCAGGAAGTCCCGGGAGCGGAACAGGGATCCGATCACCGGCAGCTCCATCAGGCCGGGCAGGGCGTCCAGGGTCTGCTTTGTGGTGTTCTGCAGCAGGCCGGCGAGCATCAGGGCCCCGCCGGAGGGCAGTTCCACGGTGGTCTCGACCCGACGGACATTCAGGCCCGGGATGACCAGGGTCGATCCGGAGCTGGACCCGGAGGCGGAAAAGGCATTCAGGCTGCTGATTTCCGAGACCTCGGTGGACACCTTCAGCGAGATCCGGCCCGGCCCCAGAACCACCGGCGAAAAGCCGAGACCGACGCCGTACTGCTTGAATTCCACGGTGATGCGGCCGCTGGAGTCCTGGCTGACGGGCACGGGGAACTCGCCCCCGGCCAGGAACTTGGCGCTTTCGCCGGAAATGGCGGTCACATTCGGCTCGGCCAGGGTGCGGACCAGGCCCACCCGTTCGAAGGCCTGAATCATCGCCTTGGCCTGGTTCACGCCGGTGGACCCCGCGGTCGTCGCGGGAACGGCGGTATTCCAGTTGGAATAGCCGGAGGTCGGCCCGTGCACGACGCAATTGCCGGCGGCGCAGGGCAGTTCAGGCTGGGAGGTGGTGTTGATCTGGTATCCGCCCGTCAGCCCGCCCATCAGCGCGCCGTTGACCCCGTAGGTGGGGGAGATGCCGGCCAGGTACTGGTTCATGCCGGTCTGGCCCACCAGGGTCGACAGGTTGAAGCCCAGCTGCTTGATGATCGAACGGTTGACCTCGACGATCCGCACCTTGAGCATCACCTGCTCCGGACCGGCGATGCTCAGCATGTTGATGACGTTGTCCGGCTTGCTGACAAAGCCGCCGGCCACCCGCACCGCCTTGTCGGCCGAAGCCGCGTCGGGGACCTGGCCGGACAGGATGACGCTGTCATTGACCGCTTCCACGTGCAGCTGCGATCCGGGCAGCATCCGGCCCAGGGTCTGGGCGATGCCGGACACGTCCTGGTCCACCCGCACCTCGAGGCGCAGCAGCTGGCGACCGGTGCCGTCGAAGAACACCGCGTCGGTCTGTCCCGCCGTCTGGCCGAGCAGATAGACCCGCCGCGGGGTCGACAGGATCACTTCGGCGACCTTCGGGTTGGAGACCACCACGTCCCGGGCATCCACCGGCAGCTCGATCACCGCCGACTTGCCCCGGGGCAGGGTCAGGGACCGGGAGGCCCCGCCGCCGCCGAGATCGACCCGGACGGTCTGTTCGTTCACCGGCGTCTGCACCACGGCCGCAGGTTCCGACTGGGCCGCGGCCACGGCCGCTGCCGTGGCGGCCTGGGCCCGGGCCCGGCGGGCCACGGCCTCGCGCCCGCGCTTCGGGGCACCGACCAGGCTTGTGTCGCCGGCTGGTGCCGAAGCGGGGGTCGTCGCGGCCAGGGCGGCGTCTGCAAGACAGGCGGAGAGGCTGGTCGCGGCCAGAAGCGCACAGGCGGCGGTGCGCCACCGGAGGGGCCGGCGCGGGGCGGGGCGGCGGTGCAACGGGGCGGCGTGAAGGTTCAGGGTCACCGGGCTACCTTGACTTCAGTGGGGGCGGCATTGCGGTAGACGCGGACAACGGGGCTGGAGATCAGCGCCTGGGCCTTCTTCATCATGCCGTCGATCGTGGGGCCGCCCACATCGGCATAGGACCGAAGGACCAGGGTCAGCTCGCCCTGGGCGCGGGCCAGAACCAGGTTCTCGGCCTGCTCGGGTGCGACTTCCAGGGTCGCGGTGGCCCCCAGGGTCGAGCCCTTGTTCGAGGTCGCCGTGCTCTGGTCGATGGCCAGGACCCGGACGTTCTTCATGACGGTGGTCGAGGTCACCACCCCGCCGTCCAGCTTGCGCACCTGAACCACGTCCACGTGGTCACCCGGCAGCACGAAACCGCCGGCGGAGCTTTCGGGGGACAGGGGAATGGCCATGGCCCGCATGCCGGGCTCCAGCCGCACGGCCATGACGCCGGACTGACCGGCGCGGACCACCTTGGCCAGCACCACCGGCTCGCCCTTGCGCAGGATTTCCTTGGCCACGCCGCCGAGGAACACCTCGCCGGGGGTGCCCTGCATGCCCAGGGCCCGCTGCTTGACGGAGTCCGCCACGGCAATGGCCCCGCTGGCCGCCTTGCCGACGCCGGTCGTGCCGGTGAAGTTGGGGACCGGACCATTGGTGATGTAGTCGGGATTGATGTTGGCCGCAGGCCAGGGCTGCCAGGTCAGGTCCGACTCCGCGAGCCGGTCGCCGACGCTGATGTCGCGCCCGGCGACGGCCACATAGATCAGGGCCGGACCGGCCTGCACGACGGGAGCCGGCGCAGGCTTGTTTTCCTTGCCGGTGGCGAGGCTGCGGAAGAGGAACAGCGCCAACACCGCGGCAAGGCCGGCAATACTCAGTACGATGATCCGTTTCGGACCCATGGCCCCAGCTCCGATTCCTCGAGCCGGAAATGGACGAATCGCGGAATCCGACCCACCCGACGTGGCAGACCTTCGTCGTCTCAGGTTAACGTTCGACTAAGCCTTTGTGGTCGAGGGGCGCTTTTTGCTTAACAACTACGTAAGCATCACTTGGAGTGTCGGGGATGCGCTCCGTTCAGCGGGTCGTTCCCGAATCCCAGCCGGGACAAGGCCCTGTCGGCGTCAGATGCCGCTCGCCACGCGGACGGCGTGCATCACCGGGCTGTCCGGAAAGGCGCAGAGGGCCCCGACGCATATGGCGATGCCGTAGGGTATGTCCCCGCCCGGACTGAGCAGTCGCGAGGTCCAGTCCGGCATGCGGACAGGCCACTGGGCGGCCAGCTTGCGCGCGCCGAGCAGGGCGACCGCGAGGCCGCCACCGGCGACCGCCGTCCACATGACGAATTCGATCCAGGACGGCCAGCCGAGCCACAGCCCGCAGACCGCGAACAGCTTGGCATCGCCGCCACCGACGAAGCGGGCGGCAAAGAGGCCGATGCCGGCCACCAGGGACGCAAAGCCCACCGCCAGGGCGATGCCGGCGGTGCTCATGTTCATGCCACTGATCAGGGCGGCCGGAACGAACAACACCGCGCCGAGGCCGCAGAGCCAGTTGGGGATGGTCATGGTGGTCGCATCGCGCAGGGCGGCGAAGATGACCACGGCCGGAAACAGACCGACCACCAGAAGATTCAGAAGAGACATGTGCGGTTCAGCTTCCGTGATGACAGGCAACCAGACTAGACCGCCACCCTATAAAGAAGCGTTTAGGCCCTATTTGATCGCTGTCGCGACGTTGTTGAGCTTGTTCCAGATGACGTTGGAAAGGTTGGTCATCGCAGCGATCACCACCAGGGCGATCAGGGCGACGATCAGGCCGTATTCGATCGCGGTCGCACCGGACTGGTCCGAAGCAAAGTCTTTCAAGAGCAATCGCATCGGACGGTCTCCGTCGCGGTGAGAAAAAGAAAGGGCCGCAACGGATGAACGTCGCGGCCCCCGCCAGGCATAGTCCGGACCCCGCTCTTGGGGCGAGGTCTGATGGCAGTCCCCGGCGGTCGCGGAGTCCGAGACGCCGCAGCCACCGGAGAGGACGCCGAATTACTTCACGGAGTTCGCGATATTGTTGAACTTGCCGCTCAGGTTGTTGCCGACCGCGGTCACAGCGCCGATCACCACGACGGCGATCAGGGCGGCAATCAGGCCATATTCAATGGCAGTGGCGCCGGATTCGTTCTTCAGGAAGCGCGTCACGAACTTGGTCATAATATTCTCCTCATTTGCCAAGCGAGCGGGGTTAGAGCGTTTCCACTCGCCTGACCCCTTATTGCCTGAGTAATCTGCCCCACATGAGTTAATGTTATGTGAAGTCAACAACCAATAATTTCGATCTTATAGTAATCAAGATATTAACATTACTCGCTATTAACTTCGTCGAATTTGACGGCTGTCCGCCGGAAGGCGCCTTCACCTGTGGTTAATACCTATTGACGCGTCTTCATATCCTCTTGCTCTATAAGGACTCGTCCCTCCAGGGCCTGCGGAGCGGGCTGGGCGTCGATCGCCGCAGGTGAGACAAAATGTCGCGATTTATCCGGAATGTCGCCGAGTGACTCTGGGCAATAAGCAACCATAGGGCGCAATTTGGGCGATTTTCGGGTGCCCGGCCCCTCCCCGGACGACGGGGCATCGCCGCGGGATGGCCCATGGGCCGTCCACCGCAGCCGGTACGCCGGAAACCCGCCCTCGCCGCCATGGAATAAGGGGTTTGTTGACGATTTGAACGCACCCTGACCGCTGATCGGCTCTGAAGCCGCGCGGGCGCGACACGCACGCGACAGGGTCCGACCGGTCCCGCACCCTCTGGAGACTTCGTGACATGCGCTTCGGCTCCCCTCCTTCGCTTCGTCCGATCACCCTGTTCTCGGTGGCGGCGGCTGCGGCCGTGACGGTCCTGGCCGGTGCGAACACCGCGCGGGCCGAAGCCCTGGTGGTGCCGCTGGATCATTCGGCACGGCTGAAGATCGCCGGTGCCGCCCAGTCCGTGGTGGTGGGCAACCCCAGCGTGGCCGATGTGACCGTGGTGGACAGCCACACCCTGTTCGTCAGCGGTCGCGGCTATGGCGTGACGGACGTGGTGGTGCTCGATGGGGCCGGCCGGACCCTCTATTCCACCGAAGTGGTGGTCGGTGTCGCCCATACGGGCCGCGTGAGCGTGTTCCGCGGTGCGGAGCGGACGGACATGGCCTGCTCGCCCAACTGCCAGGTCAGCATCCGCACCGGCGGCGGCGGTGGTGGCGGCGGAAGCAGCCCGGCCCCGTCCTCTCCCGGCGTCTCCCTGCCCGGTGCCCCGGCGGGCCCGGCCTCCGAATAGGGGCCTTCGGCGTCAGCCGGGTCGCCTGGGAAGGGGATCCCCGCCCCGGACCAGGGTCATGCCGAGCCCGCCCAGGGTCAGAAGCCCGGCAATCGCCGCGAATCCCGCCTCCTGGGTGTGCCAAAGGGCGGTGAAGATGCCCACCATCAGCGCCCCCAGCCACATGGTGGCCGTGCCGCTCAGGGCATAGAGGCCGAAGAACGACCCCAGCTTTTCCGGCGGGGCCAGCCGTACCAGCAGCATCCGGCTCGAGGAATAGGCGGCGGTGACGAAGATCGCCGTGCCGAACCCGATGCACAGATAGAGCACCTCGGGCAGGGTCCGGAACATGGGCCCGTTCCACAGGGCGGGATGGGCCGCGCTGTCCCACGGGATGACATAGAGGATGGCGTGCGGGCTCATGCCCGTGGCCAGCACCACGCAGGTCAGGGAGCCCGCCACCTCCAGCATGACCGCCCGGCGCGGCCCCAGCACGAGGTCGAGACCGGCCCCCACGAAGCCGCCGACCACGGCAAAGATCGACAGCAGGATGCCGAAGGCCAGCATCTCCAGCACGTGCCAGTGCATGACGCCCTTGGCATAGAGGCCGCTGAAGGCCAGGAGCGCGGTCTTGCCGTCGGTGTAGATCATGCGCGAGGCGAGGAAGAGGGTGATGTTGCGCTCCCCCCGCAGGACCTTGACCGTGGCGACGAGTTCCTTCGCCCCCTCCACCAGGGCATCCCGCAGGCGGACCCCCGTGCGCGCGGCGTCCGGGGCCAGCAGGAACACTGGCACCGACCCCAGGGCCAGCAGCACGGCGATGATCGGGCCGACGATCCGTTCCGGCTCGTGCGCGGCGACGTTCAGTCCGAACAGGGGGGCGGGGGGAATGAACGGCCAGGCCACCTTTCCCGGCAGCACGAAGGCCCAGAGCACGGCCACCAGAATGGCGGTGGAGATGGCGTTCAGCAGGGAATAGGCGAGGCCGGAGGCCACCGGGGCCTGCTGTGGCGGGGTCACGGCGCTCAGCAGGGCATTGTGCAGCAGGTCCGTATAGACGAGCAGCGCGCCGATCGTGCCCAGCATCAGGCTGGTGACCAGCACCGACAGGCCACCGGGGCCCGGATGCACGAACCACAGGGCCGCGATCATCGGGACCATCAGGCCGACGCAGAGGGCGAGGCCGGGCTTGCGCGGTCCCATGCGGTTCACCGCCGCCCCCAGCAGGGGCGCGGACAGGCTGAGGATCAGTCCCTGGATGGTGCTGATATTGGCGACGATCTGCTGGCCGCGGACCGGGTCGCCGACCACCGTGGTGGCGAAATAGGGGGCGAAGATATAGATGCCCACCACCACCACATAGGGGTCCCGCACCCCCTGGAACAGGGCCCAGGCCCAGGCCGCCCGGGGCAGGCGGAAGATGCCGCCCAGATCCGGCGGGCCCGATGCAATGACCTCGGAGCCGGGGTCCAGTCCCTGGCCCAGGGCATCGGACAGGGTACCGCCCCCCGTGGGCGGGGCATTGGTATCGACCGGCATGTGACCTCCCGGCGGGCTCATTCGGCGGCCCGCCCTGTTGGATCACAGCCTGTACTCCGGGCGCGGGCTTGTCAGCAGAATTCGCGCGGCCCGGTGCCCGGGAGGGGCCTCAGTGGGCCCGGTTCTTCACCAGGTCGTCCACCACCGACGGGTCGGCCAGGGTCGAGGTGTCCCCCAGGGCACCGATGTCGTTCTCCGCGATCTTGCGCAGGATGCGGCGCATGATCTTGCCGGAGCGGGTCTTGGGCAGGCCCGGTGCCCACTGGATCACGTCCGGCGCGGCAAAGGGGCCGATCTCCCGGCGCACCCAGGCCACCAGCTCCTTGCGCAGCTCCTCCGTGGCGGCGACCCCGGCGTTCAGGGTCACATAGCAGTAGATGCCCTGGCCCTTCACGTCGTGGGGGAAGCCGACCACGGCGGCCTCGGCCACGTGCGGATGGGCGACCAGGGCGCTCTCGATCTCGGCGGTGCCCATGCGGTGGCCGGAGACGTTGATCACGTCATCCACCCGGCCGGTGATCCAGTAATAGCCGTCCTCGTCCCGACGACAGCCGTCGCCGGTGAAATAGTAGCCGGGATAGGTGGTGAAATAGGTCTCCACGAAGCGCTTGTGGTCGCCATAGACCGTGCGCATCTGCCCGGGCCAGCTGGTGGTGATGCACAGATTGCCCTCGCAGGCCCCCTCCAGTGGACGGCCCTCCGCATCGACGATCAGGGCCTGGACGCCGGGCAGCGGCAGGGTGGCGGAGCCCGGCTTGGTGGGCACCGCGCCGGGGATCGGGCTGATCAGGCAGGCGCCGGTCTCGGTCTGCCACCAGGTGTCGACGATCGGGCAGCGGCCCTCGCCCACCACCCGGTGGTACCAGAGCCAGGCCTCGGGATTGATCGGCTCGCCCACGGAGCCCAGCAGGCGCAGGGACTTGCGCGAGGTCCGCTTCACCGGACCCTCCCCCTCCCGCATCAGGGCCCGGAGCGCGGTGGGGGCGGTGTAGAAGATCTCCACCTGGTGCTTGTCGATCACCTGCCAGAAGCGGCTGTTGGACGGATAGTTGGGCACGCCTTCGAAGATCAGTGTCGTCGCCCCGTTGGCCAGGGGGCCATAGACGATGTAGCTGTGGCCGGTGACCCAGCCCACGTCGGCGGTGCACCAGAACACCTCGCCGGGCCGGTAGTCGAACACCAGCTCGTGGGTATAGGCCGCCCAGAACAGGTAGCCGCCGGTGGTGTGAAGCACCCCCTTGGGCTTTCCCGTGGAGCCGGAGGTGTAGAGGATGAACATCGGGTCCTCGGCGCCCATGGGCTCCGGCGGGCAGCTGGCCTCGACGGTGGCGGCCTCGGCCTCGTAGACGAAGTCACGACCCGCGGTCATCGGCACCTCGACGCCGGTGCGGGTGACCATCAGCACGGTGGTGACCCCGGTGCAGCTGGCCAGGGCGGCATCCACGTTCTGCTTCAGGGGCACCTTGCGGCCGCCGCGGACACCCTCGTCGGCGGTGATCACCACGGTGGAGTCGCAGTCGAGGATGCGGCCGGAGAGGCTGTCCGGGGAAAAGCCGCCGAACACCACCGAATGTACCGCCCCGATCCGGGTGCAGGCCAGCATGGCATAGGCCGCCTCCGGGATCATCGGCAGGTAGATGGTGACCCGGTCGCCCTTCTTCACCCCGTGCTTCTTCAGCACATTGGCGAAGCGGCAGACCTCGTCGTGCAGTTCCTGATAGGTGATGCGACGGGAGGCGGCGGGATCATCCCCCTCCCAGATGATCGCCGTGTCCCCGGCCCGGGCGGGCAGGTGCCGGTCGATGCAGTTGGCCGAGACGTTCAGCACCCCGTCCTCGAACCAGCGGATGCGGAAGTCCTCCACGTGGAAAGAGACGTCGCGGACCTTGGTGAATGGCTTGATCCAGGTGAGGCGCTGGGCGGCCTCGGCGAAATAGGCGTCCGGATCGGCCGCGGCGCGATCCCGCATGGCCGCATAGCCTTCCGTGGTCACACGGGTCCTCGCGGCCCAGTTGGCCGGAACAGGAAACAGGTCTGTGTGGCTCACGGCGCAACTCCCGACGGTTTTCAGCTTTGCCGAGGAGGTAAGCGGACCGGCGTGGCCGGTGCAAGGGGCCGAATCAATTCCTGCGCGCCAAGGACCCCTTGTCGGCGAAGGAAGTCAGGCCGGAACCTGCGACATTTCCGCACCGAGGGCGAGGGCGGCGGCGCGGGGATCGGCAGCGGCGGTCACCGGGCGACCCACCACCAGGTGGCTGGCCCCGGCCCGGAGCGCATCGGCCGGCGTCGCTGCCCGGGCCTGATCGTCCATGGCGGCACCGGCCGGACGCACGCCGGGGGTCACCACCAGGAAGTTCGGGCCGCCGATCCGCCGGGCCATGGCCGCCTCGTGCGGGCTGGCCACCACCCCGTCCGCGCCGCTGTCCACCACCTGGCGGATACGACGCTCCACCAGGGCGGTGACGGACAGGCCATAGCCGATCTCGGCCAGGGCCGCGTCGTCGAGGCTGGTGAGCACGGTGACCCCGAGAATCCGCGCCGTCGGGTGCGACCCGCGTCCGCGGACGGCGGCGGCCAGTACCTGCGGTTCCGCATGGACGGTCAGCAGGTCGCAGGCCCCCGATGCCACCACGGCGGCGGCAGCCTTTTCCACGGTGGCCCCGATGTCGTGCAGCTTCCAGTCCAGGAATACCGACTTGCCCGCCGCCTTCAGGTCCCGGGCGAGCGCCATGCCGTCGGTGGCGAACAATTGCAGCCCGATCTTGTAAAATGACACTGCGTCGTCCACAGACCGGACCAGCCGTTCGGCCTCGGCGCGGGTGGGAACATCGAGCGCGACGATCAGGCGGGGATCTGCGGACATGCGGGCTCCTTCTGCGGTCCCCGAGGACCCTGGCCGGGGGACCGATCCCTCGGGAACGGCGTGAGTGGTGAAGGTATCGTGATGGGCCAGCTCGAAGTTGCGGTCAACTTTTTCATCGCCCTGTTCGCGCTGATCGATCCGGTCGGCAATGTGCCCCTCTATGCCGCCGCAACGCTGGGCGTGCCCAAGGCGGCGCAGCGCACGCTGGTCATCTATCTGTCCCTGTTCACCGCAGGTTTCCTGACCTTCTTCTACGTGACCGGGACGGGGATCCTGCAGTTCTTCGGCATTTCCATGCCCGCCTTCCGCATTGCCGGTGGCCTGATGCTGCTGCTCCTGGGCTTGCAGATGTCCGCTGACGGCGGGGCGCATGCCCCCGCCGAACCGGCAGCCGAGTCGGTGCCCGACGCGGCGGAGACGGCATCCGCCGACGCGCGCCGCCATTTCGAGCGTCTGATCGTGCCCTTCGGCATGCCGCTGCTGATCGGTCCGGGGGCGATCTCCACCGTGGTGATCTATGCCAGCGACGCCAATGACTGGCCCAGCCGCATAGCCGGACTGGCGGCCATCGCCGCCGTGGCGCTGACCGTGCTGATGGCCTTCCTGGCCACCGGGCTGATCAGCCGCCTGCTGGGCAAGACCGGCATGATGATCGTGGTCCGGGTGCTGGGCCTCGTGCTCTGCGCCATGTCCGTCCAGTTCATCATCGTCGGCCTGTCGGGGGCGACGGTGGGCTTCATTCGCGGCTCTGCGGTGCACCCGTGGCAGAGCCAGTGACGAGGTGACCATGACCCCCTTGCGCCTTGCCTTCATGGGCACACCGGACTTCGCCGTGCAGAGCCTGCGGGCCCTGCTCGATGCGGGTCACCAGGTGGTGGCCGTCTATACCCAGCCCCCGTCCCCCCGCGGGCGCGGCCAGGTGCTGCAGCCCTCCCCGGTCCAGGCCTTTGCCGAGGCCCGGGGCCTTGAGGTGCGCACGCCGAAGTCCATGAGGGACCCGGACGCCATTGCCGGGTTCCGGGCCCTGGACCTCGATGCGGCGGTGGTGGTGGCCTATGGCCAGATCCTGCTGCCGGCGGTGCTGGACGCGCCGCGCCTGGGCAGCTTCAACCTGCATGGCTCCCTCCTGCCCCGCTGGCGGGGGGCGGCACCGATCCAGCGGGCGATCCTGGCCGGGGACCGGGAGACCGGGGTGCAGGTGATGCGCATGAGCGCGGGCCTGGACGAGGGCCCGGTCCTGTTCACCGCCCGGACGAAGATCGCCGCCGACGACACGGCCCAGACCCTGCACGACCGGCTGGCCGTGCTGGGGGCCGCGCTCTGGCCGGAGGCGCTGGCCGCCATCGCCGCGGGAACGGCGGTGGAGACCCCCCAGGCGGAGACCGGGGCCACCTATGCCCGCAAGATCACCCCGGCGGAGGCGCGGATCGACTGGTCGCGACCGGCGGTGGAGATCGACCGGCAGATCCGCGGCCTGTCCCCCTTTCCCGGGGCCTGGTTCGTCCTCGAGACGCCGAAGGGCCCGGTGCGCGTCAAGGCCCTCGACTCCCGTCTCGCCCTGGGGGACGGCGCGCCGGGAGAGGTGCTGGACGACCAGCTGCGGGTGGCCTGTGGCACCGGAGCCGTCCGGCTGCTGCGGCTGCAGCGGGAGGGCCGGGCCGCCGCCGATGCGCAAGCCTTTCTGCGCGGCCTGCCGGTGACCCCGTCGGAGCGGCTGGGCTGATGCCCCGCTACCGACTGGACATCGAATATGACGGCGGACCCTTCAAGGGGTTCCAGGCGCAGGAGCATGGCCTGGTCACCGTCCAGGGCGTCATCGAGGATGCGATCCAGCGCTTCTGTGGCGAAACCCTGCGCATCCATGCCGCCGGTCGGACCGATACCGGTGTCCATGCCATCCACCAGGTGATCCATGCGGATCTCGAGAAGGACTGGTCGCCGGACGTGGTGCGCGACGCCCTGAACGCCCATCTGGTGCCGCATCCGGTCACCATCCTGTCCGCAACCCGGGCGGCCCCGGACTTCCATGCCCGGTTCTCCGCCACCGGTCGGCGGTATCTCTACCGCATCCTCGACCGCAAGCCCCCGCCGGCCATCGAGAAGGGGCGGGTCTGGTGGGTGAAGTCCCCCCTGGACGTGGCGCAGATGGAACAGGCGGCGGCGTGCCTGGTGGGCACCCACGACTTCACCACCTTCCGCGACCTGGCCTGCCAGTCGAAGAGCCCGGTGAAGACCCTGGACCGGATCACCGTGGCGCGGGTGGGGGAGGAGGTGCATCTGCGCTTTGCCGCCCGCTCCTTCCTGCACCGGCAGGTCCGCTCGCTCACCGGCTCCCTGGCGGAGGTGGGTGCGGGGCGCTGGACCGTGGACGATCTGGCCGCGGCCCTGGCGGCGCGGGACCGGCGACGCTGCGGGCCCGTGGCCCCGGCGGCAGGTCTCTATCTCTCCGGTGTGACCTACGGGCCGGAGGATCAGGTGGGGATCAGCAGCGCCGCCAGCTGATCGGCGGCCACGGACATGGCGATGTCCAGCACGATCAACAGGACGGTGGCCGCCACATCGGCCCTCAGCGTCACCCGGGCCGCCCGCCACAGGAACAGGATCTGCACCGGGGCGGCCAGCATCAGCCAGATCAGCTGGGCGGCGACGGCCCCGTTCTCGCCGAACACGGCCAGGGACGACACCGTCGTCATCACCCCGGCGAACACCAGGTCTCCCCAGTTCACCAGCACCAGATAGGCCCGCCAGTCCGGCAGCCCGATCAGCCGCGCGGCGATCCAGACCACCAGGGTATAGCCGACAATGCCCATGGCCAGCGCCGCGGCGGTCTGCAGGATCAGGTCCCGGGTGATCTCCTCCCCGGCGGCCCGGGCGAGGACGCAGGTGAACAGGATGGCCAGGGGGGCGCGCAGGGCCTGGGCGAAGAAGGACCGGATGAAGCCGAGCCGCGACAGGTCGAAATCCCGGGACCAGGCGGGGTCGAAGCGGATCAGCCGGACTGTCCCCCGGGCCGCGCGCAGGGTGTCCATCGCCAGGTTGTCCGACACGGTGCCGCTCACGCCCCGCTGCCGGGCCGGGCGAAATAGCCCGCGATGATCCGGCCATAGACCCGGGAAAGGGCACGGACCTCTTCCACGGGCACGCGCTCGTCCACCTGGTGCATGGTGGTGCCGACGAGCCCGAACTCGATCACCGGGCACAGGTCGCGGATGAAGCGGGCGTCAGAGGTGCCGCCGGTGGTGGACAGGACCGGCTGCACCCCCAGCTCCCCCTCGATCGCCTCGGCGCACAGGGCCACGAACGGGTCCGGCGGCGTCAGGAAGGCCTCGCCGGAGATGGCGGCGTCCACGGATACGGTGCCGCGGAACCCGGCATTGGCGCGACGGGCCTCCGCCTCCAGCCAGCGGACCAGCTCAGCCCCCTTGTGGGCGGGATTGAAGCGGATGTTGATCCGGGCCCGGGCGCGGGCGGGGATGATGTTCTGGGCGGGATTGCCGATCTCCATCTCGGTGATCTCGAGATTGGAGGGCTGGAATTCCGGATAGCCTTCGTCCAGCCGGTGGCTGTCCAGGGCCTGGAGCAGGCGCACCAGCACCGGGGCCGGATTGGCCGCCCGGTCCGGATAGGCCACGTGGCCCTGCACCCCCTCCACCGTCAGCCAGGCATTGAGGCTGCCCCGGCGACCGATCTTGATCATGTCTCCCAGCCGCGCGGCGGAGGTGGGTTCCCCCACCAGGCAGTGGTCGATGCGCTCCCCCTGCGCCTTCAGCCATTCCACCACGGCGCGGGTTCCGTCCCGGGCCTGGCCCTCCTCGTCCCCGGTGATCAGCAGGGACAGGGCCCCGTCTTCTGGCAGGGTGGCGGGGATGGCGGCGATGAAGGCGGCGATGGCGCTTTTCATGTCCACCGCGCCCCGGCCCCACAGGAGCGCCTCGGCCAGCTCCGCGGCGAAGGGCGGGCGGCTCCAGGCGGCGCTGTCGCCCACCGGCACCACGTCGGTATGTCCGGCGAAGCACAGGTTGCGCCCGGCCCCGCCCCGGCGGGCATAGAGGTTCTCGATCTCACCGAAGCGCAGGCGTCGGCAGTGGAAGCCCAGGCCCTCCAGGGCGGACTGGACGATGTCCATGGCCCCTTCGTCTGCGGGCGTCACCGACGGTCGGCGGATCAGGTCCCGGGCAAGTTCCACGGGATCGATGGAGGATGGAGCGGACATTCCGCCAGCTTTAGGCTAGCTGGGGTCCGAGAGAAAGCCTTCACGGGACGGGAGCGCAGGTGATGAAGCGGATCGACAAGTCCACGGCCCCCGAAAGGGTCGGAACAGGTTACCCCGCCCCCTTCGACGTGCCCTGCCGGGACCGGCGGCGGCGGCGGCTGGCGCAGGCGGCGGGCCTGACCCAGTTCGGCGTGAACCAGCTTCGCCTGCCGCCCGGGGTCTGGTCCAGCCAGAGGCACTGGCACACCCATGACGACGAGTTCGTCATGGTGCTGGAGGGCGAGGTGGTGCTGGTCACCGAGGCCGGGGAGGAAATCCTGCGGGCCGGGGACTGTGCCGGCTTCCGCGCCGGGGACGCCGACGGGCACCACTTCCAGAACCGCTCCGACCGGGACGCCGTGCTGCTGGAGATCGGCACGGCCCACCCCGACGACGATGTCTGTGAGTATCCCGACATAGATATGGTCAGCGACCCCGCGGTGGGCTACCGCCGCCGGGACGGAACGCCATATTGAGCAGACCGTTCCGGACGTGACCGAGAGGGTCTGATGCTCGTCGTACTGTCTCCTGCCAAGACCCTCGATTTCTCGCCCCCCGCGCCGGACATCCCGGCCACCGATCCGATGCTCGTGCGGGACACCGCAGCGTTGGCGAAGGTGACCCGGCGGCTGAAGGCAGCGGACCTGACCCGGCTGATGGGGATTTCCGAGGCCCTGGCCGATCTCAACGCCCAGCGCTTCCGCGCCTTCCAGCCCGATCCGGAGAAGGCGGAAGGAGTCCAGGCGGCGCTGGCCTTTGCCGGGGATGTCTATGAGGGGCTGAAGGCCCGGACCCTGGACGGCGACGGGCTGGCCTGGGCGCAGGACCATGTGCGCATCCTGTCCGGCCTCTACGGCGTCCTGCGGCCCCTGGACCGGATCCAGCCCCACCGGCTGGAGATGGGCACCCGCCTCGCCACGCCCCGGGGGTCAAGCCTCTACGACTTCTGGGGGGACCGGATCGCCCGGCGCCTGGCCGAGACCCTGAAGACCCATGCCGATCCCACCCTGGTGAACCTGGCCAGCATCGAATATTTCGGCGCGGTGGACCGCAAGGCCCTGAAGCACCCGGTGGTGACCTGCAGCTTCCGCCAGATCCGCGACGGGGAGCTGCGCAACCTGTCCCTGTTCGCCAAGACCGGGCGCGGCCTGATGGCCCGCTATGCCATCGACCACCGGATCACCCGGGCGGAGGAGCTGAAGGGCTTCGACCGGGCGGGCTACAGCTTCCGGCTGGACCTGTCGGCGGAGACCGAATGGGTGTTCACCCGGACCCAGCCGGCCCCCGGCACGCCCATGGCCGTGTCCGAGGCCTGAGCCCGCCGGACGCGAGGGCGTGGACGCGGCGGACGAGTTCCTCTAGATCATCTGCCTCATGATCCAGACCCTCGTCGCACGGGCGGCAGACCGCACAGGACTGACCCCCGAACAAGCCAATACCGCCCTGTCCGCAGCCCTGTTCCTGCTGGAGAAGCACGCGGATCCGTCGCAGGTGAAGGACCTGTTCGCCTCGGTCCCCGGTGCGGAGGACCTGGCCAAGCAGGGCGCGGTCCTCGGCCAGAACAAGGCCGGTGGCCTGGTGGCCGGGATGATGCGCAATGTCGGCGGTGCCAGCGGTGCGGCCATGTCCGACGCCATGTCGGTCGGCCAGCGCCTGACCCGTCAGGGGATCACCACCGCCGACATGCAGGCGATCCTGCCGGTGGCCATGCAGTTCGTGCGGGAGACCACCGGCCGCGACCTTTTGAAGGACGTGCTGAACACCATTCCCGGTCTCGGTCCCCTGCTCACCGCCGAGGACTGAGCGTCCTGCGACCCCGTCAGCCGTGGCTGGCGGCGAGGGCTTCGGACGTCCCCTCCGCAGGGACCTCCGGGTCCGTGACCACGGCCGGGGCCGGCGCTGCCTCGAACACCATGTCCTGCCGGTCGAGATATCCCGGCTCCAGACCCACATAGCTGGCCCGCGGGCGGATCAGCCGCTGGGCGGTGCGCTGCTCGATGGCGTGGGCGAACCAGCCCACCGCCCGTCCGACGGTGAACAGGGTGAAGGCCGCGTCCACGGGCAGGCCCAGCGTCCGGGTGGCGGCCACCAGGGCAAAGTCCAGGTTCGGCGCCACCCCTGTCACGCTCTCCCCGGCCACGGCGATCTCCCGGAGGTCGTCGGCGAAGATCAGAGCCTGGGCAATGGCCCGGGCCCTGGGGTCCCCCGCCGGATAGACCAGCTGGCCGAAGCCGGGCACGTCCAGGCCCTGGCTCAGGCGAAGGGCCGCGGTGCTGCGCGGATCGTTGGTGCGGCGGCACTCGGCGATGAAGGCGGCCACCTGCAGGGTCATGCCCCCGTGCAGCGGGCCGGACAGGGTGCTGAGCCCCGCCAGCGCGCAGGCGGCGAGGGACGCGCCGGTGGAGGCGGCCACCCGGGTGGCGAAGGTCGAGGCGTTCAGTTCGTGATCGGCGGCCAGCACCAGGCAGCGGCGCAGGATGTCGGCCTTGCCGGAGTCCACCCGCCAGGTCTTGGCCAGGCGCTCGTGGATCAGGCCGTTGCGGGCGGCGCCGGACATGGCGTCCACCAGGTCGATCATGATCGAGGCGGCTTCCCGGCGCAGGGCCTTGTCCGAGCGGCCGGATGTGGCGGGATCATTGGCCGCCCGGTAGGCCAGCAGGGAAAAGGCCCGTGCCCGGGCATCGCCCCCGACCCCGGTGGAGGGGTGCGGCACCAGGCCGACAAACGGGTCCTCGTCGCAGTCCCAAAGAAGGCGGGCGGTCTCCTCGAGGGAGGCGGTATCGGCCCAGGCGATGGCGTCCCGGCCCCGGTACCAGGGCCGGCCGTCATGGATGACGGTGATGGCCGAGCTCAGCACCGGGTCCCCGTGATCCAGCGCCCGCTGGGCCACCGCCTCGCGGCCGCGGCTGCGGCGCTGTACCAGCCGGGTGATGTCCTCCGCCGCATAGAGGCTGCGGCGGGGATCGGTCTCGTCGGTACGGGCGGTGATCAGCCCCCGGCTGACATAGGCATAGAGGGTCTGAAGTCGAACGCCGAGACGCGCCTGGGCCTCGTCGGCGGTGATCCAGAGGGCGGCCATGCAGAAAAGCTCCGTCGTCAAGCCGGCGGGTGTCCCCGTGCGGGGACCCGACGGTCCAGACCGTATCTAGGCATGCCGACAGTTAAGGTTTACCTCGAGCGCCTCCGGATTTCGACATTATTGCGGGTGCAGGCGCCCGGATCGCGCAGTATATGAGCCCGATGGCACCGCACACTTCACAGGCCGGGCACGGACACGCACACGGGCACGCACATGGGCACGGACACGGGCATGGCCACGGGTCTGCCCGACCCGGCGGGGTCACGGCCAAGGAGAGCGTGGCCCTGACGGGGCACGTCACCCGCCTGTCCGTGGCCCTGGCCTCGGCCCTGGTCGTGGCCAAGGGGGCGGCCTGGATCGCCAGCGGCTCTGTGGGCATGCTAGCCTCCCTGGGGGATTCCGCCCTCGATCTGGTGGCGGCCCTGACCACCTTCTTCGCCGTGCGCTATGCCGCCGCCCCGCCGGATGCGGAACACCGGTTCGGCCACGGCAAGGCAGAGGCCTTTGCCAGCCTGATGCAGGCCGGACTGGTCTTCGCCTCCGCCGCCGTCATCACCCAGGAGGCGGTCGGGCGGATCCTGCATCCGCAGCCGGTGGAGTCCGAGCTGTACGGGGTGGCGGTGCTGATCGCCTCCAGTGTCGCCGTGGGCGGACTGGTGTGGCAGCAGTCCCGCGTGCTCAGCCAGACCGGGTCCGTGGCCATCCACGGGGACCGGGCCCACTACCTCGCCGATCTGGTCTGCAACATCGCCGCCCTCGTCGGTCTGGTCGGCGTGATGATCTTCCGGGAGCCGCGGATCGATGCCGTGGCGGGTCTGGTGGTGGCCGGCTGGCTGGTCTGGGGTGCGATCAACGTGTTCCGCGATGCCGCCGCCCAGCTGATGGACCGGGAACTGGACGAGGAGGACCGGGAGACGATCCTGCGCCTGGCCGCGGACGATCCGCAGGTCCGGGGCGTGCACCAGCTCCGGTCCCGGGCGTCGGGGCCCTTCGTCCATCTGCAGATGCACATGGAGCTGGACCCCGCCCTCAGCCTGGAGGCCGCCCACCGCATCGTCGTGGCGGCAGAGCGGCGGATCCTGGCGCAGTTCCCGGCGGCGGACATCCTGATCCACCCCGACCCCGACGGCCGGGCCGAGCCCCATGGCGGGGCCTTTCCCGAGGTCTATGCCCCCTTGTCCGACGGGGACGTGGCGGGGGACGGCCCCGCCGCCTGACCGGGGAGGGGCCCGCCGCCGTCGGGATGGCGGGCGAGGAAGGCGATCAGGTCCGCCACCGACCGGTCCGGGATTTCCATCTGCGGCGTGTGGCCGCTGTCCGGATAGAGAATCGGCTCCGCCCCCGGGATGGTCGCGGCAAAGCGCTGACCGGCCTCCACCGGGATCAGCCGGTCATCGACCCCGTGCATCACCAGGGTCGGGGTATGGATCCTGCCCATGGCCTCCGGCGTGGCCCGAATGCCCGGATGGCCCTGCATGCCCAGGATGATGGCCGGATGGTCCGGCGCGTGGCTGAGGTCCGAGAACCGGTTGATCATGGCGTCCGTGACCTTGGACGGGTCGTGGAAGGCCTTGCGCAGTCCCTGGGCGATCACCGGGCGCAGGTCGATGTGGCTCAGCAGCCAGCGTCCCCAGGGGGTGCGCAGCATCTGGAAGGCCAGGGCCCCGTCGGACCGGCCGCCCGGCTTGCGCGGGGCCTCCGGCCAGCCCGCCGCATCCACCAGCACCAAGGCAGTCAGGCGGTCCGGGTGGCTCAGGGCATAGGTCCAGGCCACCGCCCCGCCCATGGAGTTTCCGGCCAGGGCAAAGCGGCGAACCCCCAGGCGGTCCACGACGACCCGGTCCACAAGGTCCGCATATTGTCCGGTACCCGCGGGCCAGGTCCGCGGGGCGCGGGTCAGGCCGTGCCCGGGCAGGTCGAGGCTGATCACCCGGTAGCGCCCCTTCAGGCTCGCGATCCAGGCGTCCCAGGTGGCGGTGGAGTCGGCAAAGCCGTGGACAAGCACGATCACCGGTGCCGTGGCCGGGCCCTCGTCGCGATAATGCACATGCACCCCGTCCGGCAGATCGAGGTAGCGGGACGCGGGGGCGGCATACCGCTGCTCCAGGGTGGCATAGGGGATGCTGCCGCGATGCAGGACCGCAAAGGCGATGGCGATCAGGGCCGCGACGACCACGAGGGCCACGCCGAGCCGCTTCACGAGAGGTGTCATGTCCGAACTCCGGGCAGGTTGAGGGAGGGACCGGGGGGGCGGTGCCCGCCGCAGCCGGGGCAGCCGGGGTCCCGGGGCACCCGCAGGGTCCGGGTCTCCGCCGCCAGGGCGTCATGCACCAGCAGGCGTCCGATCAGGCCCTGGGTCAGGCCCGCGGCCAGCTTGATCGCTTCCAGGGCCATCATCGCCCCGATCATTCCGGCCAGGGCCCCGATGACGCCCACCGCCTGGCAGGTCTCCGCCTCCGGGGGGATCTCGGGCACCAGGCAGCGATAGCAGGGACCGTCGCCGACCCCGAACACCCCCACCTGACCGGTCCATCGTCCCAGGGCACCGGAAACCAGCGGTCGGCCCAGGCGCAGGCACGCGGCGTTCACGGCAAACCGGGTGGCGAAGTCGTCCGTGCCGTCCAGGATGATGTCGTATCCGGCCAGCAGGGCGTCGGCATTGTGGTCGTCCAGCCGGACGTCATGGGGGACGAGGGTGATCTCGGGATTGAGGGCGGCCAGATGGGCGGCCCCGGCCGTCACCTTGGCGGCACCCACATCCCCGGTGGTGAACAGCACCTGGCGCTGCAGGTTCGACAGGCTGACCCGGTCGGGGTCGAGGAGGCCGATCGTGCCCACCCCCGCCGCCGCCAGATAGAGGGCCGCCGGGGCCCCCAGACCCCCGGCCCCGACCACCAGCATCCGCGCGGCCTTCAGCCGCTGCTGGCCGGGCCCGCCGATCTCGCGCAGCACCAGGTGCCGGGCATAACGCTCCACCTCGCTCGGGGACAGGAGGGGCGGGCCCGCCATCTCAGCGGGTCCCGAACAGGGCCGAGCCGACCCGGACCGAGGTGGCCCCGAAGCGAACGGCGGTCTCGAAATCCGAACTCATGCCCATGGACAGCCGGTCCAGGCCGTTGCGGGCGGCGATCTTCGCCAGAAGGGCGAAATGCGGCCCCGGGGCCTCGTCCGCCGGGGGGATGCACATCAGCCCCTCCGGCATCAGGCCGTGGTGGGTCCGCAGGCGCTCGATGAAGGCGTCCGCGTCGGCCGGGATCACCCCGGCCTTCTGCGGTTCCTCGCCGGTGTTCACCTGCACATAGAACCGCCGCCGCGGGGCCCCCCGGGCAATGGCCTCGGCCAGGGCGGCGGCCAGGGATTCCCGGTCCACGGTCTCGATCACGTCGAACAGCTCCAGGGCCGCCCTGGCCTTGTTGCTCTGCAGGGGACCGATCAGCCGCAGCTCCAGGTCAGGGTGCGTGTCGCGCACCCCCGCCCAGCGGGCCTGGGCCTCCTGCACCCGGTTCTCGCCGAACACCCGCTGGCCGGCGGCGAGCACCGGTGCGATCCTCTCCCACGGCTGGACCTTGCTCACGGCCACCAGGGTCGGCACGTCCTTGCGGCCGGCCTCGCGGGCGGCCATGACAATCCGGTCGAGGATGTCCCGGCGGGACCGTGCCGGGTCGTGGGGAGCGGAGGAGGGTGCGGACATTGGCTCTGCCGGGTTCGGAACTGGAGGGTCTGTCGAGGACCGCCCTTTACTTGCGCCGTCACGGGGCAAAGGAAAAGGGTGCCCGCGCGCTTCCGTGCCTGTGGATGTTCACCGACCCGGACCGGATGGCCGATGTGGTCGCGGCGGCGGAGCGTCTGCCCCGGGGGGCGGGCATTGTCCATCGAGGCTTCGGCCGGCCGGGTGCCGCCGCTGAGGCCCTGGCCCTGTCACGGCTGGCCCGGCGACGGGGCCTGGTGCTGCTGATCGGTCAGGATGCGGCCCTGGCGGCCCGGGTGGGGGCCCACGGAGTCCATCTGCCGGAGCGGGACCTCCGCCACCTGCCGCGACTGCGCCGTCAGAGGCCGCGCTGGATCGTGACGGTCGCGGCCCACAGCACCGCGGCCCTGGCCCGTGCCGGGCGAGCGGGGGCGCATGGGGCGTTCCTGTCGGCCGTCTTTCCCAGCCGAAGCCCGTCGGCCGGCCGACCCCTCGGCGTCACGCGCCTGGCCGCCATGGTGCGCACGGCCACGATCCCGGTGCTGGCCCTGGGAGGGGTCGGCCCCCGAACGGTGGCGAGACTGAAGGGAACGGGCGTCGTGGGGTTCGCAGCAGTGGAGGCGATCGGCAAGGCCCGACCGGGCCGCGGTCGCGTCAGAACTTGAAGGCGGTCTCGAGATGCACCCGGGGGGCGGTGTCCTGCGGCGTCACCTTCTGCGGCTGGGCCAGACGGTCGCCCAGACCCACCGAGCCACCGACCCGGATCGTGGGGGTCAGCTTCAGATAGGCCCCGGCATTGACGTCCTTCCAGGCCATGTCCCGGCCCAGGGGCTGTTCCATGTCGAGCTTCAGGCCCCAGCGTCCGCTGCCGCCGAACAGCAGGGTCTTGTGGTCCGGCGTCACCGTCCACGGACCGGTGGGATCGATTTCCCCGGCAAAGTTGTTCTGAGCCGTCGTCTTGACCGTTTCTGCAGACGCGGCATGGGCCGCCCCCGCAATCAGGAGCGCCGCAGCCGTAGCCAGGGTCGCCTTCCAAGACATGTCACTTCCATCCCAACTGCAGGGCCGACGTCGCGTCGGACCCGGATTCGAGCCAATCCCCGATGTCCACGCTCAGTAGACGGGATTACCCTGACCTTTGGCTTAAGCCGCATGATTGATAAGCGTCAATCAAAAGGGGTGATTTTCGACAGGAACTGTCCCCCCTGTGGCGGCAGGGCCACGACCGATGGTAAATTTTTGCGACTTGGACGCTTTCCTGCCGTGGTATAGGACCAAGTTCGGGATATGGAGCGTCCCTGGCGGCGTGGCGGGCGGAGCCCTGTTGCGTCGAGGGCAAAGGATACGCCGACATCGTCGGACCAGCGTGATGGAGCAGTGGAAGATGTCGTTTACACTCAGGGTCGGTGCGGTGATGGCCGGTGCGCTCTTGCTGACGGCCTGCGCCCATGGCGGCGACCAGGCGTCCGGCGGAACCGGCAGCTTCCCCTTCGGCAAGCGCAATCCCGACAAGGCCGCCGCCGCTGCCCCCGCGGGGATCGGCGTCAATGCCTTCCTGTGGCGTGCGTCCCTCGACACCCTGTCCTTCATGCCGCTGGCCTCGGCCGATCCGTTCGGCGGCGTGATCATCACCGACTGGTACGCCAATCCGGAAAAGCCCGATGAGCGGTTCAAGGCGACCGTCTACATCCTCGACACCCGCCTGCGCGCGGACGGGGTGTCGGTCACGGTCTTCAAGCAGGTCAAGGACACGGCCGGCGGCTGGACCAATGCGCCGGTGTCCGGCCAGACCGACGTGGATGTGGAAAACGCCATCCTGACCCGCGCCCGGCAGCTAAAGCTCTCGACGATCAACGTGAAGGGCTGATAAGTCGCCCGCATGGGCCGCTATAATCCGAAAGTCTCCGAACCCCACTGGCGCGCACGGTGGGCGGACACAGACACCTTCCGCACCCTGACGCCTGAAGAGGCCGGGGACCGTCCGAAGTACTACGTGCTGGAGATGTTCCCCTATCCGTCGGGGCGCATCCACATGGGGCACGTGCGCAACTACACCATGGGCGACGTGGTGGCGCGCTACAAACGCGCCCAGGGCTTCAACGTGCTCCACCCCATGGGCTGGGACGCCTTCGGCATGCCTGCCGAGAACGCGGCCATGGAGAAGGGTGTCCACCCCAAGGGCTGGACCTACGAGAACATCGCGGCCATGCGCGAGCCCCTGAAGCAGCTGGGCCTCGCCATCGACTGGAGCCGGGAATTCGCCACCTGCGACCCGGAATATTACGGCCAGGAGCAGAAGCTGTTCCTGGAGCTGTACCGCCGCGGCCTGGCCTATCGCCGGGAAGGGGTGGTCAACTGGGACCCCGTCGACATGACCGTGCTCGCCAACGAGCAGGTGATCGACGGCTGCGGCTGGCGCTCCGGCGCGCCGGTGGAGAAGCGCAAGCTGACCCAGTGGTTCCTGCGCATCACCCACTATGCCGATGACCTGATCGAGGGGCTGAAGGGTCTGGACCGCTGGCCGGACAAGGTCCGGCTGATGCAGGAGAACTGGATCGGCCGCAGCCAGGGCCTGCGCTTCCACTTCGACGTGGCCGACGGCGCGCCTTCGGGCTTCGACCGGGTCGAGGTCTACACCACCCGTCCCGACACCCTCTATGGCGCGAGCTTCGTCGGCGTGGCGGCGGACCATCCCCTGGCGCTGGCCCTGGCGGAGTCGAACCCGGCGCTGGCGGAGTTCATCGCCGAGTGCCGCCGCGGCGGCGCGTCCGAGGCCGATATCGAGGCCGGAGAGAAGAAGGGCTTCGACACCGGCGTCACCGTGTCGCACCCCTTCGATCCGGACTGGAAGCTGCCGGTCTGGGTCGCGAACTTCATCCTGATGGACTACGGCACGGGGGCAATCTTCGGCTGCCCGGCCCATGACCAGCGGGACCTGGACTTTGCCCGCAAGTACGATCTCGCCGTCACGCCGGTGGTACTGCCCGCCGGGGCGGACGCGGCGAGCTTCACCGTCGGCACCGAGGCCTATGTGGGTCCGGGTCGGATCTTCAACTCGCAGTTCCTGGACGGCCTGGCCATCGAGGAGGCCAAGGCCGCCGCCATCGCCCGGGTGGAGGCCGACGGCCGCGGCCAGGGCGCCACGGTCTATCGCCTGCGGGACTGGGGCGTGTCGCGGCAGCGCTACTGGGGCTGCCCGATCCCGATCATCCACTGCCCCGACTGCGGTGTCGTGCCCGTGCCGCAGGGCCAGCTGCCGGTGCGGCTGCCCGACGACGTGGCCTTCGACAAGCCGGGTAATCCGCTGCTGCGGCACCCCACCTGGCGGTTCGTCCCCTGCCCGACCTGCGGCAAGGCGGCCGAGCGGGAGACGGACACCTTCGACACCTTCGTGGATTCCAGCTGGTACTTTGCCCGCTTCGCCAATCCCCGGGCCGACACGCCCATCGACAAGGCCGCCGCCGACTACTGGCTGCCGGTGGACCAGTATATCGGCGGGGTGGAGCATGCGGTGCTGCACCTGCTCTATGCGCGGTTCCTGACAAGGGCCCTGGCCGATGACGGCCTGGTGGGGGTGAAGGAGCCCTTCGCCGGCCTGTTCACCCAGGGCATGGTGACGCACGAGGCCTATCGCTCGCAGAACGGGATGTGGCTCCAGCCCAACGAGGTGGAGAAGCGCGACGGCCTGTGGGTGGACACCGAATTCGGCCGGCCGGTCGAGGTGGTGGGCGTCGAGAAGATGTCCAAGTCCAAGCGCAATGTCGTGGCGCCTGAGGATATCTTCGAGCAGTACGGCGTCGATGCGGCCCGGCTGTTCGTGCTCTCCGACAGCCCGCCGGAGCGGGACGTGCAGTGGTCCACCGCCGGCGTCGAAGGGGCGTGGCGCCTGATCCAGCGCATCTGGGCGGAGTTCGACGCCCAGCCGGAGGGACGGCCCGGTGCGCCGGACCTGTCGGAGGACGGCCTGGCCCTGCGCCGGGCGTCGCATCTGCTGGCCCGCCAGATCACCGAGGGGCTGGAGACCTTCCGCTTCAACCTGGCCGTGGCCCGCATGCACGAGATGATGGCCGTGCTGAAGTCCCATCCGGCGGCGGGGGCGAGCCCGGCAAGGCTGGCGGCGCGGCACGAGGCCCTGTCGATCCTTGCCCGGCTGATCGCGCCCTTCATGCCGCACCTGGCCGAGGAATGCTGGTCCCGGCTGGGCGAGGACGGGCTGGTGGCCGAGGCCCCCTGGCCCAAGGCCGACCCGGCCCTGTTCGCGCAGGACGAGTCGGTGCTGGCCGTGCAGGTGAACGGCAAGCGCCGGGCGGAAATCCGCGCCCCCAAGGGGGCGGCTGAAGCGGATGTGGAGGCGATTGCCCTCGCGGATGCCGATGTTCAGCGGCATATTGCCGGTCAGACGGTCCGCAAGGTGGTCGTCGTCCGGGACCGGATCGTCAATATCGTCGTCGGCTGACCCGCCCGGCGCCGCCGATGTCAGGGAAGAGGAAACGCGCATGATTGCGAAGGCCACGGCCGTCCTGAGACGCGGATTTCTCCTGGGCGCGGCCGTGTGCGCCGTCAGTCTGGCGGGCTGCGGCTTCACGCCCATGTACGCCCAGTCGGCTGCGGGCGGCGCGCTGGACGACATTTCCGTCCAGCTGTCCGAACACAGCCGCGGCGGTTTCCTGCTGCAGCAGCGCCTGAACGATGCCCTGGGCCGCCATGACGATCACGCCTCCTGGAAGCTGATGCTGGACACCTCGAGTCGCCGCACCCCCCGGGGCCTGCGGGTCAACAACGTGGCCAGCCGCTACGAGATCACCATGACGGTGAAGTTCGAGCTGCGGGATGCGGCGACGGGCAAGGTGGCGCTGAAGGACCAGATCGAGGCCATGGCCACCTATGACTCCGCCGACCAGCCCTATGCGGGTCTGGCGGCCGAGCAGGATGGCGAGGCCCGGGTGGCGGCCCAGGCCGCGGACCTGCTGCGCCTGCGGCTGCTGCGCTATTTTGCGGCACGGCCCACCCCGTGACCGGCACCCCGTGATCCTGTCCAAGCGGCCCGAGGTCGACCGCTTCCTGGGGCATCCGCCGCCGGACATCCGGGCGTGCCTGCTCCACGGCCGTGACCGCGGCGGCGTGCGGGAGCGGGCGGACGGCCTGGCCCGGCGGATCGTGCCGAACATCGACGACCCCTTCGACGTCGCCCTGCTGACCGAGACCGATCTGGAGCAGGACGCCGGCCGGCTGATGGACGAGCTGGCGGCCCTGTCCATGATGGGGGGGCGGCGGCTGGTGCGGCTGAAGCTGACCGGCGACAAGGCGGGGCCGTTGCGGATCGCCGCCGATGCCCTGAAGGCGCATCTGGACGGCCAGCTCAATCCCGATGCCTTCTTCCTGATCGAGGCGACGGCCCTCGACCGCAGCTCCCCCCTGCGCAAGACGGCGGAGGCGGGCAAGCTTGCCGCTGCCATCGCCGTCTACGAGGACGAGGTGGGGGACGTCTCCCGCCTGGTCCGCGAGGCCCTGGCCGCGGACAAGGTGGGCCTGACGTCGGACGCGCTGGAGATGTTCGTCAGTCGCCTGCCCAAGGAGCGCGGCGTCATGCGCCAGGAGATCGAGCGCCTGGTCCTGTATCTGGGCCCCGGCAGCGGCGTGACCGCCAATGCGGCGGACCTGGAGGCGCATCTGGGGGTGGAGCCCGAGGCCTCCCTGTTCGATGCCGCCAACGATGCCTTCGGCGGACGGGTGGCCGAGGCCCAGGGCGGGCTTCGCCGGGCCCGGGCGGAGGGGGAGGGCGGACCCGCCGCCGTCCGCGCCATGGGCCA
This sequence comes from uncultured Caulobacterales bacterium, assembly GCA_903884425.1. Taxonomy (GTDB): domain Bacteria; phylum Pseudomonadota; class Alphaproteobacteria; order Caulobacterales; family Caulobacteraceae; genus CAIMFV01. Next base: position 272,979 of record CAISEP010000016.1, on the reverse strand, counting down.
GCACCTGATGCGCCTGCGCCGGGCCGCGACTCTCCTCGGCACCGGCATGGGCCCGCAGGAGGCGGCCAAGGCCGTGGGCGTGTTCTGGAAGCAGGAGCGGGAGTTCCTGCGCCAGCTCCGCGCCTGGCGGCTGTCGGACCTGGACGCCCTGCAGCCCGACGTGCTGGAGGCCGACCGCCAGTGCAAGACCACCGGCTATCCCGACGGCCTGATCGCCGAGCGGCTGGCCCTGAACATTGCCGGGCGCGCCCGGCGGCGGGGGCTCTAGCCGGTCACGGCCTCGAGGCTCGCCCGGGACCAGAGCGCGGTCACCACGGCCCCGTTGGGACGGCGGTTGCCGACTTCCACCCGGGCACCGGAGCGTTCCAGCAGGGTCTTGGCGATAAAGAATCCCAGACCCAGCCCCTGATGATGCGTGCGGGAATTCTCCCCCTGGCTGCGGGTGGTCAGATAGGGCTCCCCCAGCCGGGCCAGCACATCGGCGGCAAAGCCGGGGCCGTCGTCGCGGATCTCTATGCGCAGCACGTCCGCGGTCACCTGGGCCCGCAGCTCCACCTCCGTCCCGGCAAAGTCGACGGCGTTCTCCACCAGGGATGACAGGCCGTGCAGCACCTCCGGCAGGCGGCGGACCTCCAGGGGCGGGCCGCCCTCCACCTGACAGCTCAGGGTGATGCCCTCCATGCGGTAGGGTTCGGCCACTTCCTCCAGCAGGTGAATGATCGCCAGCCGCGCGTGGTGGGCGTCCTCCGCATCCGGCGAGCGGGACAGGCGCATCAGGATGTCCCGGCAGCGCTGGCTCTGTTCCGACAGCAGCTGCAGGTCCTCCCGCAGGGGCGAGGGCTCGGGGTTGTCCCGCAGCAGCTCCCGGGTCACCACCTGCAGCGTGGCCAGGGGCGTGCCCAGCTCGTGGGCGGCGGCGGCGGCCAGCCCGCCGAGGGCCGACAGGCGCTGCTCCCGCGCCAGCACGGCCTGGGTGGTGGCCAGCGCCAGCTCCATCCGCGCCGCCTCCGCCGAGACCTGCCAGGCATAGGCGGCATTGAAACCGATGCCGGACACCGTGGCCGCCCACATGCCGAAGCGGTAGAGCCAGGGCGACCGGAAGGCCTCGCCCGGGAACCAGGGCAGGGGCAGGGCGAAGAAGAACAGGGCCGTCACGCACACGGCGGACAGCAGGCCGAGGGCTGCGGCGCTGCGGGCCGGCAGGGTGGCGGCAGCCACCGTCACCGGGGCCACCAGCATCAGGATGAAGGGATTGGCGAGGCCGCCGGTCAGGCCGATCAGCACCGACATCTCGATCAGGTCGAGGCTCAGCTGGAACACCGATTCCCACCGCCCCGTCAGCCGTCCGGCGGGGGAGGCCAGCTCCAGGGACAGGTTCATCCAGCCGGTGAGGGCGAGCACCATCAGGCACGGGCCCAGGGGCAGGGTGAAGTGCAGGCCCAGCGCCACCCACAGAACCGTGGTCAGCTGGGCGAAGAGGGACACCCAGCGCAGGACGATCAGCGTCCGCAGCCTCAGGCCGCGACGGGCCTCGGTCCAGTCCCACAGGTGTCCGTCCGCGACGCCCGGCCCTTGAAGCCCGGGCGAACCCGGCTTAACGGTCTGATCGCTGCGGGACGGTCCCGGCGACCGGAGGTGGCGGAAGGATCGGGTCAAGGACATGACTCAGTCTCGCCTGGGAGCCTGTTATGAAACGTTACTCCGGACCCGGACCTGCGCAACCCAGGAGCGGCGGCACGACACGGCTGCCCCTGGCCAGCCCGGCAGTGCTGTTCCTGCTGACCATGGCGGTGATGGTGCTGGGTCTGGTGGGATGGCTGTGGATGACCCAGCCCGCGGCCCGGTCCGGCAACGGCACCGCCGACATCGGCGGGCCCTTCGTCCTCACGGACCAGAACGGCCACCGGGTCAGCGAGGCCCTGCTGAAGGGGCACTGGAGCGCGGTGTTCTTCGGCTATGTGTCCTGTCCGGACATCTGCCCGGCGACGATGCAGACCCTGGGCGGGGCCCAGACGAAGCTCGGCCCCGACGGGGCGCGCCTGCAGTCGGTGTTCATCTCCGTGGACCCGGCCCGGGACACGCCCGCCCAGCTGAAGGCCTGGCTGGACCAGCCGGGCTTTCCGAAGCCGGTGGTGGCCCTCACCGGCTCGCCGGCGGAGATCGCGGCGGTGGCGCGGGCCTATCGGGTCTATTATGCCAAGGAAAACAAGGACAAGGACTATCAGGTGGCGCACAGCGCGGCCATCTATCTGATGGATCCCCAGGGCCGGTTTGCCGCACCCCTGTCCTATGAGCAGGGGCCCGCCAAGCTGGCGGAGGATATCGCCAAGGCCATGCACGGCGGCTAGATCACCGAAAAATGTGCGGAATCGCCTGATTTTGTCAGGGGAATCGCGTCGACATTACCTATTTCGCAAGTGCAGCATGATATGGCTCATGCGCAAACCTTGTCATGCGGAGGCGACCGCTCGCCATGCTCTACGCCCTGAACGAGATGGGATATCACGCCGGCACGCCCATGCGGACCCTGGCCCGGGCGGCGCGGGACTTCTGGAGCGCGCCCTACAATCCGGTGGCCGAACACCCCTTTGCCCGGAACATGGCGGCGGCCACGGACCTGTTCGCCACGGTCACCCGCCGCTACGGCAAGCCTGACTGGATGATCGACCAGACCCTGATCAACGGCCAGCCGGTGCGGGTGAACACCCACACGGTGTGGTCCAGCCCCTGGGTCAACCTCGTCCATTTCAGCCGGGAATCGGCGGACCTGCGCAAGGCCGGGCGGCGGACCCTGGACCCGGCGGTGCTGATCGTCGCCCCCCTGTCGGGCCACTATGCCACCCTGCTCCGCGGCACGGTGGAGGCCTTCCTGCCGGACCACGAGGTCTACATCACCGACTGGGTGAATGCCCGCCAGGTCAGCGTGCTGGAAGGCCGCTTCGACTTCCACGACTATGTGGACCACATCCAGGACATGCTGCGGGTGCTGGGGCCCCGGCCGCACGTGGTGGCCGTGTGCCAGCCGGGTCCGCCGGTGCTGGCCGCCGCCACCCTGATGGCCGAGGACGAGGACCCCTCCCGTCCCGCCAGCATGACCTTCATGGGCTCCCCCATCGATGCCCGCCTGTCGCCGACCGCCCCCAACAAGCTGGCGGAGGAGCGGCCCTTCGCCTGGTTCAAGTCCAACATGATCTACACCGTGCCGCCGCCCCATCCGGGGGTCGGGCGCCGGGTCTATCCGGGCTTTGTCCAGCTCTACAGCTTCATGAGCATGAACGCCCAGCGGCACCAGGACGCGCACAAGGCCTATTTCGAGCATCTGGTGCAGGGCGACGGAGACCAGGCGGCCAAGCACCTGGAGTTCTACGACGAATACCTGTCGGTCCTCGACCTGACGGAGGAGTTCTATCTCCAGACCATCGACATCGTCTTCCAGCAGCACCTGCTGCCCCGGGGCCTCCTGACCCACCGGGGACGGGACGTGCGCCCGGACGCGGTGAAGGACATCGCCCTGATGACCGTGGAAGGGGAGCTGGACGACATTTCCGGCGTCGGCCAGACCCAGGCCGCCCACGTCCTGTGCACCGGCATTCCGGACGACAAGCGCATGCTCTATGTCCAGCCGGGCGTCGGCCATTATGGCGTGTTCAACGGCCGCCGCTTCCGGGAGGAGATCTATCCCCGGGTGCGGTCGTTCATCACGGCCCACGAGATCGTCTGACATGGGAGCCGACACGGCGGAGGTGACCTTCCGCAGCTTCCAGCCGTCGGATGCCGAGGCCTTCCGCGTCCTGAACGAGGCCTGGATCACAAGGGAATTCGCCCTGGAGGACGAGGATCGCCGGGTGCTGGGCGACCCGCAGGGCGTGTTCGTGGACACCGGCGGCGACGTGCTGATGGCGGTGGCCGGTGACCGGCCGGTGGGGTGCGTGGCCCTGTTGTGGCACGACGCGCAGACGCTGGAGGTCTGCAAGATGACGGTGGCGGAGACCCATCGCGGGACGGGCCTCGGCCGCGCCCTGCTGGAGGCCGCGATCGCCCGCTGCCGGGCGCTGGGCGCGGCCCACATCTATCTGGAGAGCGGCCGCAAGCTCACCCCGGCCATCAGCCTCTACCGCAGCCTCGGGTTCCGCGAACTGGCGGACGGCGAGGGACATCCGTCCCCCTATGCCCGCTGCGACATCCGCATGATGCTGGACCTCGCCGACTAGAGCCGGACGGCGAAACCTGCTCTAGACTTGCGGTCATGTCCCTTCGCACGCTCCTGACCCCCAGACCCCGGCTGGACCACGGGGACCGGATCGAGATCGACGGCCTGCCGCTGCGCCTGCGGGTGCATGCGGGGGCCCGGCGGATCAGCCTGCGCCTGGACAGCCGGGAGCGGGTCGTGGTGGCCACGGCCCCGGACCGGGCGCGACTGGCCGATGCCGTGAGCTTTGCCCGCCAGCGCCAGGCCTGGATCGCCGCCCAGCTGTCCCGCCTGCCGGAACCGATCCGCTTTGCCCCCGGCCAGATGATCGCGGTGGAGGGTCGGCCCTGCCGGCTGGAGCGGGCGGCCATGCGCATCCGCCCGACCTTCAAGCCCGCCACGGCGGACGAGCCCGCCCGCTTGCTGGCCTATGGGGAGGGTGAGGTGTTCGCTCGCGGCGTCGTCCGCGGCCTGAAGGCCCTGGCCCAGGACCGTCTGGTGGCGCGCACGGCCGTCCATGCGGCGGCGCTCGGCCAGCCCCTGCCGCAGATCAGCATCACCGATGCCAAGGCCCGCTGGGGCTCGTGCAAGCAGGCGCATCGGGGAGAGCCTGCCCAGATCCGCTACAGCTGGCGGCTGGTCCTCGCGCCCCCCGCGGTGCTCGACTATGTGGCGGCGCACGAATGCGCGCACCTGATCGAGGCCAATCACGGGCCGGGCTTCTGGGAGATCAATGCCCGGCTGCATCCGGCGCTGAAGACGTCCCGGGCCTGGCTGAAGACCCACGGCACGTCCCTGCATGCCGCGGGCTAGGGGGCGCTATTCCGCCGTTTCGCCGTCGGCTTCGGTGAGGAAATAGGGCACCACCTCGCCGGCGAGCTTCACCGTCAGGGGATTGCCCTTGCGGTCCACCTGCTTGCCCACGGTCAGGCGCACCCAGCCCTCGGAGACGCAGTATTCGTCCACATTGGTCTTTTCCTCGCCCTTGAAGCGGATGCCCACCCCTCGGGACAGCACCGCCTCGTCATAATAGGGGCTCCTGGGGTTGACGCTCAGGCGGTCGGGCAAGGTGTCGGACATGATCGGGCTCTGGATGAAAGGCGAGGGGCGGGCTTAGCGCGTTGCACTGCCAAGGGCAATCGCCGGTCCGCCCCCTCGCCGGTCGCTCAGGCCTTGGTGGGCACGTAGATCTCCCCGCCGGTGGCCTTGAACTTCTCCGACATCTCCGCCATCCCCGCCTGCGCCACATCGTTCTGGCCCTTGGCGGCGTCGCGGATCTCCTGGCTGATCTTCATGGAGCAGAACTTCGGCCCGCACATGGAGCAGAAGTGCGCGGTCTTGTGCGCCTCCTTGGGCAGGGTCTCGTCGTGATATTCCCGCGCCGTCTCCGGATCGAGGCCGAGATTGAACTGGTCCTCCCAGCGGAACTCGAACCGGGCGCGGGACAGGGCGTCGTCCCAGGCCCGGGCCGCCGGGTGGCCCTTGGCCAGGTCCGCGGCATGGGCGGCGATCTTGTAGGCGATCACCCCCTGCTTCACGTCGTTGCGGTCGGGCAGGCCCAGATGCTCCTTGGGCGTCACGTAGCAGAGCATGGCGGTGCCGAACCAGCCGATCATGGCCGCGCCGATGGCCGAGGTGATGTGGTCATAGCCCGGCGCGATGTCGGTAGTGAGCGGCCCGAGGGTATAGAAGGGCGCCTCGCCGCAGACCTTCAGCTGCTTGTCCATGTTGGCCTTGATCTTGTGCATCGGCACGTGGCCGGGGCCCTCGATCATCACCTGGCAGCCCTTGGCCCAGGCCCGGTGGGTCAGCTCGCCCAGGGTTTCCAGCTCGGCGAACTGGGCGGCGTCATTGGCGTCGGCGATGGAGCCGGGGCGAAGGCCGTCGCCCAGGCTGAACGACACGTCATAGGCCCGCATGATGTCGCAGATCTCGTCGAACCGCTCGTACAGGAAGCTCTCCTTGTGGTGCGCCAGGCACCACTTGGCCATGATCGACCCGCCGCGGGAGACGATGCCGGTCACCCGCTTCGCCGTCAGGGGGATGTAGGGCAGGCGCACGCCGGCATGGATGGTGAAATAGTCCACCCCCTGCTCGGCCTGCTCGATCAGCGTGTCGCGATAGACCTCCCAGGTCAGGTCCTCGGCAATGCCGCCGACCTTTTCCAGGGCCTGGTAGATGGGCACGGTGCCGATGGGCACGGGGCTGTTGCGGACGATCCACTCACGGATGTTGTGGATGTTGCGCCCGGTGGACAGGTCCATGACATTGTCCGCGCCCCAGCGGATCGCCCAGACCATCTTCTCCACCTCCTCGCCCACGGACGAGGTGACGGCGGAGTTGCCGATGTTGGCGTTGATCTTGACGAGGAAGTTGCGGCCGATGGCCATGGGCTCCAGCTCGCCGTGATTGATGTTGGCGGGGATGATGGCCCGGCCCCGGGCGATCTCGTCGCGCACGAATTCCGGGGTCACCACCTCGGGAATCTCCGCACCGAAGCTCTCCCCGTCGCGGATCTGTTCGCGGATCATCTCCCGGCGCAGGTTCTCGCGGATGGCCACATATTCCATCTCCGCCGTGATGATCCCGCGGCGGGCATAGTCCAGCTGGGTGACGGCCCCGCCGCCCGTGGCGCGCAGGACCGGGCGATGGGTGGGGAATTCCGGTACCCTAAGGGCGTCGGACACCCGGCCGTTGTCCTCCGGCCGGATCTGGCGGGCGGAGATCTCCTCCACATCGCCCCGGGCGCGGACCCAGGCCTCCCGGGCGCGGGGCAGGCCCTGCTGCAGGTCGATGGTCGCGTCCGGGTCCGTATAGGGACCGGAGGGGTCGTAGATGGTCACCGGCGGCTCGCCCGCGCTCTCGTGCACGCAGACCTCGCGGAAGGGGACCCGCAGCTCCGGATAGAGGACGCCGGGCACGTGGATCTTGCGGCTGCCGGGAATGGGGCCGGTGGGGACTTCGCCGACGGGAATGACGGTCGGGTTGACGGGGGCGTTCATGGTCGGCCTCTCGGACAGGACGATCAGCCGCTTCGCTTGGAAACCTGAAGGTGCCGCCGGAATCCGGCGGTGCGCCCTGCTGTTCCCTCCCTCCGCCGGCATGACCCGGATCAGGTTCGCGGGTCGCGGGATCACCCGCCTCTCAGCCGCTTGTGCGCGGCCCCCCGGAGAACTGGGGTCCGACGGTAGGCCGTTTGGGCGCCTCAGGCAAGGCGCGGATCGCCGCGGGCCTTGCGCTGGCGCGGCCGGGGGGCCTTAATCCGGTCCGGACGGGAGACGAGGGCCATGGGCGCGGTCAGGACGGGGGGGCGGATACCGATCGGCAGGGCGGCAGGCCTGTGCCTGGGCCTCGGCCTGGCGATGCTGCTCGCCGGGACGGGATGCTCCCGTCAGGAGGAGGCGGCGCAGGGGGCATCGCAGTCCTCCGGGGCCCATCCGTCAGCGGACCAGGCCCACTGGGCTCCCTATGCGGAGCCGACGGAGCATGCCTTCACCGTGGAACTGCCGGAGGGCTGGCCCGCCCAGGGCGGCCTGCGTCGCCTGACCACGGGCGAGGTGCGGCCCTGGCTGCGGGCCTCGGCCCCGGACGGTTCGGCGGAGATCTTCATCGGCGACCCGGACATTCCCGACTTCACCCCGCCGACCACGGCGCTGGCCGATGCCGGGCTGACGGAGGGCCGCATCTACATGCCCGGCGAGGGCCGCGCCCTGACCGTGTCCCCCTATCACGAGGGCCAGGCCTTCGCCGCCGAATGGGGCCGGGGCAAGCTGGGCGGCCACTGCGATCAGGTAAATCCCACGGGGGGGCAGTCCCTGCCCGACGCCTCTGCCGCCCTCGCCGGGGTGGATGGTCCGCCCGCGGCCCGCACCCTGGTGAAGGCGGGGGAGACGCGGTTTTCCTGCCAGTACCGGGGCCAGCCGGCCCAGGCCTATGTGTTCGCCGCCACGGGGCTCGACAGCCGCGGTCCGTTCGAGGTCTGGGATGTCCGGGTGGTAGGCGGCCTGATCGCCCAGACCGATCGGCATGGCATCGCCGTGGAGGCCCTGAGCCATGCGGCCAAGAGCTTTGCGCCGGATACGGAATGGCTGAAGCGCCAGCCGGGCTGGAGCGGGGATCGCATCCGCGACACGCCCAAGGTGTTGCCCGTGCTGGCCGCCGCAGCGGAGGCCGCGCCCCGCTAGGTGGGCGGGGTCAGACCACCTTCACCCGGGCGGCGCTCTCCGGCAGGTCGGTCCCGAAGGCCCGCTGGTAGAATTCCGCCACGGTGGGGCGTTCCAGCTCGTCGCACTTGTTCAGGAAGGTGAGGCGGAAGCCCAGGCCCACATCCCCGAAGATCTCCGCATTCTGGGCCCAGGTGATCACGGTCCGTGGGCTCATCACGGTGGAGATGTCCCCGTTCATGAAGGCGTTGCGGGTCATGTCTGCCACCCGGACCATGGCGTTCAGGGTCCGGCGACCCTCCACCGAGTCATAGCTCGGGGACTTGGCCAGCACGATCTCCGCCTCGGCGTCATGGGCGAGATAGTTCAGGGTGGTGACGATGGACCAGCGGTCCATCTGGCCCTGATTGATCTGCTGGGTGCCGTGATAGAGGCCGGTGGTGTCGCCGAGCCCGATGGTGTTGGTGGTGGCGAACAGGCGGAAGTAAGGGTTCGGCCGGATCACCCGGTTCTGGTCCAGCAGGGTCAGCTTGCCCTGCACCTCCAGCACCCGCTGGATCACGAACATCACGTCCGGACGCCCGGCGTCGTATTCGTCGAACACCAGCGCGATGGGGCGCTGCAGGGCCCAGGGCAGCATGCCCTCGCGGAATTCGGTGACCTGCTTGCCGTCCTTCAGGACGATGGCGTCCTTGCCGACGAGGTCGATGCGGCTCACGTGGCTGTCCAGGTTCACCCGCACCAGCGGCCAGTTCAGCCGGGCGGCGACCTGCTCGATGTGGGTGGACTTGCCCGTGCCGTGATAGCCCTGGACCATCACCCGCCGGTCGAAGGCGAAGCCGGCGCAGATGGCCAGCGTCGTCTGCGGATCGAAGCGATAGGAGGGGTCCACCTCCGGCACATGGGAGTCGGGCGTCTTGAACGCCGGGACCATCATGTCGGAATCGACGCCAAACACCTCGCGGACCGACACCTTGTGGTCGGGGGCGATGGAGAGCAACGGATCAGAGGGAGCTTCGCGGGTCATGGGTTCCGATTAGCGCGGATTGGACGGGTTGGAAACCGGCGCCGCAGCGGAAACCTGACGATCCGTCACTGCACCAGCCCGGCGGACTTCAACGTCTTGTAGGCCTTCAGCACCCGCTGCAGCTTGGCCTCGGTAGAGCGGTCGCCGCCGTTGGTGTCCGGGTGGCACCGCTTCACCAGCTCCAGATACCGGGTCCGGATGACGGTGCCGTCCGCCGTGTCCTCGAGGTCGAGTTCGGCCAGGGCCTTGCGTTCCAGCTTGCCCATGCGGCGGAACCGGTCCGACGCCTCGGCCTCCGCCCGGGCCCGGGCCTTGGCCGCGCCGAACATGCCGAAGGGGTCGGAATAGCCCTGACCGGTCCCGGCCTTGGCGGAGAAGCTGGCCGCCTCCCGGCTGAAGCGGGACGCCTTGAACTCCCAGGTCGGCCGGTCGCCGGTGAGGCGGGCCTCCTGCACCTTGCGCACCTCCGCCTCGCTCATGCCGGCGAAATAGTCCCAGTTGCGGTTGTACTCCCCCGCATGGGGCACGCAGAACCAGTAGTGCTCGTTGGGAATGTCCCGGGACTTGGGCGCCTTGGCGGCCCCGGCGATGCGGCAGCCCGGCCATTCGCACGGCTTTTCGCCCGGCTTCAGCCTCAGCACGTCCTCCGTCGCCGCAGCCTCCTCGTCCGGCTTGGGCGGACGGACGCGGATGTCGACAAATCGGGGGGTGTATCGGAAAGCCTCACTCATGGGCTCAGTATGCGGTCGAAGTTTTCACATTCAAGAATTGACGACGCGGAATTGCGGGTTGAAACCCGCTTTGAGCCGATATGGGCGACAAACGGGAGACGGCTTTGGGCCAGGTTCGGGATTCCATCGTCAAGAAGCTCACGGCGGCCTTTGCGCCGAGCGTTCTCGAGGTCGTGGACGACAGCGCGCACCATCAGGGTCATTCCGGCTCCCGGGAGGGGGGAGAGAGCCACTTTACCGTGACGGTGGTTGCCGAGGCGTTTCGCGGGCTGGGCCGTGTGCCCCGCCAGCGGCTGGTCAATGCCGCCCTGGCCGAGGAGCTGAAGGGTCCGGTCCACGCCCTTTCGCTCCGGGTCCTCGCCCCCGATGAGCACACCGGCGGCCCGGCACCGCAATAAGGTTTTGCGGATTTTCGCCATTTCTGTTGAGTCTGTCTCAATCGATCAGGTGTCCCTGACGGGAGGGGGGCGCAACGGCCGTCCGAGGGATTTCCCGACGCGACCGCGAGCAGAGGACTGAAGTCATGACGACTATCGATCATCGCATCCCCGCGACACCCCGCGGCCACCGCCGCCTGCTGGTCCCCGCGGCCCTGGCTGCCGTCCTCACTCTGGGGGCCTGCGCCGAGACCGGCGTCACCCCGTCGGGTTCCGGCGGCGCGACGGCGGACCCCCTGTCCGTCGGGGCCCCCGGTGTCGTGGCCCTGGGCGGGCTGCGCTACAAGGTGCTGAAATCCGGCGCGGCCACGGGGGCCCATCCCCGCCGCTCCGACGAGATCGTCGTGCGCTACGAGGGTCGCCTGACCAATGGCAAGGTGTTCGACAGCTCTGCCGGCGACAAGAGCGGGACAGCCACCTTTCCCCTGGGCAAGCTGATCCCGGGCTGGGTCGCCGCGCTGCAGCTGATGCGTCCGGGGGATGAGTGGCTGATCCACATCCCGTCCTACCTCGCCTATGGCGAGAAGGGTGTGGGACCGATCCCGGCCAATGCCGACCTGGTCTTCAAGGTGGAGCTGGTGTCGATCAAGCCGGCCGGATAGGCGCGGGCATCGACCTCAAGGGTGAAGGATCAGCCCGGACCGGGTGGCCTCGAAGCCTTCCAGCCGTCCGAGATAGCTCATGCCCAGCAGCGAGGAGGACAGGCCCCTGGGAACCACCAGGGCCTCGACCCCGCTGACATCGGCACCGGCCACGGACACGTGGCCCAGGGTCACCGCTGCGGCATGGGTGACGCCCTGGGCGGTGTTCACATCCCGGTTGTAGACCAGGAGTTCCAGGTCCACCCCGGCCCGGCGGGCATCTTCGGGGGTCAGGGCCACGGCGGAGGCGCCGGTGTCGATCAGCACGCGGACCGGATGGCCGTCGATCTGGGCCCAGGCCCAGTAGTGGCCGTCCTTGCCCTTGCCCACATAGGCGGCGGGAGGTTGTCCATCCCGGGCCGCGGGGGCGACGGCCAGGTCCGCCTGGGTGGCAGGCGCGGTCTGGGCAGAAGCCGCCGGGGTCCACTGGATGTTCAGATGGCCGAAGTCCCGGGTGTGCATCACCACTTCGCCCACCAGAACGGCGCAGATCGTCGCCGTCGCCACCACGCCCACTGAATTCGCCATGCCTTGATCCCGGCCTCTGTTCTTTGACAGCAGACTAGGGGATCGTCCTTTGCATCCGGTGAATCCCGGCGACCTCAGGTGCAATTTTTTGAACGACCTCGTGAGGTCAGATCAGGCCGAGCTTTTCCGGGGAGATGCGGTCCCGGCGGCCGGGCAGGGACTGGATGAGCGCGGCGCGGCTGTCCGCCGACAGCCTGGCCCATCCGGCAATCTCCGGCAGGGTCCGGTAGCACCCCAGGCACAGGCCGCTCTCGCCATCCACCATGCACACCTTGATGCACGGCGTCGCGACGGGTTCGGGCGGTTGGGTGGCCATGGGGCTTCCTAGCAAAGTTCCAGGCCGCGCACCATCCCGCCCGATACCGAAACATTACCGGCCTGTCATTCAATGAACGACATGTAATGATTTTCATTGCGAGAGTGTAATTGAGTAAAATGACAGCGATTTAACTTCTAATATTAGCCCGACTTTGAGAAAAGATCCTCGTTGAATTGGTCCGCCGCCAAGGTCGAAGCCGAAACGTACAGGCCCGTAACCAGAGTTGAAACTCTTACTCAAACCCGCACGAGGATATTGAAGATGAAAATCGAAACCGCCGCCGCCCCGCTCCTGTTCGCCGCCACCCTGCTCACGGCCGGTGTCCTTGCCGCGTCCCAGGCCAATGCCGCGGACAGCCGCCTGACCGATGTCGGGTTCATCAATGCCGCGCGGTGCGCCGGACTGGCCCAGGGCCTGAACCAGGACGCCGCGGCCTATGACCGGGCCATGGACGCCGGCAGCGCCCAGCGCGAGCCCCTGGCCCTGACCATGGCCCAGTCCGCCCATGCGGACGCCGCCGGGGTCGCCCATCACGGCAGCTACTGGCGCGCCCGGGCCCAGGCGGACCTGCAGACCCGCTGCCCCGCCTATCTGCCGGGCAACATCGCCCGCAACGGCAGCTCCGCCGGGGCGGCCAGCACCGGTCGCTGACCGCTCACCCGCGGCGTCCGCCCGGCTGCCGCGGCAAGCCTCTCCGCACGACCCACCTCATGCGCCCCGTGTCCCTCCGGATGCGGGGCGTCCTCTTGCGTCCGCGGCGGTGAGAAGGCTCAGGAGGCGTACTTGCCCAGGTCCTCTTCGCTCATGTCGAAGTTCGCCCAGACATTCTGCACGTCGTCGTCGTCGTCGAGGGCGTTGATCAGCTTCATCAGGGTCGCGCAGTCATCCCCGGCGATGGGGGTCAGGGTCTTGGGCCGCCAGATCATGGCCGTGGACCGGGCCGGGCCCAGGGAGGCTTCCAGCGCCTCGATTACCGCGCCCAGGTCCTCGAAGGCGGTGTAGATGGTGTGGCCGTCCGCATCGCTTTCGGCGTCCTCGGCACCGGCCTCGATGGCCGCTTCCATGATCGCGTCCTCCGACCCGGCGGAGGCCGGATAGGTGATCTGGCCCAGCCGGTCGAACATGAAGGCCACCGACCCGCTTTCCCCCATGTTCCCGCCGTTCTTGGAGAAGGTGGAGCGGACATTGGCCGCGGTGCGGTTGCGGTTGTCGGTCAGCACCTCGACGATCAGGCCGATGCCGCCGGGGCCGAAGCCCTCGTAGCGGATGTCCTCGTAGGTGTCGGTCTCTCCGCCCAGGGCCTTCTTGATGGCCCGGTCGATATTGTCCTTGGGCATGGATTCCGCCCGGGCATTGGTGATGGCCAGGCGCAGGCGGGCATTGGAGGCCGGGTCGGGGGTGCCGGTCTTGGCGGCGATGGTGATGTCCCGGGACAGCTTGGAGAACAGCTTGGAGCGCTTCTTGTCCTGGGCGCCCTTGCGGAACTGGATGTTCTTGAACTTGGAATGGCCGGCCATGTGTGGGCTCTGAGATCGGGTGCAGGGAATGCCGCGCGGCGCACGGCTGGCTGGCGGGGGTTCTACGCCGACCGCCTAGGGCTTGTCCACGCGGACGCTTCCGGGCGACAGTGGGCCCTCTCTACCCCATCCGGCCCCTGGCCTGCGGAGACTGCATGTCCCTTTCCCGATCCGTTGGCGCGCTGTTCGCCGCCTCTGCCCTTTGCGCCCTCGCCGCAACCGCGGGGGCCGCGCCCACCGCCAGCCTCGTGCCGCCCCCGGCCGACCAGGCACTCGGCCGCGCCCTGCTGAAGGAGCTGATCGAGATCGACACCCAGCACGACAAGGGCTCCACCGTCGCGGCCAATGCCGTGGCGGCCCGGCTGCGGGCGGCGGGCTTTGCCGATGCGGACATCGCCGTGCTGGCCCCCGCCGATCATCCCACCAAGGGCAATGTGGTGGTCCGGCTGCGGGGCCAGGGCAAGGCGAAGCCCATCCTCTACATCTGCCATCTGGACGTGGTGAATGCCCGGCGGGAGGACTGGACCACCGATCCCTTCAAGCTGGTGGAGAAGGACGGCTGGTTCTACGGCCGTGGCACCATCGACATGAAGTCGCAGGACGCCGCCACCCTGGAGAGCGTGATCCGCCTGAAGCGGGAGGGATTCAAGCCGAAGGGCGACATCATCGTGGCCTTCACCGCCGACGAGGAGGCGGGCGGCGACGCCAATGGCGTGAACTGGCTGGTGAAGACCCACCGGGACCTGGTGGACGCCGCCCTGGTGATCAATCCCGACGGGGGCGAGGCGGGGGTCAAGCACGGGAAGAAGCTGTATCTGGGGGTCCAGACCAGCGAGAAGATCTATGTGACCTACGGGCTGGAGATCACCGACAAGGGCGGCCACTCCTCCCGTCCCACTCCGGCAAATCCGATCTTCCACCTGTCCGCGGCCCTGGCCCGGCTGGGGGCCTACCGCTTCCCGGTGCACCTGACCGACACCTCGAAGCTGTACTTCGCCGGGCGCGCGAAGCTGGAGAGCGGGCAGGTGGCGGCCGACATGCTGTCCATGGCCAGCGGCCAGCCGGACCCGGCGGCGGTGGAGCGTCTGTCCGCCAATACGGAGACCAACATCGACTTCCGCACCACCTGCACGGCCACGGAAATCTCCGGCGGTCACGCGGAGAGCGCGCTGCCCCAGCGGGCGAAGGCCACCATCCAGTGCCGGGTGATTCCGGGCGAGCCCCTGGACGGGATCAAGGCCCAGCTGATCCAGGTGCTGGCCGATCCGGCGATCAAGGTGACGGACGTCTATCCCGGCGATGCCAGCCCGGAATCGCCCCCCGCGCCGAAGCTGCTGAAGACCATCGAGGCGGTGAAGAACAGCATGTGGCCGGAGCCCGTGCTGCTGCCGATCATGTCCGCCGGGGCCACGGACAGCGCCTTCACCCGGCTGGGGGGCATGCCCAGCTACGGCGTGGACGCCAGCTGGGACGATCTGGACGACGGCCGCGCCCACGGGCAGGACGAGCGGATCGGCGTCCAGGTGTTCGACGAGGAGGTGGAGTTCACCTACCGGCTGATGAAGGCCCTTGCCTCCGGGCAGTGAGGCTGCGGCTCAGGGCCACTTCACCACCGGCGGCATGGAGCTGAGGATCGAGGCGACATTGCCGCCGGTCTTCAGCCCGAACAGGGTGCCCCGGTCGTAGAGCAGGTTGAACTCCACATAGCGGCCGCGGCGGATCAGCTGTTCCTCCCGCTCGGCCTCGGTCCAGGGCTCGACCATCCGCCCGGCGACGATCTTCGGATAGATGTCGAGGAAGGCCTCGCCCACGCCCCGGGTGAATTCGAAGTCCCGGTCCCAGTCCCCGGTATTGTGGTGGTCGTAGAAGATGCCCCCCACCCCCCGCGGCTCGTTCCGGTGGGCCAGGTGGAAGTATTCGTCGCACCAGGCCTTGTACTTCGGGTACCAGGCGGGGTCGAAGCGGTCGCAGGCGGCTTTCATGGCGGCGTGGAAGGCCACGGAGTCCGGGGCGTCCTGGCGCCGCTGGTCGTCCAGCAGGGGGGTCAGGTCGCCGCCGCCGCCGAACCACGACTTCGAGGTGACGATGAAGCGGGTGTTCATGTGCACCGCCGGCACCCGGGGATTGGTCATGTGCGCGATCAGGCTGATGCCGGTGGCGAAGAAGCGCGGATCCTCCTCCGCCCCGGGCATGGTCCGGGCGAAGTCCGACGAGAACTCCCCGTGCACGGTGGAGACGTGGACGCCGACCTTCTCGAACAGGCGGCCGCGCATCACCGACATGACGCCGCCGCCCCCGGCCGGGCGGTCCCACGGGGTCCGCTCGAACCGCCCCGGTGCGCCGGGATAGAGGTGGGCGGGGGCCGCATCCTCCAGCCCCTCGAAGGCCGCGCAGATCCGGTCCCTGAGGGCGGCGAACCAGGTGGACGCCGCGGTCTTGCGCGCGTCCAGCGTGGCGACGTCCGGGGGAGACAGGGTCTCCGTCTTGGGTTCGGATGACATCACCGTTTCGTCCCTGGTCTGAAGAGGGGCCCCGCGTCGATCCCGCCGGGCCGTGTCCGTCCGCCCATCTGCCGTGTTCGCCGGGTGGGTCGCAAGAGGGGGGGGCGGAATTTGCCCGATCACTCCTGGGTGGCCGACCGGATCAGGGCAGGCCGCCGGTGGTGCCGAGGGCGGTGTAGAGCGCCACCCCCGCCGACACGGACAGATTGAGGGACCGGGTCTGGGGCCGGATCGGGATGCAGATCCGCGCCTGTGCCCGGGCATGGACGTCTTCGGGGGCACCGCAGCTTTCCTGGCCGAACAGCAGGGTGTCGCCGCCCTCGAACCGGAACCGGTCCAGCCGCACCGCCCCCCGGGTGGTGAACAGGAGCAGCCGACCCTCCGTCCGCTCCGGCGCGGCAAGGAAGGCGTCCCAGGAATCGTGTCGCCGGATCACCGCTTCGGGGCCGTAGTCCAGGGACGCCCGCTTGAGACTCCGGTCGGACACCGGGAAGGCACAGGGCTCGATAATCTCCAGCGGAACGCCGAAACACGCACTCAAACGGATCGCGGCCCCCACGTTTTGCGGAATGTCGGGTTGAAAAAGCGCGAGCCGCATTCTAATCGCTCCATCATATCGGTGTGGAAGGGCCATAGCTGCGCCGTCGCCCTTGCGACAAGCGCCCCTACGGGCCTATGAGACGCTGACAGGGTCGTTCGGGGACTCATTGACGGAACCGGACGTTTGAGTGGGACAATGCCAGGCTCCGCGCCGCGGGCGGCGGGCTGGACCGACAAAGGGTGACGACGTGGCCGAAACCGTGAACGCGCACGAGACGCATGGGGACGATCCCAGTCGTCGTGACTTCATCCATATCGCCGCCATGGCCACGGGTGCCGTGGGCGTTGCTGCCGTGGCCTGGCCGTTCATCGACCAGATGAACCCGTCCGCGGACACGCTGGCGCTGGCCTCCATCGAGCAGGACATCGGCAAGGTGGCCCCCGGCCAGCAGCTGGTGGTCAAGTGGCGTGGCAAGCCGGTGTTCGTGCGTCACCGCACCCCGGCCGAGATCGCGGCCTCGGTGAAGGACGACCACGCCGACATGCGCGACCCCGCCACCGACGCCTCGCGCACCAAGCCGGGCAAGCAGGAATGGCTGATCGTCATCGGCGTCTGCACCCATCTGGGCTGCGTGCCGAACTTCGGCACCGGCGACTACGGTGGCTGGTTCTGCCCCTGCCACGGCTCGGTCTATGACACCGCCGGCCGCATCCGCAAGGGACCGGCACCTCGGAACCTCGAGCTGCCCTCCTATGAATTCACCGGACCCACCAAGGTCAAGATCGGCTAAGGCGCGAACGACCCATGAGCGGACATTCGAAATACGAACCCAAGACCGGCTTCGAGCGTTGGCTCGACGTCCGTCTTCCCATCGTGCGCATGGCCTATGACACGGCCATCGACTTCCCCACGCCGAAGAACCTGAACTACTGGTGGACCTTCGGCGGCATCCTGGCGGTGTGCCTGGTCATCCAGATCGTCACCGGCGTGGTGCTGGCCATGCACTATGTGGCCAATGCCGGGCTCGCCTTCAACAGCGTCGAGCACATCATGCGCGACGTGAACCACGGCTGGATGATCCGCTATATCCACGCCAACGGTGCGTCGATGTTCTTCCTGGCCGTCTATGTGCACATCGCCCGCGGCCTCTATTACGGCTCCTACAAGGCCCCCCGGGAGATTCTGTGGCTGCTGGGCTGCGTCATCTACCTGCTGATGATGGCCACAGCCTTCATGGGCTACGTCCTGCCCTGGGGTCAGATGAGCTATTACGGCGCGGTGGTGATCACCAACCTGTTCTCGGCCTTCGACAACGTGATCCCGGGCGTCGGCACGGCGATCACCACCTGGCTGTGGGGCGGCTTCGCGGTGGACAATGCCACCCTGAACCGCTTCTTCTCCCTGCACTACCTGCTGCCCTTCATGATCGCCGGCGTCGTCGGCCTGCACATCTGGGCGCTGCACGTCCCGGGCAACAACAACCCGGTGGGCGTGGACGTGAAGTCCAAGGAGGACACGGTTCCCTTCCATCCGTACTACACGGTGAAGGACGGCTTCGCGATCCTGGTGTTCCTGCTGCTGTTCTCCTGGTTCGTGTTCTTCGCGCCGGAAGCGCTGGGCCATGCGGACAACCAGGTGATGGCCAACCCGCTGGCGACGCCCTCCCACATCGTGCCGGAGTGGTACTTCCTGCCCTTCTACGCCATCCTGCGGGCGGTGCCGGACAAGCTGTTCGGCGTTCTGGGCATGTTCGGCGCCATCGCCATGCTGTTCGCCCTGCCCTGGCTCGACACCTCCAAGGTGCGGTCCATGCGCTATCGGCCGACGGCGCGGTGGTTCTTCTTCCTGTTCATCGCCGCGACCTTGGGTCTCGGCTGGTGCGGGGGCAAGCTGCCGGATGACGTGGTCATCCCGATCGGCCGCGATGCGGTCACCGGCGACCCGACGGGCTTCACGGTGGTGATGCTGTCCCGCGTCCTGGCGGTCTACTACTTCGCCTACTTCATCGCCGTGCTTCCGTTGCTGGGCCTCTTCGAGAAGACCCTGCCCGTGCCGGACACCATTTCGACCCCCGTGCTCCCCAAGGGTGGCGCGGCCATGTTGAGCGGCGCCACGGCGTCGCCGGAAAAGAAGGGCTGATCCCCATGTCGTCTTCCATTCTGGGGCGCTCCGGTTTCCACGGTCTGCGCGCGCTGGCCGTGGCGGCTCTGGCGCTGGGGGTTGCGGCCCTCGGCACCGGTGTTGCCCAGGCCAAGACCAATGCCAAGGAACCGCAGGAGGTCAGCTTCTCCTTCGAAGGTCCGTTCGGTCGCTTCGATCAGGCGGAACTGCAGCGGGGCTTCAAGGTCTATGCGGAGGTCTGCTCCGCCTGCCATTCCATGAACCTCCTGTCCTACCGGGACCTGGCGCAGCCGGGCGGTCCCTTCTGGGATCCGAAGCACCCGAACATCTCCCCGGCGGAGAGCCCCTATGCCAAGGCCATCGCGGCCCAGTACAAGGTGCCGGACATCGACCCCGACACGGGTGACGTGATCCAGCGCCCGGCCACCGCCGCGGACCGCTTCAAGGCCCCCTTCGCCAACGAGGCCGCCGCCCGCGCCGCCAACGGCGGGGCCCTGCCGCCGGACCTGTCGGTGATCGCCCGCGCCCGTGAGGGTGGCCCGGCCTACATCTACAGCCTGCTGCTCGGCTACGAGGAGGCCCCCGCCGGGATGACCGTGCCGGATGGCAAGTACTACAACCCCTACATGGCCGGGGACATGAGCTCCTACTGGAAGGGGGCGAAGGACAAGGTGCCGGAAGGCGGCTTCATCGCCATGGCGCGGCAGCTCGTCGACGACCGGGTCCAGTTCGACGACAAGACCCCGTCCACCGCGGCCAACGAAGCCCATGCCGTGGCCACCTTCCTGGCCTGGGCGGCGGATCCGCACCAGGTGGAGCGCAAGCAGACCGGCATCGCCGTGATGCTGTTCCTGCTGGTCTTCACCCTGTTGACCTATCTCTCCTACCGGCAGATCTGGCGGAACGTGTCGCACTGACGACGCCGCTGGACCGGCTTTCTGCGAACAACCCCCGTCGGTTCTCCGGCGGGGGTTTTTCATGGCTGCCGATCGGCGGCACATACCGCCCGTTTACATCTCGGGGTCTAGGTCGGGACGAACGGGAGCCGACCGCATGATTCGATCTCTCACCCTGTCCACGGCCGCGGCCGTCCTTCTGTCCGCGGCCCTCCTGGCCCCCGCGCGGGCGGAGCCGCCCCCCGGCTCAGGCGGTCATGGGGCCGGCGGGGTGGAGAGCTTTGCCGATCCGTCCCAGTCCGGACCTCCGGAAGGGGGGGCCACGCCCCGGGCGGCGGACGCCTCCGCCCCGGCGGACCGGCCGAAGCCGCCGAAGCGCCGCCGCAAGCCCAGACCCCCACCGCCGGCCGCCGCGCCGCCCGCCGCCGCGGCCCCGACGGCCCCGCCGGCGGCGGCTCTGGAATGGCGACCGGCCGATCCGGACAACACCCTCATCCTCGAGACCAGCAAGGGCACGGTGATCATTGCCCTGGCCCCGGTCATGGCGCCCCAGTCCGTGGCCCGGGTGAAGCAGCTCGCCCGCCGGGGCCTCTATGACGGACTTTTGTTCCACCGAGTGATCGACGGGTTCGTGGCCCAGACCGGCAACCCCAACAACCATGACGGCGGCAAGAGCTCCGAGCCCAACCTGCCGCCGGAATTCACCTTCCGCCTCGGGGCGGACATGCCGCACGTGGTGGCCCAGCGGCCCACCGGGGGTGCGGCGGGGCTGCTGCAGGGCCAGCCCTACGAGTCAGCCTCGGAGGACCTGATGGCCCGCTCCCCCGACCACCGGATCACCGCCTGGGGGGCCTATTGCGCCGGGGTGATGGGCATGGGCCACGATGCTGCCCCCGACACCGGCAACAGCGAGATCTTCTTCATGCGCGACCCCGCCCGCCGCCTCGACCGGGGCTACAGCGTGGTGGGCCGGGTGCTGTCGGGCCTCGACATCCTCCGCAGCCTGGCGGTGGGAGAACCCCCGGCCACGCCGGACAGGATGGTGCGCGTGCGGGTGCTGGCGGACATGCCCGCCGCCGAACGGCCGACGGTGGAGATCGCCGACACCACCGGACCCGCCTTCCAGGCGGTGATCGACCGCGTCCGCACCCAGCGCGGCGCGGACTTCTCCGTCTGCGATCTCGAGGTGCCGGTGCGGATCACACCCCCTGCGGCCCCGCCGCCGCCGCCGAAGCCTGCGGCCTCGACCCCGGAGCCGGGCTGATCCTCAGGGGTCGTCGGACCGGATGCCGGCATTACGGTGGAACAGCTGCAGGGTCCTGAGCCGCGCCAGCCGCGCCGCGTCCTCCACATAGTCCGGCCGCCGGTCCGAGGCGAAGCCGTGTCCGGCCTCATAGACGTGCACGGGCAGGTCCGGATACCGGTCGCGGATGGCGGCCACCGTCTCCGGCGGAATGGTGGGATCGGTGCGGCCGAAATGACAGATCAGCGGGCACCGGGGGGCCTCGTCGATCAACTCGGGAATGCGGCGGCCGTAATAGGCGGAGGCTGCGGCCACGCCCCCGATCCGCGCCGCCGCCAGCCAGGCCGCCGTCCCGCCCCAGCAATAGCCCACCGCGAAGACCGGCGGGGCCAGGGCCGCCACACAGGCGCTCAGGTCCTGCGCCACCTCGTCCCAGGGCGCGGCTTCGGAACAGGCCCGGCCGATTCGGATGCCCTCGGGATCGTAGCCGGCGGCGAGGCCCGGGACCTGGCGGTCGAACAGGGCGGGCGCCAGCACCTCGTAGCCGTCGGCGGCAAAGCCCCGGGCCAGGTCGCGGATGTGATCGGTCACGCCGAAGATCTCGTGGATCAGCACCAGTCCCCCCCGCCGCTGCTCGGGCGGGGTGACGTGGAAGGCCTCGAAGCCGAAGCCGTCGACGGGACTGGTCAGGCGGACCGTCGCCTCCATCAGGCGGCGCCGTGGGCCTGGAACAGCTCCAGCGTCCGCTGCCGGGCCAGGGCGGCATCCGCCGGGTCCTGGGCCTCCACCCCGTCATTGTTGAAGCCGTGGCCGGAGCCCTCATAGATGTGCACCGCCACCTCCGGATGGGCGGCGGCCACCTTGGCCTTCACCTCGTCGGCGGGAATGTGCCCGTCCTTGCGCCCGAGATGGACGATGACCGGGCACTGCAGCGGCAGGCCCGCCATGCCGGCAACGCCGCCGCCGTAATAGCTGGACGCGGCGGCCAGGCCCGGCACCCGGCTGGCGGCCAGCCAGGCCATGGTGCCGCCGTAGCAGTAGCCGACGATGAATACCGGTCCCCGGGGGGCCAGGTGCGCCACGCAGGCGGCGATGTCGCCCATGGCATTGTCCGGGCCGTTGGCCGTGGCGTACTTCACTCCGGTCTGGAAGCCGTCGGGGTCGTGGCCGGCGGTGTAGCCGGGCTCCTGCCGGTCGAACATGGAGGGGGCCAGGGCCTCGAAGCCCAGGGCCGACCAGCGGGCCACGTCCTCGTGCACATAGCGGTCCAGGCCGAAGATCTCCTGGATGATGATCACCCCGCCCCGGCGGGTCCCCTGGGCGGGGGCGTGCAGGGCGGAGAACTGGAAGCCGTCATGGGCGGCGGTCAGGTGGATCAGGCTGGACATGGGGGACGTCTCCGGTGTTTTCCGACATCTAGCCTCGCCGACCGGCCAGCGCCAGCACCGCCACCCCGCAGCGGGGTCCGATTTAACGCTGCATTAACCGAAAAGGCCGCTTCCCCTGAGGGCCCGGGCAGTGGACAGTGTGGAACACATGAAGAACACGAATCGGCTTCGCATCCTGGGACTGGATCCGGGACTGGTCCGCACCGGCTGGGGCGTGATCAGCTGCGAGGGCTCGCGTCTCAGCCATGTGGCCCATGGGGAGATCGCGCCGCCGAAGACCGCGGACTTCGCCGAGCGGCTGCTGCACCTGTTCGAGGCCATCACTGCCGTGATTGCCGAACATGCCCCCGACGAGGCGGCAGTGGAGGAGGTGTTCGTCAACATGAACCCCGCCTCCACCCTGAAGCTGGGCCATGCCCGCGCGGCGTCCCTGATCGCGCCTGCCCGGGCGGGACTGACCGTGGCGGAGTACAATACAAGGCTGGTGAAGAAGGCCGTGGTCGGGGCGGGCGCCGCGGACAAGGGGCAGGTGGGCTTCATGGTCCGCCGCCTTCTGCCCACCTGCGGCGAGCCGGGGGAGGACGCCGCCGATGCCCTGGCCGTGGCCATCGCCCACGCCCATCTGCGGATCGCGCGCCTGCGGGGGGCGGCATGATCGGACGCCTCAGCGGCCTGTTCGTCGATGCGGAGGGGGACGACGCCGTGATCGATGTGGGGGGGGTGGGCTATCTGGTCCGCTGCGGCACCCGCACCCTCACCCGCCTGCCGCCCCTGGGCGAGCCGGTGGTGCTGCACATCGAGAGCCAGACCCGGGAGGACGGCACCCGCCTGTTCGGCTTCCTGTCCAAGTCCGATCGCGCGGCCTTCGTCTCCCTGCAGGCCATCCAGGGGGTGGGGCCCAAGGCGGCGCTGGCCGTCCTCGACATCCTGCCGCCGGCGGAGCTGGCCGCGGCGGTGGTCCGCGACGACAAGGCCGCCGTGGCCCGGGCCAGCGGGGTGGGACCCAAGCTCGCCCAGCGCATCGTCACCGAGCTGAAGGGCAAGCCCCTGGCCGCCGGTCTGTCCATCGGTCCGGACGCGGCGGGCCCGTCCCCGTCCGCGTCCCCCGTGGTGCGGGCGTCGGGGGAGGCCGTGGCCGCGCTTCTGGGCCTGGGCATTGCCGAATCCGCGGCCCGCCGGGCGGTGGAGACGGCGGAGCAGCGCCTGGGCCCTGACCCGGCGCTCAGCGCCCTGATCAAGGCCGCCCTGCAGGAGGTGGGCCGATGACCCGGCTGATCTCCGGCGAGCGGGAGGGGTTCGAGACCGCCGACCGGGCGCTGCGCCCCCAGACCCTGATGGAATTCGTCGGCCAGCCGACGCTCAAGGCCAATCTGAAGGTGTTCATCGACGGGGCCCGGGCCCGGGGAGAGCCCCTGGACCATGTCCTGCTGTTCGGCCCGCCGGGGCTGGGCAAGACCACGCTGGCCCAGATCGTCGCCCGGGAAATGGGGGTGAACTTCCGCGCCACCGCCGGGCCGGTGCTGGCCAAGGCCGGGGACCTGGCGGCGATCCTGACCAATCTCGAGGCCAACGACGTCCTGTTCATCGACGAGATCCACCGCCTGCCCCCCGCCGTGGAGGAGATCCTCTATCCGGCGATGGAGGACCATGTGCTGGACCTGATCATCGGGGAGGGACCCTCCGCCCGCTCCGTCCGCATCGATCTGGCCCCCTTCACCCTGGTGGCGGCGACCACCCGGGCGGGGCTGCTGGCCACGCCGCTGCGGGACCGGTTCGGCATTCCCCTTAGGCTGGAGTTCTATTCGGCCGAGGAGCTCTGCCAGGTGCTGGCCCATGCCGCCCGCAAGATGGGGGCCCCCCTGACGGCGGACGGGGCCGAGGAGATCGCCCACCGGGCCCGGGGCACGCCGCGGGTGGCGGGACGGCTGCTGCGCCGGGTGCGGGACTTTGCCGCCGCCGATGCGGCACCGGCCATCGACCGGCACGCCGCCCGCCGGGCGCTGGCCCGTCTGGAGGTGGACGAGAAGGGGCTGGACAGCCTCGACCGTCGCTATCTTCGTGCGCTGATTGAAACCTATGGCGGCGGCCCGGTGGGGGCTGAGACACTGGCCGCAGCGCTGGCGGAAGCCCGCGATTCGGTGGAGGACGTCATCGAGCCCTATCTGCTGCAACAGGGGTTCATCCAGCGCACGCCCCGGGGCCGCATCGCCGGGTCGCTGGCCTATCAGCACATGGGATTGCCCATGCCGTCCACGCCAGCCACCCCGCCGCCCGGGGCCGGCGACCTGTTCGGAGACGACGCATGACCGGCGCGCCCGAGGATACGAGCCCCACCGCCGGATGGTTCGTGGGCCGGGAGCACTTCCTGCCCATCCGGGTCTATTACGAGGACACCGACTTCACCGGCCTCGTCTATCACGCCAACTATGTCCGCTATTTCGAGCGGGGACGGTCGGACTTCCTCCGGGCCATCGGGGTGGGCCACAGCCTGCTGCTGGACCGGGAAGACCCCGCCGCCTTCGTCGTCACCCGGGTGGAGGTGGACTACAAGCTGCCCGCGCGGATCGATGATGCCCTGCTGGTGCGCACCACCTATGACGCCTTCCGGGGGGCCAAGCTCACCGTCCGCCAGACCATCCTTCGGGGAGAGGCCCGGCTGGCGGACGCGGTGGTCTTCGCCGCCTGCATCGACCTGGCCGGGCGACCCCGCCGCCCCCCCGCCATCCTGGTGGAGAAGGTGCGGCCCTGGCTGGCGCCCGCAGAGTGATTCATGCCGGAAATCCTGTTCCGTCTTGCAATGAGGCCACGGACCGGGGCCATAGTTTTGTCACGCTGCGGCCGTTAAACGCAGCATCCAAGGACGGAGCCCGCCATGTTTGACAGCCTCGCCGTGACCCCGGACAGTTTCGGCGTCGTCGCGACCTTCCTGCGGGCGGATCCGGTGGTGAAGGGGGTCATGCTCGGCCTGGCCGGGGCGTCCCTGTGGTCCTGGACCGTGATCATCGACCGGGCCTTCCGCCTGGGGGGCCTGAACCGCGAGGCCGACCGCTTCGAGGGCGAGCTGGCGGACGGCCGCTCCCTCGAGGACATGGCCCGCAGCGCCGGTGACAATCCGCGCCATCCCCTGCCGCAGATGCTGCAGCTGGCCCTGCGCGACACCCGCGGCCGCAGCGGCGATTCCAGCCTGACCCTGGTGGCCCTGGACCGGTCCCTGGAGAGCCTGATCTCGGGTGCCGTGCGCCGGGCGGAGAACGGCCTGGGGGCGCTGGCCATCGTGGCCACGGCCTCGCCCTTCGTCGGCCTGTTCGGCACGGTCTGGGGCATCATGAACGCCTTCCGCAACATCGCGGTGATGAAGAACACCAACCTCACCGTGGTGGCCCCCTCCATCGCCGAGGCCCTGTTCGCCACCGCCATCGGCCTGGCGGCGGCCATTCCGGCCTATGTGGCCTACAACAAGTTCACCATCGACGCCCAGCGGTTCAGCGGACGGCTGGAGGCCTTTGCCGATGACCTGGCCTCGGCCGTGGCCCGGCGCCTGTCCGAGCGCGGGGGCGCCTGAGCCATGGCGGCCTCCCTTTCCGGCAGCGGTGGACGGGGGCGGCGGCGGCGGAACCGCGGCCGCTCCGCCCTCAGCGAGATCAATGTCACGCCCATGGTGGACGTGATGCTGGTGCTGCTGATCATCTTCATGGTCTCCGCCCCGCTGCTCACCGTCGGCGTGCCGGTGGAACTGCCCAGGACCGATGCGGCGGCCATGGACGAGCAGAGCGTGCCGCTCACCGTCACCATCCGCCGGGACGGGTCGATCTTCGTGCAGGACCGCCCCGCCACCCTGGACGAGGTGGCACCCCGCCTGTCGGCCATGTCCGGCGAGGGGGCCAAGCGGCCCGTCTATGTCCGGGCGGATGGCGGGGCCGTCTATGCCGTGGTGGCCCAGGTGATGGCCAAGCTGTCCACCAGCGGCTTCACCAGCCTCAATCTGGTGACCGACACGGGGGATGCGCCCCCCGCGCCGGTCCCCGCCCGTCCCGTCCGCTGAGGGCGCGCCGGGCATGGCCGCCTCCGCGCACATGACCCGGGACAGCCGACTGCCGGCGATGCTGGCAGCGGTAGTGCTGCATGGGGCCGTGGTGGCGGTGGGCTGGTTCAGCTTCATCTCGAACCCGCCCCCGGTGGCGGTGGAGGTCACGCCCATCTCCCTCGTCACCGCCTCCGAGGTGGCCAATGCCCGGGCCGCGGTGGCCGCCCCCGTGGCGCAGGAGGCCCAGGCCCCCGCGCCGGAGCCGCCGACCCCGCCGAAGCCCGAGCCGCAGCCGCCCAAGGCCGCGCCCGCGCCGCCCAAGCTCAATCTCGACCAGCTCGCCAAGACCCCGCCGCAGAAGCTCGACCTCGACCGCCTGTCGAAGAGCGGGAAGTCCTCCAGCCGCCCCCTCGACCTCGCCAGCCTCGCCGATCCCCATGCCAACACCTCCCAGCGGGGCCCGGCCCGGCCGGAGACGGCGGAGGTGGCGCGCAAGGCCGTCGGGGCCGGCAACGGCCTGTCGGCGGATGCCCGGTCCTATCTGGCGGGCAAGCTGATCAAGCTGTGGAACCCCAATTGCGGGGTGGAGGACGTGGCCAATGTGGTGGTCCATGTCCACATGCGCCTGTCGCCGGAGGGCCTGGTGCTGGAAGCCCGGGACCTGGAGGGGGATGAGCACGGCCGCACCAATCCCGCCGCCATCCGCGCCCTGACAGCGGTGAAGCAGGCCCAGCCCTATGACGGCCTGCCCCGGTCCGAATACGCCGCCTGGCGGGACGTCAACTTCAACTTCATCGCCAAGGACGCCTGTCGCCGATGACCCCTGCCTTCCGGACCTTCCGCTCCGTTGCCCTGGCTCTCCTGTCGGGCCTGGCCCTGGTGGTGACGGCCGCCCCGCCGGTGGCGTGGGCCGGGGTGGATGTGGACATCAACCAGGGCAACATCCAGCCCGCTCCCATCGCCATCCCGGCCTTCGGCGGTCCGGATGCCAAGGCGCAGGACCTGGGGGCCGACATCGCCCGGGTGATCGCGGGGAATCTCGACCGGTCAGGCTATTTCCGGCCCCTCGACCCCTCGGCCATGGTGGAGAAGAGCCTCGACATCAACGTGCTGCCCCGCTTTGCCGACTGGAAGTCGGTGAACGCCCAGTATCTGGTGAACGGGCAGGTGACCCAGGACGCGGACGGCCGCCTGCAGGTCGATGTGCGCCTGTGGAGCGTATTCAACGAGCAGCAGCTGATCGGCGTCCAGTTCATCGCCACCAACGAGAACTGGCGGCGGATCGCGCACAAGATCTCCGACGCCGTCTACAAGCGGCTGACCGGGGAGGATGGCTATTTCGACACCCGCATCGTGTTCGTGGCCGAGAGCGGCACCCGGGGCAAGCGGGTCTCGCGCCTGGCGATCATGGACCAGGACGGGGCCAATCCCAGCTATCTGAGCGACGGGGGCTTCATCGTCATGACGCCCCGGTTCTCCAGCAACACCCAGCAGATCACCTACACGGCCCTGCGTCCGGACAGCGCGCGCATCTATCTGTTCAACATCGAGACCGCCCGGCACGAGGTGCTGAGCACCTCCGGGGGCATGGTGTTCGCGCCGCGTTTCTCCCCGGACGGGCTGAAGGTGGTCTATTCCCTGTCCCGCAACGGCAATACCGACGTGTTCGTGCAGGACCTGCGGACCGGGGCCCAGTCCCGCCTGACGGACGATCCGGCCATCGACACCTCCCCGTCCTATTCCCCGGACGGGACGAAGATCGCGTTCAATTCCGACCGCGGCGGATCGCCGCAGCTCTATGTGATGGATGCCGACGGGGGCAACCAGCACCGCATCTCCTTCGGCAGCGGCCGCTACACCACCCCGGTCTGGAGCCCGAAGGGCGACCTGATCGCCTTCACCAAGCAGGAGGGCAGCCAGTTCCATATCGGCGTCATGAAGCCCGACGGGTCCGGGGAACGCATCCTGACCACCTCCTATCTCGACGAGGGTCCGACCTGGGCCCCGAACGGCCGGGTGCTGATGTTCAGCCGCGAGACCCGCGGGGGGGCAGCCAAGCTGTGGAGCGTGGACGTGTCGGGCCGCAACGAGCGTCCCTCGCCCTATCCCGGTGCCGCCACCGATCCGGCCTGGTCACCGTTGCTCAAATGATGCGAATTCGGTCTAATGGTTACCAGAACCTTGCAGGGGAGCGGCCCCGGCTCAGGTTTCCGGCTGTCACAGTTCTTTCCGGGCGTGCCCGGTCCAACCCAGGAGGCCCTCCATGCTGCCCCTCTCCCCGCGTCTGACCAGGATCGCATCCGCCGTCGCCCTGACCGCTGCCCTGGCGGCGTGCGCCACCAAGGCCCCGCCGCCGCCGGCACCCGCTCCGGCCCCCGCGCCCGCCCCGGCCCCGCCGCCGCCGCCGCCCCCGGCACCGGTGAAGGCGGTTCCCACCGGTCCGGTGCCCGGATCGCTGCAGGACTTCGTGGTCAATGTGGGCGAGCGGGTCTATTTCGACTTCGACGCCTATACCCTGCGCTCTGACGGCAAGGCCGTCCTGTCCAGCCAGGCCGCCTGGCTGAACCGCTATCCGTCGGTGATCGTGCGGATCGAGGGCAATTGCGACGAGCGCGGCACCCGCGACTACAACCTGGCCCTGGGTGCCCGCCGCGCCGAGGCGATCAAGGCCTATCTGGTCGGCCAGGGCGTGTCCGCCGCGCGGATCAGCACCATCTCCTACGGCAAGGAACAGCCGGTGGACCTGGGCACGGGTGAAGACGCCTGGGCGCACAACCGCAACGGCCACACCGCCCTCACCGGCGGCGTGAAGTAGAACCGGAACGGGGGCGGCGGGCCGGTTCGCGGCCTGTCGCCCTCCCGCGGCCGGAGGGGCGGCCCCTGCCTCCCTCCGGAACGTGACTCTGCGTGCAGGAACCCTGGAAGATGGAAGCGATGCGCCCTGAAGGATCGAAGCGTGCCGAGCCCCGTCGCGGACGGCATCATCTGGCCTCGGCGGTGGCCCTCGGTGCCCTGGTGGCCTGTGCGACCCTGACACTCCCCGGCCTTGGCCGGGCGGCGGACGACCCGGCGCGGATCGATCGGCTGGAGAAGCAGATCCGCGAGCTGCGCGCCATCGTCTTCCAGGCCCGGGACACCGGCCATCCGGTGGAGGTGAAGGACGCCGGCCCGGACCCGGCGGTGACGGCCCTGACCCAGCGCGTCGATGACCTGGAGGCGACCCTGCGCAAGCTGCAGGGGGGCAATGAACAGTCCAGCCATGACGTGGAGCAGCTTCGCTCCGGTCTGGAGGCCGACCGGAC
This sequence comes from uncultured Caulobacterales bacterium, assembly GCA_903884425.1. GTDB lineage: Bacteria > Pseudomonadota > Alphaproteobacteria > Caulobacterales > Caulobacteraceae > CAIMFV01. The sequence goes on along the minus strand of CAISEP010000016.1, from coordinate 243,411 downwards.
CGACCGCGCGACCCAGATCCAGGCCCTGACCGACCGCCTGACCCGGGTGGAAAGCCAGCTGGCGACGGTGAACACGCCGCCCCCGCCGCCGCCCCCGCCGCTCGATGCCAAGGGTCGCCGTCAGGCCGCTGCTGCGGCCGCAGCCACGGCCCCCGCCGCGGATGCGGCCCCCGGTGCCGACACGGCCGGGGAATTCAAGACGGCGCGGACCTTGCTCGCCTCCGGTGACTATGGCGGGGCGTCCCAGGCCTTCCAGGCCTTCGTCGGCGCCCATCCCGCCGACCCGAAGACGCCCGAAGCCTATTACTGGCTGGGGGAGAGCTATTCCGTGCGGGACCTGAACGGGGACGCCACCGCGGCCTATGCCCGGGCGCTGAAGGGCTGGCCCAAGACCAGCTGGGCGCCGGATGCGGTGATCAAGCTGTCCCGCGCCCTGGCTGCCACCCAGCGCAATCCGGAGGCCTGCGCGGCGCTGGGGGAATTTGCCCGGCGCTACGAGAAGACCGCCACGCCTTCGGCGCGGACCCGGGCGGCCCAGACCAAGGACAAGCTGGGCTGCGCGGGCTGATCCCCCGGGTCCCGGTCGCCAAGGCCGCGGTCCCGTGACCGATGACCCCTTCGCCGACGTCCTGAACGCCCGATTCCGCGCGCGGCTGGATTCCCTGAGCCCGCGCCCCCTGGTCGTCGGCTTTTCCGGCGGCGGCGACAGCCTCTATCTGCTCCTGCAGGCCTGCGCCTTCGGCCGCCGCACCGGTCGCCGGGTGGTGGCCCTGACTGTCGATCACGGCCTCCAGCCCGACAGTGCCGCCTGGACCCGGGCGGCCGGGGCTGCGGCCACGGCCCTGGGCGCGGACTGGCGGGCCCTGGTCTGGGAGGGGGTGAAGCCCGCCACGGGCCTCCCGTCGGCGGCGCGGCAGGCCCGGCACCGGTTGCTGGCCCGGGGGGCGAGGTCGGTGGGTGCGCGGGTGATCCTGCTTGGCCACACGGCGGACGATCTGGCGGAATCGGCCCTCATGCGCCAGGCGGAGGCGTCCTCCCTGCCCGATCCCCGGGAGTGGAGCCCCTCCCCGGTGTGGCCGGAGGGGCGAGACCTGTTCCTGTTCCGGCCCCTGTTGTCCCTGCGCCGGACGGCCCTGCGGGAGGACCTGGCCGCCCGGGGCCTGACCTGGCTCGACGATCCCGCCAATGACGACCTGCGCTTTGCCCGGGCCCGGGCCCGGCAGGCCCTGAGGCGCGGGGCCGAGATCGCGCCCCTGCCTTTGCGGATGTCGGCCGATGCGCCGCGGGCACGGCTCGCGCGACAGATCACCTGCACCGCGGAGGGCCATGCCGTCTTCGACCGGGCCCTGCTGCGGGAGACCCCGGCCGAGGTGCTGCATCCGGTGCTCGGCGCGGCCGTTCTCAGCATCGGCGGCGGCCGGGTCCCCCCGGGGCGGGCGGCGCTGGACCGCCTGGTCACGGCGCTGGGCGGGACAGGACCGCGGCGGACCCATCTCGCCGGCGTCCGGCTGGCGGCGGACGAGGCCCGCATCCTGCTGGCCCGGGACGCAAGGGACCTGCGGCGCAGACCCGCGTCGGGCGGGGAGGGGGTGTTCGACAACCGCTTCGAGATCGATCCGGAGGCGGCGATCGGGTTCCTGGCGGGGCAATCCGCCCGCCTGTCCCGGGAGGACCGCCGTCGGCTGAAGGCGATCCCGGCCCTCGCCCGCCCGGCCCTGCCGGTCCTGGACCCGGACGGGGCGACACCGGTGCTTCCCGCGCCGATCGGGGTGGCGCAACCGGCGGTCCGGGCCCTGGCCCCCGGCCGCTTCGCCGCCGCCTGCGGTCTGGTCGCCTGCGAGGCGGAGATCGGCTAAGACGGTCCCATGTCTGTTGATGACCTCCGTTCCTCCGAAGCCGCGACCTATCCGGACTGGCCCCTGTTCGGCCTGACCGATGACGTGCGGGAGACCCTGGCCACGGAGATGGCGGCGGGCCGGGCCAGCGCCCTGGTCACCCTGATCCGCACGGACGGGGGATCGCCCCGGCCGCCGGGGGCGCAGATGCTGGTCTCCGACACCACCCTCAGCGGCTTCCTGTCCGGCGGGTGCGTCGAGGCCGACGTGGCGGCCCATGCCCGCGCCGCCCTGGCCGACGGGGTGTCGCGACGCCTGGTCTATGGGGCCGGAAGCCCGTGGCCGGACATCCGCCTCCTGTGCGGGGCCCGGATCGAGATGCTCGTGGAGCCCCTGGCACCGGACGACCCCGCCGCCCGGGCCCTGGTGAGCCTGCGGGCCCGCCGCCGGGCCAGCGTCTGGATCACCGACGGCGACCGGCGGAACTGCGAGGCCGTGGCCACGACGGAGGTGCGACCGGTTCTCGCGCTGCAGGACGCGCCCTTCCGCCTCAGCCTGACCCTGCCGCCGCAGCGGCGGATGGTGGTGGTGGGCGGCGATCCCACGGCGCTGGCGGTCACGCAGCTGGCCCGGACCATGGGCTACGAGACCCATCTGGTGCGGCCGCGGGGGCCTGTGGCCCCTCCGCCGGGTGTGGACGCCCATTACTGGCGGGACGAGGCGGGGGCGGCCCTGACGCAGATCGGCCTCGATCCCTGGACCTTCGTCGCCGTCGCCACCCATGACACCGAGACGGACGAGGCAGCCCTGGCGGCTGCCCTGCCGTCGCCCGCTCCCTATGTGGGGGTGCTGGGGGCCCGGCGGCGGCTGCCGGAACGGATCGCGCGGCTTGGGGCACTGGGTGTCGCGCCGGCCGACCTGGCACGGCTTCGCGGTCCGATCGGCCTCGACCTCGGGGGCAAGTCCCCCTTCGAGATCGCCGTGGCAGTGATGGCGGAGGCGACGGCGGTCGCCCATGGTCGCGAGGACTGACGGCCGCGGCTATTTGGCCAGGGTCAGGAAGCCGTAGGCCGGTGCGAAATCCCCCACCTCGAAGACGCCGCTGACCACCCGGTCCCCGTGGCTGGTGGGATAGACCAGTTCCAGCAGCACGGCCTCCCGCGGGTCCAGCTGGACAAGGGCTTCCACCGCCGCGACGGGGAACTGGAAGCCGAGACCCCCGTCCGGCGCCGTGCGGCGGTCCGCGGCGAAATAGACCTGGCTCGCCGACCGGGGCGGAGGGGTGAGGCTGCCCGCCAGATAGGGTCGCGGGGCCTTCTGCAGGTCCCGCACCACCAGTCGGGCGGAGGCGGGCTGCATCAGTCCCGGCTCCGCGCCGGGCTGGGCGAACAGGGTCAGTCGACCGCCATTGACCACGACACCGAAGCGCAGGCTGGCACTGGCGCGCACGGCGGCGGTGGTCAGGGCCCACCGGCCACCCTCCACCCGGGTGCTGAGGACCGTGCGGTCCGCCTTCCAGCTGGCGGCACCGCCGGGGAAGTCCAGGCGCTGCAGCCGGGCATAGCTGGAAAAGGCCGTCCGGACGTGGCCGGCCTCGGTGATCAGGGCCGGGTCGCGGCAGGAGATGGTGGACCCCCGCTGCACGGCGATCTCGACGATCTGGCCGAGCTCTGCCGGGTCGCGGCCGGACCGCAGGACGGCATTGCGGGCCTGGACCTCGCCCATCAGCAGGGCCGAGGCCACGCTGGGGGCGAACAGCTTGCAGCGCTGGTCCGCCACGCGCATGGCCGTGCGCTCGGCATAGACCTTGTCCAGGCTCCAGGCGGTGCCGGCCTCGGTCGGCGCGGTCTGGACGAGCAGGGCAAGGGCTGCGACAAGACCGGAACATAGGGGGTTCAGCGCCGGCTTCGGCGGGATCATGGCGGCTGCTCTTCCTGCCGGTCTTCGGCGTGATGAGTCCGTCATTAACCCCGATCGGCTTTCAGCCAGGTTAGGCGACGTGGTTAACCCATGAATATTCCCACCGACATCTGGGTGTCCGCCCTCATCCGCCGGGCCGGTCTCGAAGGGGCCTTCGCCGCCGTCACCCGCCGCGGCGATGCCCGGGCCGGGGCGGTGCTGGTCCGGGTCTGGAACAGCCGGGAGCGGCAGATGGCCCTCTTTGCGGAGGCGCTGGATTCCGAGGGCCGCTCCATCTGGATCCGCCCGATCGCCGCCACGACGGAGGCGGAGATCGAGGCCTATGTCCAGCGGTCGGTGCGCATCGATCCCGATCTCTGGGTGGTGGATATCGAGGATTCCACCGGCCGGCACTTCCTGGTGGAGCCGGTAGCAGAGCGTTAACCGCCTTTCTCAACGGGACCGTAAAGGCCGCGGGGTTAGGGTTACGACCCTGATCTCCGGAGCCTTCCTCTATGATGTTTCTGCTGAACGATACGGTCCTGACCCTCGAAACCATCCAGCCGCCGCTGGATCCGGTCCGGTTCCGTGCGTTGAGCGTGGACTTCGTCCTCAAGCTGGGGGCGGAGGCCTTCGCCGAGCGGCCGCTGTTGCAGCGCACCGATCCGGTGATGGCCCAGCGCCTGGCCAGCCTGATCGTGGCCAAGGCCCCGGAAGCCAATGCCGCCCTGTTCGTGGCCCCCTCGATCCACTGCAATCCGGACCACGTGCTGACCCGGGTGGCGTCCCTGTCCATCGACGTCATGGCCGACCTCTATGCCCGCCAGACGAAGGACGGGCTGACCACGGTGGTCGCCGACAACCTGGTCTGGCGGCGGATGGCGGCCTGACGCCCCGGGGGTCCCTTTCGTTCCGGTGAAAGGCCCCTAATATAGGCGGATGAGCGAACCCTCCACCGCCGCGCCGATGGTTGCGTCCCTGCAGGACGTGGTGGTCCGGTATGACGGCCGCCCAGTGCTTGGACCCTTCAGCCTGACCCTGGCACCGGGGTCCTCCACGGCGCTGGTGGGCCCGTCCGGGTGCGGCAAGTCCACGGCCCTTCGCCTGCTGGCCGGGCTTGAGCTGCCCTCGGAGGGCGAGGTCCACCGCGCCGCCGGACGGGGGGAGACCGCGGTGGTGTTCCAGTCCCCGACCCTGGCACCCTGGTCCTCGGCCCTCGACAATGTGGCCTTGCCGCTCCGCCTTGCAGGCGTTGCCGCGGCCGAGGCGGCGGACCAGGCCCGCGCGGCCCTGGCCCGGGTCGGACTGGCGGGGTCGGAGCTGAAAAAGCCCGCCCAGCTGTCCGGCGGCATGGCCATGCGGGTCAGCATCGCGAGGTCCCTGGCCACCTCTCCCCGCCTCCTCTTGATGGACGAGCCCTTCGCGGCCCTGGACGAGATCACCCGCCGCCGCCTCGCCGACGACGTCATGTCCCTGTGGACCGACGCCCGTCCGGCGCTGCTGTTCATCACCCACAGCGTGGAGGAGGCGGTCTACATGGCCGACCGGGTGATCGTGATGAGCCCCGGTCCCGGCCGGATCGTGGCCGAGGCCCGGCTGGCGGACGGCTTTCCCCGCCCGCCCCGGTTCCGCACCACGGCGGCCTTCCGCGAGGCGGTGGAGGAGGTCTCCCAGGCTCTGCAACTGTCCATGGAGGCCGACGCATGAGCCGCAAGACCGCCCCGCTCCTGTTCCTGGCCGCGCCCCTGGGGCTCAGCCTCGCCCTGCTGGGAGGGTGGGAGCTGGCCTGCCGCGGCCTGGCCCTGCCGGTCTATCTGCTGCCCGCCCCGACGGCCATTGCGGCGGCCCTGGCCGATCATGCGGGTGCCCTGTTCGCGGCGGCCTGGGTGACCCTGTCCTCGGCGCTGCTGGCCCTGGTCCTCGCCGCCCTGGTGGCCGGGCCGCTGGCCCTGTCCGCGGCGGTGTCGCCCCTGATCGAGCGGGCGGTCCAGCCCCTGGCGGTGACCCTCCAGGTGACCCCGGTGGTGGCCATCGCGCCGCTGGTGGTGAGCTGGGCGGGGCTCGATCACCCGGAATATGCGACCACGGCCCTGGCTGCGGTGGTGGCCTTCTTTCCCCTGTTCTCCGGGGCCCTGACAGGCCTGAAATCCGCTGATCCGGACCTGGAGCGGCTGTTCGATCTCTATGGCGCGACCCCCGGGCAGCGGCTGTGGCGCCTGCGGGTGCCCGCGGCCACGCCCTTCGTGCTGGAGGGCATCAAGGTGGCCGTGGGCCTGTCGGTGATCGGGGCCGTGGTGGCGGAGATCTCCGCCGGTTCCGGCCGGTCCCAGGGGCTCGCCTGGACCATTGTCGAGACGACCCACCAGCTGCGCATGGCCGAGACCTTTGCAGCGCTGTTTGCCCTGGCCATACTGGCTGTCGGCCTGCATGCGCTGACCCGGGTGGCGGAGACGGAAATTCTGAGAAATTGGCGGGGCCGTTAGCGGGCAGTTAAGTGCCTGTGCCTTAGGTTTTACTCAAGTTTCCCTTAGGCGGTCACGGGCCTTGCCCTTCATGTGCATCGGAATACCGACAATCGTTTGGCGCAGGTGCGGGTCGCCGTGGTGCCCCGCGGCCGATTCCAGCCCTGTGCCTGCCACCCCACCCTCTGACGCCCGAGCGGATCGATGACCGAGAACGCCTCCAACCTGACCAAGCTGGCGCAGCTGATCTCCCTCGCCGAGGAGCCGTCCAGCGCCAAGCGCCGGGAGCTGCTCCGCGAGGTGACGGACCTGTTCTTCGCCACCTCGGAGCACCAGAGCGCCCGGGAGCTGGAACTGTTCGACGACGTGATGCTGGACCTGAGCCGGGAGATGGAGGCGGAGGTCCGCGCCGCCCTGTCGGAACGGATCGCCGATGCCGCCCACGCGCCGGCGGGCCTGGTCCGCAGCCTGGCCAATGACGAGATCGCCGTGGCGGCCCCGGTCCTCAGCCGGTCATCGGTGCTGACCGACACCGACCTTCTGGAGGTGGTGAACAAGCGCGGCCAGGACTATCTGCGGGCCGTCTCCCGCCGGGTGGACCTGTCCGAGACCGTGTCCGACGTGATCGTGGAGCGCGGCGACGACACCACCCTGGGCGTGCTGCTGCAGAACGAGACGGCGGTCCTGTCCCGGCGCTCGGCGGAGACCGTGGTGGACCGGGCGTCGGTCAATCCGGACCTGCACGCCGCCGTGGTCAACCGCCACAACCTGCCCGTGGACCTGCTGAACGAGATGTACTTCGTGGTCGAGGCCAAGCTGCGCGAGACCATCACCGCCCGCAATGCCAGCATCAGCCCGACCGAACTGACCGCGGCGCTGGAATCCAGCCGCAAGCGGATCGCCACCCGGGACGGGGCCCTGCCGCCGGACCTGGCGGAGGCGGAACGCTATGTCTCGGCCCTGGTGTCGAAGAAGCAGATCAACCCGTCGGTGCTGGTCTCGTTCCTGCGCTTCGGGGAGCGGACCCGGTTCCTGGTGGCCCTGGCCCAGCTCGCCGACATCGACTTCAACACCGCGCGGATCATCGTCGACCGCAAGGAAGTGGACGCCCTGGCGGTGGTCTGCCGCGCGGCGAACTTCGACCGCGCCCTGTTCCTGACCTTCACCCTGCTGATCCTCGATGACGACATGGCCATGGGCCGGGCGCAGGAATACGGGGCGCTCTACAATCAGCTGACCATCGAGACCGCCCAGCGGACCCTGCGCTTCTGGCGCATCCGCCGCGATACGGGCGACGTGGCCGCCTGAGGCGACGGCGACCCCCTGCGGGTCAGACCCGGGCCTTGATCTGCTCGAGGTGGGTCATCACCACTTCCGCCAGGCTGCGCAGGCCCCGCTCGGTGAACACGTCCAGCGCCGTGGCCAGGGCCAGGCTCGCCCGGGACCGCTCCCGCTCGTCGCCGGTGAGTTCGGCGCGGGCGGCATAGACCCGGGCCAGCGCCACCTGCATCACCGCCCAGGCCACGGGGTCCAGCTGCGGCTCCAGACCGGACAGCTCCGCCTTGAAGGCCCGCTCGGCATAGTCCAGGGACAGGACATCCCCGTGCCGCTCCGCCCGGCGGGTGATGGCGACGGCCCGGTCATAGGCGCAGACCGGCCGCTGGGCCACGTCCGGATGGGCCTCGAAGGCCTCCAGGGCCCGGTCGAAGGCGGCAATCGCCTCGTCGAACAAACGGTCGTCGTCGCAGGCCTCGCCCAGGGCCATCAGCACCACCCCAAGCGCATGGGAGGTGCGTGCCGTGTCCAGGGGGCTGTGCAGCAGGGGCAGATGGGCCAGGGACACCGACAGGGCCGTGGCCCCGCGGGAAATCTCGTCCTCGTCGGCACCGAAGGACCCGCAGGCGGCCAGGGCCGCGCCGCGCAGGGCCTCCGCCCGGGCCCAGGAGATGGGCAGGCGGTCCTTGTCGATCTGGGCCGCGACCTGGGCCAGGTCGGTTTCCGCCTGGCGCAGCAGGGTGGTTTCCTTCAGCTGGACGCCGAAGCCCACCAGCATGTCCGCCCGGTGCAGGCGCAGATTGGCCGCCAGGCTGCGGCCCTCGCCGGAGGACTTTACCCGCTGGTCCGACAGCTCCACCGCCTCGTCAAAGGCCCCGGCGGCTTCCACCGCGGCGGTCAGGTCGTTGTCCGCCAGGGCGTTGCGGGCCAGCAGCCGCGCCTTCAGCCCCATGGTGACGATCCGGTCGTCCACGGCGAGGCGTTCCTCCGCCTCCAGGGCGGTCAGGCGGGCCTGGGCGGCCTCGGCGGCAAGGCTGTCCCCGAACAGGTCGGCGGCCAGCAGGCTGCAATGGACCAGCTCGATCCTGGCGGCGATCCGCGTCGTATCGTCTGCGGCGAGGCGCACCGCCCGTTCGGCCGCCCGTCCCGCATTGGCAAGACAGGCCACGTCGCCGGTGCGCCGGGCGATCTCGCGCAGCATGAAGGCGTATTCCAGCAGCCGGGGGCAGCGCTGGCGGTCGGTGGCCTGATGCACGGCCAGACCGGCCTGGGCGGTTTCCGCCTTGAGGGCCGCGGTATCCAGCAACTCGATCCGCTCGGCATGGGCCAGGGCATTCCCGCGGGTGTTTCGCCCGAAACGCCGCCACAGATCCCGCTCGAACTGCATCCGATACCTCCCCGTCGTCCCGCAGCGGGACGCCCCGCTCCGGTTCGGGAGATCAAAAGCAAGGTTGAAGCCGTGAAGGCCCCGTCAGCTCAGCCCCGCTCGCGGGTGCGCTGGAATGTCACACCCGGGAATTTCTCCGTCACATAGCCGATTTCCCAGGACGACTTGGCCAGGAAGACCGGCTGGGCGTCGATGTCCTCGGCCATGGCGTTGCGGTGCTTGCCGGCGAAGTCCTCGAGATCGGCGCGGCTGCCGGTGACCCAGCGGGCCTCGGCGAAGGGGGCGGGCTCGAAGATCACCTCCAGCTGGTATTCATTGGCCAGCCGGTCGGCCATCACCTCGAACTGCAGCTGGCCCACGGCCCCGACGATGAAGTCCGCGCCAAGCGTCGGGCGGAACAGCTGGGTGACGCCCTCCTCGGCCAGGCCCTCCAGCGCCTTCTTCAGGTGCTTGGCCTTCAGCGGGTCCTTGATCCGCACCCGGCGCAGGATTTCCGGCGCGAAGTTCGGCAGGCCCTGGAAGCGGAGCGTGCCGGTCTCGGACAGGCTGTCTCCCACCCGCAGGACGCCGTGGTTGGGAATGCCGATCACGTCCCCGGCATAGGCCTCCTCCGCCAGTTCCCGGTCGGCGGCGAAGAACATGATGGGGGAGTTCACCGACAGCTGCCGGCCGGTGTTCTGCACCTTCAGCTTCATGCCCCGGGTGAACTTGCCCGAGCACAGGCGCAGCATGGCGATCCGGTCCCGGTGGTTGGGGTCCATGTTCGCCTGCACCTTGAAGACAAAGCCCGTCACCTCGGACTCGCCGGGGGCCACATGGGTCTCGTTGGCCCCCTTCAGCACCGCCACCTGCTTCGGCGGGGGGGCGAGCGCGCCCAGGCCGCTGAGCAGCTCCTCCACCCCGAAGTGGCGAAGGGCCGAGCCGAAGAACACCGGCGTCATGTGCCCCTCGAGGAAGGCCTGCGGGTCGAAGGTCTTGGACGCGCCCAGGATCAGCTCGGCGCTGTCGGACAGCTCCTCCACCTCTGCCGGGTCGAGATACTGGCTGATGGCGTTGCCGCGGAAGGCGATCTGCTCCAGCTCCCCGATCTCGGCATTGCGGACATAGGGGGTGAAGCGGTCCGTGCGCAGGTCCAGCGTGCCCTTGAACCGCGAGCCGGAGCCCGCGGGCCAGTAGAGGGGCGCGGGGTCGAGGGCCAGCTTGGTGGCGATCTCGTCCAGCAGCTCGAACGGGTCCTGCGCCTCCCGGTCCATCTTGTTGATGAAGGTCAGGATCGGGATGTCCCGCAGGCGGCAGACCTCGAACAGCTTCAGGGTCTGGGGCTCGATCCCCTTGGCCGCGTCCAGCACCATCACCGCGGCGTCGGCAGCGGTCAGGGTGCGGTAGGTGTCCTCGGAGAAGTCCTCGTGCCCCGGCGTGTCCAGCAGATTGTACATCAGCCCGCCGTGGTCGAAGGTCATGACCGACGCGGTGACGGAAATGCCCCGCTCCTGCTCGATCTTCATCCAGTCGGAGCGGGTGCGGCGGGTCTCCCCCCGGGCCCGCACGGCGCCCGCGGCGCGGATGGCACCCCCGGCCAGCAGCAGGTGCTCGGTCAGGGTGGTCTTGCCCGCATCGGGGTGGGAGATGATGGCGAAGGTGCGCCGACGGGCGGCTTCCAGCGGAATGGACGTGCTCATCCGCGCGGGTTAGCCGGAACGGCGGCGGTTGTCGATGGCGCGAGGCGTCGGCGGGGGCTCAGCCCAGCCCTTCGCGCTTTTCCTCCAGCGCCAGCCAGTCTTCCTCCGCCGTGGCCAGCCGGGCGCGCAGGGCGTCGGCCTGGGCGGTGAGGGCGTCGAAGCCCTTCGGGTCCCGGGCATAGAGGCCGGGGTCCGACAGCTTCGTCTCCAGGGCCTCGATCTCGGCGGGCAGGGTGGCGATCTCCTTCTCCGCCTCCTCCAGCCGCCGCTGGTCCTTGAAGGTCAGCTTCACCGCCGCACGCTTGGGCGGTTCCGGCGCGGCGGGCTTCGCCGCCTCCACCCGCAGCTGGGCCCTGGCGGAGCCCCGGTCGAAGAAGTCCGGGTACTGACGATTGAAGTCGGACCAGCCGCCGGGGGCCTCCGCCGCCCGGCCGCGGCCGTCCAGCCCCAGCGTGGATGTTGCAAGGCGATCGATGAAGTCCCGGTCGTGGCTGACCAGGATCAGGGTGCCGTCATAGTCCTCCAGCATGCCTTCAAGGAGGTCCAGGGTCTCGATGTCCAGGTCGTTGGTGGGTTCGTCCAGCACCAGCAGGTTGGCGGGTTTGGTGAGCGCCCGGGCCAGCAGCAGGCGGTTGCGCTCCCCCCCCGACAGGCTCGCCACCGGCTGGCGGATCTGGCTTTCCTTGAACATGAAGGACTTGGCGAAGGCCGCCACATGCATGGGCTGGCCGCGGACCATGACCTGGTCGCCGCCGGTGGGGGTGAGGGCGTCCCACAGGGTGTCCGTGGGCTTCAGGTCCTCCCGCGCCTGGTCGAGATAGGCGGTCTGCAGACCGGTGCCGAGCGTCACCTCGCCCGCGTCTGCGGCCAGTTCCCCCAGCAGCAGCTTGACCAGCGTGGTCTTGCCCGCGCCGTTGGGGCCGACCACGGCCAGCCGGTCGCCCCGCAGGATGCGCAGGGACAGGTCCTTGACGATGGTCCGCGCGCCGAAGGCCTTGCTCAGCCCCTTCACCTCCACCACCCGCTTGCCGGAGACGTTGCCGCTGTCCAGCACCAGCTCCATGCCCCGGGTCTGGTCGCGGATCAGCGCATCCTTCTGGGCGCGCATGGCTTCCAGCTGTCGGGCGCGGCCCTCGTTGCGGGTCCGCCGCGCGGTGATGGAGCGATAGAAGGTGTAGGTCTCCCGCTCGATGGCCTTGGACAGGCGGCGGAAGGCTTCCTCCTCCTCCGCCTCGATCTTCTCCGCCCAGGGTTCGAAGGCGGCGAAGCCCTGGTCGAACACCCGCACCTTGCGATGGGCCAGCCAGAAGCAGCGGTCGGTGACCCGGTTCAGGAAGGCCCGGTCGTGGCTGACCACGAGCAGGGCCGCGCCGCTGTCGGCGATCTCCTTTTCCAGGGTCTCGATGGCGAACACGTCCAGGTGGTTGGTGGGCTCGTCCAGCAGCAGGAGGTCCGGCTTCTCGGCGAAGGCCCGGGCCAGGGCCGTGCGGCGAATCTCGCCCCCCGACAGGCCCTTGGTGCTCTTGGCCCCGTCCAGGCCGAAGGTGGAGAGCGCGCTTTCCCCCTCCCAGTCCTGGGCCCCGCCGGCGGTGACATGGTCGAGGAGGGTGGCGCCGGTGATCTCCGGCTCCTGCGGCACATAGACCATGCGCAGGCCCGGCTGCAGGAACCGCTCGCCGGAGTCCGGGGCGAAGGCACCGGTCAGGATGCGCATCAGGGTGGACTTGCCGGCCCCGTTGCGGCCGACCAGGGCGGCGCGCTGCCGGGGTTCCAGGGCGATGTCGACGCCCTCGAACATCTGCACCGGCCCGTCGGACAGCTGCACGTCCCGCAGCGCGATCAGCGGCGGCCGACCCGAGGAGCGGGTGGGCGCGGGATTGGCGGACTTGGCGGGCGGCTTGCTCACACGGGGACCTTCACGGGGCGGGAGGCCGTCAGATAGGGCATTCCCGCCGTGATCCAAAGCGGGAACGGCAGGCGGTGGCCGCGCCGGGCGCTTTTCCCGCTTGCCAGCCGGTCGGACTGTGGCCAAGCCTTGGGCGTTTCCACCGGAGCCTGCCCCATGGTCCTGCGTCGCCTGCTGCCCCTCGTCCTCCTCGCCAGCCTCGCCGCCTGCTGTCAGAAGCCCGCCGTGACGAGCAACAAGGACACCACGACGATCCGTTTCGCCACCGACTGGAAAGCGGAGGCGGAGCATGGCGGCTTCTACGAGGCGCTGGCCACCGGCGAGTATGCGAAGCGTGGCCTCGACGTGAAGATCCTGCAGGGGGGACCCAGCTCCAACGTGCCGCAGCTTCTGGCGTCGGGCGCGGCGGACATGGGCATCGGCTCCAACAGCTTCGTGGCGCTGAGCCTTGCCGAGGAGCACGTGCCGGTGAAGGCGGTGATGGCCGCCATGCAGAAGGACCCCTGGGTGCTGATGGCCCATCCGGATGCCGGGGTGAACAGCCTTTCCGACATGAAGGGCCATCCGATGCTGCTGTCCGACGCCTCCCTGACCGGGGTGTGGGTGTGGCTGAAGGCGAAGTTCGGCCTGACCGACGACCAGGTGCGCAAATACACCTTCAATTCCGGTCCCTTCCTCCAGAACAAGGCGGCGATCCAGCAGGGCTATGTGACGAGCGAGCCCTACACCATCGAGAAGGAGGGGCATTTCAAGCCCAAGGTCTTCGTCCTCTCCGACGAGGGCTATCCCGGCTATGCGGACCTGGTCCTGGTGCCCGACGCCCTGATCGCCAAGAACCCCAAGGCCGTGCAGGCATTTGTCGAGGCGACGGCGGCGGGGTGGAAAGCCTATCTGCACGGGGACCCGCGCCCGGCGGACGCCCTGATCCTGAAGGACAATCCGGAAATGACCCAGGATGTGCTGGATCAGGCCCGGGAGAAGATGCGCAGCTACGATATCGTCGACGGCAAGGCCTCGCCCCCCATCGGGGCCATGACCGACGCCCGCTGGCAGGCCCTGTCCGATGTGATGGCCAAGGCGGGGGTGCTGAAGCCGGGGACGGACATCAAATCCGCCTACACCCTGCAGTTCGCGCCGAAGTGACTATCCGGCCCCGTCCTAGCCAGGGCGGCTGAACAGCAGGGCCAGCTCCGCCGGATCGGCATCGTCCGCCCGCCACAGCATGCGGCAACCCACGGCGGCGGCGTCGGGATAGACGTCGGGCTTTTCCGTGGAGACCAGCGCCGCGGCCACGTCCGGCCGGGCGCGGCAGGCGTCGATCATCCGTCGGCAGACGGTCTCCTGCAGGTCGAGGTGGCCGGACGCCACGATCTCCGCCGCCGCGGCGCGCAGGAAGTCGTAGTCGGTGGTCTCAGCAATGTCGTCCGCCGCCGCCTCGCCGCGGATGGCGAGGCTGACATTCAGGATCAGCCGCTGGGGCGCCGCCCGCTCGATGGCGTGGATGCCGATCCGGGCCAGAACTTGGTGGTCGCGCAGGAACAGGGCGTACATCGAGACTTTCCTCAGGTTTCGCCGCGGACCAGGAACATCACGTCCCGGCTCTGGGGGGTCAGGTGCTGGCCCCCGTCCACGAACAGGGTCTCGCCGCTGGCGAGCGCGCCGGAGGCGGCCAGCGCGGCGGCTTCGGCCAGGTCCTCAGGCGTCGTCCGTCGGCGGAGCAGGTTCATCGTGGCGGAGCGGGCGTATTCCTCATCGGTCTGGTCGCCGCTGGGCAGCATCAGGCCGGGGGCGAGGCAGATCACCCGGGTCCGGTCGCCAAAGGCCATGGCCTGCATCCGCGCCGCCTCCGCCAGGGCGGCCTTGGAGGCGGTGTAGCTGAAATAGTCCGGGTTCGGATTGGCGAGCTTCTGGTCCAGTATGTGGATCACCACGGCTCCTGTGGTCGCGGCGTGCAGGGCGGCGGCCAGCCGGGCCGGGGCCAGGGCATTGACCATTGTCGAGGCCACCCATCCGTCCGTCTGCGGATCGACGGCGGTGTCCGGCTCGAACACCGACGCGGAATTGACCAGCACGCCGAGGTCCGGGGCGAGTGTCAGGGCGGCGGGGATCAGGCCGGCCACGGCATCGGGATCTGCCAGGTCCGCGCCCAGCACATGGGCCACGCCCCCGGCGGCGCGGATCTCCGCCTGCAGGGCCACGGCGGCGGTGTCGGCCTGGCGGTAGTGGATGATGACGGCCCGGCCCTCCGCGGCGAACCGGCGGACCAGGGCCGCGCCGACCCGCAGGGCACCTCCTGTCACCAGCACTGCGCGACGCTCCGCCCTCGTCATCCCCGTCCGCTCCAGACCCTCAAAGGTCGACAAATGCGCATGAATATGGTCTAGCGCCAGCCGCCAGCCTCTCCCCGTCGACGATTTTCCTGGGCCCACCCATGCCTGTCATCACCATTTCCCGCCGTTTCGAGTGGGACGCCGCCCACCGCATCCCGGGGCACGAGGGGGCCTGCAAGGCGATCCACGGCCACCGCTATGTGGCGGAGGTGGAGGTCAGCGGCCCGCAGATGGACGCGCTCGGCCGCATCGTCGACTTCGGCGTGCTGAAGACCGTGGTGGGGGCCTGGATCGACGGGAACTTCGACCATACCGCCGTGTTCAGCCGCGCCGATCCGCAGGTCGCCGCCATTGCCGATCTGAACGCCGCCATGGGCCGTCCCGTCTACTGGCTCGACGGGGCCCCGACGGCGGAGGGTCTGGTGGAAGAGCTGGCGCGGGTCATCCCCGACCTGCTGGCCCCCCACGGCATCACGCTGGAGGCCATCAAGCTCTGGGAAACCCCCAATTGCTGGGCGCTGTGGCGGCGCAGCTAGGTTTCAGCCCGCGCTGAGATCGTCCCCGGCCAGGGCCCGCTCGATCAGGGCGATAGTGCGGTCCAGCCCATAGATGGCGGCGAACGAGCCGAAGCGCGGCCCCTGGGTCTGGCCCAGCAGCACCTCGTACAGGGCCTGGAACCAGGCGCGGAGCGGCTCGAACCCGGCCTCCTTGCCCGCCTCGTAGACCTCGTTCTGGATCACTTCCCCGTCCATCGTGTCAGCGGGCAGGGCGCGGAACCGGGCCACCAGATCGACCATGGCCGAGCGTTCCATGTTGCTGGGGGCGCGGTAGGTCTTGGTCGGCCGGACGAAGTCCTCGTAATAGGCCAGCGCATAGCCCGCCAGCTTGTCCAGCAGGGGCTGGGTCTGCGGCGTCGCGCCGGGGACATAGCGGGACAGGAAGCCCCACAATATGTCAGTGTCAGACGCATTGGCCGCGCTGACCAGGTTCAGCATCAGGCCGAAGCTGACCGGCGACCCGCCCGCCGGGGGCGCGCCGTCATGGATGTGCCAGACGGGGTTGTCCAGCTGCGCGCCCGGCGCTTCCTTCGGATAGTTGTCGAGGAAGGTCAGGTACTCGTCCACCGCCCGCGGGATGACGTCGAAATACAGCTTCTTGGCCACCCGGGGCTTCTGGAAATTGTAGAGGGACAGGCTCTCCTGCGGGGCATATTTCAGCCACTGCTCGACACTGATGCCGTTGCCCTTGGACTTGGAGATCTTCTCCCCCTTGTCGTCCAGGAACAGCTCGTAGACGAACTGCAGGGGCGGCTCGGCCCCCAGGATCCGGCAGATCTTCGAATAGACCGGGCCATTGGTCTGGTGGTCCTTGCCGAACATCTCGAAATCGACGCCCAGCGCCGCCCAGCGCATGCCGAAGTCCGGCTTCCACTGCAGCTTCACATGGCCGCCGGTGACCGGAACCGTGACCTCCGTCCCGTCCTCGTCGTCGAAGGTCACCGTGCCCGCCACCGGGTCCGTGGCCTTCATCGGCACATAGAGCACCCGGCCGGTGGAGGGGGAAATGGGCAGGAACGGGCTGTAGGTGGCCCGCCGCTCCGGCCCCAGCGTCGGCAGCATCACGGCCATGATGGCGTCGTACTTTTCCAGCGCCCGGCGCAGCGTCGCGTCATAGACACCGGAGCGGTAGAGCTCGGTGGCCGATCGGAAGCTGTAGTCGAAGCCGAAACTGTCGAGAAAGCCCCGCAGCCGGGCGTTGTTGTGCTGGGCGAAGCCCTCATGCGTGCCGAAGGGGTCGGGCACGTCGGTCAGGGGCTTCTGCAGATAGGGGGTCAGCAGGTCGGGGTTCGGTACATTGTCCGGCACCTTGCGCATGCCGTCCATGTCGTCGCTGACGCACAGCATCGCCGTCGGAATCGCGTCCTCCGTCAGGGCGCGGAAGGCGTTGCGCACCATGGTGGTGCGGACCACCTCGCCGAAGGTGCCGATGTGCGGCAGGCCGGAGGGGCCGTAGCCCGTCTCGAAGGTCACCGGACGGGCGGCCAGGGCCGGGTACCGGTGCAGCGCCTGGGCGACCTCGCCCGCGGTGAGGAGGGCCGTGGCCGCCTCCCGCTCCGCCGGATCGGACAGCCGGACCGAGACGATCCGCGCCAGCAGGGCGCGCGCCTGTTCGAAGGGCCAGGAGCGGGCGTCCCGGGCGAGGGTGGAGAGACCTTGCAACATGACCTGCGGGTTAGAGCGGGACGGGGCCCGGGTCAATCATGCCGTGACCTTGGCGTTAACCGCCGGGATGGGCTAGCGTCGGGGTCCCGATGCGGGAAGGGGGTGGCCCATGACACTTTCAACGCGGCTCCTGTGCGTCTTCTATGCCGTCATAGCCCTCGTGGCCCTCTATGGCACCTGGAGCGAGAACCTCGCCTATTTCGGCCCCGGGGCCCATGCGGGGGGCGGCGGCTTCCTGCCCGACCTCAGGGTCAATCCCGCCAGCCGGTCCTTTGCCATCGACCTCGGTCTGTTCCTGCTGGCCGCCGCGGTCTGGATGGTGCGGGAGGCGCGCAAGGTGGGGGTGCGGTTCGTCTGGGTCTATATCGTCCTGGCCTTCGCCATCGCCATCAGCGTCACCTTCCCCCTGTTCCTGCTGGCGCGGGAGCTGCGGCTGGCTTCGGGCAAGCCGGCGCCGGCGGTGGGGCCGGTGACGCGGGCGCTGGACCTGGCCGGGCTGGCGGCCCTGACGCTTGCCTCCGTCGCCTTCGGACTGTGGCTGCACTGACCGGCGATTGCCTGCGACCGGCGGGCGTGCTGTCATCGCCGAAACGCATCGATTAACGGTCGGGAGGCCACCCATGAAGATCATCACCGCCCTTGCCCTGGCGGGCACCCTGCTGGCGAGCCCGGTCCTGGCCCTGGCCCAGACCCCGGTGGATCCCGCCGTTCTGGCACCGATCAAGCAGCTGAACGACGGCTTCAACACCAATGCCCCGGCCAAGATCGCCGGGGCCCATGTGGCCAGCCCGATCATCCTGGACGAGTTCGCGCCCTATGCCTGGTCCGGACCCACGGCGATCATGGGCTGGGGCGGTGACTTCGCCAAGTTCGCCGCGTCCAAGGGCGTGCTGAGCGGCGTGGTGCAGATCAACGACCCGTCCGTGGCCGAGGTGAACGGCGACCACGCCTATGTGGTGGCCCCCAGCGTCATCACCTTCAAGACCAAGGACGGCCAGGTGAAGAATGCCGGCACCTTCACCTTCGCCCTGGTCAAGGCGGCGGATGGCTGGAAGATCCAGTCCTGGGCCTATGCCCGCGGGGCCGCCCTGCCCTAGGGCCGCTCAGATCCGGCGGAAGCGGCGGGACTGGCGGGCCATGACCGCCAGGGCCCAGTCGTCGGGCAGGATCTTGGCCAGCGCGGCAATGGCCTTGTTGGGCGAGCCGCTGACCGACACGGCGCGATTGGCCTCCGCCGCCTCGTAGCCGATCTGCGCCACCTCGTCGGCCCCCAGCCACAGCCAGGCGGGCAGGCTGTTCATGGCGTCCCGGGTGCCGGTCACGTCATGGAATTCGGAATAGGTGAAGCCGGGGCACAGCGCGGTCACGTGCACGCCGGTGCCTTGCGTCTCCAGATGCAGGCTCTGGGAAAAGCGCACCAGCAGGGCCTTCACCGCCCCGTACAGGGTGTGCCCCGCCGAGCCGGGGACCAGGCCTGCCAGGGACGCCACATTGACGATCCGGCCGAAGCGCCGCTCCAGCATGCCGGGCAGCACCTTGTGCGCCAGCTCCGCGGGCGCGACGGTCATCACCTGCAGGAAGGCCTGCTGGTCGCTCCAGCTGGTCTGGGCATAGGACCCGGTGAGGCCATAGCCGGCATTGTTCACAAGGGCATCGATGTCGCGGCCCTCCGCGGCCACGGCGGCCAGCACCTTGTCCACGGCCCCGGCCTCGGCCAGGTCCGCCGGGACCACGAAGGCCTCGACCCCGTGGCGCAGGCGGATCTCCGAGGCGAGCAGCTCCAGACGATCCGCCCGGCGCGCCGTGAGGAACACGTCATAGCCGTGGCTGGCATAGACGTGGGCAAACGCCTTTCCGATCCCGGCCGAGGCACCGGTGACGAGGCAGAGACGACGGGTCATGGACACTCCCTGAGGATGCCGGGAAGCTCCCGGCACCGTGGGGGAGATTGGCCGGACCGGTGGCCCTGTCAAGCGCGGCGTTTCCCGGTCAGGCGGCGCCGCGGGCCCAGCGCTTCGCCGCCTCCGCCACCCGGGTCCCGAACAGTTCCGCCGTCTTCCGGTCCCCGGCCCCCGGGGTGACGTCCGGCGCGGCATTGTCCGACTGGGTCATCAGGCCGAGGGACGAGCCGATCCGGTTGACGCCCTCGACGCTGACATCCCCAAGCGCTGCGCCGGGCAGGAGGCCGGTGGAGACCCAGACCATCCCGTGCTGGGCCGCCAGGACCGAGAAATATTCGAGGGTGGACAGCTTGTCCCCGGACAGGCTGAGGGAGTTGGTGAAGCCCGCGGCCAGCTTGTCCTTCCAGGCATGGGTGAACCAGGCCTTGGAACTGGCATCGGCAAAGACTTTGAACGGGGCAGAGGGCCCGCCCATGTAGGTCGGGGCCCCGAAGATCACGGCATCGGCATCGGCGATCCCCTCCAGCAGGGGGGCCATGTCCTGGTCGGCACCGGTGATGCGCAGCAGGCGGGCCTGCGCGCCGGCCTCGGTCACGCCTTTGGCCACATGCTCTGCCACCACGGCGGTGTGGCCGTAGCCGGAATGATAGACGATAGCGACGGTTGTCATGACGTTCTCCTCGCGGCCGGCGTCGGGGCCGGACATACTAGAACCGCAACAGTTGCGGTTTCAGATATGTCGGGATCCCGGCTCCGAGCTTCAAGGGGCGACAGGGGGAAATCCGTCAGGGGTCCTTCAGTAGGTCCGCCACGGTGAAGCCGTCCAGCCGCTCCGAAGCGGCCTGGTCGGCGGCGGCGATGGCGCGGGAGACCTGGCGGGGGATGCGCTCGCCCACGGGGCAGCCCTTGGCCCCCGGCGGCGGGCAGCCGAGATGGGCAAAGCCGTGGACGGCCTTCAGCACCTCTCCCAACCGGATCTCGCCTGGGGGACGCAGCAGCCAGGCCCCGCCGGACGCGCCGGTCCGGGTGCCGATCAGCCCGGCCCGGGCCAGCAGCGCCGTCACCCGCCGCACCACCACCGGATTGGTGGGCATGGAGGCCGCCAAGGCCGCGCTGGACACGGCGCGGTCCGGCCCATAGGCGTCCATGTGCGCCAGATAGGCCAGCGCATGAGCGGCGACGGGAAAGCGTTGGCTGTCAGACATCTCTTGTTCGCACGATATCGACCAATGACTTAAGACCTCCGACATATCATTCAATCGACCCGGTCTGCTGTCCTTTCTGCGCCCTGTCGCTTCACCGCCTTGATTGCGGCATTGAACAGGGCCGAAAAAGGGAGTATCCCGCGCCGCCTTTGCTGTCCCGCTCCGATCCTCATCCTGGGGCGCGGGACAGCGGGAATTCGCCAGGCCCCGGCCTGGTTTCGGAGGATTTTCATGGCTGCCAAGCCCTCTGGCGCTGCTTCGGTCGAGGGCGCGTCTGAATCCCCTGCCTCGCCGGAGGGATCACATCCGGCCTCCGGTCACGATGACACCCACTCGAACGGCCACGGCCACGGCCACGGCAACGGAAACGGCCACGGCAACGGCCATGGCAGCCCCTCCGGCGGCCTGCTCAACGCCCAGGTCCTGGGCCTAGCCCTGGGATCGGTCGGGGTGGTGTTCGGCGACATCGGCACCAGCCCGCTCTATGCCTTCCAGGCGGCCATGGTCCAGGCGGCCAAGGACCGGGTGACCGACGCCTCGATCCTGGGCGTGGTCTCCATGGCGCTCTGGGCCCTGTTGCTGGTGGTGACGGTCAAGTACGTGCTGTTCGTCATGCGGGCGGACAACAAGGGCGAGGGCGGGGTCCTGTCGCTCATGGCGCTCGCGGGGCGGGCGCTGGGCCAGCGGACCCGGCTGGTGTTCGTGCTGGGCGTGGTGGGCGCGGCCCTGTTCTATGGCGACAGTATCATCACCCCGGCCATCTCCGTGCTGGGGGCCTTCCAGGGGCTGCACGACGTGCCGGGTCTGGCCAATGTGGCCAGCCCCAAGATCATCACCTTCGCCTCCTTCTTCATCCTGATCGGCCTGTTCCTGATCCAGTCCCGGGGCACGGCCAGCGTGGCGCGGATGTTCGGGCCGGTCATGCTGGTCTGGTTCTTCACCATTGCCACCCTGGGGGTCGTGCACATCGCCGATTCCCCGAACGTGTTCCTGGCACTCAGCCCCCATTTCGCCGTGGAGTTCCTGGTGCGGCACGGGATCGTCGGGCTGCTAGTGCTGGGCTCGGTGTTCCTGACCGTGACCGGGGCCGAGGCGCTCTATGCCGACATGGGGCACTTCGGACGCTGGCCGATCCAGGCCTCGTGGCTGTTCCTGGTGCTGCCGGCGCTGGCGCTCAACTATCTGGGCCAGGGGGCCTATGCCCTGCACGCCCTGGCGGAGTCCCGGGCCCACGGGGTGGCCTTCGACAGCCAGGACTGGTTCTTCGTCATGTGTCCGCCGGCCTTCCGCCTCGCGCTGGTGGTGCTGGCGGTGTTCGCCTCGGCCATTGCCAGCCAGGCGGTGATCACGGGGGCCTATTCCCTGTCGCAGCAGGCGATCCAGCTGGGCCTTCTGCCCCGCATGGACGTGCGCCGCACCTCCGAGACCCAGTCCGGCCAGATCTACATCCCGCAGATCAACGGGCTTCTGATGCTGGGCGTCCTGGCCCTGGTGCTGGTTTTCCAGAACTCCGACAACCTGTCCGACGCCTATGGCCTGGCGGTGACCGGCACCATGCTGGTGACCACCATCCTCGCCTATATCGTCACCCGCCACATGTGGGGCTGGAGCCGGTGGATGGGCTGGGCCCTGTGCGCGCCCCTGATCACCCTGGACGCGGTGTTCCTGTTCGCCAACGGCCTGAAGATCGCCACCGGCGGCTGGCTGCCCCTGACGCTCGGCGGCATATTGTTCACCATCATCGCCACCTGGGTGCGGGGAACCCACATCCTGACGGACAAGACCCGGCGGGATTCCGTGCCCCTGGCCGACCTGATCGACATGCTCCGCGCCCGGCCGCCGCACCGGGTGCCGGGGACGGCCATCTTCCTGACCTCCGATCCCGACGTGGCTCCGGTGGCGCTGATGCACAATCTCAAGCACAACAAGGTGCTGCACGAGAAGAACATCATCCTGACCGTGCTCACCGCCGAGACCCCCCGGGTGCCGGAGAGCGATCGCATCCGCATCGAGCCGGTCAGCGACGACTTCAAGAAGCTGGTCATTTCCTATGGCTTCATGGAGAGCCCGAACGTGCCCAAGGCGCTCGGGCTGTGCCGCAAGCACGGGCTGAAGTTCGACATCATGGCGACCAGCTTCTTCCTGGGACGGCGCTCCGTGGTGCCGTCGGCCCAGTCGGGCATGCCCATGTGGCAGGACAAGATCTACATCTTCCTGATGCGCAACGCGGCCAATCCGACGGACTTCTTCCGCATCCCGCCGGGCCGGGTGGTGGAGCTCGGGGCCCAGGTCACCGTCTAGTCTGCCCGCGCCACCGGCACCCGCGGTGGTGTCGGGTCAGGCCGCCAGTCCGATGGCCGTCATCAGGCCGCGGACCTGCTCGAACTGCTGCGGCGAGGCGGCCAGGGCGGAGCGCACCTCCGGCGTGCGCAGCTGGCGCAGCACCTCCGCCTTGGCCCGGTCGGCGCAGGGGCCCAGCGGCGCGGTCTCTCCCGCCGCCATGCGTAGCAGGATGACCAGCCGCTGGACCGGCGGGGCCGGCGAGCGGGACACCACCTGGACCAGCTTCACGTCGGACTCCACCAGGCCACCGATCTCGCCGATCTTGCTGATCGAGGTCAGGGCATCGCTTTCCGTCAGTCCGGCCTTGCGCAGGGACCGCTGCAGGTCGGCCAGGGTCTGGAGCTTGGACAGGGGCGAGTCCGCGGTGGAGCGCAGCTCCCGCTCGAACTTCAGCGCGCCGACGATGGAGGCGATCCAGCGGGCGGCCTCCCGCTTGTTGGCGGGGCCGGTCACATTGTCCGCCAGCCGCACCAGGGCCGCGGCCTCGGCCAGGGCAGTGGTGGAGGTCTGCAGGAAGCTGTTGACGAAGTCCCCGGTCACCAGGCTGCGGGACCGCTCGGTCACCGCGGCCTCCACGTCCTCGAGGCTCACCAGCCGCCCGGAGGCCGCCGACAGGCTCATGGCCAGGGCCCGCAGGATGTTGATCTCCCCCTGGGCGTCGTCGGGACGCAGGCGGCGGGGGCCGGACAGCTCATGGATGACCCGCTTGATCACCGTCATCCGCACCGTCATGAAGGCATCGCCGGCGAGATGGGCGCCGAGCCTTGCGGTCTGGCCCTCCAGCCGCGGGATCAGGGTCTGGATCTGCGGATCGGCGCGGGACACGGCCTCCACCACGTCATCGGCAGCTAGGCGCACCATGGCCCCCAGCTGCGCGCCCAGGTCCTTTGCCGGGCTGAGGAAGGCGGTCATGGCCGGCCGGGAGCTGAGCATCTCCGTCAGCACCTGCTCCAGCACGAAGAAGGCGATGGCCCGGCCCTTGCCCATGGCCGGGGCGGAGTCCGCCAGGTCCAGCAGGCGACCCAGTTTGTCCGGCCAGTTGGTGGCGGCCCCCAGATAGTGCGCCACGCCGCCGCCCAGCAGGTAGCTCCGGTCCGGATGGTCCTGCAGGGTCGCCAGCACCTCCGGAAAGGTCTCCGGCGTCACCTTGGCGAAGGTCTTCTTGCGGCCGTCCTTGATCACCCGCTCGATGGCCTGCTCCACCAGGGTCTGGAACCCGCGGATCAGCTGGTGGACGGAAATGCCCCGGGCCTGGGCCTCGGGAATGGCGATCTTCTGGATGGCGTGCTGGATCTCCACGCCGGAGGCGTCGAGCTGCTCCACCAGGTCCGGTCGGTGCAGCAGCTCGAAGGCCGTCACGGTCTTGCGCCGCAGCCAGCCCTCCAGCAGGCGGTTGATGACATCCCGGGCGTGGACCGTGTAGAGGTCCGCCGGCGCGACGCAGAGCGGCGTCTCGTCCTCCAGCCGGGGACGCTTGGCCTTGACGATCTCCACCATGCCTTCGGACAGGATCACGACGGAGCGGTACCCCCGGGTCTCCTCGTCCAGGGTCTCCTTGCTGACCCGCACGGCGATGGCCTTGCGGCTGGCCATCAGCTCCCTGGCGGTCTCCAGGCAGGCCTGCCGGTCCTCGCTGGCAAGGTGCAGAACCCAGCCATCCGCGGCGTTTCGCCGGATGAAGAGTTCGAAATGGACCTGGGCATTTGACATGGTCTCCAGACAGTCGCTGAATTGGCTTAAATGCGACTTAATCCCCCATCAACTCGGGGGTCGTCACCGCGATCCTCCCTGCAATTTCCTCTGACGACCCATCTCACGACCTCCCCCAACGGCGAGCAAATGGCGAAGATCACCCTAGTCGACGACGATGAGAACATTGTGGCCTCGGTTTCCCTGGCGCTGGAAAGCCACGGACACGAGGTGACGTCCTATTTCGACGGGGCCTCCGGGCTGGCCGCCCTGGAATCCGATCCGCCGGACCTGGCCATCCTCGACGTGAAGATGCCGCGGATGGACGGGATGGAGCTGCTGCGCCGCCTGCGCCAGACCTCCGCCATCCCGGTGATCATGCTGACCTCCAAGGACGAGGAGATCGACGAGATCCTCGGCTTCAACCTCGGGGCCGACGACTACATCCACAAGCCCTTCTCCCAGCGCCTGCTGATCGAGCGGGTGAAGGCGGTGCTGCGCCGCTCCCGGCCGGAAGATGCCGAGGACCAGCTGGAACTGGGCAGCAACCCCCCCGCCGCGGCCGCGGCCTCCAAGGCCCTGAAGCGCGGCAAGCTGACCCTCGATCCCGCCCGGCACGACTGCCTGTGGGACGGCAAGCCGGTGAAGCTGACCGTGACGGAGTTCCTGCTGCTGCAGTCCCTCGCCCAGCGGCCGGGCTTCGTGAAGAGCCGGGACAACCTGATGGACGCGGCCTATGACGATCAGGTCTATGTGGACGACCGGACCATCGACAGCCATGTGAAGCGGATGCGCAAGAAGTTCCGCCAGGTGGACAACGAGTTCGACGCGATCGAGACCCTGTATGGCGTTGGCTACCGATATCGGGAATCCTGAGCCCGCCGGGGCCAGGCTCGGCACCGCCTCCCGCGGGCGGCGGGCCGCGGACCGCATTCCCCTGACGGGATCGCGGCTGGGGCGGCTGATTCTGCTGCTGAACCTTCTGGGCATGGTGGTGCTGATCGCCGGGGCCCTGGTGTTCAACGAGTTCCGCCGGGGCCTGGTCACCGCACGGCTGGACAGCCTGACCACCCAGAGCCAGCTGCTGTCCTATGCCATCGTCAGCGCCGCCACCGAGGGCGAGCCGGAACCCCGGATGATTCCGGACCGGGCGGTGGCCATCCTGACCCTGCTGGGACTGCCCGCGACGGAGCGTGCCCGCCTCTATGACGCCAGTGGCAAGCTGCTGGCCGATACCGACGTGATCGCCGACCGGGTGCTGGAACGCAGCCTCAAGCCGGCCCATCGGCCCGGCCTCGAGCTTCCCTTCGGGCTGGACAACGAGGCCCGGCGGGCGGCGGCCGCCCATGCCTCCGAACAGGCGGAGGTGCGCGAGGCCCTGGCCGGTCGCAAGGTGGCGCACCTGCGGGAATCCGAGTCCGGCGGACGCCTGGTCAGCGTCTCCATCCCGATCCAGAACGTCCAGCGGGTGCTGGGAGTGCTGACCGTGGAGGCCGGCGGAGTGGACGAGATCGTCACCGCCCAGCGCATGACCATGGTGCCCTTCATCCTCATCGCCATCTTCGTCATGCTGGTCTCCGCCGTGCTGCTGGACCGGCTGGTGGCGCGGCCGGTGCTGCGGCTGGCTCGGGCGGCGGACAGCGTGCGCCTGGCCCGGGCCCGGGCCATGTCCCTGCCGGACCTGGCCTCCCGCGGGGACGAGCTGGGGGACCTGACCCGGTCCCTGGAAAGCATGACCGAGACCCTGTCCGCCCGGCTGGACGCCATCGACCGGTTCGCCGCCGACGTGGCCCACGAGATCAAGAACCCCCTGACCTCGATCCGCTCGGCGGTGGAGACCCTGGAGATGGCCCCGCCGGACAGCCCGGTCCGCAACCGGCTGATGGGCATCCTGAAGTCGGACGTGCGGCGCATGGACCGACTGATCACCGACATTTCCAATGCCTCGCGCATCGATGCGGAGCTGTCGCGGGAGGCACCGCGGAGCGTGGCCCTGGACCGCCTGCTGACCGACATTGTCGGCACCTACACCCTCGAGGAGACCGGAGACGCCCCCAGTGTCAGCCTGGAACTGCCCACCGGCGGTGACGGCGTCCTGGTCAGCGGACGGGAATCCCCCTTCGGCCAGGTCTTCCGCAACCTGATCGACAATGCCCGCAGCTTCAGTCCCGCCGGGGGCGTGGTGCGGGTGCGCCTGACCCGGGAGGCCACGGACCGGTCGGGCCGGACCGCGGCGGTGGTGCGGGTGGAGGATGACGGTCCGGGCATTCCGGCGGAGAATCTCGAGACCATCTTCGAGCGCTTCTACACCGCGCGCCCGCGGGGGCAGGCCTTCGGCGGCAATTCCGGCCTGGGCCTGTCCATCGCCCGGCAGATCGTCGAGGCCCATGGCGGGCGGATCAGGGCAGAGAACCGTCTCGGTCCCGACGGTGCGGTGCTGGGGGCGCGGTTCACCGTCACCCTGCCGGAACGCCGGGCTTGAGCGACGCCCCGCCGATCCTCCACGCCACCCTGGTCACGCGCCTTCGGGCCGGGGACTGGCGGGGCGTGCTGCTGCGGGGGCCCTCCGGCGTGGGCAAGAGCGATCTGGCGCTGCGGCTGATCGCGGACGGCTGGTGGCTGGTGGCCGACGACCGGGTCCGGGTCTGGACCGACCGCGGGCAGCTGTTCGGGCGGGCACCGGCGGCCCTGTCCGGCCTGATCGAGCTTCGCGGGCAGGGGGTCCTCTGCGCAGACCGGGAACGGGCGTGGAGCGCAATCCACCTCTGCATCGACTGTCTGGCCCCCGGTGCGCCCCTCGACCGGGTGCCGGAACCGCAGACGGCCGGGGTTCTGGGCGTGGCCCTCCCCCTGGCCCGGGTCACGGCCTGCGAGGCGTCCGCCGTGGCGCGGATCAACCGGTTGGCCGGACTGCCGTAACGTCGCTGTTTGACAGACCGGATAACCGGCGTATCAAAGCAGCCGAACGGGGCCTTGGGGATGAGGTGCCGGAGCGGTGGGGGGCGTCCTCCAAGAGGAAGGTATGATCGGTCTTGTGATCGTCACCCACGGGCGCCTCGCGGAAGAGTTCGTGGCCGCCATGGAGCACGTGGTCGGAGCCCAGTCCCAACTGGTCGCCATATCCATCGGACCCGATGACGACATGGAACGTCGCCGCGGGGACATCGTGCGCGCGGCCCTGTCGGTGAATTCGGGGGACGGGGTGATCCTGCTCACCGACATGTTCGGCGGCACGCCCTCCAACCTGGCCATTTCGGTGATGGACGAGACCCAGGCCGAGGTGATTGCCGGCCTCAACCTTCCCATGCTGATCAAGCTGGCCAGTGTCCGCGGGCGCGAGCCGCTGGCGGTCTGCGTCGCCGCCGCCCAGGACGCCGGGCGCAAGTACATCAGCGTCGCGTCCTATGTCCTGTCGGGGGAGAAATGACGGACAGCCCCGTCTCGCGAGAGGTGGAGATCATCAACGAGCGCGGACTGCATGCCCGCGCCTCGGCGAAGTTCGTCAAGACCGCCGCCCAGTTCGACGCGGAGATCAAGGTCAGCCGGGACGGTCAGACCGTGGACGCCCAGTCGATCATGGGCCTGATGATGCTGGCGGCCGGAATCGGCACGGTCATCGAGATCACCGCCGAGGGGCCCGACGCCGAGACGGCGGTGGAGACCCTGGTCCAGCTGATCAACGACCGATTTCACGAAGAACGTTGAGCGCGCCGTCCGTCCTGTCGGTGCAGACCACCGCCGACACGGTGCCGTTCAGGCGCAGGGTGTCCGCCACGATCCCGTAATTGTCCACGGTCACCGGGCGCCCCTCCGCCCCCGGGGACGGACGGACGTGGGCCGCGGCCAGCGCCCGCTTCACGCTGGCCAGCGGGTGGGCGATGACGATGCCCCGGCGGGACGCCTCCTTCACGGCCACGCCCACCAGACGTCCGGCCTCGTCCAGCACCGGGGTCCCGGCGATGGACATCAGGCCGCTGCCCACGGCATCCCCCAGACCGTCGGTGCGGCCCGTCTCGGCATAGATGTCCGACCCGGCCGAACCCGCGGCATGGCCGAGCGCCTTGGCCGTCAGTTCCCCCGGGGCCTGACGGGGAAAGCCGAGGGTGAAGGCGCGCTCCGACCGGTCCAGGCGGCGCTCGCCCAGGGGCAGGGCGGGGGCCCCGGCCGAGGTCGTCAGCACCACCAGGCCCTCCACCGGCGGCCCGACGACCCGGGCGGGCAGGCCCCGGAGCGGGGTCGCCATCAGCATCGGCGCATGGCACTTGGCCACCACCGCCGCATCGGTGATCCACACGCCCCGGTCGGAGACCGAGGCCGCGGCACCGCGGACCAGCCGCAGCCGGTCCTTCGGCGGGGTGCGCAGGGCCAGGAAGTCGATCTGGGTCAGGTCCGCCAGGGCCTGGGCATTGGGCGGCAGCGGGGCCACGGCCGGGGCATCGTGATGGCTGCGGAGCGCCAGGGCCACCACCGCCAGAAGGGCCGTGGCCAGGGGGAAGATCACGATGGGCGGCGGCAGGCGCATGGCCGGCTCAGAGGGCGAGGGCGGCGCTGAACAGCCAGGCCGTCGCCAGCCGCGCCGCGCCCAGCAGCACGGCGGCGGACACGTCCCCGGTGTCGCGCACCCGGCCGCTGAGACCCGCCAGGACGAGATCGGTCACGGCATAGAGCGTCAGCTGGACGAGGCCCGCGGCCCCGCTCCACACCGCCATGTCGAGCCAGCCATTGGCCGAGGTCAGGGCGCGGGCCAGGGGCAGGGCCAGGCCCAGCAGGGTCACCCCGTAGAGCACCGCGGAGCCCTGGTTGCCGTCGCGGATCTGGCTGATCTCCTGCCCGCGGGAGCACAGGGTGTAGACGAAGGCCCAGACCACGAAGGCCAGCAGTCCGATGCCCAGATGGGCCAGAAGGATCGGAAATCCCGCCACGAACGCAATGATTTCCGGAGGGGTGGACATGAACGACCTCGAACCTGTCAGATACGCGACCGCCGGACGGCACCACAGGGTCCCGCCGGACGCAAGCGTCCTCCCCAAAGAGGCGTGATTACATATGGTTAACTGTAACTCGCATTTACAGGGGGCTCACGCCAGGGGGCGGTCCAGCAGGCGCTCCAGGATCCGGATCGGGGCCTTTTCCGGTGCCGCCATGCCGGATGGAGGCAGCAGGAAGGTCTGCTCGAAGGCGTGCTGTCCGGCCATGGCGGCGTGCAGCACGCTGTCCGTATAGACGATCCAGCTGGCCCCTGCCGGCAGCTCGAGCTCCTGCTGCGGCGTGCCGGCCTGGAACCCGGCGTCCAGCTTGCCCAGGTCGTGCAGCTGCAGCATGGCCGCGTCATAGGGGGTCCGGCGGCCCTTGGTGATCTTCAGGGCCTGCAGCACCGAGGCAGTGAGGGCATCGGGGCCGGATTTCAGCCGCGGGGCAAAGTCCCGGGCGAAGGCCTCGAAGGACTGGTCGCCCAGGCGCCAGTGCCGCGCCCGTCCCTCCGGATTGACGTTGGTGAAGACCCGCAGGATGCGGCGACCCTGGTTGGGATTGGCGGGAAAGGCATCCACATGCAGCAGCCGGTCGTCCTTGCGCGGGCTCAGGGCCCGGACGGAGACCTCGCCCGGCCGGAAGCTGGTGCGCCGCTGCTCCGCCGTGGCCAGATAGTCCGGGGCCACCTGCTGCAGCAGGGTGCGGGCAAAGGCGGCATAGCGGGCGAGCATGGCGCGGCACCGCTCCAGCGCCTCGCCTTCCAGCCCGGTGCCGCCCAGGCGGCCGGTGTCGGGGGCATAGCTGACATTCTTCGAACCGCCGGAAAAGATCGCCGGGTCGATCAGCGGCCGCTCCGCCTCAAGGAGCGGAAAGGGAGTGTCCCGCAGCAGGATCAGGCCACCGTCCTCGAGGGCCGCGGTCAGCCTGTGCGGGTCGTCGCCGAGCCGAGCTTCGATCACCTGCGCCATGGCGGGGCTCCGTTCCATCCTGAAATCCGCGCGGGGGACAGGGCCGTCCCGCCTGCGCGACTTACATCAGTTTGAGGATCAGGTCTTCCAGCACCTTGTCCACCCCCAGCGCCATGCGCCGGGCGGCCTCGTAGATCTCCCCGAAGGCCTGGCGGCGGGAAACCACCCCTTCCACCCGGGATTCCGGCAGGATCGAGGGGGTGAGGATCTCCAGGGCCCGGCCGTCGGGACGGCAGATCAGGATCTCCGGATCGGCATTCTCCGGATCGCCGGAGCCCTCGCCGATCTCGACGATGAACTCCCCCACATGGACCTGATAGCGGCCCTCGTGCTCCGTGGTGATCCAGGTCAGGCCCTGGACCAGGGACTTGGCGTGGAGGCGTTCCACAAAGATGGCGTCGCGGGTCCGGTCGAGGGCATGCATGTCGAGGAAGCTCCAGTGAAGGCGTCGGCATGGTCGGCCGACAATCTAGTCCCCGGCGTGGGACGCACAAGCGGAATCCCCCGGATCGCCGGCCCCATTCCGGTCTGACCGGGGAGGGAGCTTGGAATATGCAGCAGACGGGATTACTTGTCGGTCAATCGAGCGGCGGGGTCCGCACGAAAGGACATCATGTCGGGTGAAAACCGGATTCTCAGAGGCCTGAAGCTCGGCCTGCAGCGCAAGTGCCCCAATTGTGGTCAGGGCCACCTGTTCCAGGGCTATCTCAAGGTGCGGCCCACCTGCGATGTCTGCGGCCACGAGAACGGGGCCTATCGCGCCGATGACGCGCCGCCCTATTTCACCATCCTGATCGTGGGGCACCTGATCGTCGCCCCCCTGCTGGCCTTCGGCTTCATCACCAGCTGGCCGGCGGAGCGGGTGCTGGCGGTGACCCTGCCGGCCCTGGTGATCCTGACCCTTCTGATCCTGCCCCTGGTCAAGGGCGCGGTGCTGGGCTTCTCCTGGGCCGCGGATGCGAGCGCGCCGACCGAGCCGACGCGCCCCTGATCCGGCCGGGGTCTATTTCCGTTCCGACGCGGTGGCGTCCCGCACGGCCTTGAACTCCGACCCCTCCTGCCAGGTGGGCCAGCGGCGGCTGTTGGCCAGGTCGCGGCCGAGGGTGAGGATCAGCCCGTCATCGATGGCCTGACCCCGCAGGTCCCAGTCCGCCTGCCATTCGTCGGCCGGCTGGTGATAGCGGTGGACCACATAGTCGAGCTCCGCCGCCCGGCCGGCCGCCTCGCCCCCCACATAGAGGTCGGTCCCGCCGTTCACCGACACGGCCGGCACGCCGCGCTTGGCGAGGGGGAAGTGGTCGGAGCGGAAGAAATGCCCGGCTTCCGGCACGGCATCCGGGGTGAAGCGGCGGCCCTCGGCGGCGGCGGCGGCGGCGATGTCGTCCTGCAGGCTCAGATGCCCGTTGCCGGAGGTGGAGATGTCCCTGGCCGGGCCATGGGTCTCAAGTCCGTCCCGGTTGAAGACCGCCACGGTCTTCGCCAGTGGATAGAGGGGGTGGGAGGCGTAGTATTCCGAGCCCAAAAGGCCCTTTTCCTCGGCGGTGAAGGCGATGAAGCCCACGGTCCGCTCCGTCCGCGGCTGGGCGGCGAAGACCCGGGCCAGTTCCAGCAGGGAGGCGATGCCGCCGGCATTGTCCACCGCGCCGTTGTAGATGCGGTCACCCTTCGCGTCCGGCAGGCCGATGCCCAGATGGTCCCAGTGGGCGGAATAGAAGACGTACTCGTCCGGATGGACCCGGCCGGGCAGCAGGGCCACCACATTGTGCGAGACGATGGTGCCGGCCTTCACCGGGAAGTGGGCGCTGAACCGCTCCGCCCCCAGGGTCACCGGACGGAAGTCGGCGGTCTGGGCCCTTGCCTTCTCCGCCTCGAAGTCGAGGCCCGCGCGGCGGAACAGGTCCACCGCCTGGTCCCGCTGGATCCAGCCTTCCAGCAGGGGATGGGCCTTGCGCGGGGCCGGTCGGACCACGTCGAACTGCGGGGCGGAGTTGGAATTCTTCACCGTGGCCCAGCCGTAGGAGGCCGGCGCGGTCTCGTGCACGATCAGCATGCCCACGGCCCCCTGGCGGGCGGCTTCCTCGTACTTGTAGGTCCAGCGGCCGTAATAGGTCATGGCCTTGCCGTCGAACCTGCCCGTGGTCGGGTGGCCCGGCGGGGTCTCGAAGTCGGGGTCATTGATCAGGACGACGGCCACCTTGCCCTTCAGGTCCACGCCCTTGAAGTCGTCCCAGTTCCGCTCGGGGGCCTTGATGCCGTAGCCCACGAAGACCAGCGGGGCCTTTGAGATATCCACCCGCTTCACCGGCAGCAGGGTGTGGACCACGGCCTCCTCCCCCTGGCGCAGCACCCGGGCCCCGTCCTGGTCGGAAAAGGCCATCTTCGGCGGGGCCGCGACCTCGAACCGCCGCAGGGGGGCGTTCTGGGTCCAGGCCCGCTGGCCGTCCGGGCGCAGGTCGCCCCCAGGCGTCAGGCCCAGCGCCTGGAACTGGCCGGTGATGTAGGCCAGGGTCTTCACCTCCGCCCGGGTGGCGGGGCCGCGCCCCTCGTAGTCGTCGCCGGACAGCACCTTCACATGGGCGGACAGCCGCGCCGGGTCCACCGGGGTGGCCGGCAGGGCCTGGGCCTCGGCCCGGGTGTCGGCGGCGGCGCTCAGCATCGGGGAGAGGCCCGCAGCCATCAGCAGGCTGAGGGCAGATACGGCGACGAACGACAGTTTCATGGTTCACAACTCCCGGGACGCGGACAGTCCCGGACCATAGACGACCGGGGCGCGGTTCGTCGACTGTCTCCCCTGCGGCGCTTCTCCCCGGGAAAACCCGTTTCCGTTCCATCACAAAATGGGTTATGACACGTCCCACACCGCCCGGCCGAAAGGCCGGGCGCCGCTGT
Source organism: uncultured Caulobacterales bacterium (assembly GCA_903884425.1). Lineage (GTDB taxonomy): Bacteria > Pseudomonadota > Alphaproteobacteria > Caulobacterales > Caulobacteraceae > CAIMFV01. Next base: position 210,450 of record CAISEP010000016.1, on the reverse strand, counting down.
TTCTGGCCGGAAGGCTCCGGCCCGGGGTTTCTCCCGCCGGGCAAGCCGTCCACATGCTGACGAAGAGATGAGGGATTATGACTGACATCCTGATGCCGAAGGCGACCGCCGTCTGGCTCGTCGAGAACACGTCCCTGACCTTCGAGCAGATCGCCGACTTCTGCGGCCTGCATCCCCTGGAAGTGAACGGCATTGCCGATGGCGAGGTCGCCCGGGACATCCGCGGCGCGGACCCCATCGCCAATGGCCAGCTGAACCGGGAAGAGCTGGACAAGGCCCAGGCCGATGCCGGCTACATGATGAAGGTGCAGAAGAGCCGGCACGCCGAGCTTCTGAAGCCCGTGCGCAAGGGGCCGAAATACACCCCCGTCTCCCGTCGCCAGGACCGGCCGGACGCCATTGCCTGGTTCCTGCGCAACCATCCGGAGATCACCGACGGCCAGATCTCCAAGATCCTGGGCACCACCAAGGCGACCATCGAGCAGGTCCGCAGCCGCAGCCACTGGAACGCCACCAACATCAAGCCGGTGGATCCCGTGACCCTGGGGCTGATCAGCCAGCTCGAGCTGGACGACATCGTCCGCAAGGCCGCCGACAAGAAGGCCAAGGACGACGCGCGCAAGGGCATCGTCACCGACGGGCCGACCCTCGCCCCCATCGGCACCGTGGCCGAGGCGGCCCCGGTCGAGGACGCGGCGGACCCCGACCTGTACGGCGACGACGAGGACTGAGGCCCGTCCGGGCCGACTCCCCCGGGGGGCGGAGGTCATCCGCCGCCGGGGGGTCGTTTCGGAGGGATCAGACGGCTTTGGGAATCAGTGACTGGTTGGAAATCAGTGACTGGGCGGCTTTCGAAGGCCCTCGATCTCATCCTTGAGCTTGAGCTTCTGTCGCTTCAGTTCCTTCAACCGGACCGAATCGGCCACGGGACGCAGGCTTTCCTCCCGGATAGCCCGTTCGAGAGTCTGATGCCGGGAATCAAGTTCACGGATGTGCGAGTCCAACGCCATGGGGCGCCTCCTTGAGGATCAACCTGACGAGTGAACACCCCGAACGGGTCCTTGTCAGATCACGCTGCCGTGAAACGGAAATAACCGCTCCGCTGTTCAGAACCTGTTTACGACGCCCCCGCGAATCTGGACTGTGGAAGACCGGGAACCGCCGCCTGGGATCGTCAGCGGACGGGGGGAGACGGGTGGCATGAACGATCATGACGAGGGCGACGACGAGGCGACCCGGCTGGCCAAGGCCCGCCTCGCGGAACTGCGTCAGGAGCACCTGGACCTCGGGGCCGCCGTCACCGCCCTGACCGAGCAGCACAGCCCCGACATGATCCTCATCGCCCGCATGAAGAAGCGCAAGCTGGCCCTGCGGGACCAGATCGTGCTGCTGGAGAACCAGCTGATCTCCGACATCATCGCCTGACGGGTCAGCGGCTCGGCGGCTTGTTCAGGTACATGGCCGCATCCGCTCCGGCCAGGAGGTCGGCGGGCGTCACCCCCGGCTCGAACATCCGCAGGCCGTAGGACACCCGCAGGGGCACGGCCCGGCCGTCATGGATCGCGGGCGAGGCCTCGATCTGCTGCTTCAGGCGGCTGGCCTTGGACAGCGCCGCGGCCCGGTCCACCTGGACCAGGATCACGGCGAACTCGTCGCCCCCCAGGCGGCCGACCACGTCGGACTCCCGCACCTGGCCGGCGAGGGTGGCGGCCACGGCCTGCAGGGCGGCGTCCCCGGCGGCATGGCCAAAGGTGTCGTTGATGTCCTTGAACGCGTCCATGTCGAAGAACACCACCGCCGCGGTGGACTGGTAGCGTTCGCAGAAGCCCACCACCCGGTGCAGTTCCCGCAGGAAGGCGCGGCGGTTGTAGATGGTGGTCAGGGGGTCCCGGTCCGCCAGGATCTCCAGCGCCGCCACCTGCTGCTCCAGCCGGGTCACCTCCGCCCGCAGGCGCGCGATCTCCGCGTCCGGGCTTTCCGGCGGGCTCGGCACCGGTTCGGGGGTCGGATCGGACGTCCTGTTCAAGGGTCGGGAACCTATTCCATTGCGGGGCGGCGCAGCGTCCCTATACTTGTGCGCTTTCCCACCCGCGGGCGGGTGCAATTGGGAAGCTGCGAATTGGCGAAGTCAATGGCCGTCTCGGCCGAAACCCCTCCCGTCGCCATCATCATGGGCAGCCGCTCCGACTGGCCGACCCTTCAGGCCGCCGCCGAGGTGCTCGATGCCCTGGGCGTCGCCCATGCGGACAAGGTGGTCTCCGCCCATCGCACGCCGCAGCGGCTGTTCGACTTCGCCACCTCGGCGAAGGCCACCGGCTACAAGGTGATCATCGCCGGGGCCGGAGGGGCGGCCCACCTCCCCGGCATGACGGCATCCATGACGGACCTGCCGGTGCTGGGCGTGCCGGTGGAGTCCAAGGCCCTGAGCGGTCTCGATTCCCTTTTGTCCATCGTCCAGATGCCCGGCGGCGTGCCGGTGGGGACGCTGGCCATCGGCAAGGCGGGGGCCAAGAATGCCGGTCTGCTGGCGGCCCAGATCCTGGCCCTGTCGGACCCGGCCCTGGCCGCCCGGCTCGCCGCCTGGCGCGCCGACCAGACCGCCCAGGTGCTGGAGACCGTGGAAGATTGACCCGCCCGGCTGACGCGACCTCTGGCGCAGGCCTTGCCCCCCTGCCGCCGACCTCGACCATCGGCATTCTCGGCGGCGGGCAGCTGGGCCGCATGCTGGCGCTCGCCGCCGCGCGCCTGGGCTTCGACACCTGCATCCTGACCCCGGAGGAGGGGGCCCCCGCCAGCCGGGTGGCGGCCTCCAGCCTGGTGGCCGCCTATGACGATCCCGTGGCCCTGGCGGAGTTCGCCGCCCGCTGTCAGGTGGCCACGGTGGAGTTCGAGAATGTCCCGGCCCGGGTGGTGGACCGGCTGCTGGCGGCGGGGGTGCGCATGGCGCCGGGCCCGTTGGCATTAGCTACCGCCCAGGACCGGATCGCGGAGAAGACCTTCTTCCGCTCCGTCGGCGTCGACTGCGCCCCCTTCGTCGCCATCGACCGGGCGGAGGACCTGGCCGAAGCCCTCGAGCGGATCGGCGCGCCCGCCCTGCTGAAGACCCGGCGGGAGGGCTATGACGGCAAGGGCCAGGCCTGGATTCGCGCGCCGCAGGAGGCCGAGGCCGCCTTCGCCGCCGTCGGGGCCGCGCCCGCCATCCTCGAGGGGCGGGTGGAGTTTGTCCGCGAGCTGTCGGTCATCGCCGCGCGGAGCTGGAGCGGAGAGATCGCCGCCTATCCCCTGGCGGAGAACACCCACGAGCACGGCGTGCTGCGCCGCACCGTCGCCCCGGCCGCGGTCCGCGAGACCACCGCCGCCGCAGCCCGGCAGATCGCCGACCGGCTGCTCACCGGCCTCGACTATGTGGGGGTCATGGGGGTGGAGCTGTTCGAGATGGCCGACGGCCGCCTGCTGGTGAACGAGATCGCGCCCCGGGTGCACAATACCGGCCACTGGACCCTGGATGCCTGCGAGGTCGACCAGTTCGAGCAGCACATCCGCGCCGTGGCCGGCTGGCCGCTGGGCCCGACCCGGCCCTTTGCCCGGGCGGAGATGATCAACCTCCTGGGAGACGAGGCCGACGCCTGGGCCGCCTATGCCGCCGACCCGGCCGCGCGCCTGTGGCTGTACGGCAAGTCAGGGGCCCGGCCGGGCCGCAAGATGGGGCATGTCAACCGGCTGACGGGGGCGCTTCCGGACTGACCGGACGCCCGTAGCGCAGCCGGGACAGGACCCCGGCGACGGTCCGCGCGGCCCCCTCCGGATCCAGCTTCATCCCGGCCTTGGCCTTCTCGAAGGCCATGACCCCCTCGATCCGCGCGGCCAGATGGGTCTCGGCGGCCGCCTCGCCCCGGGCCAGCCGCACGGCGAGCGTCGAGGCCAGCACCGTGGAGAGGATCGCCCGCTTGGAATAGTGGTTGAAGTCGGTGGCCGTATCCCCGGCCCAGCGCCAAAGCTGGTCCGCCGCCGCCCACATCAGCCGTCCGGCCAGGGGGGCGTTGGCGGGCAGGGCCAGGAAGCCCAGGGACCGCCGCACCGCCGCCTCGTCCTCCAGGGCCACGGCGATCCGGGTCCGCACGGCGGTGGCGATCCGGTCACGGATGCGAAGGGCCGCGGGGTCGATCTCGGCCAGCTGCGCCATGGTCAGGGCATCATGCCGCCGGGCGAGCAGGGCGGCCAGGTCCCGGGGCCCATGGGGCAGCAGCAGCTCGCACGCCGCGGGGGACAGGCCCACCTCCGCCGCGGCCCTCGCTACCAGCCGGTCATCCCAGCGGCCATGCTCCGCCACCAGGGCGACGGCGGCGTCCAGCAGGCGGGCCTCGGTCTCGTCCGCCCAATCCCGGGGGGGCATGTCGTGATTGTCCGGATAGCTCATGGTCCGAAGATAGGGCATGACGGGTCGCGGCGCCATCCGCACCCGTCACCGGCCGCGGATTCCGGACCTGTGGGTCGCCGAAAATGGGCCGGTCGCCGCCCCGCGTGCGACTCCTGCGTGGACAGCCGCGTTTGCCTCTGCTATTTCCCCCTCCCACAAGGCACGGAGAGTTCCTTTCCGGGCGTAGGATGCTTTTTCCAGAACCGAACGCGCGGCTACGGATCGTGGCGCGGACGGGGGTCCAGAGGAGGGCCTAGTCATCGTTCAGATTTTTGTGCGCGACAATAATGTCGACCAGGCCCTCAAGGCGCTGAAGAAGAAGATGCAGCGCGAGGGTACGTTCCGCGAGATGAAGCGGCACGTCCACTACGAAAAGCCGTCGGAAAAGCGCGCGCGCCAGAAGGCCGAGGCCGTTCGCCGCGCCCGCAAGCTGGCCCGCAAGCGCGCCCAGCGCGAAGGCGGCATCGTCGCCGCGCCGAAGCGCACCAAGTAGGCTTCGCGCTCACAAGGCTGCACGGATCAGGGCTCCCGTTCGGGGGCCCTTTTTCTGTTGGGCGAACCGCCGTGCCGGTCGCGCCTCAGCTCTCCCGGCGGAACAGGGCGGCGAGGAACCGGCGGGGATCGAGCTTCTCCGTCGCCAGCGCACCGGAGCGGAAGGCCCGCCCGGACAGCCAGACCACGAAGGCCGCCATCAGCATCATCTCGGCGAGGGCCGCGACCAGTTCCAGCACCGGGGCCCCGGCGGCGACCCGGGTGGTCATCAGGAAAGGGGTGAAGAACGGCACCCAGACCAGGATCTTCAGCAGGGGGGCGTCCGGGGCGCTGATGGTGGCACCCAGGAAGACGATGGGCACGGTCAGCAGCACCATCACCGGCCCCAGCAGGGTCTGGGCCTCCCGCGGGGTCTCGCAATAGGAGCCGATGGCGGCGAAGATCGACGCGTACATCAGATAGCCGACGATGAAGAAGGCCCCGAACCACAGGACCAGCCCGTGGCCGGTCAGGGCCGCCCCCACCACCCCCAGCATGTCCGGGGCGGAGCGGTGGATCAGCCAGAAGCCGATGGCCCCCCAGAAGCTCATGGTGGTCAGGGACAACAGCGCCCCGCCCAGGATCTTGCCGCCGAGGATCTCGGTGACCGAGGCCGATGACAGCAGCACCTCGATCACCCGGTTGGACTTCTCCTCGATCACCGTGTTCAGCAGGATGCCGGCCCCGGTGAGGACCAGGGCCCAGAGCAGGAAGGACAGGCCCACGGCCACCAGCACCGGGGCCTTGTCCGCGAACGAGACCCGCCCGGCAGCCGCCTGGGGAGAGAAGTTCCGGACATCGGCCAGGTGCCGGTCGAGGGTGTCGGCTACCCCGGGGGGTACCCCGGCGGCGGCCAGGCGCGCCCGCCGCGCCCAGTCGTCCAGGGGGGCGGCGAGGGCATCGGACCAGCCGGCCACCTGCGGTCTCGGGGTCCACAGGTCCAGGTGCAGCTGGTCCCGATCCCCGTGGATGACCAAGGCACCGGACAGGGGTCGTCCGTCCGGCAGCAGCGGTCTGGCGGCCATATAAGCGCGGATCGCCTGTCCCGCCTCCGCCGGGGTGCGGGCCGCGGCGAAGGCCGGGGGCGCGGTCACGACGGTGATGCTGCGCCGGACGTCCCGGGCAGAGCGGCGGCCGGGGCCGTCGGAGGGGCGTTCGGCATCCGCGGACGCGGGCCTTGCCAGGGCCCGCACCAGCCACGGGCCGGGTCCGTCCGCTCCCAGACCGGTCAGGTCGAGGATGGCCACCGTGGGGGGCGGCTCGGTCCGGGCGATCATCTGGGGCGCGAGGCCCGTGACCATGCCCACCAGGGGCATGACCAGCAGGGAGATCCAGAAGCCCGGGGTGCGCAGGAAGGAGAGATACTCCCGCTGTGCGATGATCAGCGCCCGTCTCATGCCTGGGTCTCCGGTGCGTCCCGGGTCAGGACGATGAAGGCGTCGTGCAGGGTCGGCTCCCGCGCCTCGAACCGGGTGATCTCCAGCCCCTGGACGAAGGCCTCCTTCAGGGCGGCGTTGGTGGAAGCCCCCGCTGCGAGATCGACCACAAGGCTCGGACCGTCCGCGGACAGTTCCTGCGCCACGCCGGTCACCCCGGGCAGGGCCCTCACCCGCTCCGGATCGATCTGGCCCACCAGGATCAGCCGCTGGGGCACGGCGGCCCGGGCGGCGGCCACGGGTCCGTCGAACACCTTCCGGCCCCGGGCCATCAGCACGACCTTGTCGCACAGGCGCTCCGCATGGGCCATGACATGGGTGGAGAAGACCACGGTGGCCCCCCGGTCGGCGAGGCCGCGGATCAGCCGCTCCAGGGACTGCTGGTTCACTGGGTCAAGGCCGGAAAAGGGTTCGTCGAGGATCACCAGTTCCGGCTCGTGCACCAGGGCGGAGATCAGGGCCACCTTCTGGGCCATGCCCTTGGACAGGGACTTGACCGGCTTGTGCATGGCGTGGCCCAGGCCCTGGTCCACCAGCAGGGCCTCCCCCCGGCGTCGCGCGGTGCGGCTGTCGAGGCCCTTGAGGGCGCCGAAGAAGTCGAAGGCCTGGGCGGGGGTCATCCGGCGATAGAGGCCCCGCTCCTCCGGCAGGAAGCCGATCCGGTCCCGCACCCGGCGGCCGTCCGAGGCACCCAGCACCGAAATCCGGCCCGAGGTGGGGGCGACGAGCCCCAGCACCATGCGCAGGGTCGAGGTCTTGCCCGCCCCGTTGGGGCCCAGGAAGCCGAAGATCCGCCCGCGGGGTGCCTCGAAGCTGAGGTCGCGGACCGCGGTCATGGCGCCGTAGGACTTGGAGATGTTCTCCAGTTTCAGTGCCGGTTCGGTCATGCGAGTCCCCCTGCGCGGGGAAGGTGACGTGGTGCGGCGGAAAACTCAATGGACCTGCGCGCGGATCGGGCAGGTGTTTCCGCCGCTATCGCAGGTCGCTGTCATCCGGCGTCACAGAGCCTTGACGATACCCTCGACCATCTTCTTGGCGTCGGCGAAAAGCATCATGGTGTTGTCGCGGAAGAACAGCTCGTTCTCCACCCCGGCATAGCCTGAGCTCATGCCCCGCTTCACGAAGAGGACGGTGCGGGCCTTCTCCACGTCGAGGATCGGCATGCCGTAGATGGCGGACTTGGGATCGGTCTTGGCCGCGGGATTGGTCACGTCATTGGCTCCGATCACGAAGGCCACGTCGGCGGTGGAGAACTCCGAATTGATGTCCTCCAGCTCGAACACCTCGTCATAGGGGACATTGGCCTCGGCCAGCAGCACGTTCATGTGGCCGGGCATGCGGCCGGCGACGGGGTGGATGGCGTATTTCACCTCCACGCCTTCGGCCTTGAGCCGGTCGGCCATTTCCCGCAGGGCATGCTGGGCCTGGGAGACGGCCATGCCGTAGCCGGGGACGATGATCACCTTGGAGGCGTTCTTCATGATGAAGGCGGCGTCGTCGGCGGAGCCCTGCTTCACCGGCCGGGTCTCCTTCACCCCTTCGCCACCGGCGGCCGCATCCTCGGCCCCGAAGCCGCCCAGGATGACGGAGACGAAGCCCCGGTTCATGGCCTTGCACATGATGTAGGACAGGATCGCGCCGGAGGAGCCCACCAGCGCCCCGGTGATGATCAGGGTGATGTTGCCGAGCGTGAAGCCCATGGCCGCCGCCGCCCAGCCGGAATAGCTGTTCAGCATGGACACCACCACCGGCATGTCCGCCCCGCCGATGGGGATGATCAGGGTGATGCCGATCACCAGGGCGAGCGCGAAGATGCCCCAGAAGGCCCAGAGCGCCGTGCCGCCGGACAGGGCCAGCACGAAGATCAGCACCACGATGCCCATGGCCAGCGCCAGGTTCAGCAGGTGCCGGGCCGGCAGCAGGATGGGCGCGCCGCTCATGTTGCCGTTCAGCTTGGCGAAGGCGATCAGGGAGCCGGTGAAGGTGATGGCCCCGATGGCCACGCCGACGCTGAGCTCGATCAGGCTTTCCAGCTTCACCCCGTCCCCCTCGGCAATGCCGTAGGCGGCGGGGGTGTAGATGGCGGCCACGGCCACCAGGCAGGCGGCGAGGCCCACCAGGCTGTGGAAGGCCGCCACCAGCTGGGGCATGGCGGTCATGGCCACCCGCCGGGCGATCACCGCGCCCACGCCGCCGCCGATGGCCACGCCGCCGGCGATGAGGGCGAGGGTGATGCCGTCAAGCACGCCTTCGCTGAACAGGGTGGTCAGCACCGTGCCCACGGCGATGGCCATGCCGATCATGCCCATGGTGTTGCCGCGACGGCTGGTCTCGGGGCTCGACAGCCCGCGCAGGGCGAGGATGAACAGCACACCCGAGGCGAGGTAGAGGATGGCGGCGATATTGGCGTTCATGGGCGGTCGCCCTCCGGAAGGATCTGGATCGTGAGGCTCTGGCGCAGGATCGGTGCGGGACCGCTACTTCGCCCGCTCCTTCTTCTTGTACATGGCCAGCATCCGCTGGGTGACGAGGAAGCCGCCGAAGATGTTCACGGCGGCAAGGCCTGCGGCGATGGCGCCTGCGCCCTTGGAGATCAGCACGCCGGCCCCGGTGGTCTCGTCCCCGGTGGGGGGATGGGCGGCGGCGGCGAGCAGGGCACCGACGATGATCACCGAGGAAATGGCATTGGTCACGGCCATCAGCGGGGTGTGCAGGGCGGGGGTCACGCTCCACACCACGTAATAGCCCACGAAGATGGCCAGCACGAAGATGGCGAGGCGGAATACGGTGGGGTCTACGGCTTCCATGTGGCGGCTCTTCGTCCCTTGGAGGTTGTGGAGGATCAGCCCTTCAGGGCCGGATGCACGATGGCCCCGTCGCGGGTGACGACGGCAGCCTTGAGGATCTCGTCCTCGAAGTCCGGGGCCAGCGCCTTGTCCTTGTCGATGAGGAGGGCCGTGAAGTTCACCAGGTTGCGGGCATACAGCGCCGAGGCGTCCGCCGCGATCCGTCCGGCCAGGTTGGGATAGCCGACGATCTTCACGCCGCCGGTCTCCACGACCTCGCCGGGCTTCGAACCCTCCACATTGCCGCCCTGCTCCACGGCGAGGTCGACCAGCACCGAGCCGGACCGCATGGAGGCCACGTGCGCCGCCGTCACCAGCCGGGGCGCGGCCCGGCCGGGGATCAGGGCGGTGGTGATGACAATGTCCTGCTTCTTGATGTGCTCGGCGGTGAGGGCGGCCTGCTTGGCCTGGTACTCCGCCGACATCTCCTTGGCGTAGCCGCCGGCCGTCTGGGCGTTCTTGAACTCCTCGTCCTCGACGGCGAGGAACTTGGCGCCCAGGCTCTCCACCTGCTCCTTGGTGGCCGGGCGCACGTCCGTGGCGGTGACCACCGCGCCGAGGCGCCGCGCCGTGGCGATGGCCTGCAGGCCGGCAACGCCCACGCCCATGACGAACACCTTGGCCGCGGCGACGGTGCCGGCAGCGGTCATCATCATCGGCAGGGCGCGGCCATAGGCCTCCGCCCCCTCGATCACGGCGCGGTAGCCGGCGAGATTGGCCTGGGAGGACAGGGCGTCCATGGACTGGGCGCGGGTGATGCGGGGGATCAGCTCCATTGCCACGGCGGTCACGCCGCGGGCGGCCAGGGCGTCCAGCAGGGGCCTGGACTGGTAGGGATTGATCAATCCGGCGAACAGGGTGCCGGGGGCCATGGCGGCGATCTCGGCCTCGGCGGGCGCGCGGACCTTGAACACGATCTGGGCCGACGCCACCGCCGCGGCGGCGTTGGGCGCAAGGGTGGCACCGGCGGCCTCGTAGTCCGCGTCGTTCACCGCAGCCCCGGTGCCGGCCCCGGCTTCCACCGTCACCTCTGCGCCCAGCGCGATGAGCTTCTTCACGCTTTCCGGCGTGGCCGCAACGCGGGTCTCACCCGGGTGCGTTTCCCTCGTGATTGCGATCTTGACGGCCATGCATGCCCCTAATTGAGCTCCAGAAGCCCACAATTAGGAAGAGTTTGCTCGGTCTGTCCAGTAATGAACGACCGTCGACCGAGCTTCCCCCGCGGCAACCGGGGTCGTGGGGGCAGGCTAGTGCGCGCCGTCCGGCTTGCTGCGCAGGAAGACGATGCCGAGCACGGTGATGATCGCACCGACCACCAGACCGGCGAAAGGGCCGGCGGGGGTGCAGAACCACATGACTGCCCAGGTCAGGCTGGCCGCCAGGGCGAGGGAGCACCACTTGATCATGCCGTAGACGGCCGCATAGGTGGCGGCCTGCTCCTGGATGTCCATGTGGCCGCGGTCATAGTCGGAATGGGAATGATCGGCCAAGGCGGGTCTCCTGCTGCGGTCGCCGCCCCTGTGTCGAGGACCGGGCGGCACGTGTCGATTTCGGCCGGATAATACTGACCGCGTCCGCAGGCTCAAGCTTCCAGGGCCCACTTCTGGACGCTGGCGCACGAATTTTGCCGGAAAACACCCGTCCTTGCCGGGGGTCTGGCACCCTCCACCCCATTGCGGGCCCCGCGGGCGCGTCTATTGTGCGACGGCACGAACGGGAGCCCGAAGACTCCGACCCCTCCGGAAGAGCAGCATTCCATCATGACGGTTGCCCGCAGACGGCCTCACCCTGTTGCCTCGCCCCACAGTCGCCGACGGGACTTCGCCATCGTCTTTGCCGTGATGATGGCCGTGGCCGCGGGCAATTCCGGCCTGCAGTCCGTCCTGCCCGCGATCGGCCGGGAGATCCATATTCCGGATCCCCTGGTCGCCGGCATCTTCTCCCTGTCGGCCCTGCTGTGGACCCTGTCGGCCCCGGTCTGGGCCCGGGCGTCGGACCGGCGGGGGCGCAAGCCGCTGATCGCGCTGGGGCTGGGCGGGTTCGTCCTGTCCATGACCGGCTGCGCCATGGTGGTGCTGGCGGGGCTGAAGCATCTGATCGGCCCGGCGGTGGTGTTTGTCGGCTTTGCCGGGATGCGGGCCCTGTTCGGCCTGATCGGATCGGCCTCCAACCCCGCCGGCCAGGCCTATGTGGCGGACCGGACCTCGATGGAGGAGCGCACCGATGCCCTGGCGACCCTCGCCGGAGCCTTCGGCGTCGGCACGGTGCTGGGCCCGGCCATCGCCCCCTATTTCGTGCTGCCGGGGGTCTCGTTCTCCGGGCCCATGTTCGCCTTCGCCATGGCAGCCCTGGTGTGCCTGATCGTCGTCCTGCGCCTCCTGCCGCCGTCGGAAATCCCGGCCCAGACCCAGTTCCAGGCGGCCAGCCGGGGCAAGGGAAAGCTGCTGGACTTCGGCCTGTGGGTCGACCCGCGGGTCGCGCCCTTCCTCATCTACGGCTTTCTGGTGGGGTCGGCCCAGGCGGTGAACGGCTATACCCTGGGCTTCCTGGTGATCGACAAGGTGCACCTGGCACCGGTCCAGGCCCAGGGCTTCATCCAGGTGGCCATGATGGGCGGGGCCGTGGCCGGGCTGATGGCCCAGTGGGGATTGATCCGCATCTTCCACATGAAGCCCAAGGACCTGCTGGTCTGGGGGGCGGGGCTGGCGGCGCTGGGCAATCTGTTCACGACCTTTGCCCCCAGCTACGGCACGGTGGTCACCGCCTATGCCCTGACCAGCATCGGCTTCGGCTTTGCCCGACCGGGCTTCACCGCAGGCGCGTCCCTGTCCGCGCCCGAGGGGGAGCAGGGGGGCGTCGCGGGGGCGGTCACGGCGGTGAACGGCTCCTGCGTCATCATCACGCCGATCCTGGGGGTCTGGCTCTATGACCATGTCCACTGGGCCCCGTTCGCCATCAACACCCTGGTGCTGGCGGCCATGCTGGGCTTCATCTTCCTGAACCCGGCCCTGCGGCGGGCCGGGACCCTGCCGGAGGCGCAGCTGGATCCGGACGAGATGGACCAGGCGCAGGTGGGCCTCGGCGAAACCCCGCGGCTGGTGGAGCCGCCCCTTCCCCGGGGCGGGGCCATCCATCAGATCAGGCGACGCCTGCGGGCGGTGCGGCTGCTGGAGGCGCGGCGGCGGAAAGCCCGGCTTCGACCTTGAGCAGCTGGATCAGCTCCAGGTTCAGATAGCCGTCGGCGGGCAGGCCCTTGGCCGCCTGCCACAGCTTGGCCGCCTTGCGGGTCCGCAGCCCCAGCACCCCGTCCGCCGTCCCGGGATCATAGCCCAGGGCCCGCAGGGCCTGCTGCGCCGCGATCCGGTCGGCGAGCGCCAGGGGCGGGTCCTTCGGCCAGCGGGCGACCAGCGGCGGCCGTCCGGCGATCTGGTCCGCCAGCAGCCCCACGGACAGGGCATAGGCAGTGGAGTTGTTGTAGGCCCGGATCGCCATGTGGTTGGGAAAGCCCAGGAAGGCCGGTCCGCGCCAGCCCGCCGGCAGCATCAGCACCGCTTCCGCCTCGGCATCGGCCTCGCGGGTGCCGACGCCCTCCATCAGGCCCACCCCCATCTCGGCCCATTCCAGGGGGGTGTGCGCCTCGTTGTCGCAGAGGGTGTAGTCGAAGCCGCTGGGCAGCACGGCCTCCAGCGCCCAGCTCTGGTCGGCGTGCCAGTGGGCCTTCACCTGCAGGAAGCGCGCGGTGGAGGCGAGGGCATCGGCGCTGGACCCCCAGATGTCGATCCGGCCGTCCCCATCCCCGTCCGCGCCATAGGTCAGATAGTCGGACGGCAGGAACTGGGTCTGGCCCATGGCCCCGGCCCAGGAGCCCTTCAGCTGCGCGCGGGTGGCCAGACCCCGGTCGAGGATCTGCAGGGCGGCGATCATCTCCTGCTCCGCCAGCTTCGGGCGGCGGCCGATGACGCCGATGGTGGCCAGGGACCGGATCACGTCCTGGTCGCCCGTCACCCGCCCGAAGGCGGATTCCACCCCCCAGACCGCCAGCAGGATCTCCGCCGGCACGCCGCTCGACTTCACGATCGGATCGAGGATGGAGGCCAGCCCGATCCGCTTGGACTGGCCGACGGAGATGGTGCCCGGTGTCAGCACCGCGGCCATGTAGTCGCCGATGGGCTTGGAGAATTCCGGCTGGTTGGAGTCCCGGCGCTGGACGGTGACGTCCACGGTGAGCCCGGCAAAGGCACCGTCGATGGTCTCCGGCCGCACCCCCGCGGCGAGGGCCTTCGGGCGGATCGCGGCCAGCCAGTCCGCCAGATCCGGCATCGGCGGCGGCGGCGGGGCCTCACCGGCCGGCGGGTCCTGCGGCAGGGTGGCGGGGGCGGTCGCCAGCCCGGCCGTGGACAGAAGGAAGACGCGACGGTTCATGGGCACAGCCATACGGGGTTTCGACGGGCCTGTTCAACGCGGAATCCCTGTGTGAGGGTCATCTGTGGCCATGGCAGGGCGCGCTTCGCCGTTGACTCCCCCGGACAAGGCCCCTATACACCGCCCCTCGTCACGCCCGCGGCCCCGTCCGTGTGGCGTGGTATTGTTTCAGGCCACGATTGATCCGGATAGTCCCATGAAGGTCCGCAGCTCCCTGAAGTCGCTGAAGTCCCGCCACCGGGACTGCAAGGTCGTGCGCCGCAAGGGCCGTGTCTATGTGATCAACAAGACCGACCCGCGCTTCAAGGCCCGCCAGGGCTGATCCCGGTCCCTGCGGGGTCGCGCCGGTACCGGCCGCGCCCCGTCCGACCGGTTCGCGGCAGGAATTGAAAGACCCCGGAGTCTCGGCGACTCCGGGGTCTTTGTCGTCTGGGGTCTGTGTTCTCTGGGCCAGGCCTGCGGTCAGTTGAAGGTGTTGGGCAGCAGGGTCAGCAGGTTGGTGTCGGTCAGGGCGCTGAACACCTTGGCCGAGGCCTGCATGGCGAACTGGGCCATCTGCAGGTCGCTGGCGGCCTTGGCGACGTCCACGTCCGTGAGATTGCCGAGGGACTGGGTCAGGGTGTCGCTCTGATTGGTCAGGTTGGTGGTGACGCTGGTCAGCTGCTGCTGGACCGCGCCGTTCTGGACGACCGCCGCGGTGGACTGGGTCTCCGCCGTCGAGAAGCTCGAGATCACGCCGGTCAGGAAGGTGGTCTGCGCCGCCGTCAGGGTGCCGTTGATCGGACCGTTGGGGCCGGCATTGAAGGCCGCGATCTGCTGCAGGGCCGAGAACAGCGGCGTTCCCACCGTGCTCGCCAGCTGGCCGGTGGTGACCACGGCATTGTCCTCGATCCGGCTGACGGGGGCCAGCTGGTCATTGGTGAAGACGCTGCCGATATTGGCGAGGGCCGTCGGCGTGTTGAGGTCGCTGAGCTGGGTGATGGACACCGGCGGCGTCGAGGTCTGGGACCCGGCGAACACGTACTGTCCGTTGAACTGGGTGTTCAGGGCGGTGACGGCGTCGGACAGCGCCCCCTGCAGCTGGGTGATCAGGGAGGTGCCGTCGCCGGCGGCCAGGGCCTGGGTGATGGCGGTCTTGGCCGTGCTCGCGCTGTCGGCCACCGACTGCAGGGTCTGGTCCTGCAGGTCGAGCTTGCTGGACAGGATCTTGTTGTTGTCCAGATAGCTCTGGATCCGGGACTGCAGGGTCTTGGCGGCGGTGATCTGCTCGTCGCTGGAGGCATAGCCCGAAAGGTCGGACGCCAGCTTGCCGGAATTGGCCTGCTGGGCGGCGGTGTTCAGGCGGTCCTGGGCGGTGTTGATCGCCGCGACGGACGTGGCAAACAGGCCGGCTGTGGAAACACGGGTCATTCGGGCACCTATTGCACCATGGCCAGCAGGGTATCGTACATGTCCTTGGCAGCCGTTAACAGGCGGGCCGAGGCGTTGTACGCCTGCTGGTAGGTTGTGAGACTGACGAGTTCCTGGTCGAGGTTCACGCCTTCCACGCCGGAGCGACGGCTCTGCGCCTCGGTGGCCGCGGCAGTGGCATTGGTCGCCGTGGTGGACGCATTGGACGCGGCCGCCCCGATCCTTGCCGACAGGGCGGCGGAATAGTTGGACAGGGTCACCGTCGAGGCGGGGGCGAGACCGGCGGCCTGGAAGGTGCGGATGGTGGTGCCCACCTGACCCAGGGCGTCCGCCCCCCGGGTATCGCCGGGAGACAGGGCGACGCTGCCCGCTGCCGCCGTCAGGTTCAGCTTCGCATTCGGCAGCAGGCCCGGCTGCTGGACGATGGCCGGGTTCACGGTCAGGTTGCCGGTGCGGTAGCTGCGCGTCGTCGGGTCGATGCCGAACAGCTGGGTGAAGCTCGGGCCGCTCCCGTTCCAGCTGGTGGTGTCGGACACCACGCCGAGGTTCAGGTTCGATCCGCTGCGCGCCGTGAAGGCGATGCCGCCATTGCTGTCCAGGGTGAAGCTGCCATAGGCGCCCAGCCCTCCGGTCGTGGCGTTCAGCTGGGTCACCAGCTGGCCGATGGTCTGGCCGCTGGTGGGCGTCACCGACACATCGGCCACATCCGTCCCGTCGGCGGTGGCGAGCCGGAACTTCATGGTCCCCGAGGTGAAGCCCGAGGTGCTGCCCGCGGTCAGGCCGGTGGCATAGTCGCTGGCCCCCTTCGAGGTCACCACGTCATTGAGGCCGAAATACTGGGAAAAGCCCTTGCCGCCCAGCTGGCTCGGCGTGGTGGGATCGTCGGCCACGACCACGCCGTTGCCGCCGGCGGCGGTGAGGGACAGGCTGTTGCCCGACACGCTGGCACCCCCCGCGGGGGCCAGGGCCGTGTTCAGGCTGGAGATGAAGGTCGAGGCGGTTCCGAAGCTGGTCGCCGCCCCGCCGTTGACGCTGAGCGTCTTGGCCGAGAAGTCGATGGCCACGGTCTTCTGCACCACCCCCTGGGCATTGACGATGGCGATGGTCGTCTTGCCGGTGAAGTTGGCAATGGCGGAGGGCACGTCGATGCCGATGTCCTTGCCGGTGAGGGTCGAGGGCGCCGGGGTGGAGGAATAGGCATTGGACGCCTGATTGAGGGCCGTGGCCGTCCCCGCCGTGAACTCCGCCAGCTGCTGGGACAGGTTCGGCAGGTCCGTGTTCTGGGCGTGCAGCAGGCCTTCCAGCTCGCCGCTGGTCAACCGGGTGCCATAGGGCTGCTGCTGGCCGCCGGGCGGGGTGAACAGCAGCTGGCCGCTGCCGTTGGACTGGTCATAGGTGAAGACGGCCGGGCTGCGGCCCAGGGTGGTGAGGGCGGTGCCGTCGGACCCGCGGATGGTGATCGCGCCGGTACTGCTCCCGTCCTGGCTGACCTTGATGTCGATGAGCTTGGACAGCTGGTCGGTATACTGGCTCTGCAGGTCCTGATAGCCGGTGACATTGCTGCCGGCGACCGTCCCCTGGGAGATGACGGTGTTCAGGTCGCTGATCTTCTGCAGCAGGTCGTTGACCGTGGACACGTCGCTGTTGATCTGTGTCGTGGTCTGGGTCTGCAGGGCCTGAAGGCTGCTGCTGATCTGGCCGGCCTGGTTGAAGAAGCTCTGTAGCGCGGAGACGCTCTGGGACTGGGTGACCCCGCTGGGGGCGGCCGCCTGGGCGGAAAAGGCGGAGAACACCTGGTCCAGCTGGTCGAACAGGGTGCTGGACGACGAGGGATCGCCGAACAGCGTCTGGGCCTGGTCGAGATAGTTCGAGATGGCACCGTAGTTTCCCGCGTCCCCGGAGGCGGAGAGGCTGGCCTGCTGCAGGTAGGAATCCGCCGCCCGGGTGACGGAGGTGACGGCCACGCCCCCGCCGGCCCCGCCCACCACCAGGGATTCCTGGTTGGCGACCTCGCGGACATAGCCGGGGGTGTTGACGTTGCTGACATTGTTGCTGACGACGCTGATGCCGGTCTGCGAGGCCTGCAGGGCCGTCGACGCGATGTTGAGAATTCCGCTCAGGGACGACATCAGACGCGCTCCTTCCCGGCAGATCCGTCAGGCCCCTCGGCAGAAACTGCCGGGACGGGGACTGCGAACGCCGTCTCTCCATCGCGTAAATGCCTGAAAAGGCTCATCATTGTCTTGTGCTCACAGGTCATGGCATGGGCGACGTCGCAAATCCGGTGCCACAGCCCCCGGCGGTGCCATGGCGGGCCCGCCAGCGACCGGTCGCGGCCGTCATGCCTCCGTGTCCGGACCGTTCAGCGCCCGGCAGGAAACGCCGGGTTGCCCCCTCGACCCGGCAAGAACGTTCGGTCCTGCGGCCTCCAGGTCGGCCGGTGAAATCCCGGAAACATCAGAAAAAACAACATGATCAGCTGAATCCGACGAACTGGCCCGCCGGTTGCTTCCTGTTGGGCCGAAGCCCGCAGTAGGCGTGGTCGATCTCCTCCGAAAGGTCCGGGCGACAAAGTCGCGACGGCCCGACCCCATCGCCTCGATCTTCCAGGGCCTCGATGTCGGGGCTTCAAATCCAGGGACCGTGCCTTGACCGCCGCCACAGCGAACACCCCAGCTCCGACCGATCCGAGGGCGACCTATCGGCCGACTCCTTCGTCGCCCGGTGCCGGTGCATCCGACGCCGACAGCGCGTCTGGCTTCAATGCCCTGGTGGACCTGGCCAGCTATTCGCCGCAGTCCGTCGCCAGCCTGACCCCGCCGGTCAGCGCGGCCCCGGCGCGCCCCGACCCCGCCCCGCTCCCCCTTCGGCCCGAGTCCCGGGCCCCGGCGCAGACCACGAACCAGGATGCGGCCGCGAATACGGTGGGGGACGGCGGCTCGACGAACGGGACCGGATCGGACGCCACCGGAACCGCGCCGGCCCCGCTCCTGCACGACACCGGGACCACGTCCGGCTCCGGCAGTTCGACGACAAAGGCCGCCGCGGACCCGAAGGACGGGGACAGCGGCGACACGGGCAGCGGGACCACCGCCACACCCCTCCTGGCCGTCGTCCCGCCGCCGGTCCCGACCCCGGTTCCGGTGGCCAATGCCGCGACCGGCAACGGGGGGCAGAGCCCCGCCGGGACCCCGCCCGCGGCGACCGGATCCTCCCAGACCCTGCCCGCCGGTCCCGATCTGGCCGGGGCCACCGGCCGGACAGCCGCGGGCCTGACAGGATCCGACGGGACCGGGGACGACGGATCGGCCGCGGACGGGGGCGAGGTCACGCCGAACCTGGGCACGCTGCTCGGTGGCATCCAGACCCCCGGCGCGGCAGGCCTTGCGGCCTCCGGCACGCTCCGGAGCGCCGCGGCCGGGGTGAAGTCTCCCACGTCGACCGCCGTGTCCGCAGGCTCGGGCCGGTCTGCAGCCGTGTCCAACTCAAACGGTGGAACGACGAGCCTTCTATCCGGCGTGCTGGACGGCAGCCCGGCTTCGGCCCTGGCCGCGGTGGGCACGGCCGGCCAGGAGGCCGGACACGGGGGCGGACAGGACGGCCCGTCCCTCGGCGGGGGCGACCCGACGGGCGCTCAGGCGGGCGCGGCCGATGGGGCCGCCCTGGTGCAGACGCCCTTTGCTCCGGCCGTCGATCCGGGGACCCTGGCTGCCGAGGTTGCCGGGGCCGCTGGAGCCGCCGGGACCGCGTCCGGTCCGGCCGCCGGGGCCGACGCCGGGGCCCCGTCCCGCACGGTGACCAGCCTCGCCTCCCAGATCGTCCAGAACGTGGACAACAAGATCACCCGGTTCGAGGTCGCCCTCGACCCGGAGGGTCTTGGCCGGGTGAATGTCTCGGTGGAGATCAGCGCCAAGGGCGAGATGTCCGCGCGGCTGTCCTTCCAGCACGCCGACAGCGCCAATGCGCTGGCCAGCGAGTCCCTGGCCCTTCGCCAGTCCCTGGCCGATGCCGGTTTTACCCTCAAGCCCGAGGACCTGACCTTTCAGAGCGGTGGCCAGACCGGCGGCCAGGGGGGCTTCGGCAACGGCCAGAGCTTCGGGGCCTCCGACGACGGACAGCGACCCTCGTCCGGCGGGGCCGCGGCCTTCGGGGCCATGAACCGCCTGGCCGACCTGACCGACCTTTCCGCCATGGGCGCCGCCTCCGGGGCCGCCACCCGCGGCCTCGACATCCGGATCTGAGGACCAGACCATGACCACGACCTCCGTCACGACCCCGACCACCACCAGCGCCGCGGCCACCACCTCATCCACGGCCGGCTCGACCGTGGCCTCCGGCCAGCAGTCCCTCAACAGCAGCTACACGACCTTCCTGCAGCTGCTGACGACCCAGCTGAAGAACCAGGACCCCACCTCGCCCATGGACACCAATGCCTTCACCCAGCAGCTGGTGCAGATGAACGGGGTGCAGCAGCAGCTGCTCACCAACCAGCTGCTGCAGACCCTGGTGAACAATTCCTCGGGGGGACAGGGGGTCACCAGTTCCGTCGGCCTGATCGGCAAGTCGGTGGTGGCCAACACCGCCAATGTCACCCTGAACAACGGGACGGCCAACTGGCAGTACACCCTGGGGACCGGCGCGGTTCAGGGCACGGCGACGATCACCAACAGCGCCAACCAGACCGTCTGGACGGGCCCCCTGTCGCAGCTCAGCGCCGGCACCAACAGCTTCAGCTGGAACGGGCAGGACGCCTCGGGCCGGCAACTGCCGGACGGGGGGACCTATACCCTGTCCATCTCCGCCCAGGACGCCGCATCGGGCTCCGTCGCCGCCACGCCGCAGGTGGCCGGTGTCGTCACCAGCATCCAGCAGGACTCCACCGGCCAGACGGTCGTCGGCATCGGCAAGACCACCGTCCCGGTCACCACCATCAGCTCCATCACCGCTTCCTGACCCGCAAGGTTCCCAGGCTCAAGAACAAGGACGTGCATCCATGAGTATCAACAGCGCACTCGCCGCCGGCGTCACCGGACTGGTCGCCAACACCTCCGCGATCAGCGCGATCTCGGACAACATCGCCAATGCCAACACCGTCGGCTACAAGAAGGAGTCCATCGACTTCGCGTCGATCGTGACCGCCCAGGCGGCCCAGGGCCTCTATTCCGCCGGCGGGGTGTCGGCTGTTTCCGCCAGCCTGGTGGCCCAGCAGGGCCAGCTGAACCAGAGTTCCTCCAACACCGATCTGGGCATCAACGGTGCCGGCCTGTTCGTCACCACCACCGACCCGACCAATGCCACCGCCACCGATCCCCGGATGTTCACCCGGGCGGGGTCCTTCACCGTGGACAGCCAGGGCTATCTGAAGAACACCTCCGGCTACTATCTCCAGGGCTGGCTGGCCGACCCCCAGGGCAACATCACGCCCAACCCCACGGACCTGACCCAGCTGAAGACCATCAACGTCCTGACCCAGGGCGGCGCGGCCTCGCCCACCACGGCGGTGGCGGTCAGCGGCAACCTGCAGGCCACCACCACCCCCAGCGCTGCCGCCCTGGCGGCCTCGACCACGCCGGCGGGGACCGGGGCCTACAATGCGGCGACCAACTCCATGGCCATGTACAGCGCGGCCAACGGCACCGGGGTGAAGCCGGACTTCTCCATCCAGGTCCCGGTGGCAGACAGCCAGGGCGGCCCGCACACGGTGGAGATGGACTTCCTCAAGTCCACCGTCGCCAATCAGTGGTATGCCGAACTCCGGGCCGTGCCCGCGACCGACCTGCAGACCGGTGCCAACCTCAGTCACGGCCAGATCGCGGTGGGGACGGTCACCTTCTCCCCCACCGGCCAGATCGACCTCGCCAATTCCAGCCTGTTCGGCAACAGCACCAGCCCGACCATCTCCATCGGCCCCTCCACACAGGCGCCGGCGGCGGGGGCGGTGAGCTGGGCCTCGGGCCTGGGTCTGGCGTCCCAGAACATCAGCCTGTCCCTCGCCACCGCGCCGGGGGACCTGACCCAGTTTGCCAGTCAGTCCGTGACCCAGTCGATCACCACCAACGGCACCAACTTCGGCAATCTCAGCAACGTCACCGTGGACAACAAGGGCTTCGTGACCGCCAACTACGACAACGGCGTCTCGCGGCAGATCGCCCAGGTGGCCATCGCCACCTTCCCCAATCCAGACGGGCTGACGCCGGTCTCCGGCGATGCCTATCAGGTGTCCAACAGCAGCGGGGCCTACAATCTGAAGTCCCCGGGCTCCGGCGGGGCGGGGGCCATCTCGCCCTCGACCCTCGAGTCCTCCACCGTCGACCTCTCGACGGAGTTCACCAACCTGATCGTGACCCAGCGGGCCTATTCCGCCTCCTCCAAGGTGATCACCACCGCCGACCAGATGCTGCAGGATTTACTTGGCATAATTCGGTAATGACTCCGAGTGAGACTTGTATTTACGTCTCGTTTAGACCTTGGCTTAAGGTGTATCAGAAAGACACGCGAATGGTCATGCAATTTTTACTATTCGAATTAAGCCGATGTTATGTGGTGGCGGGTAGAGTGCTGCTCATTGGTGATGGGAAGGCTTACAAGCCATGTTGCAGCAACAACGCCTGAATAACAAAGGCGAGAAGTACGTGATCGGACCGACGGGCGCTCCGTTGACCCTGGCCGATCTGCCGCCGGTCAACACCCAGCGATGGGTGATCCGGCGCAAGGCCGAAGTGGTGGCTGCCGTGCGCGGGGGTCTGCTGACGTTCGACGACGCCTGCGAGCGCTACAAGCTCACGAACGAGGAGTTCATCGCCTGGCAGCAGGCGATCGACAAGCACGGTCTGGCGGGTCTGCGAACCACGCGGATCCAGCAGTACCGCGAATAGGCTGTCGGCCGCCCGGCGCGCAAAACCGCCGGATACGTGCCCACGGTCCGACGGATCGACAACGCCCCGCCGCACCCGCGACGGGGCGTTGTTGTCTGTGGGCGGCCGGGGAGGCCCGACCCCGATCGTGTGGAAATGTTTACGATTGGGGCCGCTCGGGACCGGTTCATTAAAGTCCCGTTTACCAGACACCCGGTAATTCCTGCCTACCGGGGTGGGGTGACCAGGCTCCCGTCATCTGGGTGAGGTGGGTGTGCAGGGATTCTTACAGGCGCTGGAACGCTTCGGGGTGGGGCGGTTGGCGGCGATCGCGGGATCGGCCTTCGGGCTGGTGGCCGTGCTCGTCATGCTGATGACCCATGTGGGCGGCGATGCGAAATCCCTGCTCTATTCCAACCTCGACCTCAAGGAAGCCTCGCAGATCACCGGCGCGCTGGACGCCGCCGGGATCAAGTACGAGGTCAAGGGCGACGGCACGACCATCATGGTCGACCAGGACAAGGTCGCGCAGACCCGGGTGATGCTGTCCGCCAAGGGCCTGCCGACCTCCGGCTCCGTCGGCTACGAGATCTTCGACAGCGCGCCGGCGCTTGGCCAGACCGACTTCGTGCAGAACATCAATGCCAAGCGCGCGGCGGAGGGGGAGCTGGCCCGGACCATCCGCTCGATCCAGGGCGTGACCCAGGCCAAGGTGCTGCTGAACATCCCCAAGCGCGCCCTGTTCGAGCAGGACCAGGACGAACCCTCCGCCTCGGTGATGGTGGAGACGGGGGGGCGCAAGCTGAGCTCGGATCAGGTGCGGGCGATCCGCAACCTGGTGGCCGCGGCGACACCCAACCTGAAGCCGACCCGGGTGGCCATCACCGACCAGACCGGTGCCATGCTGGCCGGGATGGATGACCCGGGCGCGGCAGGCGGCGCCGTCTCCGCCGAGCAGAACGACGTGGAGGAGCGGATCAAGCGCCAGGTCCGCGACCTGGTCGAAGGCGTCGTCGGGCCGGGCAAGGTGCGGGTCACCGTCGCCGCCGACCTGGACAAGAGCCGGGTCACCACCCAGGAGGAGAAGTTCGATCCCGATGGCCAGGTGGTCCGCTCCACCGCCACGGGCACCGACACCAACAAGGAGGACAAGCCCTCCGGCCTCGGCGGTGTGACGGCCTCGCAGAACATTCCGGGTGCCCAGAACACCAACGGCTCGGCACAGCAGACCACGGCCTCCAACAAGTCCGAGGAAACCACCAACTACGAGATCTCCAAGTCGGTGAAGACCACGGTGGTCGAGCCGGGCCAGCTGAAGAAGCTGTCCGTGTCGGTGGCCGTCGACGGGATCACCCCGCCGGGCACCGGGGGCAAGCCGGGCCAGTACCAGGCCCGCTCCGCCGAGGAGATGCAGCGCATCGAGGCCCTGGTCCGCGCCGCCGTCGGCTTCGACGAGAAGCGCGGCGACCAGCTGCAGGTGGTCAATGTCCGCTTCGAACGGCCGGCGGATGCCCAGGGCACCGCCGCGGGCTTCAGCCTCGACAAGGGCGACATGATGCGCATTGCCGAGTTGGCCGTCATGGTGGTGGTCACCGGACTGCTGATGTTCTTCGTGGTGCGGCCGATGCTGCGCCCCGGCATCGTCGTGGGCCCGGGCGGGACGGCGACCCTGAACGGACGCCCGATGCAGCTGTCCGGGTCCGCCGGGGCCGACGGCATCACCCCGGCCACGGCCGTCGACGCCGGTGGCCAGCGGATCGCCATGGCCGACAATCAGTTCGACCAGCGCATCGATATCGCCAAGATCGAAGGCCAGGTTAAGGTTTCATCGGTCAAGAAGGTCTCGGAGTTCATCGAAAACCACCCGGAGGAATCCATCTCGATCCTCCGCAGCTGGCTGCATGAGGGCTGATGGCAGCGGTTCGTAAAAAGGCGGCGATTGACGACGCCAGCAAGCTGTCCGGGGTGGAAAAGGCCGCCGTGGTGCTGCTGGCGCTGGGGGAGGATCATGCCGGCCTGTGGGAGGCCCTGGACGACGAGGAGATCAAGGAGATCTCCCAGGCGATGTCGAGCCTCGGCACCGTATCCTCGTCTGTGGTGGAGTCCCTGCTGGTGGAGTTCGTCTCCGGCATGTCGTCCACCGGCGCGATCATGGGCTCCTTCGAGCAGACCCAGCGCCTGCTGACCGCCTTCCTCCCGCCGGAGAAGGTCGAGCACCTGATGGAGGAGATCCGCGGTCCGGCGGGTCGCACCATGTGGGACAAGCTCGGCAATGTGAACGAGGCCGTGCTCGCCAACTATCTGAAGAACGAATACCCGCAGACCGTCGCCGTGGTGCTGTCCAAGATCAAGGCCGAGCATGCCAGCCGGGTCCTGTCCGCCCTGCCCGAGGACTTCGCCCTGGAATGCGTGACCCGGATGCTGCGGATGGAGCCGGTGCAGCGGGACATCCTCGACAAGATCGAGCAGACCCTGCGCACGGAGTTCATGTCCAACCTGGCCCGCACCTCCAAGCGCGACAGCCACGAGATGATGGCGGACATCTTCAACAATTTCGACCGCCAGACCGAGAGCCGCTTCATCGCCGCCCTGGAGGAGCGCAACCGCGAATCCGCCGAGCGCATCCGGGCCCTGATGTTCGTGTTCGAGGACCTGTCCAAGCTCGATCCCGGCGGGGTCCAGACCCTGCTGCGGGCGGTGGAGAAGGACCAGCTGGGCCTGGCCCTGAAGGGGGCCTCCGACACCCTGCGGGAGATGTTCTTCTCCAACATGAGCGAACGCGCGGCCAAGATCATGCGGGAGGACATGGAGAGCATGGGGCCTGTCCGCCTGAAGGACGTGGACCAGGCGCAGATGGCCATGGTGCAGGTGGCCAAGGACCTGGCCGCCAAGGGCGAGATCATGCTGGCCGGCTCCGGCGGCGACGACGAGCTGATCTACTGACATGACCCAGGACACCCCCACCCAGCCCCCGCCCACCAAGTTCCTGTTCGACACGGTGTTCGACAACGGCGCCGTCGTGCCGTCGACCCGCGCCAAGCGCCACTTCACCGCCGAGGACGTGGAACAGGCCCGCGCCGAGGGCCGGGCCGAGGGGGAACGGTCCGCCGTCGCCCTGGCAGAGGCCGACATGGCCGCCACCCTCGACGACATCTCCGCGACCCTGCGCCAGGCCATCGGCGCCCTGGCCGCCCTGGCGCACGAGCATCGCCGGGCCAGTGCGGACCTGTCCCTGGCCTGTGCCCGCAGGATCGCCGACGCGGCGCTGGATCACTTCCCCCAGGCCCCGGTGGAGGCGGCGCTGGCCGCCCTGTCGCAGGAGCTGGCGGCGGAGCCCCGCCTTCTGGTCCGCGCCCCGGCGGCGGAGGCGGAGCGCCTGGCCGAGCTGCTGACCGCCACGGCGGAGCGGATCGGCCTCACCTGCCAGATCGTGGTGCGGACCGACCCGACCCTGCCCCGGGCCGCCTTCGGCTTCGACTGGGGTGACGGCAAGGCCCAGTTCGATCCGGTCGCGGCCGAGGCGGCCGTGGCCGAAGCCCTCGCCACCGCGCTTGCGGCCGAGGGTCTGCACGGTGAACCGATTGTCCTGGAACAGGTGTCCTGACCATGAGCGACGAGACCCTCAATCTGGAACAGTTCAACGCCCCGGCGGTGCAGCCGCCGTCGGAGGACTTCGAGGAAAAGACCGCCCACGACCTGGCCCCGGTGTTCGACGTGCCGGTGCAGATCTCCGCGGTGATCGGCAAGACCACCATGTCCGTGGCCGAGCTCCTCAAGCTCAACCAGGGCAGCGTGCTGGAGCTG
Organism: uncultured Caulobacterales bacterium; assembly: GCA_903884425.1. Taxonomy (GTDB): domain Bacteria; phylum Pseudomonadota; class Alphaproteobacteria; order Caulobacterales; family Caulobacteraceae; genus CAIMFV01. The sequence goes on along the minus strand of CAISEP010000016.1, from coordinate 184,730 downwards.
GACCGCAAGGTCGGCGAGGCCATCGACATCTATGTGAACAACCGCCTGGTGGCCCGGGGCGAGGTCGTCGTCGTCGACGAGCGCCTGGGCGTGACCATGACGGAAATCATCAAGGACGGCGACACCAACGCCTGATCGGGCGTCGGCGGTCTGAGAGAGGCAAGGAGAACGGATCATGCGGCTTCTGGTAGTCGGCCGGCTGAACGGACAGCTGGCAGCGGCGGTGAAGATGGCCATGTCCACGGGGGCCAAGGTCGCCCACGTCGAGACCATCGTCCAGGCGACCCACGCCCTGCGCGCAGGCCAGGGGGCGGACCTGATGATGGTCGACTATGACCTCGACATTGCGGGCCTGATCCTGGCCAACGATGCGGAGCGGATCTTCTGCCCGGTGGTGGCCTGCGGCGTCGCCGCCGATCCCCAGCGGGCGGCGGATGCCATCCGGGCCGGGGCCAAGGAATTCATCCCCCTGCCGCCGGATCCGGAGCTGATTGCCGCGGTGCTGGCGGCGGTCTCCAACGACCAGCGACCCCTGGTCACCCGCGACCCGTCCATGGAGCAGGTGATCAAGCTGGCGGACCAGGTGGCGCCCTCCGAGGCCTCCATCCTGATCACCGGCGAGAGCGGGGTCGGCAAGGAGGTGATGGCCCGCTACATCCACCAGAAGTCCCGCCGCGCCGACAAGCCGTTCATCTCCGTCAACTGCGCGGCCATTCCGGACAACCTGCTGGAATCCGAGCTGTTCGGCCACGAGAAGGGGGCCTTCACCGGTGCCGTGGCCCGGCGCATCGGCAAGTTCGAGGAGGCCGACGGCGGCACCCTTCTGCTGGACGAGATCTCGGAGATGGATGCCCGGCTTCAGGCCAAGCTGCTCCGCGCCATCCAGGAGCGGGAGATCGACCGGGTCGGCGGCCAGAAGCCGGTGAAGGTGAACATCCGCATCCTCGCCACCTCCAACCGCGACCTGGCCCAGGCGGTGAAGGAGGGTACGTTCCGCGAGGACCTGCTCTATCGCCTGAACGTCGTGAACCTGCGCCTGCCCGCCCTGCGGGAACGCCCGGCGGACATCCTGGCGCTCGCCGAGCACTTCGCCAAGAAGTACGCCGCCGCCAACGGGGTGGCGGAACGTCCCCTGGCCCCCACCACAAGAGAGCGCCTGCGCCAGCACACCTGGCCGGGGAACGTGCGGGAGCTGGAGAACGCCATGCACCGCGCGGTGCTGCTGGCCATCGGCCCGGAGATCGACGAGGCCGCCATCCGCCTGCCGGACGGCCAGCCCCTGTCCGCCGTCGCCCACGACCCGGCGGCGGAGGCAGCCCAGCGCGCGGCCCTGGCGTCGGGACAGGTGGGGGACCTCAGCACCCGCGGCCTGGTCGGCCAGACCGTGGCCCAGGTGGAGCAGCAGCTGATCATCGACACGCTTGAGCACTGCTTCGGCAACCGGACCCATGCCGCCAACATCCTCGGCATCTCCATCCGGACCCTGCGCAACAAGCTGAAGGAATATGCCGAGGCCGGCGTGAACGTGCCCGCGCCCCAGGGCTCGGGCGTCTACGCCGCCTGATGCTGTCTCCGGAGTAGATCCCCTTGGCCGGCGCCGTCGCCCCGTCACCCCTGCGTCTCACGCCCCAGCTGATGCTCAGCTGGCTGGCGCGCGGCGACGTGGCCATGGCACTGGGCGTCATGGGCATCGTGCTCTTGCTGGTGCTGCCCATCGCGGCACCGATCATCGACGTGCTGTTGTCCCTGTCCCTGATGAGCGCCGTGCTCATCCTGATGACGGCGCTGCTGATCAAGAAGCCGCTGGAGTTCACGGCCTTTCCCACCGTGCTGCTGGTGGCGACCCTCTACCGGCTGGGCCTGAACATCGCCTCCACCCGCCTGATCCTGACCCACGGGCACGAGGGCGGCGACCCGGCGGGCATGATCATCCAGGGCTTCGGCACCCTGATGATGGGCGGCAACTACGTGATCGGGGTGGTGGTGTTCATCATCCTGGTGATCGTCAACTTCGTGGTGATCACCAAGGGCTCCACCCGCATCGCCGAAGTAGCGGCGCGCTTCACCCTCGATTCCATGCCCGGCAAGCAGATGGCCATCGATGCCGACCTGTCGTCCGGCCTGATCGACGACAAGGAGGCCAAGCGCCGCCGCAAGGAGCTGGAGCAGGAGTCCCAGTTCTTCGGGGCCATGGACGGTGCCTCCAAGTTCGTGCGCGGCGACGCCATGGCCGGGATCATCATCACAGCCATCAACGTCATCGGCGGAATGCTCATCGGGGTGGTGCAGCACCATGTGAGCTTCCAGACCGCGGCATCGAGCTACACGGTCCTGTCCATCGGCGAGGGCCTGGTCAGCCAGGTGCCGGCCCTGGTCATCTCCATCGCCGCGGGCCTGCTGGTCTCCAAGTCCGGGGTGGAGGGCTCCGCCGAAAAGGCGCTCACCCTGCAGCTGGCCCGCAACCCGGTGAGCATGGGCATCGTCTCCGGCTCGGCCGGCGTGCTGGGCCTGATTCCGGGCATGCCGATCCTGCCCTTTGCCGTGATCGCCATCGGCGCGGGCGTGATCGCCTGGCGCGCCGCCACGGTGAAGCCGCCGCCCGAGCCGGTGGAGGCCAGGCCCGCCGAGGACACGGAGGAGCCGATCGCCACGGCGCTGGCCATGGACGATGTGAAGATCGAGCTGGGCTACGGCCTGCTGGGCCTGATCAACGACGTGGACGGGCGCAAGCTGACGGACCAGATCCGGGCGCTTCGCCGGACGCTGGCCTCCGAATACGGCTTCGTCATGCCCAGCGTGCGCATCCTCGACAACATGCGCCTGCCGACGGAGGGCTATTCCATCCGCATCCGCGAGATGGAGGCCGGGTTCGGCGAGGTGAAGATCGGCTCGATCATGGCCATGGACCCCCGGGGCCAGCAGGTGGACCTGCCCGGCCAGCACGTCCGTGAACCAGCCTTCGGCCTCCCCGCCACCTGGATCGACGACAGCCTGCGGGAGGAGGCGACCTTCCGCGGCTATACCATCGTCGACCCGGCCACGGTGCTGACCACCCACCTGACGGAGATCCTGAAGGACTCCATGCCCGAGCTTCTCTCCTATGCCGAGGTGTCCAAGCTGCTCCGCGACCTGCCGGCGGAGCAGAAGAAGCTGGCCGACGACCTGGTGCCGTCCCAGGTCTCCATCTCCACGGTGCAGCGGGTGCTGCAGGCGCTTCTGAAGGAGCGGGTCTCCATCCGCGACCTGCCCACCATCCTCGAGGGGATCGGCGAGGCGGCCGGGTCGAATTCCGGCCTGACCTCCATTGTCGAGCATGTCCGCGCCCGGCTGGCCAAGCAGCTGTGCTGGCAGCACCGCACCGACGACGGGGCCGTGCCGATCATCACCCTGACCCCGGACTGGGAGCAGACCTTCGCCGAGGCCATTGTCGGCCAGGGGGATGACCGCCAGCTGGCGCTCGCCCCCTCCCGGCTGCAGGGCTTCATCCAGGCCGTGCGGGAGGCCTTCGACGCCGCCGCGCAGCAAGGCGAGACGCCGGTCCTGCTGACCAGCGCCGGCATCCGGCCCTATGTCCGCTCCATCATCGAGCGGGTGCGCAACCACACGACCGTCCTCAGCCAGAACGAGATCCATCCCCGGGCCCGGCTGAAGACCCTGGGCCAGATCTAGGGCGCAGATCGCGCCGCATACGGATTTTCGGGCTTTGCGGCGCGCCATGTTGCGCTAACCTCGGACGATTGTTCCCTCCAGCCTGTCCGAGCGCCCATGGCTTCAGACATCGCCGCCGTCCCCGACAGTGCCCCCCGCGGGGCCCAGGTGTTCTTCGACCGGCGGGAGCTGGACGCCATCCTGCGGGTCTACGGGCGGATGGTGGCGGCGGGGGAGTGGCGGGACTATGCCATCGGCGGCGGCCGGGAGGCGGCGGTGTTCGCCATCTTCCGCCGGACGTCCGAGGCCCCCGCCTATCGCATCGAGAAACGCCCGGAGCTGGCCCGCAAACAGGGGGCCTTCGCCGTCATCGGCCAGGGGGACGTGGTGATGCGCCGGGGGCATGAGTTGGCCCAGGTGCTGAAGGTGTTCGACAGCCGGAAGTTCCGGGTGGTCGATTAGGGGGGGTGTGCGTCCTTCGAGACGGGCCTTCGGCCCTCCTCAGGATGACGCGCGTTGGTGAAACCACCGTCGAGCGGTGGTGGGCTCGATCAACAAACCGTCGTCATGGTGAGGAGCGCGGAACGCGCGTCTCGAACCACGCAGACCACCCTACCGACTCCCCCCCGGCACCCACAACACATCCCCTGCCGCGCGATTGGCGTGGCGCGACGCCACGAACAGGAAGTCCGACAGGCGGTTCAGGTAGCGGAGAGCGTCGGCGGACACGATCTCCCCCTCCACCCGGGACAGGGCGACGAGCTTGCGCTCCGCCCGGCGGCAGACGGTGCGGGCGAGGTGCAGGTGCGTGGCCGTCGCCGTCCCCGCCGGCAGGACAAACGAGGTCAGCTCCGACAACGGCTCGTTCAGCGCGTCGATGTCCGCCTCCAGCCGCGCCACCTGTGACGCCACGATGCGCAGCGCCTGCCATTCCAGGGGCCGCCCCGCCCGCTCCGGCGTGGCCAGGTCCGCGCCGAGGTCGAACAGCTCGTTCTGGATGCGGGCGAGGATGGCGTCCAGCGCCGGGTCGTCCGCCGTGTGCAGGCGCACGAGGCCGAGGCAGGCATTGGTCTCGTCCACGTCCCCGTAGGCTTCCACCCGGGGGTCGTCCTTGGGCGTGGTCTCCCCCGTGGCCAGCCGCGTCTCCCCCCCGTCGCCGGTGCGGGTGTAGATGCGATTGAGGGTGACCATCAGCCGTGCGTGGCCTTGTACCAGAAGCCGATGATCAGCAGGACGATGGCCACGGCCTGGGTCTTCACCCGCCACTGCATGAAGCGGTTGGAGTTGGCCTGGGCATATTCCCCGCCCCGGGCCATGGCCACCAGGCCCATGAACAGGGACCCCAGCACGGCCAGCATGGCCAGCGCGATCAGAATGTCGATGAAGATGCCCATGTCGGTCCCGTTCGTCCGGCGCCTTGTGCGTTGAGCCCCTTACCTAGGGCGGATGGTCCCCTCCCGCCAGTGGCGGCAGGTCAGGCGTTGCGGCCGTCTTCCAGCAGGCGCCTGGCGATCACCTGGGCCTGGATCTCGCCGGCCCCCTCGAAGATGTTGAGGATGCGGGCGTCGCACAGGATGCGGCTGATGGGATATTCCAGGGCAAAGCCGTTGCCCCCGTGGATCTGCACGGCATTGTCCGCTGCCGCCCAGGCCACCCGGGCGGCCAGCAGCTTGGCCATGCCGGCCTCCAGGTCGCAGCGGCGGCCCTGGTCCTTTTCCCCGGCGGCGAAATAGGTCAGCTGCCGCACGCCCATCAGCTCCGCCGCCATCATGGCGATCTTGTTGTGCACCCGGGGGAAGGCGAAGATCGGCCCGCCGAACTGGTGGCGGGTGAGGGCATAGGACAGCCCCGCCTCCATCGCCGCCTGGGCCACGCCCACGGCGCGGGCGGCGGTCTGGATCCGCGCGCTCTCGAAGGTGGCCATCAGCTGCTTGAAGCCCTGGCCCTCCACCCCGCCCAGCAGGTTGGCCTTGGGCACGGAGAAGGCGTCGAAGCCGATCTCGTATTCCTTCATGCCGCGATAGCCCAGCACCTCGATCTCGCCCCCGCTCATGCCCTTGGCCGGGAAGGGGGTCGCGTCATCGCCCCTCGGCTTTTCCGCCAGGAACATGGACAGGCCGCGATAGTCGGTGGTCGCCGGGTCGGTCCGGGCCAGCAGGGTCATCACGTCCGCCCGGGCCCCGTGGGTGATCCAGGTCTTGCCGCCCTGGACGATGTAGCTGTCCCCCGAGAGCGTCGCCCGGGTGCGCAGGGAGCCGAGGTCCGAGCCGGTGTTGGGCTCGGTGAACACCGCGGTGGGTAGGGTCTCGGCCGAGGCGATCCGCGGCAGCCAGTGGGCCTTCTGGTCGTCGGTCCCGCCCAGCATGATCAGCTCCGCGGCGATCTCCGAGCGGGTGCCGAGCGAGCCGACGCCGATATAGCCGCGGCTCAGCACCTCGGACACCACGCACATGGCCGTCTTGCCGAGGCCCGAGCCGCCGTATTCCTCGGGGATGGTCAGGCCGAACACGCCCAGCTGGCCCAGCTCCTTCACCAGTTCCAGGGGGATCAGCTGGTCCTTCAGGTGCCACTCATGGGCGAAGGGGACGACCTTTTCCTCGGCAAAGGCGTGGAACTGGTCGCGGATCATTGTCAGGGTCTCGTCCAGACCCGCCTCTTCCACCGAGGGCTTGCCCTGGGCGGCTGCCACGTGGTCGGCCAGCGCCGTCTTGTCCGCCTGGGTGGCGAGGGCGCGCCAGGCCCGGGCCAGGTCGAAGGCGAGGGACAGGCCGAAATCGTCCGGCCGGACCACCTCCCCCTGGTTCATCGGAATGCCACCGGCCAGCTGGGCCGCATATTCGGCGAACAGGACGCGGGTCAGCAGGTCTTCCGTCGCACCGAACAGGCCCGCCGCCAGCAGCCGCTCCCGCCAGGCCCCCACCTGCCGGAACAGCTCCGTATAGGTGGCGACCCAGGCCAGGCCATGGACCACGTGCTGTTCCCGGTCCAGGGCCAGGCGGTCCAGGCGGCCGTTGACGGAGGTCAGCGCCCGGGCCTGCGCCGTCGCGGCGCGGAGATAGTCCTCCGCCCAGCTTGTGGTCCTCTGGATCAGGCTTCCGAGATCGGCGTCAGCGGACGTGACAGGGTCAGCGGCAGCAAGGGTCATGGCATGTCCTTCGGCGGGGGAGCGCAGCGGGAACTATAGGGTCTGACGGATCGCGGACAAGATGAACGACGGCCAAGGCCCGCTCCGTCGCCCGTTTCCACCGGTGTCAGACGGATTCGTCGACGATCTCGACGCCGTTGCTCAGGTCTTCGCAGAACTTGACGGTGGCCAGGGCCACCTTCACCCGCTCCCGGTCCACGGTGACCAGATGATAGCTGTCCTCGAGGTACAGCTTGCGCACCGGCCCCGACACCATGCGCGCGATCTTCTCGGCGTTGCGGATGTGGGTGATGTCGTCCTCGGTGGCATGCACGATCAGCACCGGGGCCTTGACCTTCGGCAGGTCGCGGACGACGCGCTTCACCAGTTCCAGGTTCTCGAACAGGCTGATGCCGGGGGTGGTGGGCAGGCCCACATCCTTCACATTGTCGGAGAACAGCATCTCCGCCACCCGGGCCCGCAGGCGCTCGTCCTTGATGCCGTAGGGTGGGTGCTCCTTGAAGCGGATCCGGTTCAGGAACGGGATGTGTCGGCCATAGGGCAGCAGCATGATGGCCGGGTTCACCGACCAGCCGTCATACTTGATGGTGGCCGCCAGGCAGATCACCCCGGCCACCCGGTCCGGATGCTTCGCCGCCAGCCCCAGCGCGATGACCGCGCCCACGGACAGGCCGCCGACAATGGCCTTCTCCCCGTTGGCGGTCAGGCGCAGGAGTTCCTCCTCCGCCCCGCCCAGCCAGTCGCGCCAGCCGGTCTTGATCAGGGTTTCCTCGTCCACCCCGTGACCGGGCAGGAGCGGCGTCTCCACGGTGAAGCCGGAGCGGCGCAGGGTGCGGGCGATCGACTGCATCTCGGCGGGGACGCCGGTCAGGCCGTGGATCAGCAGCACAGGGTGTCGGGTGGTCATCGGGGGGCGTTCCGGAACAGGGCCCGTCCGCCGCACATCCGGTAACCGGACGGGGGCGGGGGCTCAGGCAAGCGGGGGCTCAGGCAGGCGGCAGGGACTCAGGCGATCCGCTGGTTCGCCGCCGGGGCCATCACTTCCAGCTCCGGCAACAGGGCGCGGACCGTGGCGAAGGTCTCGAACGGGATCGAGGGCAGGCCGCGGCGGTTGCGGCTGTCCAGCAGCCAGCCCTTGGCGAACACCACGTCGCAGACATCGGAGACGCAGGCGTCGGACCGGCCGTCGCCGATGTGCACCCGGCGGGTCTGCCCGGCCACGACGGAGCACTTGCACACGCCTGAGCCGCAATTGGGGGCCGAATGCGGGAAGCGCACGGACCAGCGGTCGTCACCCACATGGATCAGCCGGTTGGCGACGATGGGCACGCCCCGCAGGCCCATCCGGGCCAGCACCCGGCGGACCACCCAGTCGAATCCGTCGGACACCACGCTGACGGGCGCACCCAGCTTCAGGCAGTCGGCAAAGAACGGGGCCACGTCCTCGTCCACGGCAATCTCGTCGATGAAGGCGTCGAGCTCCACCGGCGTCACGCGCAGGAACTGGGCCTGCTGGGCCAGGCATTCCCGCGAGCCGATCTTGCCCGCCGCCCATTCGGCCTCGACGTCCGTCCACTGGGGCAGGGCAAACTGCTCGAGGATCGCATCCACCGTGTCGGAGCGGGTGATGGTTCCGTCAAAATCGCAGGAGATCGAAAGGGTCATGAATGGGCGCACACGCGGAAACCGGGAACAGGGACTGCGCTGTATAAACCATGTGCCCGCGGGGCAGCCTTGCGTGGACTTGTCTTCCGCGCAAACTGTGTGGCCGAAATGTGGCGAAAATGGCCTGAAATGTGGCCGGATCGGACGCCGACGATCCGGACCGTCAGACCCGGCGGGCGATCAGGGCCGAGTTAAGTCCGCCAAATGCAAAGGAATTCGAGATCACGGCGTCGAACCGGCGCTCTTCCCGCTCCCAGGCCAGGGGGGCCTCCGCCTCCGGGTCCGGGCCCAGGCTGTTAAGGATGGCGGGCACGATCCCGGCATTCATGGCCTGGATGGCGGTCACCAGTTCCAGGGCCCCGCCGCCGCCGATCAGGTGGCCGTGGGAGGACTTGGTGGCCATGACCCGGTTCTGCGCCAGGTGGTCGCCATAGACGTTGCGCAGGGCCGCGGACTCGATCTTGTCGTTCAGGGGCGTGCCGGTCCCGTGGCTGGAGATGAGGATGGGCGCGTCCAGGGGCAGCCCGGCATCGGCATGGGCGGCCTTGATCGCCGCTTCGGCCCCGCGGCCATGGGGCGCGGTGATGTGGTGGGCGTCGGAGGTGGCCCCATAGCCCGCCAGTTCGGCAAAGATGTGCGCGCCCCGGGCCCTGGCGTGCTCGTAGTCCTCCAGCACCAGGGCCGCGGCCCCTTCCCCCAGCACCATGCCCCGGCGCTGGATCGAGAACGGCCGGCAGGTGTCGTCGGACATGGCCTGCAGGGCGATCCAGCCCTTCCACGAGCCATAGGTGAGGGCGGCTTCCGAGCCGCCCACCACGGCCACCTGGCTCCGGCCGGAGCGGATCATCCACATGCCCTCGCCGATGGCATGGCCGGACGAGGCGCAGGCCGAGGCGATGGTGAAGGCCGGGCCCTGCACCCCGTAGATCATGGACAGGTGGCTCACCGGCGCCGAGATCATCTGCTTGGGAATGGACAGGGGATGGACGTTGGTGGCGCCCTTCAGGAAGCTGCGGGCATAGCTGTCCTCGATGGTCTGGTTGCCGCCGGAGCCGCAGCCCCAGATCATGGCCGTCCGATGCTCCAGCACCGGATGGCCGATCAGGCCCGCCGTCTCCATGGCCTCGTGCCCGGCGATCACGGCAAAGGCGGCGAAGGGGTCGAGATGCGCGAGGGGCCGGGGCCCCGTGCGGGTCTCCAGCGCCTTGGTGTCCAGGGGAACGCAGACAGCGGCGGGGCCGGAATAGGTGTGGATCTCGCTGTCCCCCACCCGGCGCTCGATCCGGGTGATGCCGCCGCGGCCCTGGTCAAGGGCAGACCAGGTGGCGTCCAGCCCCTGACCCAGCGCCGAGACGGCGCCCATGCCGGTGATGACGACGCGACGGTGGGTCACTTGCAGGTCCTCGACTGGGAAGAGATCAGGGTCGCGGCCGGATCAGCCGGCGGCGGCCTGGGGATCGGCCTTGGCCTGAACCACGGCGATGAAATCGGCCAGGGTCTTGGTCTCGGCCACATCGTTCTGCTCGATGATCACGCCGAACTTGTCCTCCAGGGCGAACATCACGCTGATCATGTCGAGGGAGGCGATGTTCAGGGCCTCGAGCGTGGCTTCCGGCTTCAGCTCGGCGCGGTCGATCGGAACTTCTTCGGCAATGATGTCGAGTATCTGGTCGGCGGTGATCGCCATGGAGCGTCCTTACAGGTCTGTGGGCCGCCTTGGGCGGGCGACCGGGGCATCGCCACCACCTTAGTGGCATTCCCGGGGGGTGAAAACAGGGTGAGATCAAATCACCACGAAATGGCCGGTGTGTGGCACTCCCGTCAGGCGGCGGGGGCCTGGGCGCGGCGGGCGCTGGCGCGGATCTTCTCGCTCTCCGACTTCAGCTGGCCGCAGGCGGCGAGGATGTCCCGGCCTCTGGGCGTGCGGATCGGCGAGGCATAGCCCCCCCGGTTCAGGATCGAGGCGAACCGCTCGATGGTCGCCCAGTCGGAGCATTCGTAGGGCGATCCCGGCCACGGATTGAACGGGATCAGATTGATCTTGGCGGGGATGCCCTTCATCAGCTGCACGAGCTTGCGGGCCTCCTCCGGGCTGTCATTGACCCCCTTCAGCATCACGTATTCGAAGGTCACCCGCCGGGCATTGGACAGGCCCGGATAGGCGCGGATGGCGTCCAGCAGCTCGGCAATCGGATAGCGCTTGTTCAGCGGCACCAGGGTGTTGCGCAGCTCGTCGTTCGTCGCGTGCAGGGAGATGGCCAGCATGGCCTGGGTCAGTTCCCCGGCCCGGGGAATGTCCGGCACCACGCCGGAGGTGGACACGGTGATCCGCCGGCGGGAGATGGCGATGCCTTCCCCGTCGGCGATGATGTCGATGGCGGCGGCCACGTTCTCGAGATTGTAGAGGGGCTCCCCCATGCCCATGAACACCACGTTGGACAGGCGGCGGTCTTCCTTGGGCGACGGCCATTCCCCCAGGTCGTCCCGCGCCACCTGCACCTGGGCGATGATCTCCGCTGCCGTCAGGTTGCGGACCAGGGGCTGGGTGCCCGTGTGGCAGAAGGTGCAGTTGAGGGTGCAGCCCACCTGGCTGGACACGCAGAGTGCCCCGGCCCGGCCCACATCGGGGATGTAGACGGTCTCGATCTCGATCCCCGGCGCGGTGCGGATCAGCCACTTGCGGGAGCCGTCCTTGCTGATCTGCCGCTCCACCACCTCCGGCCGGGCCAGGGTGAAGTGCTCCGCCAGACCGGCGCGCAGTTCCTTGGCCACGTCGGTCATGGCGGCGAAGTCGGTGACGCCGAAATGATGAATCCAGCGCCACAGCTGGGTCGCCCGCATCCGCGCCTTTTCCGGGGGGGTGAGCCCCGACTCCACCAGGGCCGCCTGCAGCTCCACCCGGGTCAGGCCGGACAGGTTCACGGGCGCGCGCGGGGCAGGGGCGGCAGTGGACAGATCGAGCGTCACGCTCGCCATGGGCGGGGGGCTTTCGGGTTGGGGTCGCGGCAGCCGCGTGACCAGTATCGACAAGCCCGCTGAATTAGCAGACTCCGCTCCCGCGCGCAAAGCAGGTCCGCCAGCTACTCCGGTTCACCGGTTCCCTCAGGTTCAGGAACCACCGACGCCGCCTCCGCCACGTGTTTCACAGGGGGCTCAAGAATCGCCCCAAGACCTAGCATGACCGAGCCGAGGGCCATCGCCCCCTTTGCGCGCCGCGCGACCCCGCGCGCCCCGATCGCTACGAACGGTGCCAACAAGAGGAGCAGCACTAGGGCGGTCAGAAAGGACAAGATATACATTGAGGGATTGTATCAAACAATTCCATTCACGACCATAAGGAAGTGAATGCGTCTAAGAACCTTCAAACGCCTCAGAACGCCGCCGAGGTGATCTGGCCATCCCGGTCCAGCACGGCGCGCTTCATGCCCTCGCTGACGAAGGGGGTGGCGACGTTGCCGTCGGCGTCCAGGGCGATCAGGCCCCCGTCGCCGCCGAGGCCTGCGATCTCCGCCAGCACGGCTGCGGTGGCCTGATCCAGCGTCTCGCCCGCCAGGCGCATGCGCATCGCCACCTGGGCGGCGGCGAGGTTGCGCATGAAATACTCCCCCTGGCCGGTGCAGCTGATCGCCGCATGGGCATCGGCAAAGGTGCCCGCGCCGATGATCGGCGTGTCCCCCACCCGTCCGGGCAGCTTGTTGAACACCCCGCCGGTGGAGGTGGCCGCCGCCAGACGGCCGTCGGCGTCCCGCACCACGCAGCCCACCGTGCCGTGGGCGAGGGTGCCGGGGGGATGGTTGGCCTCGCCCTTGCCCGCCCGGGTGAACCAGGCGGCGGGATCGGCGATCTCCGCCAGCCCCTGGGACCGGGCAAAGCGCGCGGCGCCCGCGCCCGCCAGCAGCACGTGGGGCGTCTCGGTCATCACCGCCCGGGCCGCCAGGATCGGGCTCTCGAACCCCTCCAGCGCCGCCACGCCCCCGGCCCGGCCGCTGGCACCGTCCATCAGGCTGGCATCCAGCTCATAGACCCCCGCGGCATTGGGGGAGGCCCCGCGACCGGCGACATAGAGGCCGGACACCTCCAGCTCCACCACGGTGGCGATGCACACATCGAGGGCGGTATCCCCCCGCGCCAGCCGGTCCCGCGCCGCCTCGACCAGCCCGGCCATGTGCCGGATCTCGTTCGTGTAGTCCCGGGACCGGCGGGCACCGGCCCCCCCGTGCAGGGCCAGGGCGATGGGCGACTTCGGCATGGGAAAACCCTATTGGAGCTTGCAACTCGCCATCAAGCCGATAGCGTCTGGCGCAAAGCCATAAACCAGGGAGACGCCTCAATGAAGGCCGTGTTGAGCAAGATCGTCGGCGGACCGGACACCCTTGTCGTCGAGGACCTTCCCGACCCCGTCGCCAAGGACGGCGAGGTCGTCATCCGCGTCCATGCCTGCGGCGTGAACTATCCCGACGTGCTGATCATCGAGGACAAGTACCAGTTCAAGCCCGCCCGTCCCTTCGCCCCCGGCGGCGAGGTGGCAGGCGTGATCGAGAGCGTCGGCCCCGGCGTCACCACCCTGAAGGTGGGCGACCGGGTCATCGGCTCCACCGGCTGGGGCGGCATGGCGGAGAAGATCGCGCTGGCCGCCGGGCGCTGCATCCCGATCCCCGATTCCATGCCCTTCACCGAGGCCTCGGCCTTCATCCTGACCTACGGCACCAGCCACTACGCCCTGAAGCAGCGGGCGCACCTGAAGGCGGGGGAGACGGTGCTGGTGCTGGGCGCGGCTGGCGGCGTGGGCCTGGCGGCGGTGGAACTGGCCAAGGCCGCGGGGGCCAAGGTCGTGGCCGCCTGCTCCAGCCAGGAAAAGGTCGACCTCGCCATCGCCCACGGGGCCGACAGCGGGGTGGTCTATCCCTCCGGCCCCTTCGACAAGGACGGGCAGAAGGCGCTGGCGGACCTGTTCAAGTCTGCCTGCGGGCCCAATGGCGCGGACGTGATCTATGACGCCGTGGGTGGCGACTATGCCGAGGCCTCGCTCCGGGCCATCGGCTGGGAGGGGCGCCTCCTGGTGATCGGCTTCCCGGCGGGCATCCCGAAGATCCCGCTGAACCTCACCCTGCTCAAGTCCTGCCAGATCGTCGGCGTGTTCTGGGGGGCCTTCACCGCCCGCAACCCGGCGGAGAATGCGGAGAACGTGAAGGAACTGATGGGTCTCTATGCCGCGGGCAAGATCAAGCCGCACGTGTCGGCGGTCTTCCCGATGGAGCAGGCGGGGGAGGCCATCCGCCAGCTGTCCAGCCGCAAGGCCCAGGGCAAGGTGGTGGTCACCCTGGCCTGATCCCGGGGCCTGATCCCGGGGCCTGATCCCGCGGCCGAGGATGGGGCGATCAGGCGACCCGCTGGCCCTTCAGGGCACGGTTCAGCTTGATCGTCAGCATCTCGAGCCCGTTCAGGGCAATGGCGAAGGTGGAGCCCGGGGCCATCATCCGCTGGGAATCCGCCGACCGGACATTGATCGCCTTGGCCACCAGCTCGGCGGCCTTGTGGAAGTCGTTGTGCCGTTCCACGGCCTCGCGATAGAGGGGGCCGTCCCCCAGCTCGTCCATGCCCTCGTGGTGCAGCCAGTGGCCCATGTCGCAGCGCAGGGGCCGGGCGATGGAAAAGGCATCCACGCGGTCGCCGGACTTCGCCGCATCGGCCAGTTCGCGGGCCAGGTCCTGGTGATATTTCAGGTGTTCGTCAGGGGTCATCGGGGGCCTCTGGACTGGAGGGGTTTCGTGGGTTCGATCACCGACCCGAAGCCCGTCCCGTCACGCCGACGCCCCTTGACCGGGACAACCGGAGGCGGGGGTGGCGGAGAGACACGACATCGTGCCAGCTCCCCGCACCAGAACACGGAAGCGTTAGAAAACTCCCTACGCCGCCGCGCCTTTCGCCCCTTGTTTCCTCAGTAGATCTCGAACAGGCCGGCCGCGCCCATGCCGCCGCCGATGCACATGGTCACCACGCCGAGCTTGGCCCCGCGGCGCTTGCCTTCCATGAGGATGGTCCCGGCGCAGCGGGCCCCGGTCATGCCATAGGGGTGGCCGATGGAGATGGAGCCGCCGTTCACATTGTACTTGTCCGGGTCGATGCCCAGCTTGTCCCGGCTGTAGAGGCACTGGGAGGCGAAGGCCTCGTTCAGTTCCCAGATGTCGATGTCGGACACCTTCAGCCCGTGCCGGGCCAGCAGCTTCGGCACGGCGAACACCGGGCCGATGCCCATCTCGTCCGGCTCGCAGCCCGCCACGGCCCAGCCGCGGAAGGCGCCCAGCGGGTTCAGGCCCCGGCGCTGGGCCTCCTTGCCTTCCATCAGCACCACGGCCGCGCCGCCGTCCGCCAGCTGGCTGGCATTGCCCGCCGTGACGAACTTGCCCGGGCCCTTGACCGGCTGCAGACCGGCGAGGCCCGCCAGGGTGGTTTCGGGACGGTTGCACTCGTCCCGGTCCACGACCACGTCGACGATGGATTCCTGGCCCGTGGCCTTGTCGACCTTCTTCATGGTCGTGGCCATGGGGGCGATCTCCTCGGCGATGCGGCCGTCGGCCTGGGCCTTGGCATAGAGCTGCTGCGAGCGGAGCGCATATTCGTCCTGGTACTCCCGGCTGATGCCGTAGCGCTCCGCCACGATGTCGGCGGTGTCGATCATCGGCATCCACAGGGCCGGGTGCGACTTCATCAGGTCGTCCTGGGTGTAGAAATAGGTGTTCATGTGCCCGCCCATCTGCACCAGGGAGATGGACTCCACGCCCGCGCCCACGGCCACGGTGGCCCCGTCGGCCTTGATGTAGTTGGCGGCCACCGCGATGGCGTTCAGGCCGGACGAGCAGAAGCGGCCCACCTGCATGCCCGAGGTGGTCACCGGGCACCCGGCATAGAGGGCGGCATTGCGCCCCACATTGTGGCCGGTGGCGCCTTCGGGATTGCCGCTGCCCAGCACCACGTCATCCACCTCGGCGGGGTCGATGCCGCCCCGGGACATGGCGTGCTTGATGGCATGGCCGGCCATGGCCGCGCCATGGGTGTTGTTGAAGCCGCCGCGGATGGACTTGGCCAGTCCCGTGCGGGCATAGGAAACGATGACGGCGTCGCGCATGGCGGGGTCCTTGACCTTGAAGAGGGCTTTTCAGCGAGAGGCCGGACCATAGCCGCGGGCAGGCCCCGCCGCCAGTTCACGCGAACGTCAAGGTCAACTTCGGAGGGGGCCGCGCAGGCGGTCCGTGGACGGCCGCGCGAAATCGTGATCAGCTTTTGTCCGTCATGGACCGGTGTTCCCTGTGTCCGGAGGAGCCCGTCGTGAACCCAGTGCCCCCGTCTGCTGAAAGCCGGACCTCCCTCATGCGGGTCATGGGGGTGGGCTTCAGCATCGCGCTGGCCTTCGGCAACACCATCGGCGTGGGTATTCTCCGCCTGCCCGGCTCGGTGGCGGCGGCGCTGCACGATCCGGTGCTGGTGATCGCGGTCTGGGTGATCGGCGGGGTCTATGCCCTGCTGGGTGCCGTGTCGGTGGCGGAGCTGGCGGCCATGACGCCCCTGTCCGGAGGGTTCTACGTCTTTTCCCGCCGGGCCTTCGGGCCGCGCTTCGGCTTTGCCGTGGGGTGGAACGACTGGCTCGCCACCAGCGTCACCTGCGCCTATGTGAGCCTGACGGCGGTGGACTTCCTCGGCGCGCTGGTCCCCTCGGTGGCCGCCCATCCCCAGGCCACAGCCATTGCCCTGATCGCCCTGTTCACGGCCATCAACTGGGTGGGCGTGCGCTCCGGCGGGGCAGTGCAGAACATGGTGAGCGGCCTGGTCGGCCTGATGCTGGTGGGGCTGGCCGTGGCCTGCTTCTTCCTGCCGGCGCCTGCGGGGGCCGCGCTGGGTCACGCCGGCCCGGCCGGATCGCCGATCCGCTTCACCGCGGCGGTGATCACCGGGCTGATCGTGGCCCTGCGCACGGTGCTGGTCACCTATGACGGCTGGTACGGGGCCATCTACATGTCGGAGGAGACGGTGGACCCCGGCCGCAGCCTGCCCCGGGCGGTGATCGGCTGCGCCGCCCTGGTGATGGCCCTCTATGTGCTGATCAATCTGGGCTATCTGCACGCCCTGCCGCTGGCGCAGCTCAGCACCTCCAAGCTGCCCGCCGCCGATGTCGCCGCGCGGATCTTCCCCACCGGGGGCGCGGTGTTCGTCACGGTGGTGTCCCTGCTGACGGTGCTGGGCCTGCTGAACGCCATGGTCCTGTGCGCGCCCCGGGTGATCTATGCCCTCGCCCGGGACACGGCCCGGGCGCGGCAGGTGACCCAGGTGGGCAAGGGCGGCACGCCCCAGGTGGCCACGGCCATCTCCATGGGCCTCGCCGTCCTGCTGGTGCTGAGCGGCAGCCTGGAGCAGCTGGTGTCCGTGGCGGCGGTGTTCTTCGTGATGAACTTCGTCTTCAGCTACACGGCCCTGTTCACCCTGCGGTTCCGGGAGCCGGAGGCGGAGCGGCCCTTCCGCGCCTGGGGCTTTCCGGTGTCCACCGGCATCGTGCTGATCGGCTCGGGCATCTTCCTGGTGTTGACGGCGCGGGAGGACCCGCGGTCGGCCGTGATCGCCGCCGGGCTCCTCCTGTTGTCGCAACCGGCCTACATCTGGGCCAACCGCAGAGGCGGCAAGGCGCAGGCCTAGGCCACCGCCTCCAGCGGGGCCTCGAGCCGGCTCAGCATTTCCCGCGGGCAGACCTGCCGGAAGTGGGTCCGGTAGCGGTCCCAGTCCCGCAGCATGTCCGCCGCCAGGGCCGAGTGGGTCTCCCGGTCATGCTCGGCGATGAGGGACAGGAGCCGCCGCTCCCAGAAGGCGTTGGCCACGGGGGTGACCACCACGCTCTCCGGATTGACCTTGGTATCGAAGTCACCGGCCTCGTCATAGACGAAGGCCATGCCGCCGGTCATGCCCGCGGCGAAGTTGGCGTCCGTCGCGCCCAGGATCACGACGGTTCCGCCGGTCATGTACTCGCAGCCATTGGCCCCGCAGCCTTCCACCACGGCCACCGCGCCGGAATTGCGCACGGCGAAGCGCTCTCCCGCCCGGCCCGCGGCGAACAGTCGGCCGGAAGTGGCCCCGTAAAGGATGGTGTTGCCCAGCAGGGCATTGTCCGAAGGACCGCGCGCCGAGGGCGGCGGCCGGACGGAGATGGTCGCCCCCGACAGGCCCTTGCCCACATAGTCGTTGGCCTCGCCGGTCAGGCGGATGTGCACCCCCTGCACGGCGAAGGCGCCCAGGCTCTGGCCCGCGGAGCCCTTCAGCTCCAGGGTCAGGTGGCCGGGGGCGAGGCCGGTCATGCCGAACTTGCGCACGATCCGGGAGGATATCCGCGCCCCGATGGCCCGCTGGGTGTTCCGCACGGTGTAGGTCAGCTGCATCTTCTCCCCCCGCTCCAGCAGGGGTGCGGCGTCCCGCTCGATGTCGGCGTCCAGGGTGTCCGGCACCTCCGTCCGGCCCTCCACCACGCACCAGGGCGGGTTCTGGCCCGGATCGGCGCGGACCAGCAGGGGATTGAGGTCGAGATCGTCCAGATGCTCGCCCCCCCGGCTCATCTGGAACAGGAGGTCCGTGCGCCCGACAATGTCGCGCAGGGACCGGAAGCCCAGGGAGGCCAGGATCTCGCGCACCTCCTCGGCGATGAAGCTGAACAGGTTGATGACCTTTTCCGGCGTGCCGGTGAACTTGGCCCGCAGGCGCTCGTCCTGGCTGCACACGCCGACCGGGCAGGTGTTGGAATGGCACTGGCGCACCATGATGCAGCCCATGGCGATCAGGCTGGCGGTGCCGATGCCGAACTCCTCCGCCCCCAGCATGGCGGCGATGACGATGTCCCGGCCGGTCCGCATGCCCCCGTCGGCGCGCAGGGTCACCTGGTGCCGCAGGTTGTTCAGGGTCAGCACCTGGTTGGCCTCGGACAGGCCCATCTCCCAGGGCCCGCCGGCATGCTTGATGGAGCTCTGCGGCGAGGCGCCCGTGCCCCCCACATGGCCGGCCACCAGGATCACGTCGGCCTTGGCCTTGGCCACGCCTGCCGCAATCGCGCCGATGCCGCTGGCGGAGACCAGCTTCACGCAGACCCGGGCGTCGGGATTGATCTGCTTCAGGTCATAGATGAGCTGGGCCAGGTCCTCGATGGAATAGATGTCGTGGTGCGGCGGCGGGGAGATCAGGGTCACGCCGGGGGTCGCATGGCGCAGGCGGGCGATCAGCTCCGTCACCTTGAAGCCGGGCAGCTGGCCGCCCTCGCCGGGCTTGGCCCCTTGCGCGACCTTGATCTCGATCTCCCGGCACTGGTTCAGATATTCCGCCGTGACCCCGAAGCGGCCGGAGGCCACCTGCTTCACCGCCGAATTGGGGTTGTCCCCGTTGGGCAAGGGGCGATAGCGCTCCGGCACCTCGCCGCCCTCGCCGGAGACGGAGCGCGCGCCGATCCGGTTCATGGCGATGTTCAGCACCCCGTGGGCTTCCGGCGACAGGGCCCCCAGGCTCATGCCCGGCGTGACGAAACGCTTGCGGATGGAGTTGACGCTTTCCACCTCGTCCAGGGGCACGGGCTTGCGGTCGCTCTGCCATTGCAGGAGGTCGCGCAGGGCCACGGGACGGTCGCTGCGCATGCCGTCGGCGAACTTGCGGTAGAGCTCGAACGAGCCGGTGTTGCAGGCCTCCTGCAGGGTGTGGATCATCGCCGCCTCGTAGGCGTGCTTCTCCCCCGACGCCCGATGGCGATAGAAACCGCCCACCGGCAGCGCGATGGCGCTGGCGCCATAGGCCCGGTCGTGGGCCTCCAGCGCCTTCTGCTCCAGCCCCGCCACGCCGATCCCGGAGATGCGGGAGTTCATGCTGGGGAAGAACTCCGCCACCAGGGCCCGGGACAGGCCGATGGCCTCGAAGTTCGATCCGCCCCGATAGGACGAGATCACCGAGATGCCCATCTTGGAGATGATCTTCAGAAGACCCGCCTCGATGCCCTTCTTGAAGTTCAGGCAGGCGTCGCGCAGGGACAGGTCCCCCATCAGGCCCCGCTCCAGCCGGTCCTGGAAGGTCTCCTGCGCCAGCCAGGCGTTCACCGCCGTGGCCCCCACGCCGATCAGCACCGCAAAGCCGTGGGTGTCCACGCATTCCGCCGAGCGGACGATGATGGAGACGTAGGAGCGCAGGCCCCGGGCGACCAGGTGGCTGTGCACACCCCCGGTGGCCAGCACCATGGGCACGGCGCAGCGGTCGGGGCCCACGCCCTCGTCGGTCAGCACGATCTGGGTGCGGCCGGACAGCGCCGCCTCCTCCGCCTCGGCGCGGATGCGGTCCAGATGCGCGCGCAGGGTCGCGCCTGCGGCCGCGCCGGGGGCGGGCAGGGGGAAGGTGCAGTCGATCACCGCCGCGGCCTTCTCCCCCAGCACGCCGCGGAACCGCTCGTACATGCCGTTGGTCAGGATCGGGCTTTCCAGCACGTAGACGTCGGTCTGGGTCTCGTCCTGGGCCAGGATGTTGCCGAGGTTCTTGAAGCGGGTCTTCAGGCTCATCACCGCCGTCTCCCGCAGGGGGTCGATGGGCGGATTGGTCACCTGGCTGAAGTTCTGGCGGAAGAAGTGGCTCAAGGGCCGATAGCCCTCCGACAGCACCGCCAGCGGCGTGTCGTCGCCCATGGAGCCGACCGCCTCCTTGCCCTCCTCGGCCAGGGGGGCGAGGATCAGTTCCACGTCCTCCAGGGACAGGCCGGCAGCCACCTGGCGGCGGGTCAGGGCCTCCCGGTCCAGCTGGCGGGGCTCGGGGCCCGGCCCGATCCGGGTCTCCAGGGCCACGATGTTCTTCAGCCATTCCGTATACGGATGATCATCGGCCAGGGCGTCGACCAGCTCCTCCTCGTCGTAGAAGCGGCCCTCCTTCAGGTCCACGGCCAGCATCCGGCCGGCGGTGATGTGGGTCTTGGAGACGATGCGGCTCTCATCGACGCCGCACATGCCGGCTTCGGAGCCCATGATCAAAAGGCCGTCGGCGGTGCGGGCCACCCGCAGGGGGCGCAGGCCGTTGCGGTCCTTGCCCGCCACCACCCAGCGGCCGTCCGTGGCGCACACCGCCGCGGGGCCGTCCCACGGCTCCATCACCGCGTTGCAATAGGCATAGAGGGCCGCGTGTGACGGCTTCAGCCGGGGCGACGCCGCCTCCGGCATCAAAAGCGCCTTCACCATGGGTGCCGGGCGACCGGCGCGGACCAGCACCTCGAACACATTGTCCAGCGCCGCGGAGTCGGAGCCACCCGGCTGGATCACCGGCTTGACCAGCCCGTCATCCTCGCCGAACGCATCCGCGGTCATGCGGATCTCGTGGCTCTTCATCCAGTTGACGTTGCCCTTCAGCGTGTTGATCTCGCCGTTGTGGGCCAGCATGCGGAAGGGTTGGGCCAGGCGCCATTCCGGGAAGGTGTTGGTGGAATAGCGCTGGTGGAAGATGGCGACCGCGCTGGCGAAGCGCGCATCCCGCAGGTCGGGATAGAAGTCGTCGATGTGCTCCGCCAGGAACATGCCCTTGTAGACCAGGGACCGGGCGGAGAAGGAGCAGACATAGAAGGGGGCCACGCCCGCGGCGGACACCTGCTTCTCGATCCGCTTGCGGATCAGGAACAGGGCGCGCTCGAGCTTCGATCCGTCCGTGTCATCGGCGATCAGGGCGGCGGGGGCGGCCAGCATGATCTGCTCGATCTCGGGGCGGGTGGCGTTGGCCTTCTCCCCGATCACGGCGGTGTTCACCGGCACCTGGCGCCAGCCATAGATGTAGAAGCCCGCGCGGAGCACCTCGCTCTCGACGATGGTGCGGCAGGCCTCCTGCGCGCCCAGGTCGGTGCGGGGCAGGAAGATCTGGCCGACCGCGATGGCGCCGGGCTGCACCCGGTGGCCGATCCGGCGGACCTGGTCGGCAAAGAAGTCCTGCGGCACGTTGAGCAGGATGCCCGCCCCGTCCCCGGTCTTGCCGTCGGCGTCCACGGCCCCCCGGTGCCAGACGGCCTTCAGGGCGCGGATGGCCAGTTCCACCACTTCCCGGCGGGGCTTGCCGTCCACGGCGCAGACGAGGCCCACGCCGCAATTGTCCCGCTCACTGGCAGGGTCATAGGCGCCGGTCTCGGTCAGCAGACGGCGGTTGGCGAGGTAGCGGTCGATGGTGTCTGACATGGGCTCAGGCCTGTTCGGCAAGGGCCAGACCGGCTTTCGCCGCGGCCGACTTTTCCAGATAGCGGTGCACGCCCTCGGCGGCGTCCAGACCGTCGCGGACGGCCCAGACCACCAGCGAGGCGCCGCGGGCGATGTCTCCGGCGGCGAACACGCCGTCGAGGCTGGTCTCCAGGGTCTTGTTGTCGACCTTGATCGCGCCCCAGCGGTTCACCGCGAGGCCCGGCGCGCCATAGGCGTGGACCACGTCCTCCGGATCGAAGCCGAGCGCCTTGATCACCAGATCGGCGGGCAGGTCGAACTCGCTGCCGGGCACCTCCTCCGGCGTCTGGCGGCCGGACGCGTCCGGCGGACCCAGCCGCATGCGCACCGCCTTCACCCCCTGAACGCCGCTGGCGTCCCCGTGCAGCGCCTTGGGCAGGGCCAGCCATTCGAACACCACGCCCTCCTCCTCGGCATGGGTCACTTCCCGGTCGGAACCCGGCATGTTGGCCCGGTCCCGGCGATAGAGGCAGGTGACGCTGACGGCCCCCTGGCGGACGGCGGTGCGGACGCAGTCCATGGCCGTGTCGCCGCCGCCGATCACCACCACCCGCTTGCCCTTTGCGTCCAGTTCCGCAGGCGGCGGACCATCCCCGAGGCCCGACCGGTTGGAGGCGATCAGATAGTCCAGGGCCGCGGCGACCCCGGCGGAGCCAGCGCCGGGGACGGCGATGTCGCGGGCCTTGTAGACACCCGTTGCGACCAGCAGGGCGTCGTGCCGGGCCCGCAGGTCGGCGAGGGTGGCATCGCGGCCCACCTCGAAGTTCATGCGGAAGATCACCCCGCCCTCCGCCAGCCGGGCCGTGCGCCGGACCACCACGTCCTTTTCCAGCTTGAAGCCGGGAATGCCATAGATCAGCAAGCCCCCGGGCCGGTCGTGCCGGTCATAGACGGTGACCAGATAGCCCCGCTCCCGCAGCCGCTCCGCCGCCGTCAGGCCCGCCGGGCCCGCGCCGATGATCCCCACGGACTGCGCCCGCTCGCGCAGGGGCTTCAGCGGCTTGACCCAGCCCTGTTCCCAGGCCGTGTCGGTGATGAACTTCTCCACCGCGCCGATGGAGACGGTCTCCCACCCCGCCTGCTCGATGACGCAGGAGCCTTCGCACAGGCGGTCCTGCGGGCAGATGCGGCCGCAGATCTCCGGCATGGTGGAGGTGGCGGCGGACAGGGCATAGGCGTCCTCCAGCCGGCCCTCGGCGGTCATCTTCAGCCAGTCGGGGATGTTGTTGTGCAGCGGACAGGCGTTCTGGCAGAACGGCACGCCGCACTGGGAGCAGCGGGACGCCTGCTCCTCCCCCCGGGCGAGGTCGTAGTCCGCATAGATCTCGCCGAAGTCGTGGGTCCGCTCCGCGGCCTTGCGCTTGGGCGGGGTCGCCCGGGGCGTGGCGACAAATTTCAGCAGGCGTTCGGCCATGACGGGGTCTCTCGTGCCCGGGAAGGGTGCTCAACGCGCCCTATACGGGGAAAGATGACCCTCGAAAACCTTATGGTCCAGTTTGAGGACTAATATCCGGTCCCTGCGCGTCCGGAATCGCCGGAAATCGCATCTCAATCGACATATGGTCCAACAAGTAGACCATATCGAAGGATCAGGACGCGGCCTCGGCGAACTGGCCACCGGACCGGAACCGCCACAGATAGGACGGCGCCACGGCCTCCACCGGGGTCGGCGTGATGCCCAGCGCCGCCAGGCCCGGCGCACCCGCCGCGACCACATTGTCCGACCGCAGCAGCCGCACCTGGTCGGAGGTCAGCACCGGCGGGATCGGCAGGACGGCTGCCTGGAGGTCGCCCACCATGCCGATCAGGCCGGCCAGGGGCCAGGGCACGGGGACCAGGGCGGGGTGGCGTCCGGTCTCGCGGACGATCAGCTCCAGGAGCTCGCGGAAGCTGTAGGTGCTCGGCCCGCCCAGCTCGTAGGTGGCGCCGGCGAGGGCGGGCTGGCTCAGCACCGCGGTGATGGCGGCGGCCACGTCCGTCACATAGACCGGCTGGAACCGCGACTTGCCGCCGCCGATCAGGGGCAGCACGGGGGACACCGCGGCCATGGCGGCGAAGCGGTTGAAGAAGTCGTCCTCCGGTCCGAACACGATGGACGGGCGCAGCACGGTGGCACCGGGGATCGCGGCGCGCACGGCGGCCTCGCCTGCGGCCTTGGACCGGGCATAGGCGGCGCTCGACTTCGGGTTCGCGCCGATGGCGGACATCTGCACGAACTTCGTCACTCCCTCCCGGGCGGCCAGGGCGGCGATGGTGGCGGGTCCCTCGGCCTGGACGGCGGTGAAGGTCTGCTTCCCCGAGGCATAGAGCACGCCCACCAGATTGACGACGGCGGTGGCGCCGTCCAGGGCGCGGGTCACGGAGTCGGCGTTGCGGATATTGGCCTGGACCAGCTCGATCTGCCCCACGTCGCCCATGACCCGGAGCTCGGGCACCAGATGGGGGCGACGCACGGCGACCCGGACCCGATGGCCCTGCCGCGCCAGGGCGCGCACCGTGTGGCGACCCACAAACCCGCCGCCGCCGAATACCGTCACCAATTCCTGCATGGTCAACCTCGATGCCGTTGCCGGTCCCGCCGCGGGATCGGCCGCGGGAACAGCCCGTCGATAGACGATGGGACGAAACCGCGCAACGAAGGAGGGCCGTTCCCGGGCTTTCCAGAAGCCACCGCCGCTTTCCCGGGCGACAGACGGATGACAGATGCTAGAACGGCGGGACGCCGCAAGCTGGAGTGCCCCTCGATGATCCGTCTGCCCGGTTCCATCTCCCTCGCCGTCTCCGCGGCCGCCCTGATGCTGGCCGGACCGGTCAGCGGGGCCGAGCGTGCCCACCCGGATGCGCGCCTGAAGGCCGCCGCCACCGCCGCCAGGGCCTCGGAACTCGCCCTGCTGGAACAGATCGTCGACATCGACTCGGGCACCGGCAATGTGGCGGGGGGCGAGAAGATCCAGGCGATCCTGGCGGAGCGTCTGAAGGCCATGGGCGCGGCGGTGGAGCTCGCCCCCGCCGAGGTGCCCGGCCTGCCGTCGAACCTGGTGGCCAGCTTCACCGGCAAGGGCAAGGGCCGGGTCCTGCTGATCGGCCACATCGACACCGTGCTGGAGGACGGGGAGGCGGCGAAGCGGCCCTTCAAGGTGGTGGGGGACACGGCCTCTGGCCCCGGGGTGATGGACGAGAAGGGCGGCGTGGTCACCGGCCTCACCGCCCTGCAGCTGCTGCATGACCTGAAGCGGACGGACTATGGGAAGATCACCTTCCTGGTGGAGACCAGCGAGGAGCGCGGCTCCCCCGGCGCGCGCAAGCTGATCGAGCGGCTGGTGCGAGAACATGACGTGGAGTTCAACCTCGAGCCGGAATATCCCGACACCCTGACCGTCTGGCGCAAGTCCTCGGCCAAGTTGGTGATCCAGGTCCGGGGCCGGTCCGCCCATGCGGGGATGGAGCCGCAGAACGGCCGCAACGCCGGGGACGAGCTGATGCACCAGATCCGGATGATGGAAGCGGCCTTCCCCCGGTCCGGCGAGCACATCACCGTCAACCTCACCCTGCTGAAGGGGGGCAGCCGGGACAACATCATTCCGGACTATGCCGAGGCCACCCTCAATGTCCGCGGCCGCACCGTGGAGGAGATGGAGAGCGTCGGGGCCAGGGCCCGGGCCAATGCCGCCCAGACCGAGGTTCCCGACACCACGGTGAGCATCAGCTATGCGCCGACCTTCCCGCCGCTGGTGGCCAATGACCGGGTGCTGCGGGTGGCGGCCGAGGCCAACAGGGCCCGGGCGGAGTTCAACGGGGGCACCTACCGGCTCTACGGCAATGGCGGGGCGTCGGAATCGGCGCTGGCGGACGAGGCGGGCACGCCCACCCTGGACGGGCTGGGTGCCACCGGCAGCGGCGCGCACACGCCGAACGAGACCCTCGACCTCGCAAGCTACAGTGAGCGGCTCTATGTGCTGGCCCGGCTGATCGAGACCTACGGGGCCAAGCCGCCCGCGAAGTGAGGCGCGTCAGGCCCGCATCGAGCCGGTCTCGATGAACCGCTGGTGCCAGCTGAGCGCCTCGGTCAGCAGGGTCGGGGCCTGCCCGCCATAGGGGTTGTGCAGGGCTCGGTCGTAATAGTCCTGCAGGGCCGCGCGATAGTCCGGGTGGGCGCAGTTGGCGATCATCACCCGGGCGCGGTGCCGGGGTGACAGGCCCCGCAGGTCCGCCAGCCCCTGCTCGGTGACCACCACCTGCACATCCTGGTTGATGTGGTCCACGTGGCTCACCTTCGGGACGATGGTGGAGATCTTCCCGTCCTTGGCCGTCGAGGGGGCCATGAAGATCGAGATATAGGCGTTGCGGGCAAAGTCGCCGGAGCCGCCGATGCCGTTCTGGATGCGCGAGCCCATCACGTGGGTGGAGTTCACCGCCCCGTAGATGTCGGCCTCCAGCATGCCGTTCATGGCCAGGCACCCCAGGC
This sequence comes from uncultured Caulobacterales bacterium, assembly GCA_903884425.1. Classification (GTDB taxonomy): domain Bacteria; phylum Pseudomonadota; class Alphaproteobacteria; order Caulobacterales; family Caulobacteraceae; genus CAIMFV01. Next base: position 158,563 of record CAISEP010000016.1, on the reverse strand, counting down.
GGTGGATCACCTCGGGGCTGTTGCTGATCTCCTGCGGGCGCAGGACCAGCCGGTCGCGATAGAGGTGCATCTCCCGGTTCAGGCGGGCCGCGGCCTCGGGGCTCAGGGACAGGGCGGTGGTGGAGGCGGTGTCGAGCTTGCCCGCCTCCATGAGGTCCAGCATCCCGTCCTGCAGCACCTCGGTATAGGCGCTCATGCCCTCGAAGCGGGCCTTCAGCAGGCCTGCCAGCACCGCATTGGCGATGTTGCCGACCCCGGACTGCAGGGGCAGCAGGGTGGGCGGCAGGCGGCCCCGCGCCACCTCGTGCTCGAAGAATTCGATCAGGTGCCCGGCAATGGCGGTCTCCGCCGCCGCGGGGGCGCGGAAGCTCTGGTTCCGGTCCGGGGTGTCGGTCTCGACGATGGCGACGATCTTGTCCGCCGGACAGTGGAGATAGGGCGAACCGATCCGGTCATTGGGCCGGACCAGGGGGATGGGCTGGCGGTGCGGCGGCAGGCCGACGCTGTAGATGTCGTGCATCCCCTCCAGCGCCGGGTTCTGCCAGCGGTTGAACTCCAGGATCACCTGGCCTGCCCGGTCGAGCCAGGTGGGATTGTTGCCGACGGAGGAGGAGGGGACCAGGGCCCCGTCGGCGGTGATGCCGGTGACCTCGATCAGGGCGGTGTCCAGAGGGCCCAGGAAGCCCTGCAGGGCCATGGGCGCCACCTGGCTCAGGTGCATGTCGAAATAGTCCATCTCCCCGCGATTGATGCGGTCGCGGGCGAGGGGATCGGAATTGTAGGGCAGGCGGAACTCCACCCCATTGGCCTTTGCCAGCGCCCCGTCCAGCTCCGGGCCGGTGGAGGCCCCGGTCCAGACCTTCACCTGGAAGGCCTGCCCGGCGGCGTGGGCCGCCTCGATCCGGGCGGCGAGGGCCATCGGCACCGCCTTGGGATAGCCGGAGCCGGTGAAGCCGCTCATCCCCACGGTGGTGCCAGGCGCGATCAGCGCCGCCGCCGCCTCCGCGCTCATGATCCTGCGGGACAGGGTGGGGCTGTCGATGGCCTTGCGGGTCATGCGTGCGGTCGCCTCGATGGATCGGAAGGCGGCCCGGGGAGGGTCCGCCGGTCATCCCGATGCCCCGGAACGTCTCGCGGGGCCATGACCTGGGTCAAGCCCCGCGGGAGTCCGACCGGAAAAAACCTACTTCTTCTCGAAGGGGGCGCTGATCACCACGTCCACGTCGTCGCCGATCAGCGGCACGTACTTCTTCACGCCGAAGTCGCTGCGCTTCAGGTGGCCCTTCACCTCGAAGCCCACCGTATAGGCCTTGGTCATGATGTTGCCGCCGGCCGCCTTGAAGGTGGCGTCGAGGGTCACCGGGCGGGTGACCCCGTGCAGGGTCAGGTCGCCGGTTACCTGGGCCGTGGTCGGGCCCGTCGGGGTGACCTTGGTGGACTTGAAGGTGATGGTCGGGAACTGGGTGGCGTCCAGCCAGTCGGCGGCCTTCAGTTCCCCGTCCAGGACCGCATTGGTGGTGGAGATGCTGGCCGTCGGGATGCTCACCTCCAGGCTCGACGCGGCGGGGGCCTTCGGGTCGAGGGTCAGGGTGCCCGTGGCGCCGGAGAAGTCGCCGTACCAGGTGGAGAGGCCCATGTGCGACAGGGAGAAGACGATCCGCGCATGGCTGGTCTCGAGCTTGAAGCTGCCGCCCTGCACCGCGGCGGGGTCGGTGCTCGGACCCATCTGGGCGAAGGCGGTGGTGGACAGCAGAAGCGCGGCGGCGCCGGCGGCAAGGGCTAGGGTCTTCATGAAAGGTCCTCTGGTGGGGTGGGTGGAAGAATTCGAAACGGTGTCAGGCTGAGGTGGGGACGCGGTCCCCGAACTGGAAGCCCGAAATGGCCTTGGCGAAGATGTGGTCGTTGAAGGTGCGGTGCCCGGGTTCGCCCTCGGCGGCCCCGGCGGCCACCATCATCGGGATCAGGTGCTCCTCCCGCGGGTGGCAGGCCCGGGCGGAGGGTCCCTCCGCCCAGTGGGCGAGGGCCGTATCGCGCGTGTCCGGCAACTGCGCCGCCCGGGTCAGCCAGGTGTCGAAGGCCTCCGCCGCCTCCGCGGCCCGGGGGGCGAAGAACTCCCGCAGATTGTGATAGCTCATGCCGCTGCCGATGATCAGCACGCCCTCGTCCCGCAGGGGGGCCAGCGCCCGGCCAATGGCCAGGTGCCGGGCGGGGTCCAGGTCGGCGGTCAGGGACATCTGCAGGATCGGGATGTCCGCCTGCGGCCGGATCAGCATCATCGGGATGAACACCCCGTGGTCCCAGCCCCGGTCGGCCTCGGTCGCCACGGTCTCTCCGGCGGCGGTCAGCAGGTCCGTCACCCGCCCGGCCAGCCAGGGGGCCCCGGGGGCGGGATAGGTCAGGCGGTAGGTGTGCTCCGGAAAGCCGTAATAGTCGAACAGCAGGCCGGGGTTCGGCGCGATGTTCAGGGTCGGACCGGGGGTCTCCCAGTGTCCGGAGACCATCAGGATCGCCTTCGGGCGCTCCGGCAGGCCGTCCAGCAGGCCGCGCAGATAGGCGGCCATGGCGTCCCACAGGTGAGGGGCCTGGGGCGGCGGGTCCATGAAGAAGCACGGCCCGCCCCCGTGGGGGATGAACAGGGTCGGCTGGCGGTGCGAGGCGGACGGAGCCATGGGACGATCATTTCCTGCGGCGCGGATACCGACTTATATACGCCACGTCACGATCCATAAAACCGGGATAGACGTGATGATCTTCATCTGATTTACAGATGGAATGTCCGATCCTTCCGTCGAGCAGTTGCGGGTCTTCCTGGCCGTGGTCGAGGCCGGCAGCTTCTCCGCGGCGGCCCGCGCCCTCGGCCGGGCCCAGTCGGCGGTGACCTATGCCGTCCAGGGGCTGGAGGCGGAGGCGGGCGTTCAGCTGTTCGACCGCAGCGCCTACCGCCCGGTGCTCAGCGAGGCTGGCCGGGCGCTGCTGCCCTGCGTCCAGGCGATCCTCGGGGCCGTGGACGGCTTCCACGCCGTCGCCGGCGGCCTGTCCGCCGGGCTGGAGGCGGAGCTGACGGTGGTGGTGGAGGCGATGTTCCCCATGTCCCGCCTGGTGGGGGCGCTGTCGGAGCTGCAGGGGCGCTATCCGTCGGTGCAGACGCGGATCGAGGTGGAGAGCCTGGACGCCGCCCGGCGGGCCGTGCTGGACGGCCGGGCGGACATGGGCCTCGTCATCTCCCCCGAGGTGGAACCGGATCAGATTTTGGCCCGGCCGGTGGGGGAGATCGCCCTGGTGGTGGTGGCGGCGCCGGGCCATCCCCTGGCGGCACTGTCCGGGCCGCTGCATCCGGAGGACCTGCGCGATCACCTGCAGCTGGTGGTCAGCTCCCGCACCGACGGGGAGCGCACCCCCGACCGGGGGGTGGCGGCCCGGCGGACCTGGCGGCTGGCCGACCCGGGGGGCCAAGCGGTCCATGCTGCTGGCCGGGCTCGGCTGGGGCAGCATGCCCCTGCACATTGTCGAGGATGACCTGGCGACGGGCCGCCTGGTGCGCCTGCATCCGGCCTCGTGGGACGGGCGCAACCGCATGCCCCGCCTGCCGGTCAGCGTGGTCCGGCGGCGGGACCGGGCGGCGGGCCTTGCCGGGCGCTGGCTGTTCGAGCGCCTGGCCGCCCTCGGCACCGACGAGGTTGCCCTGACCGGCCAGAGCGACTAAGCCGACAGGCGCTGCCTGACGATCCCGCCCCGGCCGGAGGACCCTGCGTTCCATGACCATCTATCTGCACAAGGGCGACCTGCCGGACGGCCTGGACTTCGGCCCGTCGGTGGCCGTGGATTCGGAGACCATGGGCCTGCGCCTGGGCCGCGACCCCCTGTGCGTGGTGCAGCTCTCCGCCGGAGACGGCCACGCCCACCTCGTGCAGCTCGACCGCACCACCTATGACGCCCCCAACCTGAAGGCCCTGCTGACCAATCCGGCGGTGCTGAAGATCTTCCATTTCGGCCGCTTCGACATCGCCATGTTCGCCCTGCACCTGAAGGTGGACACCACGCCGGTCTATTGCACCAAGATCGCCTCGCGGCTGGCGCGGACCTATACCGACCGGCACGGGCTGAAGGACGTGACCAAGGAGCTGCTGGGCATCGACATCTCCAAGGCGCAGCAGAGCTCCGACTGGGGCCAGGCGACCCTGTCGGCGGACCAGCAGGCCTATGCCGCGTCCGACGTGCTGAACCTGCACGCCCTCAAGGCCCGGCTGGACGACATGCTGCTGCGGGAGGGGCGTCACGCCCTGGCCCAGGCCTGCTTCGACTTCCTCCCCGCCCGTGCCCGGCTGGACCTGGCGGGCTGGGAAGACGCCGACATCTTCGCCCATAGCTGAGGACCGGACATGAACGCCGCCGCGGCCGAGCCCGACACGGACGCCCCCGCCGCACGGCCGGGGGCGCGCCGGGCGTCCCTCGCCCACTGGCGGCGGCGGTCGCAGCGTATCCGCGTCCTGCGGCGGGCCCTGCCGGCGGCCATGGGACTGCTGGTGGCCATGCTGCTGGGCTGGGTCGGGGTGCGGGCCGTGCTGACGGCGCTGAACGCCGCCAGCGGGGCGGCGGGTACGGTGCACATGTCCAATGCCCGCTTCCACGGGCGGGACGGACACGACCGGTCCTTCGTCCTGGTGGCGAAGGAGGCGACCCGGGACGGGACCGATCCGAACAAGGTGACCCTGGTCCTGCCGGACCTGACCCTGGCCAACGAGACCGGCCCGCAGCCCCGGCGGGTCACCGGTCGGAACGGCCTCTATTTCGACGACACCAAGATGCTGTACATGAGCGGGCACGTGGTGTTCGACGACGGAGCCGGCAACCGCTTCGTCAGCGAACATGCGGAGATCAACATCCAGCAGGACACGATCCGGGGCGACACGGCCGTGACCGGCGACGGTCCCATGGGGCATGTGGACGCCCAGACCTATTCAGTGGACTCCAAGGGCGACCATGTGGTGTTTGTGGGCCAGGTGCACACGCATCTGGTGAATCAACAGGAACAGCGATGATGAACCGTATCCCCCTCCGGATCGCGTCGGCCCTGGCGGCCGGGGGCCTCCTGCTGTCGGCGGGCCCGCTGCTGGCCCAGACCGCCGGGGCCGCCGCAACCGCGGCACCGGCCTCGAAGGCCAAGGCCGGCGGGGGTGGTTTCGGCTTCTCCAACGAGGGCGGGCCGGTGGACATCACCTCTGACCGCAACGAGACCTTCCAGCAGCAGCATCTCACCGTCTTCGAAGGCAATGTCATCGCCATCCAGGGGGGCGACAAGCTGCTCACCCCCCGGCTGACCGTCTACTTCGCCGACAACGGCCAGCCCCGGCAGCAGGCGGGTGGGCCGGAAATGGGCCGTATCCAGCGGATGGAGGCCGAGGGCCCGGTCTATTTCGTGACCGAGACCCAGAAGGCCCAGGGCAACCACGCCACCTATGACGCCGTGGCCGACACGGTCACCATGACCGGCAATGTCGTCATGGTGCAGGACAAGAACGTGGTGAAGGGCGAGAAGCTGGTGATCGAGCAGAAGACCGGCCATTCCACCCTCTATGCCACCACCAACCAGGAAAAGGGCCGGGTCCGCGGGGTCTTCTACCCCAACACCGCCCCGGCGCCTGGCACCGCCCCTGCCAAGCCCTGACCGCCCCATGGCCGAGACCTCCCTTCCCTCGCTGAGCACCCTGCCGGATCCGGATCACCGGGCCCCGGCCGGTGCGCCGGTGGCGATCGCGGACACGGGTCTGCACGTGGACCGGATCGGCAAGTCCTTCGGGACCCGGGCCGTGGTGCGCAGCGTGTCGCTGCAACTGTCCCGGGGCGAGGTGGTGGGCCTTCTCGGCCCCAATGGTGCGGGCAAGACCACCTGCTTCTACATGATCACCGGCCTGATCCCGGCGGACTACGGCTCGATCTATCTGGACGGGGAGGACATCACCCCCCTGCCCATGTTCCAGCGGGCGCGGATGGGGGTGGGCTACCTGCCGCAGGAAGCCTCCATCTTCCGCGGGATGAGCGTGGCGGAGAACGTCATGGCCGTGGTGGAGATGCGCGAGCCGGACCCCGTCGCGGCGCGGAACACCGTGGCGCGGCTGCTGGAGGAGCTGCACATCTCGCATCTGCGGGACGCCCCGGCCTCGGCCCTGTCCGGGGGGGAGCGGCGGCGCTGCGAGATCGCCCGGGCGCTGGCCACCGAACCGGCCTTCATGCTGCTGGACGAGCCCTTTGCCGGCATCGACCCCCTGGCCATCAGCGATATCCGCGACGTCATCGGCTATCTGAAGTCCCAGGGGATCGGCGTGCTGATCACCGACCACAATGTGCGCGAGACCCTGCAGATCACCGACCGGGCCTCGATCATCCATGCGGGCGAGGTGCTGTTCGAAGGGCCGCCGGAGGCCGTGCTGGCCGACCCGGAAGTGCGCCGGGTCTATCTGGGCGACACGTTCAACTGAACCTTAATGCCTTGCCCCCGATGATGGGATCGTAGCGATTCGGTCGGCCGGCAGGGAGGCGCGTCAGACATGGCGCTTGGTGCGCGTCTAGAATTCCGGCAGGGCCAGAGTCTGGTCATCACGCCGCAGCTGCAGCAGGCCATCAAGCTGCTGCAGCTCTCCAATCTCGAACTCGAGGTCTTCGTCGAGCAGGAGCTGGAGAAGAACCCGCTGCTGGCCCGCGAGGAGCCGCAAGGCGAGGCAGCGGAACCGTCGGACGATGTCTCCGGCGACGACACCTATTCCATGACCGAGACCCCCGGACGGGCAGAGGCCGAGCTCGACGCCCGCCCCGACGACGTGCACGACTGCGCGCCCGGCGACTATGCCACCGGCGATGCCGGGGCCGCCCAGCCCGCCGCCGATGTGGGCGGGACGGTGGACTGGTCCCGGGCCGGCAACGGCGGCGGCGGGGACATGGAGGCCGACGGCCTCGAAGGGGTTCTGACCCGGGAGCTCACCCTCGCCGATCACCTCACCGAACAGCTGCAGGTCCTGCGCCTGACCCCCGCCGAGCGGGCCATTGCCGTGATCCTGATCGACGGGGTGGACGAGGGGGGGTATCTGCGCCTGGAAGCCGGGGAGGTGGCCGCCCGCCTGGGCTGCAGCGAATCCCTGGTGGAGGCCGTGCTGAAGCAGTTGCAGGGCTTCGATCCCGTGGGCGTCTTCGCCCGGGATGTCCGCGAATGCCTGATGCTGCAACTGGCCGACCGCGACCGGCTGGACCCGGCCATGCAGGCCCTGCTGGACCACCTGGACCTGCTGGCCAGGCGGGATTTCGCCGCCCTGCGCCGCATCTGCGGGGTGGATGACGAGGACCTGCGGGACATGGCCGCGGAGCTTCGGGGCCTGACCCCGCGCCCCGGTGCCGCCTTCGGCTCCACCCCGGTGCAGACCGTGGTGCCCGACGTGTTCGTGCGCGAGGACGGCTATGGCGGCTGGCGGATCGACCTGAACAGCGACACCCTGCCCCGGCTGCTGGTGGACCAGCGCTATCACACCCAGGTGGCCCGGGCGTCGCGGACCGAGGCGGAGAAGAGCTTCGTGTCCGACTGCCTCGCCTCCGCCAACTGGCTGGTGAAGAGCCTGGACCAGCGGGCCCGCACCATCCTGAAGGTGTCCAGCGAGATCGTCCGCCAGCAGGACGCCTTCCTGGCCTTCGGGGTCGAGCATCTGCGCCCCCTGAACCTGAAGACCGTGGCCGACGCCATCGGCATGCACGAATCCACCGTCAGCCGGGTGACCTCCAACAAGTACATCGCCACGCCCCGGGGCCTGTTCGAGCTGAAGTTCTTCTTCACCTCCTCCATCGCCTCCTCCGACGGGGGCGAGGCCCATTCGGCGGAGTCCGTGCGGCACAAGATCAAGCAGCTGATCGACGGGGAGGCCGACGGTCGCTACGGGGACGAGGGCGTCCTGTCCGACGACCGGATCGTCGAGATCCTCAAGGCCTCCGGCATCGAGATCGCGCGGCGGACCGTGGCCAAGTACCGCGAGGCCCTGCGCATCCCCTCGTCGGTGGAACGCAAGCGGCAGATGCGGCTCGCCAGCTGAGGCCCCCTACGGCTTCACCGGCGGCGGGGTGGAGCCTTCGGCCATACACTCCGCCCGGGTCACCCAGCCATCGTGGTTCCGGTCCTGCCGGTTGAAGGTGGCGGCGGAGTCCTTCTCGAAATCGTGGCGGTTCAGATAGCCCTTGTGGCCCTGGTCGATCCGGTCGAACAGCTTGTTCGACTCCCGCAGGATGCGCTTCAGGGAGGCATCGCCGGGATTTTCCGCGATCAGCTTCAGGGCCGAGGCGTTCCACGCGCTGCGGTCGATGCGGCCGGTGCCCTTGGTGTCCCAGGTCTTCAGGTCCCGGTCCCAGTCCCGGTCCGTCCATTCCTTCAGATTGACCGCATCCCGGCGGGTCTTGGCATAGACCCGGATCAGCTCGTCGCAGTCGGCCTTGGTGGGCGGCACGGCCGGCGCGATCGTCTCGCAGCCGGCCAGGATCAGTCCGGCCCCGATCAATGCCGCCAGGGTACAAAGGCCAAGACCCTCCGTGCGAACGTGACCCATGGCCATGTGGTGCCGACCCCCGACGTCAGATTTCCGTGACCTCATGTCAAACGTGCAATGTCGGTCACTTTGTGGCGTCAAAGGTTCAAAAGTGCGGGATCGCCCCCCTGGGCCGCGATATTGACGCTCACCGCCCGCTCGCTGGCATAGCGGATGAGGGCAAAGGGCCCCCCGGCCTTGGGCCCGGTGCCGGACAGGCCCTCCCCGCCGAAGGGCTGGACGCCGACCACCGCGCCGATGATGGAGCGGTTCACATAGACATTGCCCGCCGGCACCAGCCGCTGGACCTTCTCGGCAAAGCTGTCGAGGCGGGAATGGATGCCCAGGGTCAGGCCGTAGCCCTTGTCCGCCAGGGCCGCGGCGGTGGCCTCCATGTGTTCCGGATCATAGCGCAGGACGTGCAGGATCGGGCCGAACACCTCCCGCTCGATCAGGTCCAGGGACGGGATCTCCGCCAGCAGCGGGGCGAAGTACAGCCCGTCCGCCGGGCCGTGGGCGGCCGTCCGGTGCAGGTGGGTGGCCTCCCCTTGCAGGCGGGTGGCATGGGCCTGCAGCGCGGCCAGGGCGTCCTCGTCGATCACCGGGCCCACATCCGTGGCCGGGTCGGCGGGGTCGCCCACCACCAGGGCATCCATGGCCCCGCGCAGGCCCTCGATCACCGTGTCCGCCGTGTCGTGGGGCAGGAACAGCAGCCGCAGGGCGGAGCACCGCTGTCCGGCGGAGCCGAAGGCGGACACGATCACGTCGTCGATCACCTGTTCCCGGAGGGCGGAGGTGTCCACGAACATGCCGTTCAGCCCGCCGGTCTCGGCGATGAAGGGCACGATCGGCCCCCGCCGCGCCGCCAGGGTGCGGTTGATGGCCCAGGCGGTCTCCGTGCCCCCGGTGAAGGCGACCCCGTCGAGGCCCGCATGGGCGGTCAGGGCCGCGCCCACCGTCTCCCCCGGTCCGGGCAGCAGGGCCAGCAGGTCCGGATCGAGCCCCGCCCCATGGAACAGGCGCACAGCCTCGGCGGCGATCAGGGGCGTCTGTTCCGCCGGCTTGGCCAGGACGGCATTGCCCGCCGCCAGGGCCGCCGCGATCTGGCCGGTGAAGATGGCCAGGGGGAAGTTCCAGGGGCTGATGCAGACGAACACCCCCCGGCCGTGCAGCTGGTGGGTGTTGACCTCCCCCACGGGACCGCGCAGCTCGGCGGGGCCGGCGAACAGGCGCTCGGCCTCCGCGGCATAGTAGCGGCAGAAGTCCACGGCCTCCCGCACCTCGGCCACGGCGTCGGGCCAGGTCTTGCCCGCCTCCAGCACGGCAAGCGCGCACAGGCGCTCCCGGGCCGCTTCCAGGGCATCGCCCATGGCGCGCAGCACCGGGGCCCGGCCCGCGCCCCCCAGGCGGTCCCAGCCCGGCTGGGCCTTCCGGGCCCGGGCAAAGGCCTGGTCGATGTCGTCGGCGCAGGCATCGCGCACATGGCCGATGATCCGGCCGCGGGCATTGGGGGAGCGCACGGCCACTCGCGCCGCCGTCTCCACCGGCCGTCCGCCAAGGATCGGTCCGGCCTCGAGGGGCTGTCCGGACAGGGTGCTGGCCGCGGCGACCAGCCGCGCGCGATCGACCTCGAGGCTCATGTCATCTCCCTGGGAATTGAAGCGGGACGGACCGTAGATGTCCCGGGGGATCGGCAGGCGGGGGTGGCGGTCGGGCTGGGCCTCCACCGCCGTGATCGGATCGGCGGCGACCCGTTCCGCCGGGACCCGCTCGTCGGTCAGGGCGTGGACGAAGGAGGTGTTGGCCCCGTTTTCCAGCAGGCGGCGCACCAGATAGGGCAGCAGGTCCTCGTGCCCGCCCACGGGGGCATAGGCCCGCACGGTGATCGGGCCATAGCGGGTCGCGGCCGCCTGATAGAGGGTCTCGCCCATGCCGTGCAGGCGCTGGTGCTCGATCCGCACGCCGGCCGCGTCGGCCATGTGCCGCACCGCGGCCAGGGTATGGGCATTGTGGGTGGCGAACTGGGCATAGAGGTGGGGGGCCGCGTCGATCAGGGCCCGGGCGCAGACCAGATAGGCGAGGTCCGTGGCCGGCTTGGTGGTCCAGACCGGATAGTCGGGCCGTCCCATCACCTGGGCGCGCTTGATCTCCGCATCCCAGTAGGCCCCCTTCACCAGCCGCACCATCAGCCGCCGCCCCGTGCGCCGGGCGAGGTCCGCCACATGGGCGATCACACGGGGGCTGCGCTTCTGGTAGGCCTGCACCACGACCCCGAGGCCGGTCCAGTTGCCCAGCGCCGGTTCCGCCGCCAGCCGCTCGATCAGCTTCAGGGACAGGACCAGCCGGTCCGCCTCCTCCGCATCGATGGCGTAGTTCATGTCGTATTGCCGGGCGATCAGGGCCAGGCGCAGCACCCGGGGATAGAGCTCCTCGAACACCCGGGCCTCCTGGGTGGCCTCGTAGCGGGGGGACAGGGCCGACAGCTTCACCGACACCCCGTGACCGTCCTCGGGCCCCGCCGTGCCCCGGCGTTCCCCCACCCGGGCAATGGCCTCGGCATAGATGCGCTCGTAGCGGGCGGCGTCGGCGGCGGTGCGCGCCCCCTCGCCCAGCATGTCGAAGGAGCACAGGAACCCCTCCCGCTTCGCCCGGGCGAGCGCCGCGTCGATGGTCTGGCCCAGCACGAACTGCTCCCCCATGATCCGCACGGCGCTGGCGACGGCGCGGCGGATCACAGGCTCCCCCAGACGACCGGCCAGGCGCTTCAGGAACCCCGGCAGGTCCCGGCGGGCATCGTCGTCCACCTCCACCAGCTTGCCGGTGAGCATCAGGCCCCAGGTGGAGGCATTGACGAACACGCTGTCGGACTGCCCCGCATGGGACGCCCAGTCCGCCGAGCCGATCTTCTCGGCGATCAGCCGGTCGCGGGTCTCGTCGTCGGGGGTGCGCAGCAGGGCCTCGGCCAGGCACATGAGGGCCAGCCCCTCCCGCGTGCCGAGGGAGAATTCCTGCAGGAAACTTTCGACCACCCCGTTGCGGGTCGAGGCCGCCCGCGCTCCGCGGACCAGGTCGGCGGCCTCCGCGGCGATCCGGCGGCGGGCCTCGGTGTCCAGGGGCGTCCGGGCCAGCAGGCCGGCCACCGCCTCCCGTTCATCCTGGTATTTTTCCCCGTCGATCCGCCCGAGGGCCTCGAGGGAAAGTCTGTCTGTGGCACGCAGGGTCATGCCGCGGAGCAATGGCGAATCCGGCGGGATTCAGCAATGAAAATCTCCGTTATCCCCTCCCTCCGGCAGGATCATGCCGGGGGAATTCGAAGGCCATTCGGCTCCGCGCTGGACGGGGGCACCGCGGGGCCCTAAGTCCGGTCCATGCCTGAGCTTCCCGAGGTTGAAACCGTCCGCCGGGGTCTGGCCCCGCACCTGTCCGGGGCCCGGCTGACCCGGGTCGAGCAGCGACGGCCGGACCTGCGCTTTCCCCTGCCCGAGGACTTCGTCGCCCGGCTCACCGGCGCGCGGATCGAGCGGCTGGACCGCCGGGCCAAGTACCTGCTGGCGGCCCTGGACACGGGCGAGACCCTGGTGGCGCATCTGGGCATGACCGGGCGCTTCACCATCGAGGGGGCGACGCCGGGGGCCTTCCATCATGCCGCCGGTGCGGATCCGAAGCACACCCATGTGGTGCTGGTGACCGATGCGGGGACGACGATCTCCTACAACGATGCCCGGCGGTTCGGCTACATGGACCTGATCCCCACCGACCGGCTGGACGACAGTCCCTGGTTCCGCAGCCTGGGGCCGGAGCCGCTGGGCCCCCTGTTCGACGCCGCCCACCTGCGGGCCGCCTTCGCCGACCGGTCCCAGGGGGTGAAGACCCTGCTGCTGGACCAGCGCACCGTGGCGGGTCTGGGCAACATCTATGTGTGCGAGGCCCTGCACCGGGCCGGGATCGATCCGCGAAAGCCTGCCGGGGAACTGGCCCCGAAGCGCATCGCCCGGCTGGTGGAGGTCGTCCGCGAGGTGCTGGCCGAGGCCATCGAGGCCGGAGGCTCGACCCTGCGGGACTTCCGCGATGCCGACGGGGCGCTGGGCTATTTCCAGCACACCTTCCGCGTCTATGGGCGCGAGGACGCCCCTTGTCCCACACCGGGCTGCCGCGGCACGGTGCAGCGGATCGTGCAGGGCGGACGCTCCACCTTCTTCTGCCGGGTCTGCCAGAGATGAGGGTGCATCCCGGGCGCGGTTGCGTCCGTAGTTCATTGCGCGACGATCACCGGGGATGTCTGGGAAGATGACGATGAGTTGGCGTTGGCCTCTGGCCCTGCTGTTCAGCCTGGCCGTGTCCGGTGCCGGGGCGGCCTCGGCTGCGCCGCCGGTGTGGAAGATCCGCGGCGCCCACGGGGCGGAGATCACCCTGTTCGGCTCCTCCCCCAATGCGCCGCTGGAGGGGGGCTGGCGGACCCCGGCCTTCGACGCGGCCCTGGCCCAGGCCGACGACATCTGGTTCGAGAGCCCGGACAAGCCCGGCCCGCTGACCACGCTTCGCCTGTTCGGCATCATCAGCATGCAGGGCAACCTGCCCCGGGGGGAGACCCTGTCGCCGCTGCTGTCGCCGGAGGGCCGGGCGCGGCTGAAGCGGCTGGAGGTCAGGCTCGGCGTCCCGGCGGCGAAGATCGAGCCGATGCAGCCCTGGTGGGCGGACCTGACCCTGACCTTTGCCTTCGGGGAGAAGACGAAGGACAAGGACCGCAATGGGGTGGAGCGCTATGTGAAGGCGCACATGCAGAAGGGCGTGCGGGTCCATGCCTTCGACACGGTGGTGCATGACCTGCAGGCCCTGGCCGCCTCCCCGCGAGACGAGCAGATCGCCGACCTGGAATTCGCCATGAGCCGCCGGGAGCAGGGCATCGACACCCTGGAGCCGGAGCTTGCCGACTGGCTGGCCGGCGACCTTCCCCGGATCGAGCGGGAGGTGGTGCAACCCTTCCACGCCCGGGCCCCGAGGAGCTACGGTCCCTTCGTGGTGGAGCGCCACCGCCTGTGGGCCGACGAGATCGCCCGCCTGACCGGCGGGGACCGCAAGGTGCTGGTGGTGGTGGGCATCACCAATCTGGTGGGACCCGACAGCCTGCCCGCCCTGCTCCGCCGCCGGGGCATAGCCGTCGAGGGGCCCTGATGAGAGGCCCATTGAATTAGTGGCGCGTAACGTGTCAAATCCTTCCCGACACTTGGGGAGGGATCGCCGTGCTCTGGATCTGGATCGTCGCCGCCGGGCTCTATGCCCTGTTCCGCGGCTGGTATGACAACTGGCGCGGCCCGCTCCGCCGGACGGAGATCGACGCCTTCCTCGAACAGGCCCGGGCGACGGGGGCGGACCGGCACAACGACCTGGCCGTGGTGGAGGACTTCCTCGCCCGGGACGACGGCCGGGAGTTCTTCATGCTGAACCTGGTGAAGGTGCAGGCAGGCGAGGTGCCCGATCCCTTCACAGGCCAGCCCGTGCGCGGACGCGACATGCTGGCGCGCTATACGGGGCCGTTCATGCGCAGGCTGTTCCTGCGGGGCGGGCACCCGGCCCTGGCCGCGCGGCCGGTGGGGGGATACGTGGATGCCTGGAACACGACGGCCGATCCCGGCTGGACCCTGGTCGGCTACATGCGCTACCGCAGCCGCCGGGACATGATGCGGCTGGCCGGCGACCCGGCCTTCCGCGAGATCCATCCGTTCAAGATCGCCGCCACTGCCACCACCTTCTCGTTCCCGACCCGGCCGATGCTGATGCTGCTGGTCGGGCCGCGCCTGTGGGTGGGGCTGGTGCTGGCCCTGGTCGCCGCCCTCGTGCAGATCGCGCTGACCGGCCGCTAGAGGCTGAGGTCGCGGCCCCGGGTCTCCGGCAGCAGGAAGAGGAAGGCGAGCAGCGACAGGGCCCCGCCGATCACCGGGTACCAGAGGCCGAAATAGATGTCCCCCTTCGCCACCACCATGGCGTAGGCGGTGGCAGGCAGGAACCCGCCCACCCAGCCGGTGCCGATGTGATAGGGCAGGCTCAGCGCCGTGTAGCGGATGCGGGTGGGGAACAGCTCCACCAGGGCTGCGGCCTGCGGGCCGTAGAGGGCGGTGGCCCCCACGGTGAAGAACATCAGGATCAGGTAGATCCGCAGCATGTCCACATGGGTGGCCTCGGCCTGGACGGGATAGCCCGCCGCCGCCAGCGCCCCCTTGATCCGGGTCTCCACGCCGCCGCGCAGGGCCTTCAGGGGCGCGCCGGTCAGGCTGCGGCCGTCGGCGGACCCGACCGTGCGCCCGGCGACCCGGACCTCGGCCACGGTACCCGCCGGGGCGGCCAGGTTGGTGTAGGAGACCCCGGCCCCGCTCAGCACGCTCTTGGCGATGTCGCAGGACGAGCGGAACTGGGCCTTGCCGATGAGGTCGAACTGCAGGGAGCACTCCGCCGGGTCGGCATAGACCACGATCGGGGCCCGGGCCTGGGCGGCGACCAGGGCGGGATTGGCGGCCTCGGTGATCATGTGGAAGCCGGGGAACAGGGCCGCCGTCGCCGCCGCCGTGCCCAGCATCATGACGATCTTGCGTCCCACCTTGTCCGACAGCCAGCCGAAGAAGACATAGAGCGGCGCGGACGAGATCACCACGGCGATCATGATGGTGTTCACCAGCGGGCCGGGTGTCTTGATCACCCGCTCGATGAAGAACTGGGCGTAGAAGAAGGCGCAGTACCAGACGGCCCCCTGGGCGACCATCATGGAGAACAGGGCCGTCAGCACTGTGCGCAGGTTCTTCCAGTGCAGGAAGCTCTCCACATAGGGCCGTTCCGACCGGCCGCCGGTCTCGCGCAGGGCGTGGAAGGCGGGGCTCTCGGTCAGTTGCAGGCGGATCCAGACGGACACCAGCAGCAGGCCCGCCGACGCCCAGAACGGCACCCGCCAGCCCCATGCGGCGAAGGCGGCCTCCCCCACGCTCTGCCGGGTGACCAGGGTGACCAGCAGGGCCGCGGTCAGGCCGATGGCGGCGGAGGTCTGGATGAAGCTGGTCATCAGGCCGCGATGGTGCGGCTTGGCATGTTCCGCCACATAGATGGCCGCGCCGCCGTACTCGCCGCCCAGCGCGATGCCCTGGAGCATGCGCATCAGGATGAACAGGACCGGCGAGATCAGCCCGGCCGTGGCGAAGCTGGGCAGGCAGCCGATCAGGAAGGTCGCGGCCCCCATCAGGCTGACGGTGATCAGGAAGGCCCCCTTGCGGCCCGACCGGTCGCCGATCCGCCCGAAGATCAGGGCCCCCAGGGGTCGGAAGGCGAAGCCCGCGGCAAAGGCCCCCAGGGCGAAGAAGTAGCCGGCCGCCTCGTTCAGCCCGGCGGCGAACACCTTGGCCAGGATCGAGGCCAGGGGCACGAACACGAAGAAGTCATACCACTCGAAGGCCGTGCCCGCGGCGGAGGCGGCGACCACCAGGGTCATGGACGGGGATTTGACGCCGATCAGGGTCTCGCCCGCAGGATTGTCCGACATTTGCTCCCCCCAATGGCCCCGGATGCCGCGGTGCCGCCGACGCATCCGTCCAAGGCTTAAGCACCGTCCGCGCCGCGCGCAAGGCGATGGATCGGCCTCTCCCCCGGTCGCGCCGCTTGCAGCGCCGTTTAGAATGCCCATAACCTTTCTCCTGTAGGGAGACTTCATCATGGCTGATCCGACCCCCGACACCGCGCCGAACGCGCCCAGGGCCCGCAAGGCCGCCCCGCGCAAGGCTGCCCCGCCCAAGTCCTCTGCGCCCAAGAACGCTGAGCCGAAGTCTGCCCCGGCCAGGCCGCGGGCCCGCAAGCCGGCACCCAAGCCCTCCGAACAGGTGGTGCAGGAGCTCCGGCAGTCGGTGGACGCGGCCCGGGAGGCGGTGGTCCATGCCGGTGCCGCGGTGGAACATGGCCGTCAGGCCCTGCCGGAGGTGACCGATGTGGCCCGCGCCGCCCTGGACGAGCGGTTCGAGCGGATGAAGCTGGTCGGTCACGAGGCGGCGGACGTGGCCGTCGACCAGCTGGACCTCGCCCGGGACCTGATCGTGGAGCAGGTGAGGGCGCGCCCCCTGACCACGGCCCTGGCGGCCGTCGGGGCCGGTCTGTTCCTCGGCCTGCTGATCGGCGGCAACCGCCGATGATCATCGAGCAGACCCTCAAGACCGTGACCGCCGGAGCCGCCGTGGCGGCCGCCGTGATCGTCTCGGTGGTGGCGGCGGCCTTCACCGTCTTTGCCCTCGTCTCGCCGCTGATCGGCCCGGCCGGGGCCTCGGCCGTGGTGGCGGCCCTGTTCGCCGCCGTGGCCGGACTGGTGGCCCTGATCGCCACCCGCCGCGCCGCGCCGAAGCGCGCTGACGAACGGGACGCGCCCCAGGGCCTCGACCTGCGGGCCTTCGGGCTCGAGGGACTGGACCTCAACGGCACCAATCTGGTGGAGCGGGCCAGCGAGATGATCAAGGAGCGTCCGGTGGTGGCCGCAGGGGCCGCCGTGGCCATCGGCCTGATCGCCTTCCGCAATCCTGAGCTGGTGACCCTGCTCGCCCGGTCCATCCTCGCCCCCGGCACCTCGGCCGGTCGGTCCGATGACGACGGGGACCGTCCCCGGCGCTGACGGCCCCTAGCCGCCCACGCGCCTCAGGCGACAGATGACTTCCCCCGCCGCCAGCCAGGCCCGGACCTCTGCATCCGTCGGCCGGACCGCCCGCGGGGCGTCCCGCCGGGCGAGCGCCAGGACCGTGTCCGGCACGTCTCCCTCCAGCCACAGCCGATCCGCGGCCCCCAGCCGCCGGACGTCCCGCAGGGTCAGGTCCTCCGCATCGGCACCGACCTCCAGCTCCCAGACAGCACCGGTCGGGGCCGCGTCCGTCAGGGCAGCCTCGAAGGCCGTCTGTGCGGCGTCCAGGTCCCCGGCCAGCACGGCGGCGGCGGTCGGGCCCTCCAGGATGCGCCGCAGCACCCGCCGCCGGGCCACCAGATCGGGAAACTGCTGCCGGATCCGCCCCTGACGCGCCCGCAGGAAGTCGGCCAGCTCACCCAGCCGGGGGGGCGTGACGGCCTCCAGCTGCTGGCGCAGGCGGGTGGCCAGCATCGGCGCTGCCCCGCCGGTGCCGATGGCGGCCACCACCGTGCCCCGGTCCAGGATCGAGGGGGTGGTGAAGGCCGAAAGCTCCGGCCGGTCCACAACATTGACCAGGGCCCGGCCGGCCCGCGCCTGGGCGAGGGCGGCCTCCAGCGCCGGTCCGTCGGGCAGGGCGATGAACACCAGGTCCGCCGCCGCCAGCACCGCCGGGTCCGGCACCTCCAGCCGGACCAGCACCGCCGGAGACCCGTCGAACAGGCGCGCCTTGGCATCGGCCGCCTCGCCCGAGCCGACGATCACCACACGGCGACCCGCCAGGGGCAGGAAGGCGGGAAAATGGTCCATGGGGTGTCAGCGGCTCCGGCGGGCCTTGGTCAGATGGACGGGCGGTGCAGGTCCTGGCTCAGGTGCTGCAGCACTTCCCGGGCGTCGAAGGCATTCATGTCCCCGGCCGGCTTGGGGCCCTTGTTCATGACGATCTCCGCCGTCGCCGTGTACTGGGTGATCTCCATCACATCCAGCGGCTGGCCCATCCACGGGTCCCACGCCCCCCACACGCCGTGGCGATAATAGCGCCAGCGGGGGCCCCAGAAGCCGCCGCACCAGCCCGGGCCGTAGCCGCAGCCCAGGCCCGGCTCGGCAAAGGTCTCGGTCTTGCGGTCGGTGCTGCGGCCGGTGGCCGCGAACCAGTCATAGCCCTGGGCCAGGGTCAGCTCCGCCGAGCGGTACAGGAGGTAGCGCTCCACCGTCTCCCGGGAGGTGACCGAATTGCCGCTGAACGAGACCTGGAACCGGTTGGCCTCGATCTGGTGGTCGCTGTAGCCGCCGGCATCCCGGTGGGCGGTGTTCAGGGGCTGATAGGGGGTCGCCGTCTCGCATCCGGCCAGTCCCAACAGGGCCCCGCAGGCCAGAGCCGCGATCACCGTGTGCTTGAGTGTCTTCGCCAAGATTGAACTCCTACGTCTGGTCAGGTCATCCAGGGGTTCGCCCCACCCAGCCCGATGTCCTCGGGGCGCATCCTAGCACGGGTGCCGGGGCCTTGTCCGCCCGATCAGTGCCGGGTGACGATGAGCAGGGCCGCCAGCATCAGGATCACCCCGACGCACAGGTTGAAGCCCCTCCGGAACCCCGGGGCGTTCATCCGGGTGGCCAGCGCCACGCCCCCGAGGCCGTAGGTGGTCATGGTGATCAGGTCGAGGCCGATGGTGGCGGCGGCGAACATCACCAGCTGCGGCGCCATCGGCCGCTGCAGGTCGAGGAACGGCGGCAGGACGGCGGAAAAGAACAGGACGGCCTTGGGATTGGCGATCTGCACGGAAAAACCCTGGAGCAGCGGCGATCCCTCCCGGGCACTCAGCGCCCCGCCCGCCCCGCCCTTGCCGAAGGCGGCCAGGATCGCCTTGCCCCCCAGCCAGACCAGATAGAGGGCCCCCGCATAGGTCAGGAGGTGGAAGACCTGCGGCGCAGCGGCCATCAGGGCCCCCAGCCCCAGGGCCGCGGCCACGAACCAGACCAGGGTCGCCGAATTCATGCCGACCACGCCGAGCAGCACGGCCCGGGGCCCGCGATGCATGCCGTTGGCGATGGAATAGAGGTTCGCCGGCCCCGGCGCGGACGCCAGGCTGGCCATCACCGTCAGGAACACGACGAACCGCGCGGGTTCGACAGGAAGCTGGGACACGCTTGCGTTCCGTGGGGCCGCGCTGCCGCGCCCCCTCAATCGATCACTGGGGGAGGAGGTTGACCACGGCGGCGACCAGCGAAGTGAGCAGCAGCAGCAGGGTGGCCAGGGCCTGGATGCCGAAGCCCCGGCTGCGTGTGGACGGGTCCTTCACATAGGCCTCGCTGTAGATGTAGCGGCCGATGATCCAAAGGACGCCGAGACCCGCCACCCAGAGGGTCGCGCGCATCCCGAGGTCGGAGGTGAGGACCGCCGACAGCCACAGGCAGGGCAGGAAGATCACCAGCCATTCCAGGGTGTTCAGCTGCACCCGGTACAGGCGCTCGAACTCCGGGTGGCCCTGGGTGGCGGGGGCCGGCACGTTCAGTCGCCCCCGGGCCCGGCCCACGTTCAGTCCCATGAGGAAGTACTGGATCAGCGCCGCAATCGTCACCAGGGCGATGACGCTGTATCCGGCAATCACGTCGTGTCCGGCCATGGGTTCAGGTCCTTGATCTGCAGGGCAACACTAGAGCGTTCATTCCCGGAATGCGCAAGCGTCCCGGTCAGCGGCGGTTTCCGCCCAGGTCATAGGGTCCGCCCTTCTGGACGCTGCGCCGATAGGCCGGGCGGGCCTGCAGGGCTGCCAGATAGCGCGCGGCTTCCGGATAGGCGGCCAGCACGCCGTTGGCGTCAGCCGCCTCCAGCACGAAGGCGATCTGGATGTCCGCCCCGGTCAGGCTGTCGCCGACGAGGAAGCTGCGCCCGGTCACGGCGGTGTTCATGTAGCCGAGATTGGCGGCGATCTCCCCCTGGATCCGCGGCCACAGGGGGGCGGCGGCGTCGCCCAGGCGTCCCGCATAGAGGGCCAGCATCAGCGGCAGCATGGCCGAGCCCTCCGCATAGTGCAGCCACTGCACATAGGCGACCCAGTCCGCCGAGGCCCGGGCCGGGGCCAGGGCACCGTTCCCGTGCCGCTCGATCAGATATTCGATGATGGCCCCGGATTCGGCGACCACGACGCTGCCGTCCTCGATCACCGGGGACTTGCCCAGGGGATGCACCTCCAGCAGCTCCGGCGGGGCCAGCCGGGTGACCGCATCCCGGGCATGGTGCGCGATTTCGTAGTCGAGGCCGAGCTCCTCCAGCAGCCAGACGATCCGCTGGGACCTGGAATTGTTCAGGTGGTGGACGACGATCATGGGGCCCCCTCAGGCAGTATCGCAGAACCGGGCCGCAGAACGGCTTGCATCGCGGTGCCTGTCAATGCCCCGCTGTCCAGACCGCGCCCGACAATGCTGCGCCGGTGCGGCGGATCAGATGTCCCGGCGGATGAAGTCCCGCCCGGACAGGTTCAGGAGCTGGGCCTTGCCGCCGGTCACGTGCTCGAACCACAACCGCTCGGTGCTGGGCCCGCCCCTGGCGATCCAGTAGCCTTCGGGGCGCTGTTCGAGGGGGGCCTGGCCGTCGATGTACAGGCCGTCGGCCCGGGCCTCGATGGTGAGGGCCCCGGTCCAGGGATCGTCGTTCTCGTAGCGCCCGGCCAGGGCCGCCAGCTCCGGCGGCACTGCACCGGTCCCCGCGGCGGGCTTCGGCGGCCGGGGCGGCGGGGCCGGGGCCACCTTGGCCGGGCTCGGGGCCAGTCCGGCCTCCGGCGCGACGGCGCTGCGCAGGACCGCGCAGGCATAGGCCGTCAGGTCGCGGGGGCGATAGTCCTGCCCGCCGCTGCTGGTGCTGGCAAAGCAGCCGACTCCGGCGACCGGGTCCACATGCATCGAGGACGAATAGGACACCATGCCCCCCGTGTGGTGCAGCACGGTGCGGCCCTCCACCGGCACATGGGCGAGGCCCGCGCCATAGTGCGCGCCCGTCGTCGCCCAGCCCGGCGCGGCAATGCCCGGCGCGGTGAAGGCCCGGGCCTGGTCGTCCGACAGCAGGGGCGCGCCGTGCCCCTGACCGGCCGCGGCGAGATAGCGCAGCCATTTGGCCATGTCCCCCGTCGTCGCCGCGACGCAGCCGGAACCGAAGGTGACGTTCACCCAGGCCGCGGGGGCCAGCGCCCCGCCGGGGCGGGCATCCACCGCCGGGTCCTTGGGGGAATAGCTCTGGGGATAGCGGGTCCGGTCCGCGGCGATGATCTCCCCCCGGGCGCCGTCCATGCCCAGTCGGTCGAAGATCCGCCGCTTCAGCGAGACCGCCAGCAGGGTGCCGTCCAGCCGCTCCACCACCTTGCCCAGCATGTCGTAGCCGGTGTTGGAATAGGACCAGGCCGAGCCCGGCGGGAAGGCCGACCACAGCAGGCCGTCCGGGGTACGGGGGAACAGGGGCGCGTCGTCCGGCAGGCCGCCGGAATGCTCCAGCAGCTGGGCGAGGCTGATGGGCGGGCTCGGCGGCAGGGCGACGCCGGGCAGGGCCGTGCGGATGTCGTCGGTCAGGGCCAGTCGCCCCTCCGCCGCCAGCTGGTGGATGCACATGGCCACGAAGGACTTGGAGATGGAGCCGATCTGGAACAGGTGATCGGCCCGCAGGGGCGCGTGGCTGTCCGGATTGGCATGGCCGCAGCGCACCTGGGCGGTGTAGCCGTCCGGGCCGATGCAGACCAGGGTCAGGGCGGGCAGGCCATAGCCCCGCCGGTGGGCGTCGGCATAGGCGGCAATCCGCGACAGGGCCCCGGCCAGGGCCGTGGCGTGCGGGCCGTGAGAGGTGGGGGCCGCGATGACCGGGGCCCCGTGGGAGGCTGCCGGTCGCGCGGCGGAGGCGGTGGCGCCGGACAGGGCCCCGCCCGAGGCCAGAACGGCCGTTTTCAACAGGTTTCTACGATCCACCCTGGTCCCCGATTCGCCTCGTTCGCGCGCATGAGCGCCGCAATCAGCCTGACCCAGCAGCGCTGTCGTGGCAATCATCGACTGCGCCCCCCTTACGTCTCGTCTGGAACCGACGTATCAGACCATCCTATAAGAACAGGCGCGTCCGATGGAGGACGCCCGAGGGCAGGAGGCGGACAGGGATGGAGCGGGTACTGGCCGCGCGCGGTCCACGCAGTCTTCTGCGCCAGATCCGGGAAGTGATGGCCGGGGGCGGACCCGCCCAGGGTCGCCTGGACATGGTGGTCCGCATCATCGCCGCCTCCATGGTCGCCGAAGTGTGTTCCATCTATCTGCGCCGCGCCACCGGCGACATGGAGCTGTTCGCCACGGAGGGTCTGGCGCCCGGCGCCGTGCACGTGACCCGGATGAAGCCCGGCGAGGGTCTGGTGGGGGAGATCGTCCGCCTCGGCCGACCCCTGAACCTGTCGGAAGCCCCGCTGCACCCGGCCTTCTCCTACCGCCCGGAAACGGGGGAAGATCCGTTCCACGCCTTCCTCGGCGTGCCGCTGCTCCGCGGCGGTCGCACCGTCGGGGCCCTGGTGGTGCAGAACCGCACGGCAAGGGTCTATGGCGAGGACGAGGTCGAGGACCTGCAGACCATCGCCATGGTGCTCTCCGAAATGGTCGCCGCCGGGGAACTGGTGGACCAGGAGGAGCTGAAGGACGTCGAGCTGGCGCCGCACAAGCCCGAGCGGATGAAGGGCGTGCGCTTTGCCGAGGGCCTGGCCTTCGGCGAGGCGGTGCTGCACGAGGCCCCCGTGGCACCGGAGCAGCTGCTGGCCGATGACCCCGCCCAGGAGGAGGTCCGCCTGCACCAGGCTCTGGAGGCCCTTCGCCGCCAGATCGACGAGATGCTGGAGGGCCAGTCCGGCCTGGTCGGCGTGCCCTACGAGGTGCTGGAGACGTACCGCCTGTTCGCCCATGACCGGGGCTGGAACCGGGGCCTGGAGGAGGCGGTGCGCTCCGGCCTGACCGCCGAGGCGGCGGTGGAGCGGGCGCGGTGGGAGCACCGGGCCCGGCTGAAGGAAGCCCGCGACCCCTACCTGCGCGAACGCCTGCACGATCTCGAGGACCTGGCCGACCGCCTGCTGCGCCACCTGTCGGGGGAGACCCAGGTCCAGCGCCACCTGCCGGACAACGCCATCCTCATCGCCCGCAACCTCGGCCCGGCCGACCTGCTGGAATATGACCGCTCCAAGCTGAAGGGCCTGTTGCTGGAGGAGGGGTCGGCCGCCAGCCATGCCTCGATTGTGGCCAAGGCGCTGGGCATCCCCTGCGTCGGTCGCCTGGCGGGACTGCGCGACCGGGTGTCCCAGGGGGACGCGGTGATCGTCGATGCGGAGGTGGGGGACGCCTTCCTGCGCCCCCGGGCCGATGTCATCGAGGCCTTCGAGGCCCGCGCCGCGCTGCGGGCCCAGCGCAAGGCCGAGTTCGCCAAGCTGAAGGATACCCCGGCCATCACGAGGGACGGTCGCAAGATCACCCTGATGATGAACGCCGGTCTGGCCGTCGACCTGGAGAACATGACCGAGACCGGGGCGGAGGGCATCGGCCTGTTCCGCACCGAGTTCCAGTTCATGGTGGCCGAGGAGCTGCCCCGCCTGAACGCCCAGACGGCCCTCTACGAAAAGGTGCTGGAGGCGGCGGCGGGCAAGCCGGTGATCTTCCGCACCCTCGATCTCGGCGGCGACAAGGTGCTGCCCTACATGGAGGCCCAGCGGGAGGACAATCCGGCGCTGGGCTGGCGGGCCGTGCGCATGGGGCTGGACCGTCCGGCCCTGCTGCGCATGCAGCTCCGCGCGCTG
Organism: uncultured Caulobacterales bacterium; assembly: GCA_903884425.1. Lineage (GTDB taxonomy): Bacteria > Pseudomonadota > Alphaproteobacteria > Caulobacterales > Caulobacteraceae > CAIMFV01. Next base: position 134,576 of record CAISEP010000016.1, on the reverse strand, counting down.
ATTTCGGCCGCCCGGGGGCAGGAACTCTACATCATGTTCCCGCTGATCGCCTCGGTGGACGAGTTCCGCCAGGCCCGGGCCCATGTGGACCATGAGCTGGCCTGGGCGGAGCGCCGGGGCCGCACGCCCCCCGCCTCCATCCGGGTGGGGGCGATGATCGAGGCCCCGTCCCTGATCTGGCACCTGGACGCGCTGCTGCCCATGACCGACTTCGTCTCCGTCGGCACCAACGACCTACTGCAGTACCTGTTCGCCGCGGACCGGGGCAACGCCCGCGTGTCGGATCGGTACGATCCCCTGTCCCCCCCGGCGCTGCGGGTGCTGAAGACCATCTGCGACGCCTGCGCGGAGACGGGCACGCCGGTGTCGGTCTGCGGGGAGCTGGCGGGGCGCCCGCTGGAGGCCTTCGCCCTGATCGCGCTTGGGTTCGAGCGGCTGTCCGTGCCGCCCGCCGGGGTCGGTCCGGTGAAGCGGATGATCCTGTCCGCCGACCGGGAAGCGGCCCGCCGCAGCATGGCAGGCTTCTTGAAAGGCAGCTCCGGATCGGTTCGCAACGAGATCGAGACGCTGGCCCGTAAACTAAATGTCGCTCTATAGCGCGTTGTTTTTAGGGCTATTATCTGTTAATTTTTCCGGCGTCTCCGTTGCAGGATGGATCGTTTCTGGGGCCCGCCGCCCGCGCGGCGCGGCCTTGTGGAGTTGGTAGGGGTGTAGCTCGCAATGGCGCCGTCGGAAGCGGGTCATGTCAGTCCGGCACTGCGTTTGGTCGACCCTCTGGGCGATCGTGTCGGCCCGACTCCGGAAGCCTATGACCAGCTGGGCCTCTATCTCCGCGCCGTCCGCGACCATCGGGGCTGGGGCCTGGTGGAGCTGGCCTCCACAACCCGCATCCGCAAGTCCTACCTCGCCGCCATCGAGAACGGCGACATGTCCGCCCTGCCGTCCCGACCCTTCGCCCTGGGCTATGTCAGGGCCTATGCCAAGGCGCTCGGGCTCGACGGCGAACTGGCGCTGGCCCGCTTCAAGCAGGAACATCCCGAGCGGCAGGAGCCGCTGCGCGCCCCCGTCGGCGTCAAGCACGAGAGCGAGGCCAGCCGGCCGATGGTCACCCTCGCCGTCGCCGGCCTCATCGGGGCCGTGGTGGTCTGGAACGTGGTCCAGCGGGTCATTTCCCTGGCCGATCCCACCCCCACCTCCACCGCTGCCGCGGACCGGATGTTCGATGCCCCGCCGCCGCCGCCCAAGACCAACGGGGCCTTTGCGCTGGGGGCCCCCACGGCACCGCCCGCGGAATCCACCACCCCCGCGCCTTACGTGACGCCGGGGCTCGAGAACGTGATCGCCCCCATGACGGCGTCGGCCAAGGCCGAGACAGGTGGGCTGGACGAGGCCGCCGCCGGGGCACCGTTCGAGGCCCGCGGCCCGATCTTCGGGGCGTCCGCCGGGGTGCCGGGCATACTGGTCCAGGCCCGGAAGTCGGCCCTGCTGGTGGTGCGCCGTCCGGACAAGCAGGTGTTCTTCGCCCGCCAGATGAAGACGGGGGAGGCCCTGCGCGCGCCCCTGGGCCGGGGCCTGGTGCTGGACGTGTCGGACCCGTCCGCCTTCTATGCCTATGGGGCGGGAGGGCTGGTCGGCCCCCTGGCCAATCCGCAGACGGCGATCGACAAGCTCGGCACCGATGCCCAGGCCATGATCCAGGCCAAGGCCGCGGCCCAGGCGGCCATTCAGGCGCCTACACCGGCAACTCCGCAATAGGCGTCCGTCTGCCGCCACTGGCGGGTTCACCCGGAACGTCCTAGATTTGGGGCATGAGCGCCTCCCAGGACCCCAGCCATCATCGCCCCTGGCGTCGGATCGACCGTCGCCCCAGCCGCAAGATCCGCGTCGGATCGGTGGAGGTGGGGGGCGATGCCCCGATCACCGTCCAGTCCATGACCAACACCCTGACGGCGGACGCGAAGGCGACCATCGCCCAGGTCCAGGCCCTGGAGGCGGCGGGGGCGGACATCGTGCGGGTCTCCTGCCCTGACGAGGAGTCCACGGCGGCGTTTCCGGAGATCGTGCGGGCGGCGAAGGTGCCGCTGGTGGCCGACATCCACTTCCACTACCGCCGGGCCATCGAGGCGGCGAAGGCCGGGGCCGCGTGCCTGCGCATCAATCCGGGCAATATCGGCTCCTCCGCCCGGGTGCGCGAGGTGGTGCAGGCGGCCCGGGACCACGGCTGCTCCATGCGCATCGGCGTCAATGCCGGGTCGCTGGAGCGGGAGCTGCTGGAACGCTACGGCGAGCCCTGCCCCGAGGCCATGGTGGAGAGCGCGCTGAGCCACGCACGCATCCTCCAGGACCTGGACTTCCACGAGTTCAAGATCAGCGTGAAGGCGTCGGACGTGTTCATGACCGTCGCCGCCTATCAGCAGCTGGCCGAGGCCATCGACTGCCCCCTGCACCTGGGCATCACCGAGGCCGGGGCCCAGCGCACGGGCACGGTGAAGTCCGCCATCGGCATGGGCTCGCTGCTGTGGGCCGGGATCGGCGACACCATCCGGGTCAGCCTGGCCGCCGATCCGGTGGAGGAGATCAAGGTCGGCTTCGACATCCTCAAGTCCCTGGGCCTGCGCCACCGGGGGGTGAACATCATCGCCTGCCCGTCCTGCGCGCGGCAGGGCTTCAACGTCATCGAGACGGTGACGGCGCTGGAGCAGCGGCTGGCGCACATCTCCACGCCTCTTTCCCTCTCCATCATCGGCTGCGTGGTCAACGGCCCCGGCGAGGCGCTGATGACGGACCTGGGCTTCACCGGCGGGGGCAAGGGCTCAGGCATGGTCTATGTGGCCGGTCGGCCGGACCACAAGCTCGACAATGCCGGCATGGTCGACCACATCGTCAGCCTCGTCGAAGCCCGTGCTGAACAGATCCGGGCGGCTGAGATCACGGCCGACCTCTCGAAGCCCGCCGCCGCCGAATGAACCGGGCCATCGTCGCCCTGGCCCTGGCCGCCGTCCTGGCCGTGGGCGGCTGCAGCCGGGCCGCGACCCCGGAGGCGGCATCGGATGGACCCGTCAGCTGGGTGGAGATGACCGGACAGGGGGCGGAGCTTCGCGCGGCGGCCCTCGACGGTCACTGTCCCGCGGCCCGGATCGACGGCGTTCCGGCGGCCATGAGCCTCCGGGCGGCCGCCAGTGCGGACTTCCCTGCCATCTGCGTCCTGGCGGCCCCGTCGACGGCGCACAGCATCGGCACGGCCGACCATCCGGTGTCCCTGCTTCAGGGTGCTCCCGAGCGGATCGTGGTGATCGGCGATACCGGCTGCCGGATTCACGGGGTCACCGCCCAGGACTGCAACCATCCGCAGGGCTGGCCCTTTGCCCGGGTGGCGGCGCTGGCCGCGGCCCGGCACCCCGATCTGATCGTCCATGTGGGGGACTATTTCTATCGGGAGGGGCCCTGTCCCATGGGCCGATCCGGTTGCGCCGGGTCGCCCCACGGCGACCGGTTCGACACCTGGCGGACGGACCTGTTCGACCCCGCTGCCCCCCTGCTGCGGCAGGCCCCGGTGGTGTTCGTCCGCGGCAATCACGAGGACTGCCGCCGGGGGGGCAATGGCTGGTCCCGCATGCTGGACGCCGCGCCCTGGCAGGAAGCCTGTCCGGTGACCGATCCCGCCTTCGTCGTCCGGCTGGGGACCCTGTCCCTCGGCGTGCTGGACTCGAGCCTGGCCGAGGACCGGGAGGCCCCGGCCGCCGCGGTGGCGCAGATGGTGCCCCAGTTCGACCGGCTGAAGGCCGAGCTGGGCCCGGGGGAGAGCTTCATCCTCACCCACCGGCCGATCTGGGCGGCCGCCCCCGTGGGGCAGATGGGCCCCTTCGGCACGCTGTTCGTGGGGCTGAACGCCACGGAGCAGGCTGTCGCCCGGGGCCGCATCGCCCCTGAGGTGTCACTGGTGGTGTCCGGCCACATCCACCATTTCGCCGCCTATAGCTATGGCCCCACCCGTCCGGCCCAGCTGGTGGCGGGGGAGGGGGGCGCCAATCTGGTGGAGTCGGAGCGCCTGGCCCCCAACCGCGCGCCGCTGACCATCGACGGCCTGACCGCTGCCAAGGTGAACTTCGCCCGCTACGGCTATGTGCTGATGACCCGCGGGGAGACGGGCTGGACCATCGACGCCCACGACCTGGACGACCGGATCGTCGCCCACTGCACCCTGGTCCGGCGGGACCTGTCCTGCGACAGCGATCTGAAGGCCGGGCGCTAGTCCTCGTCCGGTGGCTCGACGGCCGGTCCGGTCCGGGGGGCGGGCTTTCGGCCGAACCGCCCGGTCCGCCTGGGCGGGGTGGCCTCGCCCTTGGCCTTGGCGGTGATCTGGCGCAGCTTCAGGGCCTGGCGCTGGGACAGGGCCTGGCCCGGATCGCCCTTGTCGGGATCGGCGAAGGCCCGGCCGTAGGTCTTCACCCGGTCGGCCACGTCCGTCAGGAACTCCCCCTCCCAGGAGGACAGCTCGACGCCCTCGCGGGCCGCCGTGCGTTCGGCCTTCTTCAGGGCGCGCAGCACGGCCCGCGCCGCCGCCGCACGAGGGTCGGGAGGTTTGCGGGGTCTGGCGGGCCCGCGCTTCAGGCCTAGAGTCCGCCGATGGCCGACAGATAGAGGTCGATCAGCGCCTCTTCCTCGGTGCGCTTGGCGGCGTCCATCTTGCGGATCCGCACGATCTTGCGAAGGATCTTCACGTCGAAGCCCTCGCCCTTGGCCTCGGCATAGACCTCCTTCAGGTCATTGGCGACGGCCGCCTTGTCCAGCTCCAGCCGCTCGATCCGCTCGATGATGGTCCGCAGCCGGGTCTGGGCGGCCTGGGTCAGCACGTCGTCCGAGGTATGCGTCGCCTGAGAACCGAAGGACGGGGCGGAATGGGCGCTGCTGAAGGGGCTGTCTTCGGCCATGGGCGGGAGAATCCTCGGAAAGGTCGGGTCGGGAAAGGGCGCAGACGCTAGTCCGCCTCGGGGGCCGAGGCAATGGCGGAATGGTTACTGGAACTCCTGCTCCAGGGCCGCCAGCCGCTCGGCCTGGTCCTCGGCGATCAGGGCCTCGATCAGCACGTCCAGGTCCTCCCCCTCCAGCACCTTGGGCAGGGCGTAGAGGGTCAGGTTGATGCGGTGGTCAGTGACCCGCCCCTGCGGGAAGTTGTAGGTGCGGATGCGTTCCGACCGGTCGCCGGAGCCCACCTGGCTCTTGCGCGCCTCCGCCCGCTCCGCATCCAGCTGGGAGCGCTGCATGTCGTACAGGCGGGCCTTCAGCACCTTCATGGCCTTGGCCCGGTTCTGGTGCTGCGACTTCTCGGACGAGGTGACCACCACCCCGGTGGGCAGGTGGGTGATGCGCACGGCGGAATCGGTCTTGTTCACGTGCTGCCCCCCCGCGCCGGAGGAGCGGTAGGTGTCGATGCGCAGGTCCGCCTCGTTGATCTCGATCTCCACATCCTCGGGCTGGGGCAGCACCGCCACCGTGGCCGCGGAGGTGTGGATGCGCCCGCCGGCCTCGGTGGCGGGCACCCGCTGCACCCGGTGCACGCCGCTCTCGAACTTCAGCCGGCCGAACACCCCGTCGCCGGTGATGGAGGCGACGATTTCCTTGTAGCCGCCCGCGTCCCCCTCGGAGGCGTCCTCGACCTCCAGCTTCCAGCCGCGGATGGCGGCATAGCGCTGGTACATGCGGAACAGGTCACCGGCGAACAGGGCCGCCTCGTCCCCGCCGGTGCCGGCGCGGACCTCGAGGATGGCCGACGCGTTCTCGTCCTTGTCCTTGGGGGCGAGCAGGAGGCCGACGCCCCGCTCCAGCTCCGTCAGCCTCTGGTCCAGTTCCGGGATCTCCTCCCGGGCCAGGCTCGCCATCTCGCCGCCTGCGGCGATCATCTCGTCCAGGTCGGCGCGCTCCGCCCGGCCCCGGGCCAGCGCCTCCACGGCCTCGGCCACGGGGCGAAGCTCGGCATGTTCCCGGGACAGTCGCACGATCTCCGCCCCGTCGGAGGCCGCGGACATCCGCGCCTCCACCTCACGGAAGCGGTCGAGGACCTGTTCGAGCTTGGCGGAGGGGATGTGCATTTCGGGAAGGTTGCTCCTGGGTCAGGCTCATCACCATGAGCCGGGTCCGAACGCAAGAGCGGTCGGGCAAACATGGGCGGTTGTCTTGCATTCCCCCGCGAGTTTATGGATAGTTAATTTCATGAGCTCGAGCGACAACGCCATTCCAAGTCGTGCATCGTCGGTCCAGGACCTCCCCCAGGGTTCGTCGGCGCCCGAGAACCCGTCCGCGCCGTCCGCTCTGACGCCGTATGGCGACCGATCGTTCGATCCGAAGAACACGCCGTTCTATGCGGTCTGCCCCCAGTGCAAGCAGAAGGGCCTTTTTTCACCCGAGACGCTGCACCGCTGGTGTTCCGACGGAGGCGTGGGCGGGTCTTTCTTCAGTGAACCGGCGAAGCACCTCGTCCGCATAGAGACCCTTCACCCTTATGGGCGCGATGACGATCTGCCGAAGGCGACGCAAGTCATCTTCGCGTCATCCTGTCCGAATCCGGCCTGCCAGTCGCCGTTGTTCCTGAAGGTCGCGGGACCGAAGGAAGAGTTTGCGAAGATCATCCGGAAGCGCCTCGGTCGCCCGAAGGGCCAATCGGAGGAGGACCTCCGCACGGCGGAATTGCGCCTTCTTGACACGTTGCCCAAGGCGACGGAGCCTCAGGAGTGGGAGTGGATTTGCAATCCGGAGCTTGGCCCTCTTTGTCTGGCGCTGAATCGGCTGGCTCCGGGCTATATCTCGAAAAACAAGCGCGATCCGTATGACGTCGTTGCCGCGTCAAAGGATGTACTGGAAGCGTTGCTCTTCAAGTTGGAGGCCAAGAAAGAGTTGTTGGCCGAAGTTGCGCACCTGGAAAGGAAAGCGCGCTGGGGAGTGTTCGGTTTCATTCTTGATGTGGTGAACACGAACGGAAACTTGAAAATCCGGCAGTTGGTCCGCAAGGAGTTCAGATCAGCCAGCCGTGGCGGCGACAAGCCGATTGATTTCCAAGATTTCTTGGATCGAGCGATCAATAACGTCGAATTCGGAAATGACGGATTGCGCGCGAAGATCGAAAGTCTGCTTAAGTCTAAGGCGTCGCAACTTCGGCCGATCGAGCGAGCGAATATCGCTGCCCGACTCCACAAGCTTTATCAGTTTTCGCTCGTCGATAGAAACGTGTGGCGCTGGGCCGTCCGACTTCAACGGGAGGCCAATGCCAGCGGCGAGTTCTTTGACGTAAAGCGGAGCAAGGAACTTGCGGCCTTCGTGCGTATCGTCGCTGACGACGGCTTCGAGCAGCCCTTTGAAATTTCCGAGACCTCCCATCGCCGCGAGGAGAGTTCGGAAAAGAACGGCAGCCGGATTCCGACAAAAGGCTGACGTGCAACGTCGGCTTTCTCCGCTCTCCTATTCGGAAGGCGCCTACTCCGCCGGGACGCTGTTCAGGTGGGTTTCCAGTTCTGCGAAGCTGGGCTGGGAGGCGCTGGGCACCGCGCCGCGGCCGATTTCCACCGAGATCTGCGCCGCATTGCCGTGCAGGTGGGCCACCAGCACCGAGCGGATGATGTTGTAGAGGGCCGATTCCTCGTTCACCACGTCGGTCAGTCGGGTGGCCATGGGCCCCACCAGACCATAGGCCATGAACACGCCGAGGAAGGTTCCGACCAGGGCGCTGCCGATCATCCCGCCCAGCACTTCGGGCGGTTCGGTGATGGCGCCCATGGTCTTGATGATCCCGAGCACGGCGGCCACGATCCCCAGCGCCGGCAGGGCGTCGGCCAGGGACTGCAGGGCGTGGCCCGGCATCAGGGCCTCGTGGTGGTGCTTTTCCAGCTGCTTTTCCATGTGATCCTCGACCTGGTGCGGGTCTTCCAGGTTCATGGTCATCATCCGCAGGGTGTCGCAGATGAAGTCCATGGCGAAGTGGTCCTTCAGGAGGCGGGGATACTTGGAGAAGATGGTGCTGGAGTCCGGGTTCTCGATGTGGCTTTCGACGGCCACCACGCCCTTCTGCTTCATCATCTTGGTCAGCACGAACAGCAGGGACAGGACGTCCGAATAGTCCGACGCCTTCCACTTGGGGCCGGAGAAGATCTTGGCGAAGCCGCCGCCCGTGGCCTTGATGGTGGTCATGGAGTTGGAGATCAGGAAGCTGGCCACGCCCGCCCCCAGAATGGCCATGAGCTCGTGCGGGGCCGCCTCGATGATCACGCCCATGTTTCCGCCGGACATCAGGAAGCTTCCGAAGACAAGTCCGAACAGAAGCACAATGCCGATGATCTGAAACATATTCCGGGCCCGTTCTGCGGCGTCGATTTCAGCCTGCACCCTGCCCGAAAATGCTTAAGACCGCGTGAGCATGTCTTACGTCTCGCCGGTTCGGCTCTCCTGCGGCCAGACGGACAGCACCGACCGCAGGGCGGCGACCGTGGCGAGCGGCTGGTCCAGCATCAGGTGGTGGTCGGCGTCCGGCACCGCGATCATGGGCGTGCCGGGGGTGATGAACCGGCGGGTGAAGGCGATCCCCTCGTCCGGCACCAGTTGGGAATGCTCCCCCCAGATGAAGGCCATGGGGCATCGGGCGGCGGCCAGGTCGTGCTCGGACTCCATGGCCACCGACCGGTCCAGCTTCTGCCACAGGCGCGGATCGAACCGCCAGCTCCAGCCCTCGCCGCCCTCCGGCCCGGGGACCGGCTTCAGGGAATGGCGGGCGATGTGGTCCACCAGATAGAGGTTGCTGCAGCCCTGCGGCGGCATCAGCCGGAACCGGGCAAGGGCCGCGGTGAAGCTGTCATAGACCGGCGGCGGGCGGTCGGACCTGTCCGGTGGTCCCTTCCAGCGCAGGTGCGGCGGGCGGGGGACATTGTCCAGCACGACGGTGCCCCGCAGCCGGTCGCCGCTGACGGCCGCCAGGCGGATGGCCACGCCGCCGCCGAAGGAATGGGCGATGACGATGGGCTTCACGGGCGCGTCGAACAGACCCGTCGCCTCGGCCACGGCGAGCGCTTCCCGGCCGAACTGGTCGATGCTGTAGACGTCCCGCCACTCCGACCCGCCCATGCCGGACCAGCTCATGGCCGTGACCCGGTAGGTCTTCGAGAAGAACGGCGCGATGAAACTGTACCAGTCCGCATGGGCCCCGTTGCCGTGGAGCATGAGGAGGCCCGGCTGCCCCCGCTCCCCCCAGGTCAGGGTCTCGATCCGGGCCCCTTCCACGTCCACGAAGCCCCGCTCCGGCAGGTCGGCCAGGGCCGCGTGGAACCAGCCGGGGGCGTCTGGCCGGGCCCCGTTGAACGGGCGCAGGGGCGAGGTGATGGCCGGGTCGCTGGACGCGCGCGCGCTCACCGGGGTGTCGCTGTCCGCCGTCATGCGGGCTGCCCCTGGGCCCTGGCCTGCCAGGCCTTCTCCCCCGGTGCCGGGTCCCGGCGGGCAATGGCCTTGAACAGGCCGAGGCCCGTCATCAGGGTCCGGTCGCCGCACCAGATCCGGCCGCGGACCGTGTAGAGGTCGTCCTCCACCGACAGGATCTCGCTGCCCCCCTCGACCCAGTCGTTCATGTGGGCGCTGGCCAGGAAGTCGCAGGTCAGCCGGACGGTGACCCAGTAGGAGGACTTCTCCACCGAGATGATGTGGCCCCAGGCCACGTCCGCCAGGGTCATCAGCATGCCCCCGTGGGCGTTGGACATGCCGTTGGCGTGGTGCTCCTGCACCAGGAAGCCCATGGTCCGGCGGCCGTCGGCCCAGCGCTTGCGGTAGAGGGGACCGGCCAGACGGCCGAAGCCCCGGCGCCAGTCCAGAAGCTCGTAACCCTCGGGCGGCTCCCAGTCCCCCGGCGCGCTGACGTCATCCGACATGGTCTGCTCCTGATCCTGCGGTTCTGACTAGCCTCGACGGCGCGCCGCGCAAAGCCTGACGCAGCGGAAGGCCCCGGTGAAGCTCAGGTGAAGGCTCAGGCGGAGAGCCCGACGGCGGCCAGAGCTTCGGCCTGCCGTTCGGCCAGGGCGTCCTCGGAAAAGCCCTCGAGGGAGGCCTCGAACAGGGCGCGCCAGTTGTGCTCCGCCCCCAGGTGCAGGAAGGCGGCGCCCAGGCCGATGGCGGCCCGGTCCATGAACACGAACTCCCGGGGGATGGTCACCGGCCCCTTTTCCTTCAGGGCCTGGCGCACCTTGAAGGCCTCCGCCCGGCCGTACTGGCCCGGCGCGACCCCGTTGGCCACGGTCCGCACCCGGTCGTCCAGCAGGGGGCCGTAGATGAACCGGGCCCAGACGTTCAGCACGTCCACCAGGTCGTTCGTCAGGCCCTTGAAGCCCCAGCTGCGATAGGCCTCCACCTGTTCGTCCCGGTCGTCGTTGGCGAGGCCCCGGTAGAGGCGCACCACACCGGCCACGAAGCCCGGCGGGAAGATGCGCACGCAGCCATAGTCCAGCAGGTTCAGCCGCTCGGCCTCGGGGGTGAGGGAATAGTTGCCCAGGTGCGGGTCCCCGTGGATCACGCCGATATGGGTCATGGGCCGCCACCAGCCGTCGAACAACAGGGCCGCGGTCCGGTTGCGGACCTCCAGCGGCGCGGTCTTGAAGCTGAGCAGGCCCGCCCCGTCCAGCCAGGTCATGGTCAGGAGGCGCCTCGTGGACAGGGCCTCCACCGGCTCGGGGGAGACGATGTCGTCCCGGTCGGCGAAGAACCGGGCATAGAGGCGCATCAGCTGCGCCTCCCGCTGATAGTCCAGCTCCTCCCGCAGGCGGGCGCCGATCTCGTCGGCCATTTCCGACGGGTCGATGGAGCCGTCCAGGCGGCGGAACAGGCCGATCAGTGCCCGCAGCTGGCCGAGGTCGCTCTCCACCGCGCTCTGCATTTCCGGATATTGCAGCTTCACCGCCAGCCGTCGGCCGTCCGGGTCCGTGGCCCGGTGCACCTGGCCCAGGGACGCGGCATGGGCGGCGTCCAGCTCGAAGCTGCCGAAGCGACCGGCCCAGTCGGCCCCCAGCTCTGCCGCCATCCGCCGCCGCACGAAGGGGCGACCCATGGAGGGGGCATTGGTCTGCAGCTCCGCCAGTTCCGCGGCCATTTCCGGGGTCAGGAGGTCCGGCACGGTGGCGAACATCTGCGCCGCCTTCATCAGCGGCCCCTTCAGCTGGCCGAGTGCCGCCTTCAGGGCCCGGGCATTGCGGGCGTCCGCGTCACTGCCACCGAACAGGCTGTTGGCCGACAGCTGGGCCCCGGCTCCGGCGAGCCCGGCCCCCACCTGGGCGAAGCGGCGCACCCGGCCGGACAGGCGGTCACGTTCCGGATCGGGGCCGGAGCCGGGACGCGTGTCGGGGGCGGGGGGATCTGACGGAGGCATGAGGCCTATATGCGACCCGCGGGGCTCCGGCGCCAGAGGCCGGGCGGTTCAGGCCTCACCCGGGCTCAGCTGTTGCCCAGGGCCTCGAACTCGTCGATCAGCCGTTCCAGCCGCGTGCAGCCCTGCGCCCAGAAGGTCTTTTCCCGGGGGTTCAGGCCGAAGGGGGCCAGGGCCTCCACATAGGTGCGCGAGCCGCCGCCGGACAGCAGGGTCTCGTACAGGGGCGCGAAGCCCTTGGGGTCCTCCCGCCGCTTCTCCATCAGGGCCGAGACCAGCAGGTCGCCGAAGGCATAGGCATAGACATAGAAGGGCGCATGCACGAAGTGGCTGACATAGGCCCAGTAGTGCTCATAGCCCGGGTTCAGCTTGATGGCGGGGCCGAGGCTCGCCCCCATGACGTCGAGCCACAGGGCCCCGATGGCCTCGGGGTCCAGTTCCCCCTCCAGCCGGGCGGCATGGAAGCGGGTCTCGAACTGGTGGAAGGCGATCTGGCGGACCACGGTGTTCAGTCCGTCCTCGATCCGTCCGGCCAGCAGGATGCGGCGCTCCGCGGGCGGGGCCTCGGCCAGCAGGCGCTCGAACACCAGCCCCTCGCCGAAGATGGAGGCGGTCTCGGCCAGGGTCAGGGGCGTGTCGGCCAGGAGGGTGCCCAGCGGCTGGGCCATCATCTGGTGCACCGCGTGACCCAGTTCGTGGGCCAGGGTCAGCACGTCCCGCCGCTCCCCCATGAAGTTCAGGAACACGTAAGGGTGCCGGTCGGCGGTCACCGGATGGGAATAGGCCCCGGAGGACTTGCCCGGCCGGGGGCGGGCGTCGATCCACGGATGGTCGAACATCTTCGTCGCGCGCTTGGCAAAGGCCGGGGACAGGCTGTCGAAGGCGTCCAGAACGATCGCCTTGGCTTCGTCCCAGTCATAGGTCCGGGGGGCGTCGCCGGTGATCGGCGCATTCCGGTCCCAGTAGTCCAGGGTCTTGCGCCCCATGGCCTTGGCCTTCAGCGCATAATAGCGGTGCGACAGGCGGGGATAGGCCTCCACCACCGCGGCTTCCAGGGCGTCCACGGCCTCGCCGTCCACCTCGTTGGCCAGGTGCCTCGGCTGGGCGGGGGAGGTGTACTTGCGCCAGCGGTCCTCCACCTGCTTTTCAAAGGCGAGGGTGTTTAGCACGAGGCCCAGGGTCGGCGTGCGCTCCTCCAGCGCCTTGGCCAGCCCCCCGGCGGCGGCCTTGCGCACCCGGCCGTCAGGGTCGGACAGACGGTTCAGGGCCTCGGGCAGGGTCAGGGTCTCGCGACCGACGCTGGCCTTCAGCCGGGCCAGGGTCTCGTCATAGAGGCGGCTCCAGTTGGCGACGGCGGGGCCGCGGTCCATCAGCAGCCGTTCCAGGTCGGGGGCCAGTTCGTGGGCCCGTCCCAGGCGCACCCGGCGGATCCACGGACGCCACCGGGCCGCCGCCGGCTGGGCGCGCAGGGCGGCTTCCAGCTCCCAGTCCTCCAGCTGGTTGATCTCCAGGCTCAGGAACAGGGTGTCCGCGGCCAGGCCCGACAGGACCGTGCGCTGGTCGGCCTCGAACTTGGCCCAGGCGGGATTGTCCCGCTCCGTGGAGGTCGCAAGGCCCGCATAGGCGGAGATGCCGCCGGTCAGGTTCAGCAGGGTCTCGTAGAGGGAGATGGCCTGGCCCATAAGCAGGCCCAGCCGGTCGGGATTGCCCCGGGCCCCGAGGAAGCTGCCCTTCATCCGGGCCAGCTCCGCCGTGGCCTTGCGCGCGGCTGCGATGTCCCGCGCGAGTTCCGGGGCTTCCCGGGAGGCATAGAGGTCGGACAGGTCCCAGATGGGCAGGGCGGGAGCGGGGGTCTTGTCAGGCGCGTTCATGGGACGGGATATGGACTGTCTCCGTCAGGGACGCAACGGAGCGGAGGGTGTCAGCTGCCGTCGTCCTCCCCCTCCCCGTAGCCCACCAGGGCCAGCGGGCGGGCCGGGATGTCCTGCAACTCCGCCCAGCGGGCCAGGGCATCGTCCCGGCCGTGGGTGATCCACACCTCCCCGGGGCGCAGCTCGGCCAGGGTCTCGGTCAGCTCGTCCCAGTCGGCGTGGTCGCTGATGATCAGGGGCAGCTCGACCCCGTTCTGGCGGGCCCGGGCGCGGACCCGCATCCAGCCGCTGGCAAAGGCACGCACCGGATCGGCAAAGCGTTCCGCCCACGGGCTGCCCAGGGCCGCCGGAGGAGCCAGGATGATCTGCCCGGCCCCTGAAGGACCCGTGCCCCGCCGGGACCCCTCCGCCGCCGGGGTCAGGTCCCCCAGGGCGACGCCGAAATCCTCGTACAGGGCATTGAGGTCGGTGAGCGCGCCATGGACGGGGATGGGCGCGGCGTATCCCGCGTCCCGCAGCAGGCGGATCAGCCGCTGGGCCTTGCCCAGGGAATAGACGCCCACCAGGTGCGCCCGGTCGGGAAACTGGGCGACGGAGGCCAGCAGCCGGGCCACCTCCTGCGTTGCCGGGGGGTGGCGGAAGACCGGCAGGGCGAAGGTGGCCTCGGTGACGAAGATGTCGCTGCGCACCGGCTCGAAGGCCGCGCAGGTGGGGTCCGCCCGGCGCTTGTAGTCGCCGGACACGGTGACGGTCAGGCCCTTCCAGCGCAGCACCACCTGGGCCGAGCCCAGCACATGGCCCGCCGGGACCAGGGTGATGGACACCCCGTCCCGCAACGTCTCCTGCCCATAGCGCACGGGGGTGCGGGTTCCGGCAAAGCCCTCCCCGTAACGGACGGCCATGATCGCCAGGGTCGCGTCCGTGGCCAGCACCGCCCCGTGCCCGGCCCGGGCATGGTCCGCATGTCCATGGGTGATCACGGCCCGGTCAACGGGTCGCACGGGATCGATGAAAAGGTCCGCCGGCGGGCAGTAGAGCCCCTCGGGCCGGGGATGCAGCAGGCCTTCCGGCCGGATCAGCGGTCGAGGCCCTGCACCTGCAGGCGCACACCGCCGACCACCCGGGTCACCCGCACGGGGGCCTCGGGCGGCACGCCGTCCTCCCCGGACTCAAGCTCCGCCGCCCATTCCGCGCCCTCGATCCAGACCCGGCCGACGCCATTGGCGAATTCGCTGGTGGTGCGCCCGATCCGGCCGACCAGGCGCGAGGTGCGGTCCACCGTGCCCATCTCGTGCGGCTTGCCGGCCTTGGTCCGCTGCCGCAGGTCCAGGCCCGGCACCTTGGCGGAGTGGGGGGTGGTCATCCACTTGGGAAGGATGAAGGCCGTGGTGGTCAGGGCCAGGAACAGGGCCATCTCCGCCGTGGGGGGCATGCGGAGGCCCATGAGGTCGAGGGTCGCGACCACCACCGCCGCCAGCACCGGCCAGACGAGGCTGCGAACCCCGGTGACCAGGGCGAGAATGACGAAAAGCGCCGCCGTACCGAGCCAGACCCAGTACGGTGCCTGCGTGTAGAGCGCCTCAAGCGTTGACATGACCCCACCTACTCACGCGCTGGCCGGGCCGTCTCAGGCCTCGACCTGTTGCAAAACCCGCAGTCCCAACCGCGCCGGACGGTCGTTCGATGCCGTAGGTCCGGTCAGGACGTCCGCTGTGCTCTTCGCCACAGTTCAGACATTTTTAACAATAGGTGAGGATTCGACCGCCGACAAATCATCTCTGTGTGAATCTTCAGGGGCGCTCGGCCGTGCCGGTCAGGCGATCGGCCAGGCCCTTGCCCCGTTCGGCGGCGTCATGGGCGGCGGCCCGGCTGTCGGGGGTGCACCGGGGAAATTCACCCCCCGCGGCCAGGAAACCGGCATTGAAGCGCTCCACCAGCACCCGGCGGAATTCCGCGTCCGGAGCTTCGATCAGCAGCAGCCGCTGCATGCGGTCGTACCACTGCCGGTCCGACGGGCCGAGGCAGGTCCGGCGCAGGGCGTGGGACTCGCCCAGCACATAGGAAAGGTCCGTCAGGACCTGCCGCTGGTCCGGCGAGCGGGCGGGCAGGGGCGGAGTGGCCGCGCCTGTCCCCGCCAACGCGCCTGCCGCGCCGGTGGCGGCCGCCAGGCACAGGACGGCGGCCAGCCCGAAGGCTGCCACGCCGGGTCCGTTGCGCCTCGGGGTCGTGGTCAAGGCTGGCCTCAGCGGGTCGCCGCCGCCGGAGCCCGGGCGGGGCTGGCGGCGTTCAGGCGCGCCATCCGCTCGATGGTCGCGTGGGCCTCCTCCATGATCTGCGCGACCAGGTCGGCGACCTTCATGACGCTGCGGACCCCGCCGGCGGACTGGCCCATGGCGAAGCAGGAGCGATCCGGGTCCAGCCCCTCGATCTGGCCGCCGATGCCCCCCATCACCCCCTCGCGGACCGACAGCATGGCCTGCATCGGGAAGGGCTGGATGTCCTGGGGCCGGGTTTCCCACTCCTCCACATAGGGATTGCGGGCCACGCGCATGGGCTTGCCGGAATAGCAGCGGGTGCGCAGGGTGTCCTCGTCCCGGGACTTGACGATGGTCTCGCGGTAGAGGTCGCCGGCATGGGCCTCCTCCGTGGCGATGAAGCGGGTGCCCATCCACACGGCCTGGGCCCCCAGGGCGAGGGCGGCGGCCAGTCCGCGGCCGTCATAGATGCCACCGGCGGCGGCGACGGGGATCTTCACCTGATCCACCGCCTGGGCCACCAGGGGCAGGGTGCCGACCAGGCCGGTATGCCCGCCCCCTTCGCTGCCCTGGCAGATCACCCCGTCGCAGCCGGCGTCCTGGGCCTTGGTGGCGTGGCGGACCTGGCCGCACACCACCATCACCTTGAGGCCCGCCTTGTGCAGCTTCTCCAGGATGGGCATGGGCACGCCCAGCCCCGCGATGAAGGTGGTGGCCCCGCCGTTGATGATCACGTCCACGCTGGCGGTCAGGGATTCCGGCGAGGCGGCCAGAAGGTCCACGCCGAAGGGACGGTCGGTCAGACGCCGCACCTCCTTCATCTGGTCGCGGATCACGTCGGGGCCCAGACCCGCCATGCCCAGCACCCCATAGCCCCCGGCATTGGAGACCGCGGCCGCCAGCTCCGCATAGGCGACGCCGCCCATGCCCGCGAGCAGGATCGGGTGCTCGATCTCGAGCAGGTCGCACAGGGGGGTTCTCAGGGACATGGTTGCAATCCTCGCAGGACGTCGAACAGGCGGCCGGACGGCACCCATCCGGTCTCGCGGCGAAGTATGCGCGGCCCGCCGGGGTCTGCCTAGCCGTGACGCGGCGTCAGCCCGGCCGGTCGCCGGACAGCGCCTCGCTCCATCGGTCCGCCGCGAGGGTGATGATGCGCACCGTCTCGTCCCACAGGCCAAGGCCGGACAGGTCGGACAGGGGCACGAAGCGGGCGTCGGCGGCATCGTCCCCGGCCCGCGGCACCCCTGCCCGCCAGCGGACGGCATAGTCCACCAGCACATAGTGATGGGTCGGGCGGCCTTGGCGATCGGGGTCGAAGCGCCCGTCCACCACGTCGATCAGCCCCAGCATCTCGGCCTGGACGCCGGTCTCCTCCCGCAGTTCCCGCAGGGCGGCGTCGCGCAGGCTCTCGCCCCATTCCAGACGACCGCCCGGCAGACTCCAGCCGCCGGCCCCCGGGGGCTTTCCCCGGCGGATCAGCAGCACCTCTCCCGGAGGGCGCAGGCAGACGACGCCCACGGCCGGAACCGGGTATCGGGGGACGGCTGGCGGATCGGCTTTCGGCATGGGCGGACTTTCCTCGGGCAACGACCCGGTCTAGGAGGGCGGCATGACTTCGTCCACCGCGCCCCAGACCGTCACCTTCTCGACCCGGCTCGAGGGCGAGCGCCTGGCCGACCTGACCGGACTGGTGGAGCGCGCCCTGCTCGACCTCGGAGGCACGGCCGTCGCCTCCCTCGCCGCCGACGTGGCCGCACCGGCCCGCACCGGGGAGGCGGTGAGCGTGTCCGCCACCGTGGACCGGGCCACCCGGACCCTGATCTTCGCCCGTGCCGACATCCGCCGTGAGTCGGACCAGCAACTGCTCCTGGCGGCCCAGGCGGTGCTGAAGGTGCCGATTCGTTAATCAGACGTTACCAAATCGCGACGAATTGTCGCGTTTCTGGGGAAAAATCGTCCTTAAGGGCCCGCGTTAACCCCTTTCTCCCTTTTTTGATGTCTCTGTTGCATGCTAATCACGCGACAGACGAAACGGCGAGGGAACTCAGAGTCGATGGCGAACCGGATCACAGCCGTTGCCGCTGCTGCCATCATCGCAGGTGCGGGACTCCTGTCAGGGCTCGTGTCGCCTCAGGCGGCACAGGCGGAAGGCGTCACCAATGGCTGGCAATGCGCCCAGTTCGCCCGTCTGCTGTCCGGGATCGAGATCTTCGGCGACGCCTATACCTGGTGGCGGCAGTCCATGGGCAAGTATGCCCGCGGCTCGTCCCCGGATGTGGGCGCGGTGCTGGTGTTCAAGCCGCACGGGGCCATGAAGCTCGGCCACGTGGCCGTGGTCAGCCAGATCCTCACCGACCGGGTGATCCAGGTGACCCACGCCAACTGGTCGCGGATCGACGGCTCCCGCGGTCAGGTGGAGAAGGACGTGACCGTCCAGGACGTCTCCGCCGCCAATGACTGGAGCGAGGTCCGGGTCTGGAACAATCCGACCCACGAACTGGGTACCACCATCTATCCGACCTACGGATTCGTCTACAAGGACGCCGACAAGTCCGGTTCCGCCGCCAGCGCGCGCAACGACTCCTCCGATCCCATCGCCAGGATCCTGTCCGGCGCGGACGGCGCGCCGCACTAGCCGCGTCTGAGGCTGTGGCTCAGAGCAGGAAGGCCGTCGCGATGGCCGTCTGCCCGCCCCAGTACAGCCACCACACCGCATGATCGGCCACCGGGGCCTTCGGGCCCTTGTGCTTGAACAGCCGCCAGGACAGCACGCCGTCGGACGCCATGAAGGCCACGGCTCCGGCCATGGCGGCGACCCGCTCCTGGTCGAGGGTGAAGGACGCCCCGACCATGGCGACGATGGCCAGCACATAGGCGGCCACCGCCGGACGCAGGGGCCCCAGGTCCCGCCACAGCCACACCACCATGCCCCCGCCGACCAGGGCCGCGACCCCGGCGGGCACCCAGCGCAGGGGATCATGGGCCACGGCGGCCAACCCACCGATCTCCAGGAAGAGGGCGGTGTACAGCACATGGGCCAGCAGGAAGCTGCCGAGGCCCGGCGGCAGCCACCGGTCCGGATCTCCGGCCAGGAAGGCATCCCCCACGGCGCTGAGCGCCAGGGCACCGGTGAGCAGGGGCGGGGCCCCGGCCATCCAGGCCCAGAGCGCCAAGGCCCCCACCGCCGCGGTCTTGACCGAGGTGCGGAACAGGCCGCCCGGCCGGAACTGCAGGACCGCCCCATAGGCGATGCCCGCCACGGCGGAGACGACCAGGAACGGGTTGCCGGTGAGGGTCATCGCGGGGTCCGGCTCACTGTCCCGCCGTTTGCAGGGCCTTCAGCACGTCCCCTTCGCTGAGCAGCTGCGGCAGGACCTGCGGCGCGCCGCCCCGGCGGCTGTAGACCAGATAGAGGGGCACGCCCGCCCGTCCCTGGGCCTGCAGGGCGTGGGCGATCTCGGCGTTGCGATTGGTCCAGTCCGCCCGCAGATAGACCGTGCCGGTCTTGCGGAACGCGGCCTTCACCGCCGGGGAGGCCAGCGCCCCGCCCTCGTTCACCTTGCAGGTGACGCACCAGGCGGCGGTGAAGTCCACGAACACCGGCCGGCCCTGGGCCTGCAGCTCCGCCGGGCGGGCGGGGGTCCAGGCCTGGACCTCGTCGCTGGCGGCCGAGGCCGTCGGGGCCGCGGCAGCGGGCTTGGGTCCGAGGCGCAGGGCCACCACGGCCAGGATCAGGGCCAGGCAGGCCCCGGCGATGGCGGCGGTGCGGCTGGCGGCAACCTGCGTCCGCTGGCTGACGCCCCACAGCCAGGCCCCGAAGGCCAGCAGCAGGGCCGCGGCGAACAGATAGGGCAGGGCGGCGGCACCGGCCTCCTCCACGAACACCCAGGCCAGCCAGGCGGCCGCCCCGTACATGGGGAAGGCCAGGAACTTGCGCAGGCCCTCCATCCACGCGCCGGGACGGGGCATCAGGCGATAAAGGCCCGGCGCGAAGGCCAGGGCCAGGAAGGGCGAGGCGAGGCCCACGCCCAGGGCAGCGAATACGGCCAGGGCCGTGGCCTCCGACTGGGCCAGGGCCCAGCCGATGGTGGAGGCCATGAACGGTCCGGTGCAGGGGGCGGCGACCACTACGGCCAGCACGCCGGTGAAGAAGGCCCCCGTCAGGCCCGGACGGGACGCCAGCCCCGCCCCGGCGCCCTGGGCGGAGATGCCGAACTCGAACAGGCCGGACAGGTTCAGGGCCGAGCCCAGCATGACCAGGGTCAATACCGCCACCGTGCCGGGGGACTGCAGCTGGAAGCCCCAGCCCACGGCCTCGCCCGCGTGCCGGGCGGCGATCAGGGCGGCGGCCAGGGCCACGAAGGACGCGACCACGCCGACCAGATAGGCCACGCCCTCCGCCCGGGCGGCGGCGGGGTGTTCGGTGTGCCGGGCCAGGGCCGCGGCCTTCATGGACAGGACCGGGAAGACGCAGGGCATCAGGTTCAGCACCAGGCCGCCCAGGAAGGCCAGCGCCACGGCGGCGGGGAAGGTCAGGCCCGCGGCGGGTGCCGGGGCGGCAGCGGTATTGGCGACCGTGCCCGCGTCTGCGGGTGGGGTGGGGGGTGTCGGGACGGCGGCCGCTGTGACCGCCGCGGCTGCGGGGGCGGCACCGGCGGCGACCGGGGTCCCCGACGCGGCGGCCAGGGCGGGGACCTTGCCCGGCCGGGCCGTCACCTCCACCGCGTGGCCCCCGCCCAGGGACAGGACGCCGACCAGGGTGTCCGGCATCTTGCCGTGGGTCAGGTCATAGCCTGCCGGAAGCAGTAGCTGCACACCGTCCGCCGTGGCCGTGGCCGTCTGGGGCCTGGCCTGGTCGATCACCGTGCCGGAATAGGGATAGAAATAGATGTCGCCGGGGCGGCTCGTCCGGGCCGCGGCGGCCAGGGCGGGGGCGCGGACGAGAAGGCGGAGGCCGTTGTCCTGCACCTCGAACACGGCCTTGCCGGGCGCGGGCTTCGGCGTGGCCGCCAGCGCCGCGGCAATGGCCGGTGACCAGCGGGGATCGGGATCGGCATGGGCCGCCACCGGCACGTCCACCGACAGGCTGGCCTCCTCCGGCACGCAGATGTCCTTGCAGACCAGCAGGCTCGCATGGGCCGACAGGGTGACGCGGCTGCCGGGCGCGGCCCCGGCGGGCACGGTGATGGCCGAGGGCAGCAGCACCTCGCGGGAATAGACATAGTTCATCAGCGGGCCGGTCAGGGCCCGCTCCGGCGCCGGCCACTGGATGGGACCGGCGCTCCACCCAGCGGGCAGGGTCCAGTCGATCTGGGTGGCCTCTCCCGCATCGCCGGGATTGCGCCAGTAGGTGTGCCAGCCGGGGGCGATCACCTGGTGCAGGGCCACCTGCACCCGGCCGCCCGGTGTCGCGGCACCGCCCGCCACCAGTTCCAGCTCCAGGTGTCCGGTGTGCACCGGGGCCGCCGAGGCCGGCGCGGCGAGGCCTGCCAGCAGCCCGGCGGTCAGGGCGACCAGCATCGCAGCCCAGCCGGACTGCCCCCTTTGACGGCCGATCGGGCGGGTCTTGGACCGGAACTTCGTCAACATCGGGGTTCTCGTGGCTGCCTTGACGGTAGTTTGGGGCCCGGTCTCGACAAAGCAAGGCCAAAGGTCAACATCGATACCGGTTGTCACACGCGCGATTCGGAGCCGCCATGCCCGGCTATTTCGACGAAATCTCGGTCGGTCAGGTGGTCCAGCTGGGACTGGCGGCCGTGGACGAACGCGGCGTCGCCAGCTTCTGCGAGACCTTCGCCCCCTCCTGGGACCCCACGTCCGGGGCTCCGGATGCCCTGGTCTATGCCATCTGGTCCAAGTTGGACTCCGAGGCCGCCAAGGACTGGCCGCAGACCAAGCGGCTGGGGGTGGATGCCCTGCGCTGGCTCAAGAATCCTCCGGCGGGAGAGCTGCTGCGGGCCCGGATGACCATCCTGGCCATGGACCCGGTGGGGGACGGCAAGGGGATCGTCATTGCCCAGCACGACCTGCTGGACGAGGCCGGGCGCCTGGTCTTCTCCTGCCTCAGCCGGTCGGTCTTTGCCTGCCGACCGGACTGAGCGGCGCGGTCCGGCTCAGCCCGCCTGGCCGTCGCGGACCATGGTGCGGGCCACCAGCTTGTCCCAGCCGTGCAGGGAGATCAGCTGGGCATACATCTGCATCAGCGCCCCGTTGTCCCGCAGCTCTCCCAGCTTTTCCAGGGGCAGTTCCCGGAGCTTGGTCTCGGAAATGGCGAAATAGTCCGCCAGACGGACCGGCTGGCCCGGCGAGCCGTCAGGGTTCTGGGGGGTGTAGAAGGCTTCCTTCAGCTCGAACAGGTCGAGGTCCTTCAGGGTCTTCACGAAGGATTCGGTGCGCCGACGCTCTGACTCGTAGTTGGTGCAGAACTCGATGGCGTTCTTGGTGAACTCGGTGGGCTGGTCCCCGTCGAACAGGGCGAGGTCACCGCCCACGGTCACGGCGTCGGCTGCCACGTCGATGCAGACGATCATCCGCTCGTTCTCCGCATCGTCGGCGAAGACGAAGGGGAAGCGGCGCAGATAGGCCGGCACATAGGCATCGGCGTCGAAGGCCCCTTCCGGCGAGACGAACAGGTTCTCGTTCTGGCGGATGCTCAGGATCGCCATGGGCAGCAGCTGCTCGCCGGCGAAGATGATCGGGTAGTTCATGGAGGCGGGCCCGAACTCGGTCACCATCAGCGGCACCGCGTGGGCCGTCAGGGCGAACTTGTAGGGGGTGGGCGAGGTGCGGATGCCGAGCCGGCCATGCTGTTCGGGATTCAGCGGTTCCGGCTGGGTGTACAGCATCACCGCGCCAGAAACCTGGCCATCTTGACGGGCTTGATCGGACATGGGGGACGTCGCCTTCCGGGTGGGCGGGAAATGGAAGAGGGCTTCCTAGCGGATTGAGGTCGCTCAGGCAACGCACCCTTGCACTGGCCGCAGGATCGGCCCCATTGTGCCGGTCCTCACCCAGCCCGGCGGAACAGGAGCCCACCCGTGCCGATCGCCTATCCCCAAGTCCTTGATCTGAAGTCCGTCGGCGAGCGCTTTGCGTGGACGGATCGGGAGACGATGCTCTACGCCCTGGGCGTCGGCATGGGGTCCGATCCCCTGAATGCGGACGAGCTGCGCTTCGTCTACGAGAACGACCTGAAGGCCCTCCCGACCCTGGCGACAGTGGTGGCCTGGGGGGCCGGGCCGACCGGCCAGGTGGGCCTCAACTACCTGATGGTGGTCCATGGCGAACAGGCGGTGGAGCTGCACCGGCCCATGCCGACGGAAGCGGTCATCCTGGCCGACAGCCGGGTGGTGGGGGTCTATGACAAGGGGCCCAAGGGCGCGGTGGTCGTCACCGAGACCGTGCTGAAGGACGAGCGGGACGGTGCGCCCATCGCCACCCTCACCTCCTCCATCTTCGCCCGGGGGGACGGGGGCTTCGGCGGCCCGTCCGAAGGCGCGCCCGAGCCCCATCCGATCCCCGACCGGGCACCGGACGCCTCCGTCGACATCCCCACCCGGCCGGACCAGGCCCTGATCTACCGCCTGTCCGGGGACCGCAATCCCCTGCATGCCGATCCGGGCTTTGCGGCGGCGGCGGGCTTTCCCCGGCCGATCCTGCACGGGCTGTGCACCTACGGGATCACCTGCCGGGCCGTCCTGTCCACCTTCGCCGGCTTCGACCCCGCCCGGATCAAGAGCCATGCGGCCCGCTTCTCCTCCCCGGTGTTCCCGGGGGAGACCATCACCGTCGACCTGTGGAAGGACGGGGACGTGGTCAGCTTCGAGGCCCGGGTGAAGGCGCGCAACGTGACGGTGATCAAGAACGGGCGCTCCATTGTCGTCTGACGCCGCGGTGGACGCCCCGCCCCCGGTCGGGGTCCCGGTCTGGCGCGGAGGCGTCAACACCTGGGAATGCGACGAGATGGGGCACATGAACGTGCGCTTCTACGTCCAGCGCGCCATGGAGGGCCTGGCCGCCCTCGCCGCCCGGCTGGGCATGCCCGATGCCCTGGCCCCCCATGCGGAATCGACCCTGGTCGTGCGGGAGCACCATCTGCGCTTCCTGCGGGAGGCCCGGGCCGGGGACGCGCTGCACATGACCGGCGGGGTCGTCGACCTGGACGAGACCGGGGCGACCCTGCTGCTGGTGCTGGTCCATTCCCGCACCGGGGTTCCGGCGGCGACCATGATCACCCGGGTGGTCCATGCCCGTCCCCGGGACGGCCGGGGGTTCCCCTGGCCGCGCCGGACCGCCGGGGCAGCCGCGGAGATGACCGCTGAGGTCCCGGCCTATGCCGCCCCCCGCAGCATCCGCCCGGACGGCGTCGCGCCCCTGGCGGCCCTCGGGACCGGACGCACCGACCTGACCGAGATCTCCCGGGGGGTGATCCTGCCGGCCCATGTGGACATCTTCGGGCGGATGCGGCCGGACGAGTTCATCGGCCGGGTCTCCGACGGGGTTCCGGCCCTCCTGCGGGGCATCCGCCAGTCCGTGGCCGCCGCCGCGCCGGAGGCCCCCCGGCGGGTGGGCGGCGCGGTGCTCGAATACCGCCTTGCCTATCTGGACTGGCCCCGTTGCGGCGACCATGTGGCGGTCTGCTCGGGTCTGGCCGGGCATGACGAGAAGACCCAGCGGGTCGGCCACTGGATGGTCGATCCCCTCGACGGCACCCCCTGGGCCTTTGCCGAGGCGGTGGCCGTCAGCTTCGATCTGGACACCCGCAAGGTCATCCCCATCGCCGAGGCGGCCCGGCCGGTCCTCGAGGCGCACGTCCGCCCGGACCTGCGGTTCACGGACACCTAGCTAGCCCGCGGCTTCAGACCACGTTGAAGCGGCCGGTGGCCACCACCGGGCCCGTGGGCCGACCGGTGGGGGAGCCGCCCTTGGGCTCCACCGACACGGCCAGGACGATGGGGGTGTTGCCGGTGCCCGCAAAGGCGTCCGGCATGGGCATCCTGGCGGAGTGATCCGACGGAATCTCCCCCAGCAGCTGCGGCGCGCCGCCGGGAGGGATCATCCACAGGACCAGGGACTTGCCCTTGGGCGTCGGGGCCGCGCCGGGCGAGACCGTCATCAGCTTGCGGGTGCGGTCCAGGGTCGCCACGAAGGCCGTGGGGCCCCGCGTCGGCTTCAGCAGGGCCACCTGCATGGGTTCCGTCGCCGGTTCCGCCGGGGCCGTCCGGGCGATCTGCGCGGGCGCTGGGACTGGGCCGGGGGCCCGACCGCTCACCACCACGAGGCCGAGGCAGACCACCGCGATGAAGGCCGAGGCCGCGGTCAGGCCGCGCCAGAAGGTCAGGCCGTCGCGGCCTCCGGCGACGTCATTGGCCGGCAGGGCCCGGCGGATCCGCGGCCACAGGTCCTGGGCGGGGGCGATGGCCTCGGCGGCGAGGACCAGGGGCGTCAGGCGGGCTTCCCAGACCATGACCTCGGCGGCGAAGACCGGATCGGTGGCCTGGCGGGCCCGGGCGGCCTGCCAGTCCTCGGGGGAGAGGACACCCAGCACATATTCCGCGGCCAGGTCGGCCGGCGGATCGTCCCGGAGGTCGGCGGGGGGCGGGGGCGCGGTCATGCGTCGAGACAGGTGCGCAGGCTGGCCAGACCCCGGCGGATCCAGCTCTTCACCGTGCCGAGGGGGGTGCCCAGGCGCAGGGCCAGGGCCTCGTAGGTGACGCCGTCGAAGAAGGCGGTGCGGATGGCGCTGGACTGCTTCTCGTCCAGGGCGTCGAGGCAGGCGGCCAGACGGCGGGCGTCGTCATCGGCCTCCAGGGCGGCCCAGGCGGGCGCGGCCCCGTCCGCCACCTCCGCCGCGGCCTCCAGGGGCTGGGTCGGGCGCGAGGCCCGCGACCGCACCCGGTCGATCGCCCGGTTGCGCGCCACCGCCGCCAGCCAGGTGATGGGGCTGACGCCGCGGGTGGGGTCATAGGACCCGGCCCGGTTCCAGACGGTGACGAAAACCTCCTGCAGCACGTCCTCAGCCTCGTTGCGGTCCCCCAAGATACGGAGGATCACGCCAAAAAGCTTCGCGGAGGTCCGACGATAGATGTCCTCCAGGGCCGCGGCCTCGCCCGATGCCACGCGCTGGAGGGCCCGGACCAGCCTCACGCGCTCCAGATCGGCTGCAATCGCCACGTTCGAACGACCCTGTCCCGGTTTCCGGCACCGACGCGGCACCGCATTTTCATGTCAACGCTGACACGCTCAATCGGAAGAGGCAACCGGGCCGCGGCACGATTTCCGGGGGCATTACCCCCGGCGTCCACCTGGCGTTGTGACATTATGACCACGCCGTGCGGCAGAATCGTCGGTCCCTTTGCGATGTTGCAATCCTGCGACCAAATACCCAGCGGGTTTGGGCATTATGCCCCCCTGCCCGGGGGCTGGATTTTCAGGACGGTTGGAATGCGCGGAGCCTTGACCCTAATTGCCGCAACGGCGGCCATGGCCCTGGCGTCGTCCGCAGCCGGTGCGGCGGAAAGCACCATCCAGCCCGGCTACTGGCACAGCGTGAACCGCTCGAACTTCCTGGTGTCCAAGACCACCGAGGACCACAAATGCCTGACGGCGAGCGAAGTGAACGCCTTCATGACCAACCTGTCCAACCGGCACTACAAGTGCGACTACCCCACCAGGACGGTGGGGGGCGGTCATCTGAAGCTGCGCGGAAAGTGCGTCGACAAGCACGGCACCTCCGTCGATGTGGACGCGGTGGGCGAGTACGGCAGCGACTGGTTCAAGATCGAGGCCCGCTGGAGCCTGGACGGTCTGCCCATCGGCGGCACGGCCTCGACGGAGGCCCACCGGGTCTCCGCCACCTGCCCGCCCCCGTCTGCGGCCCCGTCCGCGGCCCCGGCCACGGGACCGTCGCAGACCCAGCCCCGCGGCGACGGCGAGGACAGCCGCAGCCGCTGAGGCCTTCCGAACCCCTTCGAGTCCGGACGGACCTAGTGCGGGTGGGACACGGCCACCGCGGACTCGGCCGCGACGGTGCTGGCGCTCTGATAGGGGTCATGCACCGGACCCGGGGGGCCCTTGTCGACATGCTGTCGATCCGTGACGGACACATTGGCACCGGCCGACACGCCGATGGCGCAGCCGGACAGCAAAAGGCCGGCCGCCGCGACCGCCATCATCAGCCCGGTTCCCTGGCGAAATGCAGACATGATAACTCTCCCTCATCCCCCGTTAACCATACACGGGGCGCGGCAGAGCGCAAATCGGGAAGTCTCGGACCCCCCGCGATCTAGCCGAAGGACGCCACGGCGGCGATGATCCGGTCCTGGGTCGCCTCGTCCAGATAGGGGTGCATGGGCAGGCTGACCACGGTGCGGGACGCGGCGTCGGTCACCGGCAGGCCGTTGCCGCCGACGGGATACATCTCGTAGGCGGGCTGGCGGTGCAGGGGCACCGGATAATAGACGGCGGTGGGCACGCCCTGCGCCCGCAGGTGCTGGACCAGCCCGTCCCGGTCCTCGTGCTCGATCGTGTACTGGGCCCAGGTGGACACCCCGCCGGGGATCACTTCGGGAACCCGGCTGACATGAGGCTTCAGGGCCGCGTTGTAGCGGGCGGCGACCCGGTTCCGCTGGGCGATCTCGTCGGCGAAGATGGCCAGCTTCTCGATCAGCACCGCCGCCTGGATCGTGTCGAGGCGGGAGTTCAGGCCGATCCGCATGCTGAGATACTTGGGATCGTGGTCGAAGGTCTGGCCCGCAAGATCGCTGGCCACCACCTTGCCGTGGACCCGCAGGCTGTCGATCCGCTCCGCCAGGGCGTCGTCATTGACCAGCACCGCGCCCCCGTCGCCGTAGCAGCCCAGCGGCTTGGCCGGATAGAAGCTGGTGGTGGTGATGTCGGCCCAGTCCAGGGGCTGCTGGCCGTTCAGGGTGCAGCCGAAGCCCTGGGCACTGTCGGCGATCAGCTTCAGCCCGTGGCGGCGGCAGATCTCGGAGATGCGGGGATAGTCCGCCGGCTGGCCGAACAGGTCCACGGCGATCACCACCTTCGGCGTCAGCTCCCCCTTGGCGACGACCTCGGCAATGGCGCGGTCGAGGGCGGCGGGGTCCATGTTGTAGGTCACCGGGTCGATGTCCACGAACACCGGCGACGCCCCGGTCCAGGGCACCACCTCCGCCGTCGAGGCAAAGGTGAAGGACGGGCAGAACACCGCGTCGCCCGGCCCGATCCCCCAGGCCATCAGCGGCAGCACGATGGCGTCCGTGCCGTTGGCGCAGGACAGGGCGTGCTTCGCCTTGCCGAACGCGGCCAGCCCCGCCTCGAAGGTGCGGACCGGCGGGCCCATGATGAAGGCCCCGGACTCGACCACGGCCATCATCGCCTCGGTCATGCGCGGGCCGATCCGGCGGCGCTGGGCGTTCAGGTCGATGAAGGCGATGGACATGCCGGGTTCCCCGAGGGTCTGAGATCGAATCTGGTGGCCGTTTAGCACCTTCCCGCGCGGCGGGCGGTCAATCTCGGTTTCCGTTCATTTCAGCCGGGGGCCGTCCAGGCCTGGACGCAGGGGCCAGCCGTGGTCGAGGGGCCCGTGTCCGGCACCCAGGCCCGGGGCCCGGCGGATCGCCTGCGCCACATAGGCATGGGCATCGGCCACGGCGGTCCCGAGGGGACGTCCGAGGGCCAGGCCGGCGGCCACGGCGGAGGCCAGGGTGCAGCCGGTGCCGTGGGTGTGCCGCGTCTCGATCCGCGGGCCCTCGAAGGCGGTCTCCCCTTGCGGCGTGATCAGCAGGTCCACCAGCCGGTCGCCGGCAATGTGCCCGCCCTTCATCAGCACCGCGCCCGCCCCCAGCTCCAGCAGGGCGTGTCCGGCCCGGCGCAGGTCGTCGGTGGTCTCCACGGAAAGGCCGGTCAGGGCGGCGGCTTCTGGCGCATTGGGGGTCAGCAGGGTGGCGCGGGGCAGGAGCCGGGTGATCAGGGTCTCGACCGCTGTGTCGGCCAGCAGGGCTTGTCCGCCCTTGGCCACCATCACCGGATCGATCACCGCCGGGATGCGCCAGGCGTCCAGCAGGTCGGCCACCCGCGCCACCGTGGCGGCGTCCCCCAGCATGCCGGTCTTGATCACGTCGGCACCGATGTCGTCCAGCACCGCCCGGGCCTGGGCCTCGATCAGGTCGGGGGACAGGGCCAGGACCCCGCTCACCCCCAGGGTGTTCTGCACGGTGATGGCAGTGACCGCGGTGGCCGCAAAGCCGCCGAGGACGGTGATCGCCTTGATGTCGGCCTGCAGGCCCGCCCCGCCGCCGGAGTCCGACCCGGCGATGACCAGCACCCGTCCCCGGGGCGGCGCGCTCATGCAAAGGCCCCTTGCATCGCCGACCACAGGGTCAGGGCCTGGACCGTGGCGGCGACATCGTGGCAGCGGACCATGGCGCAGCCCCGGTCGGCCCCCCACAGCGCCGTGGCGAGGGAGCCGCCCAGGCGATGGCCGGGGTCGGGGTTGGCGGGATCGAGGGCGGCGATGAACCGCTTGCGGCTGGTGGCCAGCAGCACCGGAAAGCCATGCGCGGACAGGCGCGGCAGGGCTGCCAGCAGGGCCAGGTTGTGGGCCACGGTCTTGCCGAAGCCGATGCCGGGGTCCAGCCAGATCCGGTCCCGCCGCACTCCGGCGGCCATCGCGGCCTCGGCCCGGGCCAGCAGGAAGGCCTCCACCTCCGCCACCACGTCGTCATAGCGGGGGGCGGCCTGCATGGAGCGGGGCTCTCCCTGCATGTGCATGAGAATGACGGTGCAGCCCAGTTCCGCCGCCGTGTCCGGACCGTCCGGGCCGTGCAGGGCCGCCACGTCGTTCCAGATCGAGGCCCCGGCGGCCATGGCGGCCCGGGCCACGGCGGGCTTGAGGGTGTCCACGGAGAGGAGCCGGTCCGTCTGCCGGGCCAGCCCCTCGATCACCGGCAGGATGCGGTCCATCTCCTGCTGGTCGGACACGGGGTCGGCACCCGGGCGGGTGGACTCCCCGCCGATGTCCAGCACCTCCGCCCCCTCCGCCGCCAGGCGCAGGCCCGCGGCGATGGCGACGACCGGGTCCAGGTGGCGGCCGCCGTCGGAAAAGCTGTCCGGCGTCACATTGACGATGCCCATGACCAGGGGCCGCGTCCGGGCAGGGTCCGCCAAACGCTGTTCCAGGCTCATGGTCCAGCCGTCCCGTCGCGGGGCCGGTCGGGCGTCAGGCCGGTTCCGGGGTCGGACCGCCGGCCAGACCGCCCGGGGGCAGGCTGGGCGCCGGATGGGTCAGGGGCACGCTGACGCTGGTGGACGGGGGACGGCGGTCCTCCGGGTTCTCGCGCACCGGCGGGATGCCCTTCAGCACATTGATGATCTCGTCCCCGGACAGGGTCTCGAACTCCAGCAGGGCCTTGGCGAGCGCATGCAGGTCATCCAGCCGCTCCGTCAGGATGCGGCGAGCCTCGTCATAGCCGTTCTGCACCAGGCGGCGGACTTCCCCGTCGATCTTGCGGGCGGTCTCTTCCGACACGTTCTGCTGGCGGCCGACGCTCATGCCCAGGAATACCTCGTCCTGGTTCTCCCCATAGGCCACGACGCCCAGTTCCTCGGAGAAGCCCCAGCGGGTCACCATCATGCGGGCCAGCCGCGTGGCCTGCTCGATGTCCGACGAGGCACCGGAGGTGACATTGTCCTTGCCGAAGATGATCTCCTCCGCCACCCGGCCGCCCATCATGATGGTCAGGCGGGACGTCATCTGCTGGAACTTCATGGAATAGCGGTCGCCTTCCGGCAGCTGCATGACCATGCCCAGCGCCCGGCCCCGGGGGATGATGGTGGCCTTGTGCACGGGGTCGGTGGAGGGGACCGTCAGGGCGAGGATGGCGTGGCCGCCCTCGTGATAGGCGGTCAGCTTCTTCTCTTCCTCGCTCATGGCCATGGACTTGCGCTCGGCGCCCATCATGACCTTGTCCTTGGCGTCCTCGAAGTCGGACATGCCGACCATCCGCCGGTTCTTCCGCGCGGCCATCAGGGCGGCCTCGTTCACCAGATTGGCGAGGTCGGCGCCGGAGAAGCCGGGGGTGCCGCGGGCCAGGGTGCGGACATCCACGTCCGGGGCCAGGGGCACGTTGCGCATGTGCACGCGCAGGATCTTCTCCCGCCCGCCCACATCCGGGTTCGGCACCACGATCTGACGGTCGAAGCGGCCGGGACGCAGCAGGGCCGGGTCCAGCACGTCGGGACGGTTGGTGGCGGCCACCAGGATGATGCCCTCATTGGCCTCGAAGCCGTCCATTTCGACCAGCAGCTGGTTCAGGGTCTGCTCGCGCTCGTCATTGCCGCCGCCGAGACCGGCACCGCGATGACGGCCGACGGCGTCGATCTCGTCGATGAAGATGATGCAGGGGGCGTTCTTCTTGGCCTGTTCGAACATGTCGCGGACGCGGCTCGCGCCCACGCCGACGAACATTTCCACGAAGTCGGAGCCGGAAATGGTGAAGAAGGGCACGCCCGCCTCGCCGGCGATGGCGCGGGCCAGCAGGGTCTTGCCGGTGCCGGGCGGGCCGATCAGCAGCGCCCCCTTGGGGATCTTGCCGCCCAGGCGCTGGAACTTGCCCGGGTCCTTCAGGAAGTCGACGATCTCCTGCAGTTCCTCCTTGGCCTCGTCCACGCCGGCGACGTCTTCAAAGGTCACGCGGTTCTTGTTCTCGGTGAGCAGGCGGGCCTTGGACTTGCCGAAGCCCATGGCGCCTTTGCCCGCGCCCTGCATCTGGCGCATGAAGAGCACCCAGGCCCCCACCAGCAGGATCACCGGCAGGAGGTTCACCAGGAGGCTCATCCAGGTACTGGTCTGGGCGGACTGGACCTTGATGTTGGCCTTCTGGGCCTCGAGGCGCTTCAGCAGCTCCTCCTGGCTCGTGGGGGTGGTGGCCGAATAGAGGCGGTTCTGGCCGTCCGTCGCCGACGCCGTGTCCCCCCGCAGGGTGACCGCCTTGATCTCCCCCTGATCGATCTTCTGGAGGAGCTGGGAATAGCTGATCTCGTTCGAGGTCTGGGTCTTGGAACCCGGATAGATGACCGTGTACAGCGCGATGAGCACTGCGATCACCACACCCCAGATCGCGAGATTGCGGACAGTCATGCGGATGCCTTCTTGGCCTGCCGGACCGGACATGGGTCTCCGGCCCTGTTGATACGTAGACGAAACCGTCTGTCCTCAACAACATAGGGGCCCTTTTCCCCCGGCGCCATGCACAACCGGTAAATCCTGTGCGAGGGTCAGGCGGATTCGCCGGTTCCGGACCTTCCGGTCAGGTGGCCCACCACTCCCGCTGATCCCGGCGCTCCACCCGGCGGGTGACCCGCGCGGTCAGCAGCGGGGCGAGCCCGGCAGGGGCCAGCAGGGCGTCCAGGGCTTGCCGGTCCGAGGGCGACAGCGCGTCGGCGGCGTCCTGCACCCGCTGCAGCAGCCAGATGCGGTAGGGCATGACCATTACCGTCAGCTCGAGCCCCCGCCACGGAAAGGTCATCCGGCCCACGGTCCGGTCCATGGGCCCGGCCAGCCGGTCCGCGGGCTGTTCGGCCAGCCAGGTGTTCAGCCAGGCGGCCATGGCCTCCACTTCCGGCAGATAGTCCCCGGCGATGAAGGCCAGCAGCGCCGCCAGGGTGGGGGAGGCCAGGGCCGGCACGGCCGGTGCCGGCTGGGCGAGGAATTCGGCGGCATCGTCGTCCCGCGTGGTCATCCGCTCCACCCAGCGCCAGACGTGCAGGGCGTGGCGCTTCATCAGCAGGGACGGGTGCGGGTCCCGGCTCAGATGGGCATGCAGGGGGGCGATCAGGCCGTAGTCGCCGAGGCTGGGGTCGTTCCCCAGCAGATAGGGATGGATGGCCAGATGGGCGTCGAGGCGCGCGAGGAAGTCGAGATAGCTCGCCTCCACCGCCGCGAAGCTTTCGGGGGTCACGCCGAAGCCCGCGGCGGCCTTGCGCATCAGGCCGCTGGACCGGGCAAAGACCCCGGCGCGGGTCTCTGCATCGGCACCGGGGAACAGGGTGTTGACGAAGTCCCGCTCGAGGAACGGCAGGTTGTCGGCATCGAAGTTCCAGCGATAGTGCATGGCCGGGCGCAAAAGGCCCTCCCCGCCGAACAGCTCGAAGATCAGGGCGATCACCCGGGCCACCGGATCGGCGGGATAGGCGGAGCGGGTGGCGAGGCCCGCCTGCTCCACATGGTCGATGATGTCGGTGCCGTCCTGGACGATCTCTCCGGCAGGCGTCTGCATCACCGGCACGATCCAGCGGCCGGTGACGGGAATGATCTCGGTGGTGAAGCGCCGGTCGCCGGGGGCGCGCTCCTCCAGGGGCAGGCCCTGCTTGCGCAGATAGCTCCGGGCCTTGGCCGTGTAGAGCGAGCCGGGCATGCCGTAGAGTATCCAGTGCGTCATTGTCGCCCCCGTCGGTGGTCCGGCCGATTGGAGAGCGTTTCTGCACCCCTCATGTCAATAGGTGCCGGTGCATTCCCGGTCGGTGCCCATTGAGGCCCCCGGGACTCTGGCGCCCGGCCGCCGCCCCCTGTATCAGCAGTCGCACAACGAACCGACGGAGTCCCACGTGCAGACCATCCTCGTCACCGGCGGTGCCGGATATGTCGGCAGCCACTGCTGCAAGGCCTTTGCCCGGGCGGGCTACCGGGTCGTGGTGTTCGACAACCTGTACCGCGGCTGGCGGGACCTGGTGCAGTGGGGGGACCTGATCGAGGGGGACCTGCTGGACGCGGACGCCGTGGGCCGGGCCATGGCGACGGTGAAGCCGGACCTGGTCGCCCATTTCGCCGCCCTCACCTATGTGGGCGAGAGCGTCAGCGACCCCGGCCGCTACTATGCCAACAATTCCCTCGGCGCCTTCAACGTGCTGGAGGCCATGCGCGCCCACGGCTGCTCGAAGTTCATCTTCTCCTCCACCGCGGCCACCTATGGCGTGCCGAAGATCGTGCCGATTCCGGAGGATCACCCCCAGTGGCCGATCAATCCCTATGGCTGGTCCAAGCTGATGGTGGAGCGGATGCTGGCGGACTATGCCAGCGCCTACGGCTTCACCTTCGCGGCCCTGCGCTATTTCAACGCCGCCGGGGCCGATCCGGACGGCGACACCGGCGAGCGGCACGAGCCGGAGACCCACGTGATCCCCCTGGCCATCGAGGGCTCCCTGCGGGACGACTTCAAGTTCACCATCTTCGGCGATGACTTCGACACAAGGGATGGCACCTGCGTCCGGGACTATGTGCACGTGACCGATCTGGGCCAGGCGCACCGCCTGGCGGCAGAGCACCTGCTGGGTGGCGGCGCGGGGGGCTTCTTCAACCTGGGCACGGGGGAAGGTGCCACGGTGAAGGAGATCGCCGACGCCATCGAGCGGGTGACCGGCCGCAAGCTGCCCCGCACCATCGGCCCCCGTCGGGCCGGGGACCCGCCGGTGCTGATCGCCTCCAACACGCGGGCCCGGGAAATCCTGGGCTGGACGCCGGTCCACTCGTCGATCGACGAGATCGTCGCCACCGCCAATGCCTGGCGGCTGAAGGAAGGTGCCAGGCGGGGGTGAGGGGGGTAGCGCGTGGTTCGAGACGCCCCGTTCCGGGGCTCCTCACCATGACGAAGGTTGATGGTCGAGCCCACGCCCCCGTCCGCACAGAGCACAAATGCGCGTCATCCTGAGGAGGACCGAAGGCCCGTCTCGAAGGACTCAGAGGGGGCTGTGCGTGGTTCGAGACGCCCTTTCAGGGCTCCTCACCATGACGAAGGTTGATGGTCGAGCCCAATCCCCCGTCCGCGCAGAGCACAAACGCGCGTCATCCTGAGGAGGGCCGGAACGGCCCGTCTCGAAGGACGCACTACCCCTCCGGCGTATTCCGCATCAGCTCGTCCAGCCAGGCGGCGGCACTGGCGTCCGAGGGCATCCGCCAGTCGCCGCGGGGAGAGAGCGACCCGCCGGACGAGATCTTCGGCCCGTTGGGCACGGCGGAGCGCTTGAACTGGTTGGCGAAGAACCGCTTCAGGAACAGGGCGAGCCAGCCCTTGATGGTCGCCAGGTCATAGGCCCGGCGGGCGGCGTCCGGCGTGTTCGCCGGCCAGTCCCCGGTGTGCGCATCCCCCCAGGCCTGCAGGGCCAGATAGGCGATCCGCGACGGCGCAAACCCATACCGAGACAGGTAGAACAGGTTGAAGTCCTGCAGGGCGTAGGGACCGACGAAGCTCTCCGTCGACTGCACCGCGCCATCCGTGCCTGGGGGCACCAGCTCCGGCGAGATTTCCGTGTCGAGAATGGCGTGCAGCACCCTCGCCACCTCGTCCGACACGTCGCCCGAGGCGGCCACATACCGGATCAGGTGCTGGATCAGGGTCTTGGAGACCGAGGCATTGGGGTTGTAGTGCGACATGTGGTCGCCCACCCCGTAGGTGCACCAGCCCAGCCCCAGCTCCGACAGGTCGCCGGTGCCCACCACCAGCGCCCCCGCATGATTGGCGAGGCGGAACAGATAGTCGGTGCGCAGCCCCGCCTGCACGTTCTCGAAGGTCACGTCATAGACCGCCGCCCCCGTGGCCGCCGGGTGGCCGAGATCGGCCAGCATCTGGTTGGCGGCGGGGCGGATGTCGATCTCCGCCCCCGTGACGCCCAGGCTGTTCATCAGCGCCCAGGCATTGGACCGGGTGCCGTCGGAGGTGGCGAAGCCCGGCAGGGTATAGGCCAGCACATGGCTGCGGGGCAGGCCGAGCTGGTCCATGACCCGGGCGGCGACGATCAGGGCCTGGGTGGAATCGAGGCCGCCGGACACGCCGATCACCAGCTTCTGCAGCCCTGTGGAGCGCAGCCGCTGGGCCAGGCCCTGGACCTGGATCTGGTAGGCCTCGGCGCAGTCCTGCGCCAGGCGGGCGGGGTCGGACGGCACATAGGGGAACCGCTCCACCTTGCGCAGCAGGGGCTGGGGACCCGCGGGGGGCAGGATTTCCAGCTCCAGGATGCGGAAGTCGTCGGCGGCGTCCGGGCTCTCGCCGAAGGCCCGGGTACGGATTCGCTCCGCCCGCAGGAGGGCCAGGTCCACGTCAGCCAGGGCCAGCGTCGGCGAGGCTGAGAACCGCGTCGTCTCCGCCAGCTCCCGGCCGTTCTCGAAGATCACCCCGTGCCCGTCCCAGGCGAGGTCCGTGGTGGACTCCCCGGGGCCCGCGGCGGAATAGGCATAGGCGGCCAGGCAGCGCATGGACTGGGCGGCGCACAGGGTGCGGCGGGCCTGGGCCTTGCCGATGACGATGTTGCTGGCCGACAGGTTCAGCAGCACCTCGGCCCCGCTGACGGCGGCCAGGGTCGAGGGCGGCGTCGGGGCCCAGACGTCCTCGCACACCTCCACATGGAAGGTCACGTCGATCAGGCCGGTGCTGCGGAACATCAGGTCCGTGCCGAAGGGCACCTCGTCCCCGGCGATCTCGATCTCGCCGGTGGTCTCGTGCCCCGGGGTGAACCAGCGGGGCTCGTAGAACTCCCGGTAGTTGGGCAGGTAGCTCTTGGGAACCACGCCGACCAGGCGTCCGCCATGGATCACCACGCCGCAGTTGTAGAGCCGACCCCGGCGGCGTAGGGGGGCACCCACGACGAAGGCGGGCTTCAGGTCCGCGCTGTCCCGGGCGAGCTCCACAAGCGCGGTCTCCACCGCGTCCAGCAGCACGGTCTGGTGGTGCAGGTCGTCGATGGCATAGGCGCTGATCCCCAGCTCCGGGAACACCATCAGGCTGGCCCCGGCGGCATCGGCCTCGCGCACCTGATCCAGGATCGCGGCGGCGTTGAAGGCGGGGTCGGCCGGGCGCACCGCAGGCGTGCAGACGCCGACGCGCACGAAGGCGTGGGCGAAGGGGGAGTGGAACGGAGGCGCGGCCGGCTGGATCATGCGGAGATGCTCATATCATGCCGCAGCCTTACGGTCTGCTAAGACGCCGCGGCCCGCGTCAGGCCAGGCGCGCCTTCACGGCCTTTGCCAGGTCGGCGGCGGTGATGCCGAAGTGGGGATAGAGCTTCTCCGCCGGGGCGGAGGCGCCGAAGCCGGACATGCCGACGAAGATGCCGTCCGCGCCGATCAGGGCGTCCCAGCCCTGGCGCACGCCCGCCTCCACCGCTGCGCGCACCGGCGCATCGCCGACCACCGCCTTGCGGTAGGCGGCGGGCTGGGCGGCGAACAGCTCGAAGGACGGCACCGACACCACCCGGGCGGCGATCCCGTCCGCCTGCAGCAGGGCCTGGGCCTCGAGGGCGAGGGCCAGTTCCGTACCCGTGCCGAACAGGGTGGCCCGAGCCTTGCCGTCGGCGGGGGAGATCTCGTAGGCCCCGCGGGCGGACAGGGTCTCGGACGCCGGAACCTTGCGGGCGGCGGTGGTCTTCTGCCGGGACAGGACCATGACCGAGGGCCGGTTCTTCTGCGTGAGGGCCAGCTTCCAGCACTCCGCCGTCTCCACCGCATCGGCGGGGCGGAACACGGTCAGGTCGGGGATGGCCCGCAAGCTCGCCACATGCTCCACGGGCTGGTGGGTCGGCCCGTCCTCGCCCACGCCGATGCTGTCATGGGTCATCACATGCACCACCCGCAGCCCCATCAGGGCGGACAGTCGGATGGCCGGGCGGCTGTAGTCGGAGAACACCAGGAAGGTCCCGGCATAGGGAATGACGCCGCCATGCAGGGCCATGCCGTTCATGGCCGCGGCCATGCCGTGCTCGCGCACGCCGTAATAGACATAGCGCCCGGCATAGTCGGGGGCATCGAAGCCGGTCATGCCCGGCGTCAGGGTGTTCACCGAGCCGGTGAGGTCCGCCGAGCCGCCGATCAGTTCGGGAATGGCCGGGGTCAGGGCTGCCAGGGCCGCGCCGGAGAAGACACGGGTGGCGTTGGCGGGCTTGTCCTCCAGCACCTTGGCAATGTGGGCGTCCAGGGCGGCAAAGGCGTCGGCGGGCAGCTCCCCCTTGATCACGGCCCGGGTGAAGTCGGCCCCCTTCGGCGCGGCGGCGAGCCGTTCGTTCCAGGCCTTGCGCAGCTTCGCCCCCCGACGGCCGACGGCGCGCCAGGCCTTGGCTATGTCCTCAGGCATCTCGAAGGGCGGGGCGGTCCAGCCCAGCTCGGCCCGGGTGGCGGCCACGGCCTCGGCACCCAGCACCCCGTGGGACTTGTAGTTGCCGGCCATGGCCCCGGCACCACGGCCGATCTGGGTCTTGGCGGCGATCAGGGACGGGCGGTCCTGCTTCATGGCCCAGGCGAGCGCCCGGCGGATCTGGCCGTGGTCATGGCCGTCGATGGCCTTCACCGCCCAGCCGGCGGCCTTGAAGCGGGCGATCTGGTCTCCGGTCTCCGACAGGCCCACCACCCCGTCGATGGTGGCGTTGTTGTCGTCCCAGATGACGGTCAGGCGGCTCAGCTTCAGCCGGGCGGCGAGGCTGATGGCCTCATGGCTGATCCCCTCCATCAGGCAGCCGTCCCCCGCCAGCACCCAGGTGCGGTGGTCCACCAGATCGTCGCCGTAGCGGGCATTCAGGCTGCGCTCGGCCATGGCCATGCCCACGGCGGTGGCCAGGCCCTGGCCCAGGGGGCCGGTGGTGGTCTCCACCCCGGGCGTGTGGCCGTATTCCGGATGGCCCGGCGTGTTGGACCCCAGCTGCCGGAAGTTGCGGATCTGGTCCATGGTCACCGCCTTCACCCCGGTCAGGTGCAGGAGGGAATAGATCAGCATCGAGCCATGCCCCGCGGACAGGACGAACCGGTCCCGGTCGGCCCAGTCCGGTGCCTTGGCGTCGAACTTCAGGAACCGGCTCCACAGGACGGTGGCCACGTCCGCCAGGCCCATGGGGGCCCCTGCGTGACCGGAATTGGCGTGGCTCACCGCGTCGACGGACAGGATGCGGATGGCGTCGGCCATGCGCAGGGCGAGCGGACGGGCGGAGTCGGTCATGGGAATCCCTCGAAAATCGAGGGCTGTTTGCCGCGCGGGGGCGGGCATAGCAAGAACAAGTTCCGTCGATCAGGGTGGATCAGGCGATCCGGCGACCGACGGGGGTGTTCAGTGCAGGTTCAGCAGGTGGGTGACGGTCATGGCCAGCACCGCCCAGAAGCCGCCGCAGGTCACCAGGATGAAGCCCAGCGTCGCCGCCGGATGCCACTTGCCCTCGATCTCCATCCCGATCTCGCCATAGGCGTCCGGGATCAGGCCCTCCTGCAGGGCCCGGGCCGGAGACGGATGCGCCCGGTCGCTGGCATCGGCCACCCGGGCCGCGGCGGCGCGACGGGGGGGCAGGCTGACGACCACGGGGTCTTTTTGACGGGGCAGGGCCATGGGACACACTCCAAACTCTGTTCGGAGGATAGGCCGGCAGGTTTAATGCTTGGTTTCAGGAATTGAATATAAGCGTGATTTTCGGCGGCAGACGACGCGCCTCATCGGGTTTCGTCGTTAACGAAATGCACGATTCATTTACCATGTTCAGATGTCGCGGCCCGGTATCACAACGTTAATCAATGTTGCGCCGCAGCATATCAACAGGGCGCCCGGCCAATGCTGAAATAGCGGAAGCCCAGCCGCGCCATGGCGTCGGTCTTGTAGATGTTGCGAAGATCAATCAGCGTGGGTGAACGCATCAACTCCTTGACCCGCGCGAGGTCCAGGGCCCGGAACTGGTCCCACTCGGTGATGATGACCACGGCGTCCGCCCCCTCCACGGCCTCGTAGGGGCTGGCAGTGAACTGGACATCGGGCAGCAGCTGGCGGGCCTCGTGCGCCTCGGGGTCGAAGGCGCGGACCACGGCCCCCATGGCCTGCAGGGCCGGGACGATGTCCAGGGACGGGGCATCGCGCATGTCGTCGGTATTGGGCTTGAAGGCCAGCCCCAGCACGCCGACGGTCTTGCCGGCCAGGGATCCCGGCAGGCCGTCGGTGCCCAGGGCGGCGCTGACCCGGGAGGCCATGGCCCTCTTGCGCGCATCATTGACGGCGACCGTGGTCTCGATCAGCCGCAGGGGGGCCCCCGCCGACTGGGCCGTGCGCACCAGGGCAAGCGTATCCTTCGGGAAGCACGAGCCGCCATAGCCCGGGCCGGCATTGAGGAACTTGGACCCGATGCGGTTGTCGAGGCCGATGCCCCGGGCCACCTGCTGCACGTCGGCGTCCAGCTTCTCGCACAGGTCGGCGACCTCGTTGATGAAGGTGATCTTCATGGCGAGGAAGGCGTTGGCCGCATACTTGATCAGCTCCGACGTCCGCCGGGAGGTGAACATCAGCGGGGCCTCGTTCAGGGACAGGGGCCGGTAGAGCTCGCGCATCACCTCCTCCGCCCGGGGGTCGGACGTGCCGATCACCACCCGGTCCGGGCGCTTGAAATCGGAGATGGCGGCCCCCTCCCGCAGGAATTCGGGGTTGGAGACCACGGCGAAGTCCGCGTCCGGGCGCACCCGGCGGATGATCGCCTCGATCTCGTCGCCGGTGCCCACCGGGACGGTGGACTTGGTCACCACCACGGTGAAGCCCTCCATCAGGGTGGCGATCTCCTCGGCGGCGGCGTGGACATAGCTGAGGTCGGCATAGCCGTCGCCCCGCCGGGACGGGGTGCCCACGGCGATGAACACCGCGTCGGCCTCGCGCACAGCCTGCCCGGCATCGGGGGTGAAGAACAGGCGGCCGGCAGAGGTGTTGTCGGCCACCAGCCGGTCGAGGCCGGGCTCGTAGATGGGGATGTCGCCCCGGTTCAGCCGGTCGATCTTGCCGGCGTCCTTGTCGATGCAGGTGACGATGTGGCCGAAGTCGGCAAAGCAGGCCCCGGACACCAGTCCCACATAGCCGGACCCGATCA
This sequence comes from uncultured Caulobacterales bacterium, assembly GCA_903884425.1. GTDB lineage: Bacteria > Pseudomonadota > Alphaproteobacteria > Caulobacterales > Caulobacteraceae > CAIMFV01. The sequence continues at coordinate 94,200 of CAISEP010000016.1, read as the reverse complement.
TCGCAACACGCATGGACGCCAACCTTCGTTCCCGGGACGGGCGACCAGGCGTCGCCTCCCGCGGTGTCGCTTACAACGGCAGCGCCGCGGGGTAAAATTCAATTCGCGCCGGACCGGCGGCGGGGACGAGGCCCCGGGAGGGGGACGAAGGCGACCCTCCGACTGAATGCAGGCGACCGCGGGCCCGGCCAATCTTGACGAAGGCGCGGCAAGTGATCATCGGATGGGTCCCATGATCCTGACCCTGTCCTGCCAAGACCGCCCCGGCATCGTCGCGCGCATCTCCGGTGCCCTGTTCCGCAACAATGCCAACATCCTCGACGCGCAGCAGTATGACGACCTGGACACCGGGCGCTTCTTCATGCGCGTGGTGCTGGACGCGTCCCACTGCGACGAGGCCGTCCTGCGGGCGGAGATCGCGGAGATCGGCGACGAGCTCGGGATGAAGTGGACCCTGCGGGGGCGGGGCGAGCGGCGCAGGGTGATGATCATGGCCTCGGCCGCCGACCACTGCCTGGCGGACCTGCTCTATCGCTGGCGGGGCGGGGAGCTGGAGATGGACATCGTCGCCATCGTCTCCAACCACCCGCGGGAGACCTACCGCAACCTGGATTTCTGGGGCCTGCCCTTCCACCACCTGCCGGTGACCAAGGAGACCAAGCTGGACCAGGAGGCGGCCCTGTGGGCGCTGATCCAGTCCACCGGGGCGGAGCTGGTGGTGCTGGCCCGCTACATGCAGGTCCTGTCCGACGGCCTGTCCGCCAAGCTGGCCGGGCGGTGCATCAATATCCACCACTCGTTCCTGCCCGGCTTCAAGGGGGCCAAGCCCTACCACCAGGCCCATGCCCGGGGGGTGAAGATCATCGGGGCCACGGCGCACTTCGTCACCGGTGACCTGGACGAGGGTCCGATCATCGAACAGGACGTGGAGCGGATCAGCCACAAGGACCGGGCCACGGACCTGGTGCGCAAGGGCCGGGACATCGAGCGGCTGGTGCTGGCCCGGGCCGTGCGCTTCGTTCTGGAGGACCGGGTGCTGCTGAATGGCCACCGGACGGTGGTGTTCAAGGACTAGTCCGCGGCGACGGCGTCCAGGATCGCCTCGCGCACCAGGTCCGGACGCTCCATCGGCAGGAAGTGGCTCGATCCCTCCACCACGGTCAGGGTCGAGCGCCGGTTGGCCCGCAGGAACAGGCGGCCCCGGCCGATGCGGCAGGTGGAGCCCGTCTCCGCGCAATAGAGGTGCATCGGGGCCCGCACCCGTCCGGCCAGGCCCCAGATGTTGTTGGCCATGGCGCTGAAGTTGGACGCCTCCCAGGCCGGGGCGCAGGCCAGTTCCACCTGTCCGTCGTCCCTCAGGCGAAAGCCCCCGGCGACGTAGTCGGCCAGCACCGTGTCCGGCCAGCCGCGGAAGGCGCCGCGCCCCCGATAGGCGGCCATCACCTCGGCCGCGGATGGAAACACGGCCCGCCGGGTCAGGGCCCGGGCGGCCATGGGCATGGTCTTGAACCGCTCGACCCCGCCGAAGGGCAAAATCGCGGACAGCATCTGCGGCAGGGTGATCACCACCGGATCGAACAGGACCAGCGACCGCACCCGGCGGGGCCGGATGGCCGCGGCCATGATCGAGGCCGCGCCGCCCATGGAATGCCCCGCCAGGATCACCGGCGGACCGTCCAGCTGGTCCAGCAGGGCCGCCAGGTCGTCCCGCAGGTCGTACCAGGAGGTCCGGCCCTCCGGATCGGCGGGCAGGGTGGAGGACCCGTGCCCCCGCTGGTCGATCACCAGCAGCCGCAGCCCCGCGGCCAGGGGGGCCAGGATCGAGCGGTAGGTCAGGCCGTTGAAGCCGTTGGCATGGGAAAACACCACGTCCACCGGACGCTCGGGATTGCCGAAGTCCAGGGCCGCCATGTCGCCATCGGCCAGATGGATCATCCGGCGTCGTGGCTCGTGAAACACCGCTGCATCCATTGATGCAACCCCGCACCCTGAAGCTCGCAGGCCGACCGCCTGTCCCGCCCATCCTAGACGCCGCACGCGCCGGGAGCCATAGGCCAGGGGGCGATTTGGCGATCGGCGCGGGAGGCGTATGGTGGCACGGACATCCGTCCTGCCAGAGGCCCCCCATGAATGCTCCCGCCCATCCCGCCTGGACCTGCTTTTCGGTGGAGATCGCCGACCACGTCGCCCATGTCCGCCTGAACCGGCCAGAGGCGATGAATGCCCTCAACCGGGCCTTCTGGAACGAGCTTCCGGCCATCATCCGCGACATCAACGACCATGCCCGGGCCCGGGTGATCGTCCTGTCCTCCACCGGCAAGCACTTCACCGCCGGCATGGACCTGTCGGTCTTCACCGATCCCGAGGCCGGGGTGGGCCGCCCGAGCGACAGCGACCGGGCCACCGCCATGGAGGCCTTCCGCTATCATGTGCACTATCTGCAGAACACCTTCTCCTGCCTCGACGAGGCGCGGATGCCGGTGCTGGTGGCGGTCCACGGGGGCTGCGTGGGGGCGGGGGTCGACATGATCTCGGCCTGCGACATCCGCTATTGCACCGCCGACGCCTTCTTCGTCATCCAGGAGATCAACATCGGCATGACCGCCGACGTCGGCACCTTCCCCCGCCTGTGCAAGCTGATCCCCGAGGGCTGGGTGCGGGAAATGGCCTATACGGGCCGCCGCCTGCCCGCCGCCCGGGCGAAGGAGATCGGCCTGGTGAACGAGGTGTTCGACACCCACGAGGCCCTGCTCGCCCACGTGATGGAGACGGCGCGGGAGATCGCCTCCAAGCCGCCCCTGGCCGTGGCGGGTTCCAAGGTGATGGTCAACTACGCCCGCGACCACTCCATCAAGGATGCCCTGGACTACATCGCCGTGTGGCAGACCGGCATGTTCGCGCCGCAGCACATGATGGAGAGCTTTGCCGCCAAGCAGGAAAAGCGCGCGCCGGACTATCCGGACCTCCACCCGCTGCGCAACACCATGTAGCCTGACGCCGAATCCCGGGGCTGAATCCCGGGGTTGAATCTCTGGGCCGCGGCAGGAGTGCGTGGGCGTGCTGAAGGCATTGTGGCTGTATCTGATCGTCATCGTGGCTCTGGTCTGGGCCGCGGTGGCCCTGCGCCCCCCGGTCCCGCTGGCCGCCTCCGCGCCGCCCTCGGTGTTCTCGGCCGGGCGGGCCATGGACGATGTCCGCGCCATCGCGCTCCGTCCCCATCCCACCGGGTCGGAGGATATCGGCCGGGTGCGGGCCTATGTGCTGCAAAGACTGGCGGGCCTCGGCCTGGGGGGCGAGGTCCATGTGGGCCAGGGGGTCCGCCAGGTCCGCGGCGATGCGTCGCGGCTGTCGGCCGGCAGCGTGCAGAACCTGATCGGCATCCTGCCGGGGCGGGACCGCTCCCGCCCGGCCCTGCTGGTCATGAGCCACTACGACACCGTGCCCAACAGCCCGGGTGCTGCGGATGACACCGCCGGCGTGGCGTCGGCGCTGGAGATCGCCCGTCTGATGAAGACGGGGCCGGTGCCGGAGCGGGACGTGATCTTCCTGTTCACCGACGGGGAGGAGGCGGGCCTCCTGGGGGCGGACGCCTTCTTCAACACCGATCCCCTGGCCCGGCGGGTGGGGGTCGTGCTCAACATGGAGTCCCGTGGCGGCGGCGGTCGGGCCAGCATGTTCGAGACGGGTCCCGGCAGTGCCGGACTGATCGCCCTGATGGCGCGCACGGTGGGCGCGCCCAATGCCATCTCCCTGTCCTCGGCCATCTATCACCTGCTGCCCAACGATACCGACTTCACCCATGCGGTGCGCCACGGCCTGCCGGGCCTGAACTATGCCTTCCTGGACGACCTGCCGGCCTATCACTCGCCCCTGTCCACCCCGGCGCGGGTGGATCCCGGTGCCCTGCAGGACATGGGCAACCAGGCCGGGGCCATGGTCCGGGCGCTGGCGGCGCAGGCCGACCTGCCGACGACCGCGTCGGGCGGCGACGAGGCCTATGACGATGTCCTGGGCCTCGTCTTCCTGCACTATTCCGCCTGGGCCGGCTGGCTGATCCTGGGTCTGAGCGCGGCGGCGGTGGTGGTCACCGCCCTGCGGGTCCGCCGGGCCGGTCGCACGACGCCGATGCAGGTGCTGCGGGGCGCGGCCCTGTTCGGAGCCGCAGGCGCGGCCACGGGCCTGGTGATGCAGGTCATCGGCGCCGCCCTCGGGCTCGGCGACTACTGGGCGAGCTATGCCACCGTCGGTCAGTCCCATGCCCTGATCGCGGCCGAACTGGGCGCGGCCCTCACCGTGTCGGTGCTCCTGTCCGGTGCCGCCGCCGCCGGGCGGGGAAGGGTCGGGGTGATCGTCGGGGCGCTGGGGCTGGCGGGGGTGGCCTGCGGGCTGAAGCACGGCCTCGACCCCGTGGCCCTGACCCTGGCGGTGGTGGCCAGCGGGCTGGCCGCCTTTGCCCTGGCCCGGCCGATCGCGGCCTGGAGCGCATGGATCGGTGCCCTGGCCACGGCGCTGGTCCTGGTCGGCGGACTGCAGGCCGCCTCCCCCGCCATGGCCCCGCCCTTCATGCTGCCCCTGGCCGTGGCGGCCCTCGCGGCCCTGGTCTGCAGCCTTTCGGGAGATGCGGCCCGGGGACGGGGGCTGGTGGCCGCCGCCCTCGTGGCCACGCCGGGCCTGGCGCTCGCCTTCTATGCCGGAGGGGGCCTGTTCACCGCCATCGGGGCCGGTCTGCCCGTGGCCAATCTCGCCACCTGGCTGATGGCCGCGCCGCTGGTGGCCCCCATGGCCCATGCCGCCGGGCGGGTGCTGCTGGGGGGCGTCCTGGCCCTGCTGGGGGCAGCCGCGGCGGTCGTGGTGCTGGTGCTGGTGGCGGCGGGTCCCTCCGCGGCGCATCCCCAGCCGACGGAGGCCTTCTATCTGTCCGATCCGGGGATGAAGCTCTGGGTCTGGTGCAGCCGCCTGACCCACACGCCCTGGTCGGACGCGGTGCTGCGCCTGGACGGCGGTGCCCTGCGCAAGGACCGGGCCCCGCCCCTGGTCCCGGTGCCGGCGGACATGGCCCCGGCGCGGCGGATCGATGTGCTGAGCCCGGTGGTCGGAGGTGACCGGGTGGACGGACGGCTGCTGTTGCGGGCCGCGCCCACGCGGCGGGGCCAGACCCTGGTGCTGATGCTGCGGCCCACGGTGGAACTGCGCCATGTGCGGCTGAACGGGATCGACGTGCCGCTGGCGACCCGGCCGGGGGAATGGAGCCTGGTCAGCTTCGAGGCCCCGCCCCCCGAGGGCGTGACGCTCGCCTTCGACACGCCCGAGCATGGCCAGGTGGCGTTCGCGGCGGCGGAGATGGCCGACGGCTGGCCGACGGGGGTGACCCCGCCGCCCATGCCGGCCTCGGTGATCCCGGTGGCGCGGTCGGGGATGACGGTGGCCGTCGCCCGGCTGATCGCGGCCTGGTAGGCGCGGGCGCGGATCAGGCCTCGGCGGCGCCCACCCGGCGGACGACGGCGCGCAGTCCGTCCAGCACCTGTTCGCGGGCTGCCTCGTCGATCTGGTCGCCCATGGCCCGGAGCAGCTTCAGGCCGTTGAGATGGACGGCCACGGCCTCCCAGTTCCAGGCGGAGGTCTCGGCAAAGGCGTCGATCAGCTCGCACACGGAGAAGGCGGCGGCACCGACGGCGGGCATGTGGGCGATGGGCGCGACCCCGATCATCTCGTCCGCCAGCTCATAGAGCCGGGTCTGGTTCTCGGCGGTGGGCATGGCCTTGAGCACGGTGGTCAGCTCGCCCATGGCCGCCAGCAGCGCGTCCACGGCGGCCACGCAGTCGTCGCGGATGGCCTCCAGATTGGCTTCGGCACCGGCCACGGCCTCGGCGATGGTCTTGCCTCCGGGCTTGCGCACCACGGCGGCGAGACGGTTCGGGACGCGGATTCTCTTGACGGCGCTCATTTGGACTTCCGCTTGGGTTGCAGCATCTGGTCGATATCGTCCTGGCTCAGGTTCGGCTCGACGGCGTCCCCGACCTCCAGCGGAAGATCGTCAGCGCGACGACCCTCGGTATTCGGCGGCGGCCCGATGGAGTGGAACCGGCGATCCGGCCCGAGATAGCTCTCGCACTCGATGAAGGCCCGGTTCTCCCGTGCTACCCAGACCACCCGGTCGATCATGACCTTGGGGGTCAGGGGCTTGGCGACGATGAAGTTGGCACCGCAGTCGCGGGCCTTCTGCACCTTGGAAATCTGGGTGTGGCCACAGATGATGATGGTGGCGGCATAGGTGTTGGGCTCGATCTTGCACCGGCGCAGCCAGTGCACGAAGTCGTAGCCGTCGGTGCCTTCGAGCTGCGCCTCGCAGACGATCAGGTCCAGCTCGGTCTTCTTGACGATGGCCATGGCCTCTTCGGCATTGGCGGCGCGCAGGGGATTGCGCACGCCGAAGCCCGAGAAGATCTGCACGAGGATCTCCAGGCCGTGCTGGTTCGGCTCCACCAGCAGCACCTTGGCGTTTTCCAGGTTGTAGCGGGGCTTGGGGCCCGTGCTCGGGGCCTGGTTCGCGGCGGATGCAGGCTCGGTCACCGGGACCGCTCCCCTGGCAGGGCGCGGTCTGTCCGGCTCAACGGCATCGCCATCTTCGGTTCCCTGAGCATCCGGTTCCTGAATGTCTGACCCCCGCGGGTCCTTGACTTCAATCCCCAAGACCTACACCGGGATGTCTTTCATTTTCCCTACCGTCGGCGAACTCAAGAACAGTCTATCGACCTCGCTGCGACCTGCTTTTTCAGCGGGACAGGGCCCGCCAGGCGATGTCGCGACGACAGAAACCTTCCGGCCAGTCCAGGGCGTCCACGGCGGCATAGGCCCGCCGCCGGGCCTCGGCCACGTCCGCATCCCTGGCGCAGACATTCAGCACCCGTCCGCCGCTGGCGCGCAGGTCCCCCGCCGCGTCCCGCCGGGTTCCGGCATGGAAGATCGTCACCTCCGGGCCGAAGTCCGCCTCCGTCCCGCGGATGCGCGAGCCGGTGACCGGGGCCTCCGGATAGCCGGGCGCGGCCATGACCACGCACAGGGCGGTCTCGTCCCGCCACTCAAGCGGGGGCATCTCCGCCAGCCGTCCCTCGGCGCAGGCCAGCAGATAGGGCAGGAGGTCGCTGGCGAGGCGCAGCATCAGCACCTGGCACTCCGGATCGCCGAAGCGGGCATTGTATTCCACCAGCTTCGGACCCTCCGGCGTGACCATCACCCCGGCATAGAGCACTCCGCAATAGGGGGTTCCCTCCGCCGCCATGCCGGCCACGGTGGCGTCGATCATCCGGGTGCGGACCTCCTCCAGCAGGGCGGGGGTCATCACCGGCGCGGGGGAATAGGCCCCCATGCCGCCGGTATTGGGGCCGGTATCCCCGTCGCCCACCCGCTTGTGATCCTGGGCCGCCCCGAACAGCCGTGCGGTGCGGCCGTCGCACAGGGCAAAGACCGAGGCCTCCTCGCCGGTCATGAAGGCCTCGATCACCAGACGGCTGCCCGCTGTGCCGAACTGGCCGCCCAGCATGTCGTCGATGGCCTGTTCCGCCTGCGCCCGGTCCGCGGCAATGACCACGCCCTTGCCCGCGGCAATGCCGTCGGCCTTGATCACATAGGGGGGCGTGAAGCGGTCCAGCGCCGCCTTGGCCTCGCCCCCGTCGGTGAATTCCCCGTATTCGGCGGTGGGGACGCCGTGGCGCTCCGCAAAGGCCTTGGTGAAGCCCTTGGAGGTCTCCAGCCGCGCCGCAGCCTTCGTGGGTCCGAAGCAGGCAATGCCCACCTCGGCCAGGGCGTCGGCCAGCCCGACCTCCAGCGCCGCCTCCGGTCCGACCACCACCAGGTCCGCAGCCATCTGCCGGGCCAGCGCCACCAGACCCGCCACATCGGTGACCTTCACATCTGCCAGCTCCGCCAGGGCGGCGATGCCGGGATTGCCCGGCGCCACCACCAGGCGGGTCAGCAGGGGGGACTGGCGGAGCTTCCAGGCCAGGGCGTGTTCGCGTCCCCCCGATCCGACGAGCAGCACATTCATGGCAGACCTTCCCGCAGCCGCCGGCGCGGTCGCCGGTCCAGGTTCCGCGCTCCTATGCCGCACCGGCCGCCAAAGGCAAGCGCTTCCCCTCCACAAGACCGACGGGCCGCCCTAAGGTATCGCGATGAGTTCCACCGATCCCTTCGCCTCCGCCGGGTCAGACCCCGGCAACGCCCCCGCCTTCTCGGTGACGGAGCTGGCCTTTGCCCTCAAGCGGACCCTGGAGGACGCCTTCGGCCATGTCCGCCTGCGGGGGGAGATCTCCAAGGTCACCCGGCACACGTCTGGCCACATCTACCTGACCCTGAAGGACGACAAGGCGGCCATCGACGGGGTGATCTGGAAGGGTTCCGTCCGCGGGCTGCGGGCCCAGCCGGAACAGGGGCTGGAGGTGATCGTCACCGGGCGGATCACCACCTATCCGGCCCGGTCCGGCTATCAGATCATCATCGAGAGCCTGGAGCCCGCAGGCGTCGGGGCCCTGCTCGCCCAGCTGGAGCGGCTGAAGGCCCGCCTGGCCGCCGAGGGGCTGTTCGACGCCGCCCGCAAGCCGGCCCTGCCGCAGATGCCCACGGTGATCGGCGTGATCACCAGTCCCACCGGCGCGGTGATCCGCGACATCCTGCACCGGATCACCGACCGCTGGCCCGCGCGGGTGATCGTCTGGCCGGTGGTGGTGCAGGGGGACAGCGCCGCCGCCCAGGTGGCCCGGGCGATTGCCGGCTTCAACGCCCTGGCTCCGGACAGTCCGGTGCCACGGCCGAACGTGCTGATCGTGGCCCGGGGCGGGGGCTCGGTCGAGGACCTGTGGCCCTTCAACGACGAGGCCCTGGCCCGGGCGGCGGCGGCCAGCCGCATCCCCCTGATCTCCGCCGTGGGGCACGAGACGGACACCACCCTGATCGACTACGCCGCCGCCCGCCGGGCCCCGACCCCCACGGCTGCCGCCGAGATGGCCACCCCGGTGCTGGCCGACCTCCGGGCGAGCCTGTCGGTGGCGGGGGGACGGCTGGACCGGGCCGCCGCCCAGACCCTGGAGGGCGGGCGCACCCGCCTGGCCGCCGCCACCGCCGCCCTGCCGCGGCTGGCCGATCTGGTGGAGCTGGCGGGCCAGAGGTTCGACTTCGCCGCCTCACGCCTGGCCGCGGCCCTGTCCGGCCACGTGGCGGTCCAGGCCCAGCGCCTGACCGGTGTCGCGGCCCGGCTGACCCCGCCGCTGCTCTCCCGGCCGGTGGATTTGGCGGGGCAGAGGCTGGGGGAGCTGGAAACCCGCCTGGTTGCCGCCATCGGACGGCAGCAGGCGATCACCGCCCAGCGGGCCGACCTGCCGGGCCTTGGCCTGCGGATGCAGCTGGCGGCCCGGCGTCGGCTGGCGCAGGAGACGGAGCGGCTGGCGCGGCTGGAGCAGCTGCGCCGGTCGGTGGATCCCGATCGTCCCCTCGGCCTGGGATTTGCCCGGGTGCACCGGCCGGATGGCGGGCTGGTCACCGCCGCGGCGGGGCTCGCCGCCGGCGACGGCCTGCGGCTGGTGTTTGCCGACGGGTCCCGGGAGGTGACGGTGAATGGTTCACCGCCCCCATCCCCGCCTGCGCGGAAGCCGGCCGCTCCTGAGGCGGGCAACCCGCCATCCACCCCGCAGGGCCGCCTGTTCGACTAGGGGGAGGCGGGCCTATTTCGGGCTGACCTTGAACCGCTTCAGCTCCACCTTCGGGGCCTCCCAGTTGGGCGCGAGGTCCACCGCCTTCATGTAGTCGCGATAGGCCCCCTCCACGTCGCCGGTCAGCTCCCGCGCCGTGGCCCGGTTGAAATAGGCCTTTTCCGGCTCGGACGGGTTCAGGGCCAGTCCCTTGTCCGCCGCCGCCACCGCCTCTTCCGGGCGGGCGAGGCCGATCAGGGCCGCGGCCCGGTTCACGTGGCCCTCGCCGATGTTCGGCTGCAGGGCAATGGCGGCATCGAAGTCCGCCAGGGCCTGGGTCCAGGCCTTCTGGTGCAGGCGAAGGGTCCCGCGGTTGATGTAGGTTCCCGCCCGGTCCCGGTCGTCCAGGGGATCGTTGGCGAGGGAGGTGGTGCACTGGCCGATGGCCTCCTCCGTCGCGTGCCCCAGCCGCGCCGCCAGGTAGCAGGCCCGGGCCAGCCCGCCGCTGGAGATGATGTAGCCGTCCGCCCGGGCCGCCGCGGGCAGGGCCAGCGCCGCCATCGCCGCCATCATGGCCAGGGGAATGGGGGCGCGCCGAAGGGTCTGGAAGGTCATGATCGTCCTCCTGAGGGAGGGCCAGCCTACCCCCTCCACCCCATTCCCGCCAGCCATCGGCGAGGGGCCCACGCAAACCACTTTACAAAACAAAGTACCTGGTCTATCCAAGCTCATCCCGCGTGGCGGGTTCGTTCGGGAGACGTAACATGACCGACCAGATCCAGTCCCTCAGGGATGATCTCGACTACATGAAGGCCCTGGCGCGGGAGGGGCGGCAGGCCCCGATCCTGGGCGGCGTCATGCTGCTGGTGGCCGGTGTGGCCTTCGCCGCGGCCAGCTTCGTCCAGTATGCCGCGCTCAAGGGATGGGTCGGCATCGGCCCGGACACGGCCAGCCTGTCCTGGCTGGTGGCCATGGGGGTCTTCGTCGTGGCCCTGGTCCTCACCAAGCGGCGCACCGCCGGACGGCCGGGGGCCGCTGCGGTCACCAACCGCGCAGTGCAGGCGGTGTGGATGGGGTCGGGATGGGCCATCTTCGCCCTGGCGCTGGCCATCATCGCCATGACGGTCCGCACCCACAGCGGACTGCCGACCTTCTTCTTCGCCCCCTTCATCCTGGCGGTCTACGGGATTTCCTGGACCGTGGCGGCGGTCATGTCGCGCAAGGTCTGGATCTGGGCGGTGGCCCTCGGCTGCTACGGGGGGACCGTGGTCATGGGCCTCCTCGCCCCGGCGGCGGAGCAGCTGCTGGTCTACGGCTTCGCCCTGCTGCTGCTGGCGGCGCTGCCCGGCGTGGTGCTGATGCTCGGCGAGCCGTCGGACCTCGTCTGATGATGGACGGCTTCGACATCGAGGCGATCGACGAGGTCATCCATGGCCGCATCCGGCTGGGGGTGATGGCCTATCTGGTCGGCGCGGGGGAGGCGGATTTCGGCGAGATCCGGGCCCGGCTGCAGACGACGGACGGCAATCTGTCCGTCCACCTGCGCAAGCTGGAGGATGCGGGCTATGTGGAGATCCGGAAGTCCTTCGTCGGCCGCAAGCCCCTCACGCGGATCCGGCTGACCGAGCCGGGAAGGGTCGCCTACGGCCGGTGGCTGGAGGCCATCTCCCGTCTGGTGGACCGGGGCGGCTAGGCTCCGGCCTTGCCCCCCGCGCTTGTCAGTCTCCGGTGCCCTGACGGGGCCCTTCGACCAGGGGCAGGCAGGCAAAGCCCGCCCGCCGGACGCCGTCGCAGAAGGCCCTCGCCTCGGCTGGGGTCGCAAAGGGGCCGATCCGGCCGCGGAAATGGGTGACGCCCCGGACCACTGCCTGATCCGTCGTGAAGGCGAGGCGGGCCGCGTCGGGGCCGAGATGGGCGCGCAGCCTGTGCTCCGACCGTTCCAGCTCGGCCTGCGACGAGGTCGACAGATACTGGACCCGGTTGCCCCCGGACGGGGTCTGAGCCGGTGCAGAGGCCGCAGCCGGTGCCGGTGAGGGCGATGGTGTCGGGACCGGCTTCTGGGCCGGTGCCGGTGAGGACGCGGTTGCGGGTTGGGGCGGAGAGACCGGCGGGGCAACGGCCGCGGCCGCCGTCGTCAGTTCCTCCCGCCGCCCGCAGATCGCCTCGGCGATCTGGGCCGCGTAGGAGTGGCTGGCAAAGGGCAGCCAGTCCGGCGGCGCGGTCGCCTCCGATGGCGTCCCGGCCTGCCGCGCGCCACGGTAGACCTCGACCCGCCGGATGCGGACCCGCCCGCCCTGGCAGTCATCATCGAGGGAGACCGCGGCGGAGGATCCGCTCAGCGAGGCCCGCGCCTCCGCCGCCAGCAGCTCGATCCGGACGATGACCCCGTCGAAGGGGGTGCCGGGCGGCCCCAGCATGACGCTGTCGATGGTGAAGGCCGGGGTGACGGCCGGAGTGACGGCCTGGGTCGGGGCGGGATCGGCACCGACCTCGGGCTTCGCAGGCCCGGCCGCGGCGGGCAAGGCCGGGGCCGCGGCCTGGATGGCGACGAGGGCCATCAGGGTGCGGAGGATCGTAGCCGTCGTCACTTTGGGCGTCCTTCTCAGCCGGGCACTCCGCCGACCAGACAATATCGTTAAAAAAACTGACATGCCTGTGCCGCCGCCGCAACGCCCGCGCCTGCCTGCGACGGGCAGCCGCGTCCACGGGGAGGCCTTGAGGAGCGGTCGACGGCCTATTTTCCGCTGGACGCGGGCAAGACCAGGCAGGGGAGGCTCAGTTCGGCGAGGCGACTGCAGAAGGACTGCGCCTCCTCCCGCGTGGCGAAGGGACCGAGGTGCCCCCGATACCGGGTCACGCCCTTGACGCGGGCCGGTTCGATGGAGAACTGGCGGTTGTCGATCTCGGTGGTGAAGCGGGTCCGGATCCGCTCGATCTGGGTCTTCACCTCGGCCTGGGACGGGCTGGAGACGAACTGAACCCTCATCGCCCCGGCCATCCCGGTCGGCGCCGCCGCGCCCGGCTCGGGGGAGCGGGGAAGGTGACCGGCCGTGGTGCCCTTCAGCAGGGCGGGCGACAGGCCGGAGCTGCAGACCGACCGCGCCACGTCAGCGAGATAGGCCCCGCCCTTGTAGCTCTCCCAGTCGTTCTTGATGTTCACGGCGCGGGACGACCCCGACTGCCGGGGACCGGTGAAGACGACCATGTCCCGGGCGCGGATCCGCTCCCCGCCGCAGTCGATGTCGATGGTCAGCCGGGTCGACTGTCCGGTGAGGCTGGTCTTCAGCTCCGGGCTCACCAGTTCGAACTCCACGACGGTGCCGGTGATGGTCTGCGGGTCCGACCGGGTGCCCGGGCTGACGCTGGTCACCGAGATGGTCGGCTGGGAGGTGCCCGCCGTCGGTGCCTCGGACGCGGGCGGCCCGGACTGAGCGGCCGCGATCCCCCCCGTACCGGCAAGGGCCAGCGACAAAATCAGACCGGTCGCGACAAAATTCATGGTGGCCCCGCAGGCGTAGAGATGGTGAATAGGCCGCGCCCGGTGGGCCCGGCATCAGGCGGCTCCATTGGACCCTCCGGGGGGGTTCGTAGCAAGTCCCAGCGGGGGTCTCAACTCGCTCCCGGGGCGAATTTTTCGGGCACGGACCCGGACGGCGGCGGATGGAAGACGGGATTGGCTCTGGAAGGCGATTGAAATTGCCAGCATATTGGTAATGCGATAGCTGACCCCCGCAAAATCCAGTTGAGATCGAGGGGAAACGGCGGCGATTGCCTGCGGCGGAATCGTCCTCCTGCTCAGTATTCCTGCGATGTGGCGTGTCGAAGGGGATCTTATCTTGTGCCGACGGGCTTGATGATTGCCCGCTGATTAGGGAAAGTCGCAAATCATGCGAAATGCTGATCGGGTCCCGGCCCTCGATGGGATTCGCGGCTTGGCCGCAACTCTTGTGCTAATTCGCCACTGTACTGGCCATGGGTTGTTCGTTCCGCACTCGGCCGATGATCTCGGCGACGTTGGAGTCGCGGTATTCTTCACGCTGAGTGGCTTCCTGATGTCACACCTTTATGGGGATGCGGAATTTAATTTTCAGTCGGTCAAAGGCTACATGGTGAGCCGTGCCGCGAGAATTGCTCCGCTCTACTTGGCGGTGGTCGTGGTCTCATATTTCGTGACCACGGTTATTGGTCCAACTTTTATTTATCATCTGGATAATTCCAATATTCTGCGTCATTTGTTTTTCATGGGAAATGTGGATGTATTTTGGACGATCCCGCCGGAATGTCAGTTTTATGCATTTTTCATATTGATCTGGTGGGGATTTAATTCCCTTTTAAAGGGGCGTTTTGGGCCAATATTGATAGTATTTGCAATGTCGTTGGGGATGTTGCTCATCGGTCCCTTCGTTGCTGGGACGCTTTTGCCCTCCAAGTGCAGCTTCTTCCTTGCGGGAACTTTGGCTGGGTATGGAAGGAAATTTCTGCCAAAGTTCACCCTGTCAAAGGGTGTGATGACGGCAGTTGAGCTGCCAATTGTCATGGTCGTTATATTTTATCCTCGCATAATCGCATTTCTGATTCACCAGATTGGTACGAGCTATCTGTTTGGAATGGATGTGTATAACTCACCGATTTGTGCCCCGATTGTAGCTGTCGCCATATTGGTATTTTCGAATGGCGCGGGCTTTGTGTCGAGCTTGCTTTCTGTAAGAATGATTAGACTTTTGGGTCAATGGAGTTTTTCGTTGTACTTGCTTCATGACGTAATTGTCGATTTCATTGGAAATATAGTGTCGGTGGGTTCATTGAATCCATGGGTTGCGGGGTGTCTTGCGGTAGTTTCTTCTGTCGCAATTTCGCGCGCATCATATAAATATATTGAAATGCCACTACAAAATCTAACAAGAAATTCACTTTCGAACGTTGCTCGCGCCTGATTTGCTGGTCAGATTTGAAAGATCTGTTGAATATGCCGCAATGCGACAAAGAACGCTTCATGATCCTGGGTGCCGTTCTTGACGACCTGTCGGCGGCGGAGGTGGTGGCGGCCATCTTCGCGGTCCTGGACGGCGGTGGCCGGGCCCGGGTGATCAATGCCAATGCCTACATGCTCAACCTGACCCATGAGACGCCCTGGCTGCGGGCGCTGTTCCGCAGTTCGGAGATCGCCTTCTTCGACGGGGCGGGGGCCCAGCTGGCGGCGCAGGTCCTGACCGGGCACCGGCCGCGGCGGACCACCCCGCCGGAATGGGCGGCGGAGGTGGCGGCCGGGGTCGCGCAGCGGAACGGCTCGGTCTATCTCCTGGGCGGAGCGGCCGAGGCGGCGGCCGTGGCGGCGGAGCGGCTGGCCGCCCTGACCGGCGTGCGGGTGGCGGGGGTCCACCACGGCTTCTTCGACGCCACCCCCGGATCGCCGGAGGCCGAGGCCGTGCTGGAGGAGATCAACCGCCTCCGCCCCGACGTGCTGTTCCT
Source organism: uncultured Caulobacterales bacterium (assembly GCA_903884425.1). Lineage (GTDB taxonomy): Bacteria > Pseudomonadota > Alphaproteobacteria > Caulobacterales > Caulobacteraceae > CAIMFV01. The sequence continues at coordinate 79,051 of CAISEP010000016.1, read as the reverse complement.
GAACATGGGCATGCCGCGGCAGGAACGCTGGCTCCACGATTTCTGGGACAGGGCAGACGTGTCCGTGGCCGTGACGGCCGGGGCCCTGGTAGACCACTTGGCGGGACGGGTCCGCCGGCCACCCCGGTGGGTCGCGGACCTGGGGTTCGAGTGGCTGGTCCGCCTCGCCGTGGAGCCCAGGCGCCTGTGGCGACGCTATGTCATCGGCCTGCCGGTCTTCGGCTTCCGGGTGCTGCGGGAGAAGCTCCTGCCCCGCCGCCGGGAGGACGAAGCGTGACCGGGCCCCGCATCGTCCACGTGGTGCGCCAGTTCAGCCCCTCCGTCGGCGGGCTGGAGGACTGCGTGCTCAATCTCGCCCGGGTACAGAAGGCCGAGCTGGGCCTCGACCCGCGAGTCGTCACCCTGAACCGCCTGTTCCGCGCCCCGGACGTGGTCCTTCCCGCCACGGACCGGATCGGGGACGTGCCGGTGACGCGCCTCCCCTGGACCGGCTCCAGCCGGTATCCCCTCGCCCCCTCGGTGCTGGACGAGATCGGTGACGCGGACCTGGTCCATGTCCACGGGATCGACTTCTTCTTTGATTTCCTCGCCGCCACCCGGGCCATCCACGGCCGGCGCCTGGTGGCGTCCACCCACGGGGGTTTCTTCCACACGGAATTCGCATCGGGGTTGAAGCGGGTCTGGTTCCAGACCGTGACGCGCCTGTCCTGCCGCGCCTATGACCGCATCATCGCCTGCAGCGAGCAGGATGCGCAGACCTTCGCGCCGATCACGGCGCGGAACCTGGTGACGGTGGAGAACGGGGTCGACATCGCCAAGTTCGCCGGAGCCGCCTCGCCGGTGCCGGTGCGGACCCTGATCGCCTATGGCCGCTTTGCCCGGCACAAGCGCCTCGCGACCCTGATGCCACTGCTCCGCGCCCTGCGGGACGGGGGGGAGGACTGGCGTCTGATCGTGGCGGGTGTGGAGGGGGAGGTCCTGGGCACCGACCTCGCCGCGGCGGCCCGGGCCCACGGGGTCGAGGACGCCACCCGGATCGTCACCGGGCCGACCGGGGCGGAGCTGCAGGCCCTGATCGGCGAGGCGAGCTACTTCGTCAGTCCGTCGGCCTATGAGGGCTTCGGCCTGGCGGCGGTGGAGGCCCTGTCCGCGGGTCTGGTCCCGGTCCTGAGCGGCATCGCCCCGTTCCGGCGGTTGCTGGCGCAGGTGCCGACGGGGCTGGAGTTCGACCCCGATGCGCCGGACCGGACGGCCGACGCCCTGCGCGCCCTTCACCGGCAGCGACTGGCCGATCCGGCGGATGTCCGCCCGGCACTCATCGCGGCGGCCCGGCCGTTTGACTGGCGCACCGCGGCAAAGCGTTATAGCGAGGCCTATGGGCTGGCCGTTCCCGGGAACATCTGAATGAAGCTCGCGCTTCAGGCACCGCCGCTGCAGCACGTCCGGTCGCGGGCCGCGGCCCGGGCCAGCGGCCCTGCGCGCGGGCAGGCGATCCATGCCCTCGCCCCGACGGTGGTCTTTGCCGCCCTGCTGTTCAACTTCATCCTGTGCTTCCTGAAGACCCGGGGCCTGAACGTCGGCCAGGTGGCGGTGATCGGCAGCGAGGTGGCGATCCTGGTCATCGGCGGGCTCCTGATCTTCCCGACCGCGTCCCGGGCGACGGTGGCCTACTTCCTGGCGCTCGTCGCCTATGTCGGCTTCCTGCGGTACTTCAATTTTGCCCTGGACCTCAAGATCGGCATCGACCTCAGCATTCCCGTCATCTTCTGGGTGCTGGGCGAGAAGTACGCAGACCTGCGCGGAGCGGACCGGATCGTGCTGGCGGCGACGATCATCGTGGTGATCGTCGGTCTGTTCGAGTGGTTCTGGCTCGACGAATACCAGAACTATTTCGATATATTTCAATACTTTGTTGACAAGGGCAGTGCCGACGCCAGCCGCAGTTCTGTGACGGGAACAAAGTTCTTCACAAGCGCCTTTCGTCCGCCCGGCGAGGGACGGGAAGTCCTGCCGGGGCTCGGCAATCACCGGGATTCCTCGATCTTCCTGGAACCCATCGGCGCGGGCAACTTCGGGGCGCTGGTGTTCTTCTGGGCGATCCACCGGTTTTCCGCAGCCCCGAGGATCAATGCGGTGCTGATCGCCCTGGCCCTGGGCATCATCATCCTGGCCGATACCCGGCTCGGGGCCATCCTGTGCGGGATCGGGCTGGTGGCAAGGGCCGTGCCCCTGGCGCGGAAGCCCGTGATCCTGTTCCTGATCCCGGCGGTGATGCCGGTCCTGATCCTCTATGTGACAGCCCTCCACACCCACGCGACAATCGACAACGGCTTCGTCGGGCGGATCTACAGCGCGGGCCAGGTGCTGCAGAGCTGGGACCTGCTGCAGTGGATGGGGCTGGAGCCGTCGCCCATCGCGGCCTATGACGCGGGCTACGGCTATCTGATCAGCAATTTCGGCCTGTTGGCGGCGCTCCTCCTCTGGGCGGTCGCCGTGCGGCACAGGGGACTTGTCGCCACAGGCGGGTTCGGCCTGACCACGGTGATCTATCTGGGGCTGTCCCTGTGCGTGACCGGGTCGCCCCTCTCGATCAAGACCGCGGCGCTGCTGTGGTTCCTGAACGGCGTCCTGTCGCGCCCGGTGGACGCGCCCGCACCCGAGGTCGTACCGGTGGCCACCCTGAGCGGAGGCGTGCTCCATGGGACAGGTTGAAGCCCTGAGTTACCGGACCATGCCCTGGCTGGCCGCAGCCTGTCTGGCCCTGGCGGCGGCCCCCGCCATAGGCGCTGCGGCACCGACCCCGCGGGTCGCGCTGGCCGGCGTCAATCTGGCCGGAGCGGAGTTCAATGGCGGTCGCCTCCCCGGTCGCCCGTCCTTCGACTATGTCTATCCGAGCGGAAGCGAGATCGCCTATTTCGCCGGCAAGGGGGCCAGTGTCATCCGCCTGCCGGTCCTGTGGGAGCGACTGCAGCCCGACCTCAATGGGCCGCTGGATCGGGGAGAGCTGGACAGGCTGAGGGCGACGCTGGGCCTCGCCAAGCGCAGCGACCTGTCGGTGGTGATCGACATCCACGACTACGGCGGCTATCGCGGCCAGGCCGTCGGCTCGGCGGCCGTGCCGGTGGAGGCCTTCGTGGACCTGTGGTCGCGCCTGGCGGCGGAGTTCCCCTCCGACGACCGGATCATCTTCGGCCTGATGAACGAGCCGATCGCCATGGACGGCCCGACCCTGCGCACCGCCGCCAACCGGGCGATCGCCGCCATCCGGGCCACCGGCGCGCGCAACCTGATCCTGGTGCCCGGCGTCGGGTGGAGCGGCGCGCACGACTTCGTGGGGCGAAGCGGCCCCTTCCTCCTGGACATCACCGATCCGGGTCACAACTTCGCCTACGAGGCGCACCAGTACCTGGATGCCGACCATTCGGGGACGCACTGGACCTGCGTCGACCCCAAGGCCGCGCGGGAGCGGCTGGCGGCCATGACGGCATGGCTGCGCGCGCACCGCCGCCAGGGCTTTCTGGGAGAGTTCGGTGCGGCATCGAACCCGGCCTGTCTTGCGAGCCTCGACGCCTTGCTCGGCTATCTCGGCGACAATGCCGACGTCTGGCGGGGCTGGACCTACTGGGCGGCGGGGGCCTGGTGGGGGGACTATCCGATGAGCGTCGAGCCGAAGGGCGGGGCGGACCGTCCGCAGATGGACGTGCTGGTGCGGTACTTCCCGCGGGCGCATTCTGAGCGCTAGGCCCACGTCCCGACAACCGGCTGTCATCGCGTTCCCGGGGGGGATAGCATAGGACGGAAGGCGCTGATTCTGATCAGTGGTCCTTCGCGTGTATCCCGGACGACCGACCGTCTCACGGAGGTTCAAGGGCGAGTATTGGTGATGGACGACATGAGCGGCCCCTTCCTTGTCATCTCCCGCCATGACTTCCGCTCGCCGCGGAAGGCCAACATGCATTTCATCACGGAGTGCCTGGCCGAGCGGGGAACGACCCGGTTCTTTTCCTTCGGCTTCAGCCATCTGTCCCGCCTGAAGCGGGATCCGCGGATGACGCTGTGGGACCGCGCCAATGTCGTGGAGACATTCAACGGCGTGGAGACCTACCTGTGGCGGACGCCGCTTCACCCGGTCAACCTGCGTCGGCCTGCCCTGCAGGGCGTCGAGGCCGCCCTGTTCCGCGCCTATGTCCGCCTTGCTCCGCAGGTGCTGAAGGACTGGATCCGGGCCAGCAGCACGATCCTGGTGGAGTCGGGGTTCCCGGTGATCTTCATCCGCCTCTGCGCGACCCTCAATCCCCGGGCGCGGATCATCTACATCGCCTCCGACGGCCTGCGCACCATCGACTGCGCGGAGTTCATCGTCCGGGAGTTCGATCAGACAGCGCATCTGCTGCATGGCCTGCGCCTGCCGTCCCGGCGCCTGTACGACGAGATGCCGAACCCCGGTGCCGCCTATGTGGTGCCCCATGGTCTCGATCCCGGCCTGCGCACGAACGCGGCACCGTCACCCTACGGGCCCGGACGACATGCGGTGTCCGTCGGGTCGATGCTGTTCGATCCGAGCTTTTTCCAGATTGCCGCGGCGGCCTTTCCGGACGTCACCTTTCACGTGATCGGTGGCGGGCAGGCGGCTGCGGGACTTGCCGCGCCGAATGTCCGCGTCCTTGACGAGATGCGCTTTGCCGACACGGTTCCCTATATCCGCCATGCCGATTTCGGCATCGCGCCCTACACGGCGGACAAGGTCGCACCCTACCTCGTCGATACATCGATGAAGCTGATGCAGTACGGCTTTCTGGGCGTTCCGGCCGTCTGTCCCGACGTCGTGGCGGGGGACAGGCCGGGCCGGTTCGGCTATCGTCCGGGGGATGGGTCCTCCATTACCGCGGCGGTCGAGCGGGCCCTGGCCTTCGGGCATTTCGAGGGGAGCGAGGCCCTGGGCTGGCGGGAAGTCACGGACCGGATCCTGTCGCCGGAAAAATTTGCCGATACGGCGGTGTTTCCCGACGGATGAGGGGCTTGTCGGGGCGAGGGGGTCATCTGTTCCGTATTTCACATCAAAATGTCGCCAGCTTTGTCCCGTTGTGTCTCTCGTCCGTCCAACTCCTGTGGTCTCTGGTGATGTTCACCCAAAAGCCCTCGGCCATATCCCCGGACGTCCTTGACGACCTCCTCACGAGCGGGGCCGGAGAGCCGCCGGTCCGACGCCGTGCGGAGCGCGCGGATGTCTGACCCCGTGCGCGACATCCGGGTCGCCGTATGCATCCCGACCTATGATCGCCCCGAAGGCCTGAGACGGGCGCTGACGGCCCTGGCCAGCCAGGATATCGGCGAGCCCATACTCGTGGTGGTGGCGAACAATCGACCGGGAGATCAGAGGGTCGCGGAGGTGGTGGAGGCCTGTCGATGCTCCCTGGATATCCATCTCATCGATGTGACGATCCGGGGCGTTTCTGCGGTCCGCAATGCTGCCGTGGCGGCGGCACTGGCCCTTTGTCCAGCCCTGGAATGGCTGGCCTTCCAGGATGACGACGAGATCGCGGCCCCTGGCTGGCTCGCCGTGCTGCGCGAAGCGGGACGGCAGTGGAACGCGGATCTGGTCGGGGGAGCGGTCACAGTGCGGGATGAGTCCGGCGCGCTGGTGGCCGGATACGGCGACAATTACCGCAAGCCCGAGGACGGGCCGGTGGCTCAGCTGGCGGGCACCAACAACCTGATGATCCGCGCGACGTTTCTGCGGCAACTCGGCCGCGAGCCCTTCCGGCCGGACTATGGTGCCAGCGGGGGGGAGGACTACGAGTTCTTCCGGTTTTCCCGGGCGCTGGCCGCGCGCATGGTCTGGACCAACGGTGCCTTGATCGAGGAGGTCTGGCCCGCCGACCGGATCAGGCTGCCGGCCCTGATGCGGCGGGAACGTCGCAAGGGCATGTACATGGTCCGGGCCGATATCGAATATGACGGTCAGCTTGCCGCTGCCTGGGCAACCCTGCGCGCAGGGCTGTCGTTAATCCGCGTCCGGGGCTCCAGCCTTGGTCAGATCCGGGCGGTGGTATTGATGAAGCTCTGGTGTGTCGCGGGACGGGTGGCGGGGCACGTCGGGTTCCGATCCGGCGGCTATGCCGCGTGATGGGCCGGGTGGGCCGGACGGCAGGGCAATGGTGGCGGTCGATGCCGACCGCAGAGCCGGGATATCCCAGTATGTTGGAGCAGGTGCGAGCTGAATGACGAATTCCCTGCCGAAGGCCCCTTCGCCCGTCCTGGAGCCCCACCGGAACAATGTGGGGCCTTTGCGGCTGCTCTTGGCGCTCATGGTCATCTGTGGCCATGCTCCCGAGCAGACCGACGGAAACCTGACCCGGGAGCCGCTGCACGCCTTGACCCATACCCTCACCCTCGGCCAGGTGGCCGTGGACGGCTTTTTCCTCGTGAGCGGATTCCTGATCACCCGCAGCGTTATGCGCAGCCCCAGCCTCCTTCCATATTTCATCCGGCGAATCCTGCGGATCTATCCCGGCTATGTCGTCTCCTTCCTGCTGTGCATCGTCGTGATGCCGTTGCTGGTCGGCGGCCATGCAGATGGCTTGCTTAAGGTCATCGAGGAGATCCTGACCCTTCAGTCGCCGCAAACCGAAGGCGCTCTCAAAGGCCTTCCCCACCCTGTGCTGAACGGGGCCATGTGGACGATTGCCTATGAATTCCACTGCTACATCCTGATCGCAATGATGGCTGCCACGGGATTTCTGAAACGCCCGGGCTGGGTAGTGGCACTGGTCCTGACTCTTCTAGTGCTGTTCGGTTTCGAGATGACGTCCGGGGGCGAGAAGGTGGTTGCCGCGCTGAACAACCGGATCGGGCATCCCGGCCTCGCCCTTGACGTCTTTGCCAGCACCCGACTGTTCCTGGCCTTCATGGTGGGTGCCTTGGGATACCTGTATGAGGACCTTATAGCCGCAACCGTAAACCGCTGGACTGTGCTCGGGGCAGGCATTGCTGCCTTGGCGCTGCAGTGGAGCCCCATGTGGGCGGAGATCGGCCTCTTGCTGCTGGGCGGGTATGCCCTGTTCTGGCTCTGCTTCAGGGCCGATCTCGGTCCCCTCGGGAAGGTGAACCAGGACTGGGACATCAGCTATGGCGTCTATCTCTATGGCTGGCCGATCGCATCCCTGATCCTCTGGTACAACCGGTCCATTGCCCCGGCGAACCTGGCAGTCCTGACCATTCCCCTCGCGCTGATCGCGGGTCTGTTCAGCTGGCTTTGGGTCGAAAAGATCGCCCAGGCGGCGGGACGGCGGTGGCGCTAGTGGCTTGATTTGACGCTGCGCGGTCAGCCCCGCCTTGGACGTCCAGTACCGGCTGGTGAGCGGCATAGGTCGCGATGCCCTACGCAGCAGCACCGGGCACCGCCGACAGGCTCGTTCGGCACAGTAGATCGAACAGGCAGGCCGCGTCGCCGATCCTCTGCCGGAAATCCAAAGGGATCCAGGTCGTCGTCGGCGACGAAATCGCAATTGGCGATCAACCGGGAGGTCGTGCTTCAGGACAACTCACTTTGGATCTGCGCGCGCAGGCACTGTAACGCAGCGGTCGCGCCCGTGCCGCCTCGACCCAAGGCGGGCGGGCCACGCCCGTGAGGTCATGGAGCGCAGTCTAGCTGGCGATGCTTGCAGGTCGGGATGCTGACACTGCCGACGACCGAGGGCGCTGGCTTTCAAGGGCGCTTGGGGAATAGCACTCCGGACACCAGGTCCTTTCCGCCAAGCTTGATCGTGGCGGCAAGTCCGTCGTCGTAGGCCCCCTTGCGCAGCGCCTGAACCCATCGGCGGGCCCGGACCATCAGGTTCGCGCCGCCGCGGATGTGGCTCCGGGCAGCATAGGAGTCCGCCAGCTTCCGCCAGTATCGGATCGCCTCGGCCAGGTTGCCGGCGGCCTCGGGGAAAGCCGAAAGGTCGCCGAGGCGGGCGGCTTCGGCCATCTGCGCCTTGCGGGCCGCGATCTCGCCTGCGACGCGCAGTTCGGCCTGCGAGGCATTGCGGTAGAGCCGCTCCACAAAACCCGGGGGCCGACTCCCGGTCCCGGCCCCGTAGACATTGGCACCATGCTGCCGGTAGAGGGCGAGCCGGTCGGGCAGGAACCGCGTGCAGCCGACCAGATCTGCCGCGAAGGACACCCACTGGTCATGTGCCATGGGCCTGTCGGTATTGAGAGGGTCGAGGGGCAGATCCGTGAGGTCGAAGGCCTGGATCAGGCTGCGATGGTAGACCTGGGTGAAGCCGAGGATCACGGGCGGATGTTCGCCATAGCCCGGTGGCTGGATCAAGGACGTCGCGGGAGGCTGGACCGGCATCTCCCGCAGGTCGGCATCGACGATGAGGTAGGCGTGCACCACCAGGGCCATGGACGGTGCCCGCAGCGCATCCAGGCACATGCGCAGCTTATCCGGATGCCAGACATCGTCCTGGTCGCAGAAGGCGATATAGTCCCCGGACGCCCGTTGCGCCGTCGCCAGGAAGTTCCGCCGGTAGCCCAGGCGCTCGCGGTTCTCGTGAATGGTCACGGGAAACGGGCTGTGCCGCGCAAACTGCCGGACGACGTCGAGCGTATCATCCTGCGACCCATCGTCACCGACGACCAGTTCGGACGGCAGGGTCGTCTGGGCGGCCAGGCTCTCCAGTTGCTCCCTCAGGAACCGGCCCCCGTTGTAGGTGCACAGTACGACGGAAATCGTGCTGGGGTCGGAACGGACTTTCAAGGGGTCCTCGAGCCTGGAAGGGTGACTTGGCGGGGCGGAGGCGGGGCGGGGCTTCATGCGGCGGCCCTCATGCGGTGCGGGTGCGGGCGCGCCTTGCCAGGGACACGGCCTCCACCGCCAGCGCGTGCCGGGAGAGATGGAGGGCAAGGGCCCACACGGCAACCCCCGCCACAATGCCGCCGACGAGCTCGAACACCGGCGTCATGGGCGACCAATGGTGGATCAGCATGATGATGAAGGCCGGGCCGATGGCGATCCCCGTCAGGACGGCGTTCCGCAGCAGGATCGGAACGACATCCGACAGCCGGGTATCGGTCATCCGATCGAGATGCGGACGATACAGGACGAGGGATACCAGTGCTTCCCCGATCCGGGAGGCGGCTGCACCGGCGAGACCGAAGGTGCACCCGAAGGCAAACAGCACCGTGCCCGTGCCGGAGCGGATGATCTCGATCCGGGACTGGCTCGCGGTCTCTCCGCGCACGACGAAGATCTCCCAGGTCATGCTCAGGGATACCAGCACCACCGATGCCATCGACAGCAGCATCAGGGGTTGGGCGGCCAGGACCCACTTGGCACCGTACAGGTTCAGGATGAACGGCCCGGAAATGACGGCAAGTCCGAGGAAGGCAGGCCACAGCAGCGCCGTCAGCATGTCCACCGTGGTCAGATAGGTGTTCCTCAGCGATTTCCCGGCCCGCGCCGTTGCGGCAAATTCGACGAACAGGACCCGACCTATGACGAGGTGGACATTCTCCCACAGGATGTTGTTCAGGCTCGTGGCTCTCGAGTAGAGCCCGAGGGCGCTCAGGCCCACCAGGCGACCCAGCATCAGGTCTGTGAGCCGCATGGCAAGGCTCGTGACCCCCGATATGGCCAGCATCTGCATGGCGAACCGGATGATGGCGCGCCAGCCATGGAATGCCAGGCGCAGGGACACATGGTGCCGTCCGGACAGGTTGTAGGCGGCGGCACTGAAGAGCGATCCGAGGATCTGGCCGAGGGCCAGGCTCGCGAAACTGTAGCCGTGCATCGCGAAGGCGATGGTGGTGGCCTGGATCGTCACCACCTTTCCAAGATTGATCATGGCGATCGCCCGGAAGTTTGCGGCGCGTTCGAACTGCGCCGCCGGCAGGAACTCGAAGATGCCGATGATCGGAACGAGGCACAGGAACAGCATCACGGTGCGCGGGCCGCGATCGTGCAGCAGGAATTCTCCGAAGAGCCCGAACAGGAGGATCAGGATCGCGATCAAGATCGAGAGCAGGCCGTTGATGGAGAACACCACCGACATCTCCTCGCGCGTGATCTCCGGCTGCCGGACGATGTAGTTGTTCAGGCCGACCGACTGGAAGATGTTCAGCAGGCCGATGACGGACGCGGCGATGGAAAATATTCCCATTTCATACGGCGACAACAGCCGGGCAACCGCAACCGAACCAAAGAACTGCACGACGAACAGCAGAAACTGGGCCCCTCCCATCCAGGCCAGGTGTCGGCGAACTGACATGTCGGATCCGTGTCCAGGGCGGTGAGAAGGGTCTGACCTTCGTAAGGGGCGGATAGGGTGTTGCCCAGCCATCTATCGTCCGATGGAATGGCGAAAGTATATCCAGCGGTTGACGGAATGTCCGGACGCTGGATTTCTCCGCATCTGATGCCGCTGGCGGGACCCTCCGGTCTCATCCGCTCAGAGTAAGTGCCGAATCTTGATCGAGGCCGTCAGTCGGTAGGTCGGCAGGAGGCCTCACCGTGGATCGGTGATGCCTTTGCCCTGTGTTGGTCTGCCAGATGGGGCTGGAAAGATTTCAGGCCTTCGCCAATAATGGTCAATTTTCATCATTGTCGTCGAGCTGCAACACTTACAGCAATTTCTTGAGGAAATTGCCGTCTCTGAGCTCCTTTGAGATCGTGGCGGTCGATTTCAGTATCTCCGAATATTGAATCGAATCGATTCTTTTGATGGCTTGATGCAAATCGGATAGATTTTCAATGCAGATGCCTACGCCACGTTCGGTAACGAAGCTCGCGATGTGGGATTTTGCCCAGACGATGACGGGGATGCCGCAGGCCAGATAGAGCGACAACTTGTGGGGCTGGTTGATCGACTCATAGTCCGACCCTGCGTCGTCCGTTCCGGTCTTGGCACCATCCCAAACCAGGCCCCAGCCCACGGGTTCCTGAAATCGGGGTTTGTCAGGATCGAAGCTCGAGACGTAGGTGTCACCGGCCCGCAGCCGCTCGACATCGTGATTGACGCCATACAACTGCAGCGGCGGGCGATGGATCGTCGGGTTGTAGAGCCAGGAGACCTTGCCGGGATCGAGATTGCCCGCAAAGATGACCGGGCCGTCGATGCCGCAGTTCGCGGGTCCGCGAAAATCCGGGATCAGATAGTCCCAGATCATGAGGGTGCGGACGTCTCTCCCGGCTCCTGGCGGGACCTGGACATGTTCGGCAAGCTTGCCGCTGGAGATCCAGACCTGTGAGAGGCGCGGGATATGTTCACTTATGTTGGACGTCTGCCCACGAAGGCGATCAATGTCGTGAATGATCGTGATCGTCTTGAATCGCAACGCAATGAAATAGGCGATGAGTTGATTGCCGATCCCGTAAACCGGTGTTTGCAGGAGAAACGTCGAGGACCGGTCAACTCGCATCAATTCTGACAGGATGTGATAAAGTCTTCGGACACGCGTCGCCGGGCCGCCGCTGAGCGTGGTGTCGAATCGGATCCACCCCATTTCCTCGGCGATATCGTAACAGTCCCGGGTCGCCTTCGTGCCGCCATGACGACCGTTTCCCACGTCGTGGGTCCAGACATAACGATCCATCATCCGCCAGCCTGACCCCTAGTGACTGATGCAGCAGGCGGTCCGGGCCTGGCCGGGCGAGGCCATGCCGGCGGTGCAGGCGTAGGCCCCCGGAAAGCAGGGATTGTCCCGGTCCGCGGCGCAGCACTGGGAGGCCCCGATCCCGCAGGCATAGGATCCGGCCTTGGCCTTGCAGTTGGCTGTGCCGAGGGGCGTGGCACCATAGTCCACCTGTCCGGCGAACCGGTTGATGCCCGCCTGCGGCACGCAGATGGTCTGGTGGCTGATCGGCCCGCCCACGGGGCGGTAGACACCGTAGCCCGCCGGGCAGCTACCGGGGCGGATCATCGGGACGAGCTGGCCGGACATCCCCGGGGTCTGGAAGGCGGGACTGCTGGCCGACTGGGCCGCCGCCCGTCCTCCCAGCACCGCGCACACCGCCACCAGCACCAGGAGTGCCGTCTGCAGGGGCACCACATTGCTGCCGATCCGCTTCATGGGCAGGCGGCGGAGGGGGTAGTTCTCCAGGGAGCCCAGGACCGGCGTCCCGAGGAGCAGCTCGATCTGGCGGGGGGCGTTCAGCCGCTCGTCGAACACTTCCAGGCAATAGGCCGCCGCCAGCGCCAGGATCAGGCTGGAGACCGTCCCGCCGATCAGGATCAGCGGCTTGTTCGGCGCCACGGCACCGGGCAGGGCGTGGGCGGGGTCCATCACGTCCACCGTGCTGATCTTCTGCCGGCTGAGGTCGTTGGAGATCTGCGCCTCCTGCACCGCCTGGAGGTACTGGCGGTAGTTCTGGTCGGCGAGCTGATACTGGCGCACGAGCTCGTCATACTCCCCCTGCAGGGAGCTGCGGTTGGAGATCTTGGCCTCCAGCTCCGCCAGCTGCCGGGCCAGCAGGTTCCGGGAATTGGTGACGGCCTTGAGGTCGGCCTCGGTCTCGTTGGCGGCCGACTGCAGGGAGGCGTAGACCGAGTTGGTCTCGGTCCGGTTGATGGTGCCGTCCGAGGGGGCGATGCCCTGCAGCTTGGCGATCTGGGCGTCGAGGGCGCGCATCTTCTCGCTCTCGGGCTTGTAGATGCCGGTCATGGACCGCCGCTGCGCCTGCAGGGTCTCCAGCTGGACCTTGCCCTCCATCAGCTGGAGGTCCTCCGACGCCAGCCGGTTGACCGGAGGCGTCGCGGCCAGGTTGGCCCTCTGGGCCGCCAGCTTGGACTGGTCCTCGTGCATGCGCACGTCGGCCCCCTTCAGCGCCTGCTCCAGGGTGGCGCGCTGCTGGAAGAGGTAGGCCCGCTCCTCGTCGATGGCCGACACGCCATGCGCCTTCTGGAAGGTGTCGATGGCGCCCTGGGCCCTGGCCACCTGCTGGCGATAGTTCTCCGCCTGCTGCTGGAGGAACGGAAGGTGGCTGTCGCGGCCCAGCTGGGACTGCTCGTCGAGGAAGTGGCGCACCAGCACCTTCAGGGCCATCAGCGCCCGGTCCGGCGAGCCGTTGGTCACGTGGATCTCGAGGATGTTCGCCGAGGTGTCCGGCATCACCTTGATGTCCCGCTGCAGGCGGTAGGCGACGGCGTCGATGAGTTCCGGGTCCCGGTCGAGGGCGGCGGTCACCCGCGGCGACAGCGGGGGGCCCGAATGGTGCGAGGGATAGAGGGTGGTGGCGCCCAGTTCGGCCACCACCTGCTCGGCCAGGATGTGGCTCTGCAGGATCTGCACATAGGAGGCGATGACCTGCTGGTGGTCGCCGCCGTCATTGCCCCCCCGCAGCCCGGGCGCGGTGGCGTTCGGCACCACGCTGAAATTGACCACCAGCGCCTCGGTGGCTTCGAACTTGTGCGGCGTCAGCAGCACCACCGCCCCCGTCGCGCCGACGCCCAGCAGCAGGCAGGCCAGGATCACCCGCAGGTGCCGGAAGACCAGGTACGCCAGGCCATAGCGGTTGAATTCGATCGGCACGGCGAGGGTCCCTGACTGGAAGGAGCGTGGACGGACGAGGTGGGGCTAGAAGACCGGCTTGTTCGACAGGCCGAAACTGGTGCCGATGGAGAAGGGCAGGGCATTGCGGATGAATTCGAACGCCATGCTGACATTTCCGAGGCGCCCGCGGGGGACATAGATGATGTCCAGGGGCTGCAGCAGCACGTCGGCACCGGGATCGCGGCCGTTCAGCGCCTTGGCGATCTCGATGGAATAGACGTGCGGTCGGTTCTCCGCGTCCCGGCGGACCAGCAGGGCCTGGCTCGACTGGGCCGTGATCCGCAGGCCCCCGGCCCGGGTGATGGCCTGGACCGCAGAGATCTGGCCGGTGCTGACGATTTCCGACGGGGATCCTACCTCGCCGAACACATAGACCCGCGTGCCCACGAAGTTGCGCAGGGTGACCTTCACGTCGGAGGTCTTCGACCGGCACTCGAGGACGTCCTTGCAGTACTTGTCGCGGACCTGGGCCGTCACATCCGGCAGGGTCCGGCCGCTCGCCTGGATCGGGTCGCTGTAGTGGAAGGTGAGCGTCCCGTCGGGCCCGACCGCCACCTGCTCGTCAAGGTCGGGGGCCAGCGGCGTGTGCAGTTCGACAATGTCGCCGGGCTGCAGCAGATAGGGCGCGATCCCCCCGTCCGCGGACCGCGGGGCGGGTGGCAGCTTGCCGGGCAGGGTCGCGCAGGCGGCAAGACTGCCCGCCACGACGAGGGCGCTGGCCAGGAGGCGCGGCAGGCGGTGGGCGGCGGCCGCACGGGCCAGGCGGTTCAGCATGGGGGAGCCTCTCACGGCGCTGTCAGAGGAGCTTGTAGACGGCGGACGGGATATAACGCCGACGCCGGTTCAGGAAGACCCCGAGCACCGTGGCGTCCCGGCGCTCGAATTCCTCCTTCGCGTGCTGCACCACCGGCCAGCGGGTCCGTTCGGCTTCCACCACCAGCACGACCCCGTCGATGAACCGGCCCACGCTGGAGACCAGGGGAAGTTCGCTGATCGACGGCGCGTCGATCAGGATGATGTCGAACCGCTGCCGGACCGCGGCCTCCAGGCGCAACGGGGCCTGCCCGGCCCCGGCCTCGAACAGCATGTCCAGGCGGTCGGCCGGCAGGGACAGGATCTTCAGCTCCGGCCCCGCCGCCCGGAATGCCTTCGCCGGCGGGCTGTCCTCCAGTTGGGCCCAGGTCAGGTGCGACCCCGGTGGCCAGCGGCTGATCACGTTGCCGTCGTCGCTCGCGTCGATGTAGAGGACGGACAGGGCGAAGGTCTTGCGCAGGGCCACCGCCGCGGCGACCCCGACCATGGTCTTGCCCTCGCCGCGCAGGGCGGAGGAGAACATCACCGCCGCGCCCAGCTCCCGGCTCGACGCGGCCGAGCGCAGGGCACCGCAGAAGGACAGGATCTCGGGGCAGTCCGCCGTGTCGCTGACAGGGCAATCCGGGATCGGTGCCGCCATCCGCAGCGGGGGCGAGGCAACCGGCGAAGCCTTGAGTGCAGAACTCACCACCCAAAAACTCCTGCAATTTCGGTGACTTTCGCGTGTCTCAATATCACACCAGCGGTCCGGACACATCCGAATTTTATGGTTAATGCGGCGAAACCCCGCCCGGACTGTGCGCGGGACGGGGTGTCTGAATGAGAGCGCTGCATTGCGGCATCAATTTGGATGCGATGCACAAAACGACCTTTGTTTCGCTCCATTCTGGGCGCAGAAATATTCATCCTGTGGGGGAAACGCGTTCGTCGCCGGGGCGCGCTTGGTAGTGTTGGGGAGCCCTCCTTGGGATCGATTCGTCAAACGAGGCCCGGATGTGAGCCGCCCGCAGTCTGCCGTGAATTTCGACATGACGAATCCCGTCCGTGACCTACGCGACGTGTGTGACGTGGTCGCGCCGGACGCCGACGGCGCGGCGGAACGGCAGCGCGTGGCGGCCCTGACCCGGCGCGCCGAACTGGCCCGGCGGGTGGTCTCCAGCCGCAGCAAGCGCGCCCTCGATGTCGGCCTGTCCGCCGGCTTCCTGCTGGTGGCCTCGCCCCTCATGCTGCTCATCGCCCTCCTGGTCCACCTCGGCGGTGGCGGGCCGGTGCTGTTCCGCCAGAAGCGGGGCGGTCTGGGCGGACGCAGCTTCGAGATCCTGAAGTTCCGCACCATGCGCGCCTCGCCGCCGGGGGAGCCGGTGCGGCACGCCTCGCGGGACGACCACCGGGTCACGCCCATCGGGGCGTTCCTGCGGCGGACGAGCCTGGATGAGCTGCCGCAGCTGATCAACGTCCTGCGGGGGGACATGTCCCTGGTGGGGCCGCGGCCCCATGCGGTGAGCCACGATCTCTACTACCTGAACCAGGTCAGTGACTACGGGGTGCGGAGCATGGTCCGGCCGGGTCTGACCGGGCTGGCGCAGGTGTCCGGGCTCCGCGGGGAGATCCGCAGCCTCACCGACATGGCCAACCGCGTGCGGATGGATGTGGAATATATCGAGAACTGGTCGATCGGGGCGGATATCCTGCTGATCGCCAAGACGTTTGTCCGCGCGCCCTTCGATCCGGGTGCCTTCTAGAGTGTGGCGGCGCGTCGGCCTGGTGCCCTTCGGCCCGGGTCTCGCGCCCCGGGGATGTTAAGAGCGGGTTTACCGGACAAGGCTACGGGCGGAGAGGTCTCAACGCCCATCCCGGCTGGTTGTCCGTCGTGTCGGTAGTCGTCGGTCACGGGGTGACCGGCAAGTTGGAGTGAAGAACATGCGTCTCCCGGTCCTGGCGGCCCTCTCCGCAGCGGTGGTGGCCATCGCCTTTCCCGCCGCGGCGACCTCTCCGGTGACGGTGACGCCCCATGATCCGGTGAACCCGACCGTCATTGCCGATGACAAGGCGGCGATCCAGGCGGACAAGCAGGCCCTTCTGCTGGATACCAAGGGCACGCCCGATTACGAGGCGGAGCGGGTAGCCCTCGACACGGCGAAGCTCCAGCTGGCCCTGGACTTGCAGGCGCGGGGCGTCCCGGGCCCGCTCGAGGGTGTGGGCCTGCCCTTTGTGCTTCTGGGCGTTGCCGCCGCGGCGGTCACCTGGTCCCGCCACCGCCGACGGGGTGGCGAAGCCCATGTCAACACTTCCGCAAGCTGAAGCGACCGGCCGCTCCGGCCTGATCCGGGGGTGGCGGCGGTCCGACCTCCTGCCGCCGGTGCTGTTCGCCGGCTTCTGCAATGCCGCCTTCGCCGAGACCGCCTGGCACGTGGTCACCAACGGCCTGGCCACGACGCTGATGAACGGCCTCGCCATCAGCGTCATCGTCTGGGCGGCCTTCTTCCTCGGAATGATCTGGCTGGCCCGCGGCGACCCGCGGCCGGCGACCCGGCTGGATGTCCTCGTCTGCGCCGGGGCGCTGCTGACCTTCTTCCTGCCGTTCAGCAAGCCGAGCTGGGTTGGCCTGACCGTGCTGGGGAGCTACGCGACCCTGACGGCGGAGCGTGGCACGGACGGCCGGCGCGGCGCGGCCCTCCTGACGGCGATCACCTACCCCATGTTCTGGAGCAAGCAGATCTTCTGGCTGCTCAGCGACAAGATCCTGCCGATCGACGCCGTGATCGTGGCCACCCTCACCGGCTTGCCGCACACGGGCAATGCGATCCTGCTGCGGACCGGCGGCCAGATCTTCGTCGCCCCCGGCTGCTCGTCGATCGCGAACATCTCCATGTCGCTGTTCTGCTGGTTCCTGTTCAACCAGTACCGCAACCGCCGGTCCCGGCTGACGGACCTCGTCTGGTGTGCCGGCATGTCGCTGACGATGGTGGTGATCAACGTGACGCGCATGAGTCTGATTGCCCTCAACCCGGACCAGTACGACCTGATCCACGGGGAAATCGGGGGAACCACGGCGAGCATGCTGTCGACCGCCTCGACCCTTGCCTTCTGCTACTTCGGGACGCGGCATGAAGCTGACGCGTAGATTGGCGCTGGGCGGCGTCCTCGTTCTTGTCACCCTGACCCCGCGCCTGATCGGGGCCCGGTCCCTGACGGTGACATCCTTCGATGATCACAGCCTGAGGGAGGCCGCCCTGCACCGCTTCGTCGAGCGGTCCGGCTACAGGATCACCGGCATCACGGGCGGGCACGACATACCCATCTTCGAGGCCCAGCGGGGCCGTTGCACTGTTCTGGTCGCCAACATGTCGCCGCAGGGCGTCCACGAGGCGCTGCTGCGGCAGCTTGCCGGGACCAATGGCTACAGCTTCAGCGTGGAGTTCCAGGGGCGGAACTATGCCCGCCAGCCGCGATGGGCGACCTACTCCTACGATTTCTGGCGGAAGGCGGCCGGGCTGGTCGGGGCCAGGGTCCCGGTGGGGTCCGTCACGGGGCTTCTGATGCCGAAGGGCTGTCGGATGGACGACCTGAAGTGGTCGGAAATCGACGACCGCTGACAGGGTGGCTCAGCCGTCGGGGCACCGCTAGGTGCCGCCGTCTGGCAGCCTCTGTGAGCCTTGTCCCATGGTCCTGAACCCAACCCTCGCCAGACCCCCGGCGACCAGACCGCCGGTCAAGGCACCCGCGGCCTTGATCACGGCATCGGCGACGCGGGGGTCCCGGCCGGGGACCAGGGCCTGGCCCAGTTCAAGAGCGATGGCGAAGGCGACCAGGGCGAGAAGGACGCCCAGCCGCCGCCTCGGGAAGGCCGCCATTCCCAGCGCGCCGATCCCGACGAAGGCGAGAAAGCGCTCCAGGTCCGGCGGGCCGAGGGAGGGGCGCATGGCTGGCGGGCACAGGGTCGCCCAGGCAATGGCCAGACCGACCAACCCGGTCGCCCCCCTGAGGCACAGTCGAAGTCTGTGGGAATGGGTCACTCAAACAAGATAGCCGACCCAGGGAACCGAATTGTGTCCCGGGGTCGGCTACTTTGAGACGTCGCTGATAGAGTCCGATAACCGGAAATCAGGCGGCGGGGTTGCTGCCCGACCGCTTGCGCATCACCATCACGGCCGCCAGGGCACCGCCGGCGACCAGGAAGGGAAGGCCGACGCCCTCCAGCGGGCCGGGGACGGCACCGTTGCTGCCATTGTTCGTCGGGCCGTGATGGCGGTGGCCATGATCGCCGCCGTCGCCGCCATTGTTGCCATCGCCGCCATTGAAACCACTATTATTCCCGTTGTTACCGCCTTCGGCGAATGCCACGGCCGGGAGGGCACCGGCCGCGAGGGCGGCGGCAATGGTCAGGGCGAGGGTCGTGGACTTCAGCATGGTGGGAATCCTTCTGTTGGGACTTCGTCCCGCGAATACGCCGATTCCGCAACCCTCTTCCCCTGAGGGGCGAATTCGAAGGCGCCGGTTGCCCTCAATAGGTCACCGCCGCCGCCAGCCCGGCCCGCCAGTCGGAGTAGGAGAAGGCCGCCAGGTTCGCCGCGCGCCGTTCGCCGCGTCCGTCCACGCTCAGCGTCACGTCCCGCCTCAGCCGGTAGTTCAGGGTCGCGGAGACGTCACTCACCGTGTCCGTCGTCAGGTAGGAGATGATCGCGAGGTTGTTGTTGGCGTAGCTGTCCCGCCGCTGGCCGAGGCCGAGCGCGAGGTCCGTGCGCCGGTCGAGGCGCAGGGTCCCGCTCACCCGGGCAAAGTCCTGGACATCGAAATTTGCGTCGATCCGCTCCGAGGGCTTCACGATCCGGCCCAGGTCCAGCTTCAGGGTGGAGGACGCCGTCGGCGCGTAGGTGACGGCCGCACCGTAGTTGAGGCCACTGAAGCGGGTCGGCGACGTCTGCCGCGGGGTCAGCTGCACGTAGGACGCATCGAGGCTGGCCGACAGCCGGGCGGACAGGTCGTGCCGCAGGGTCGTCCCCGCCGCGAGGCCGTCGAACCCGGCCGTCTTCCGGTTCAGGTCGACCCGGTTGGGGTAGACGATGGCGTCGTAGCGGCCGTAGACGGACACCTGCCCGAGCCAGGGGCTGGCATAGGCCACGGCCGGCATAACGCGGGTGACGTCGGTGTCGGCGATGGCCTGCAGGGGGGCGGAGTTCGTGGTCCAGGTGCGGGAGACGGCGACCCGGGTCGTCACGCCGGCACCCCGGTCGCAGCCGGCGTCCGCCTCCACCGACCGGGTCTCCAACTGGTTCCGGACCACGGGCCCGTAGAGGTCGGCGAGGTCGCTCTGGCGGACGCCGTAGCCCCCCTGCAGCGCGCCGGAGCAGCGTCCGATGGCCACTCCGACACCGGACTGCAGGTCGGTCCTCTGTCGATCCAGCTGGCGGTTGTTGGCGTGGGCGTCGTATCCCGCCGTCCCCCGGAGGAAGACGTGCGCACCCGCCAGGTTCGACGCCAGGTCGACCATGACCCGGGGGGTCGTGGTGGTGTCGTCCCGGATGAGGCCCCGCAGCAGGGCCTGGGCCGCGTCGGACCGGGCGATGTTGTCGTCATACTCCGCCGTGATGCTGGCGGCGACCACGGCGCGGGGCGCGAGGTCGCCCAGGGCCCCGTCGAGGCCGGGAAGCGGCGACGGCTGCGTCCCGGGGGCGGCCGCGGTCGCCGGCGTAGCCGCCGTAGCCGCTTCCGCCGGGGAGAGGGGAGTGGAGGCCAGGTCCAGCGCCGAGACCATCGACAGGGTCAGTGTCAGTGCCGCGCCAGTGGTCCGCCATCTCGTCACGCTCATCCGTACCCTCCGGGGTCACGCTCGCCCAACGAGCGCACGCTGAGCCGACACCAGTGTGCGCTCCGCACGGTGGCCGCGGGCTCGAGTTCAAATTTGAGGGAAATAAGAGCGAAATTGCGCCGGACGAGTGGCGAGTATTGGGCATTTAATCGCAGTCGCTAATATTTATTATTCATAACTTGGCACAGTTCGAACGGTTAATATTCCAAAAGAATTATTATTGTTTTGAAATTTCGCTCAATGACACGCCGCAGTCGGCACTGCTTCGCTTGGGAGAGGTGTTTGTTGACGTATCCGGGCGGGTTACTCGGCCACCCCCGGGGCGAGGTTCCACTCGCCGAAACCCGGATCGTAACACCCCACACCCCACACCCCACGCCCCACTCCCCACTCCCCACGCCCCCACCGCAAACCCCAGGCCACCCGCGCCGGTGGGCTTGCGGCGTCGCTCCGGCCGCGGCGACCTCCACCAGCACCAGCACCAGCACCAGCACCCGGCCGCCGCGGGTCCTCCCTCCGGAGGCGTTGTATTTTTGCCACCCTCCAGCTGTAAGTGTTTGTGTTTCCGGATAGCGGAGCTCCGGACGCGTGGAGCATCTTATTAACGGCTGGTGAGCGGACCAATGTTGACGATGAAAAAATTCCAAAGTTTAGCTCTGGCGCTTCGTCAAATATGTTAATAAACAATAAAAACTTATCTTCCTAAATTAATTTGGAAACACTTTAGAAATATTTTCCCTGATTGTATCTGGAGTAGTTATCCATGCGAATTTTTATGCTTGAAAATATTTGTTGGACATGGCGGCGAAGGGCTCTTGAGTGTCAACTCTCGAGCAACGGCGTGGGGCCGCCAGTCGGCGTCGCCACCCAAATGGAAGGATCAGAGCATGCCCACCAAGCCGCCGCCGGCGAAGCCGAAGGCACCGAAGTCTCCGAGTAATGAAGTCGCAATCCGCCCCCCGCCTGGAGGCGGAGACGACGCCAGCTTCACCCTACCCGCCGACGTCCGCGCGATCCTCGGTGGCCCCGTCGTCGCGGGGTTCGAGGACGAGGCTGAGTTTGAGGCGCTCCTGTGCGCCCTCTTCCAGGAGGTGAGGCCCCGGGGCGTCGTCGAGCAACTCCTGGTGTCGGACTTCGTGCAGGCCGCGTGGGACGCCCGCCGCGCGCGGCGCGCCGTCGCCACGACCCTGAACCTCATGGAGCAGCAGTCGGTGACTGACATACTGACCCAGAGCGACGTTGACCCCGGCACCGCGGGGACGGTCGCCCGGACGCGGCGGGCGCAGGCTGTCAGTGAAATTATGCTCACCGGGATCGAGGAGCACGACGACTTCCAGACGACCCTCGGCGGTCGGGGCCTCGACGCGGGCGCGGTGACGTCGAACGGCTTCCGTATCGCCCTCGGCGATATTGAGCGCATGGAGAAGCTCGCCTCCGCCGCCGACCAGCGGCGGATCAATGCGATGAGGGAGATCCAACGCCACCGGGCGACACTCGCCGACCGTGTCCAGTCTGCGATGGGCGAAGTCACGGATGCGGAATTCGTAGAGTGAGCGACGGAGGTAGGAGCCAATCGAACCGCCGGAACGCCGCATTCAGTACCGGCCCGAGAACCCCGGAGGGCCGACGTCGGTCCTCCGGAAATGCGCGGAAGCACGGCCTCACGTCGGCCGACGTCGCCCACGCCGACGCCGCATTCATCGAGCGCCTCCGTCGGGCGCTCTGTGGGTCGGCGGAGCTGACTGATGAAGTCGCCTCCGCGCCCGCGGCCACCTCCGCGGGCCCAGCCCTGTTGGCCGCGCGCGCCCACGCGCAAGTCGTCCGGATCCGTCGCGCGAAGGCTGAGCTCTACCGGGTGGCCCTCCTGGAGGCCGGCGTGGACCTCTCGGAGAACCCAATGTGGATTGCGCGGGGGCTGGAGGCGGAGGCACTCCGCGCCGCAGCCCCCCGCCTCCTCACACTCGACGGCTACGAGCGGAAGGCCATCTCCCGCCGGAAGTCGGCACTGCGGCAGCTGGGGTGGCGGCATGCGACAGCCGACGCCTGACGCCGCTGGCCGCCTGCCGGGTGAACTCCCCGCCCGCCGCCGCCGCGTGCGCGTGCGGCGGCCGGGGACGTCCTCCGGTGTGGACGTCGTCCCCGGGAACGGCGCGCATTTTGGCGAAACGAAGCCAAACAGCGCAGCTAGCCGCCCGCTCCGCCGGCAGTGGGGGCCGCGCGCGCCGGCGGGCACGCCGCCGCCGCCGGCGTCAGCGGCTGGGACGCTCCCCCAGCACCGACACCCGGAAGCCGTGCCGCTCCAGGGGGTAGTAGTCCCACAGGGCGTGGTGCTGGGTGCAGCGGTTGTCCCACAGGACCATGGTCCGGGGCGTCCAGCGGACCCGGCAGGTGAGGGCCGGGGTCATCTCGATGGTGCGGTAGAGCATTTCCAGGAGCGCCGCGCCCTCGTTGCGGTTCAGCTGGACGATGTGCGAGGTGAAGCCGCGGTTGACGAACAGCACCTTGCGCCCGGTTTCCGGGTGACGGATCACCACCGGATGCTCGGTGCTGTTGAAGGCCTGGTCCGGCTTGAAGCCATAGGCGCTGGTCCAGGGGATCGCCCCGTCATGCACCGCGGTCAGGGTATCGAGGAAGGCCCGCAGCGCCGGGGAGAGCATCTCGTAGGCCAGGTACATGTTGGCGAACAGGGTGTCCCCGCCGAGCCCGATGTCGGGGATCTTGTCGATGAACAGCATGGAGAGCTTCGGCGGCTCCTCGTCGCAGCTGACATCGGTGTGCCAGCCCTCGCCGGCCACGTATTTCGAGGCCCGGCTGGCAGCCACTTCCAGGCGCTCGTGATCGCCCTCCCGCATCTTCTGCAGGGCGTGGGCGTGCAGCACGCCGAACCGCCGGCCGAAGGCCTTGTGGTCCTCCGGGCTGAGGTCCTGGTCCCGGAACACCAGCACCTGGTGATTGAGCATGGCCCGGTGGACCTCGGCAAAGGTCTCGTCGGACAGGGGCCGGGTCAGATCGAGGCCCTCGATCTCCGCGCCGATGATCGGGCTGAGCCGGTGGGCCCGGAAGGCGCGATATTCCGGCATCGGCTGCGACACGATCGCTTCGATGGCCTCAAGTCCTGACGAATGCATGCGGCGTTCTCTCCCCGGAAGTGCGTGTTTCTGTTTCGAGGAGCTTAGCGCGCGCGGACGGACGGGCTTTGCAATCCACGCCAGAAACTATACATTTCGCGCCATGAGCGGGCTCGGGACTGGGGGGAGCGGGGTGTGACGCCGACGATCCGGGGCTCTGCGCTGGCGAGTTACGGGGAAGTCGCGCGGTCGCTGGGCCTCGACCCGGTGATGATGCTGCGCCAGGCCGGCCTCGACCCCCAGGCGCTGACCCGCCCGGACATCCGGCTCAATGCCCGGCGGTTCGGGGACCTGCTGGAGCGGTCGGCGGCGGTGTCCGGTTGCCTGACCTTCGGCCTGCGGATGGCGGAGCGGCGCAAGCTGTCCGACTTCGGCACCCTCAGCCTGCTGATCGCCCACCAGTCCACGGTCCGGGACGTCCTGGCCACCGTCGCCCGCTACAGCGACCTCATCAATGACAGCCTGAACCTCACGGTGGAGGAGGCACACGGCACGGTGGTCGTGCGCGAGCAGCTGCTGGCGGAGCGCCCGGGGGTCGCGCGGCAGGCCCATGAGCTGACGGTGGGGGTGCTGCTCCGCATCTTCCAGGCCCTGATCGGGGATCGTTGGCAGGCGGTGAGCGTGAACTTCACCCATCCGCCCCCGGCCGATCTGACCGACCACCGGCGGATGTTCGGCGAGGCCGTGGTCTTCAACAGCGAATTCAACGGCCTGGTCTGCGACACCCGGGACCTGGACCGGGCCAACCCCGCCGGGGACGAGGTGCTGGCCGCCTATGCCCGGCGGGTGGTGGACGATCTGGCCGTCGGCGGCGTGCGGGGCGATGCCCACGGGGTCCGCCGGGTGATCGCCGAACGCCTGCCGGAGGGGCGGGCCACGCTGGCCCGGACGGCGGTCCACATGGGATTGAGTGCACGGACCCTGCAGCGGCGGCTGGCGGACGGCGGGACGGACTTCCAGACCCTGCTGGACGAGGTGCGCGTCGCCCAGGCCCGCACCTATGTGGAGGACAGCGATCTGCCCCTGATGCAGGTCGCGCAGTTGCTGGGCTACAGCCAGCCGGCGGCGTTTTCCCGGTGGTTCCAGTCGCGGTTCGGGGCGTCCCCGTCCGTCGTCCGCCGACGCCCCGTTGTTCCCCGCCGACCCGTGCCCTAGGATCGGGGTCAGGGAAGCTGATCGCCGCCGCGGGCGGACGGCGTGGCCCCGGTTCCTGCCCCGTCCGCCCCGTGGAGATGTCGATGCGCGTTTTCCTGACCGGCGCGACCGGGTTCATCGGCACCGCCGTGGCCGAGGAGCTGCAGGCGGCGGGGCACACGGTGGTGGGGGTCGCCCGGACGGACGAGGGGCCCCGCGCCCTGGAAGCCCGGGGGGTTCAGCCCCATCGCGGCGACCTCACCGATCCCGCCTCGTTCATCGCCGGGGCCCGGACCTGCGACGCGGTGATCCACTGCGCCTTCATCCATGACTTCAGCCGGTTCATGGAAAACATCGAGATCGAGCAGAAGACGGTGATCGCCATGCTCGACGCCCTGGCCGGTTCGGGCATGCCCTTCATCGCCACCTCGGGCATCGCCATGCTGGCCCCGGGCCGCATCGCGACGGAGGACGACCGTCCCCAGCCCTTCGGCCGGGGAGCGACGGAGACCCTGGTCCGGGACGCCGCCGGTCGCGGGCTGAAGACGGCGGTCATCCGCCTGCCGCCGATCACCCATGACAGCGGAACCGGCGGGTTCCTGCCGGCGCTGGTGCAGGCGGCACGGGACAAGGGCGTGGCCGCCTATGTGGGGGACGGCGCCAATCGCTGGCCCGCCGGGAACCGCCGCGACGCCGCCCGGCTCTATCGCCTGGCCCTGGAGGTCGGTGACCCCGGGGCCGCCTGGATGGCCGTCGCCGACGAAGGCCTCTCCATGCGGCAGATCGCCGAGGCCATCGGGCACCGGCTCGGTCTGCCGACGAAGAGCCTGCCGCCGGAGGAGGCGCAGGACCATTTCGGCTGGCTCGGCATGTTCGCCGGGGTCGACATGCCGGCCTCGAGCCGGATCACCCGGGACCGGCTGGGCTGGCAGCCGGTGCATACCGGCCTGCTGGAAGACATCGCCACTGCACCGGTCCTCGCCGGCATGACCGCCGGCTAGCCGCGCCCGGCGGCGACCTCAGCCCGCGGCGGCGGTGCCGCCCCGGGCCGCGCGCTCTTCCATCAACATCTCCGTCAGCTTGCGGACGCTCTGCGTCAGCAGCATGAACTCCTGCTCCCGCAGGGCGTCCACCTTCTGGTGCAGCAGCTCGATCTCCAGCTCCGCCTTGAGATTGACCTGATGGTCCCCCTCCGCCGCCTGGCGGTCGATCTCCTGCTGCCGGTTCTGGCTCATCATGATGAAGGGCGCCGCATAGGCCGCCTGGAAGGACAGGGCGAGGTTCAGCAGGATGAAGGGGTACGGGTCCCAGTGATAGACCAGCATGGTCACGTTCAGGGCCACCCAGATCATCAGGGCGCAGGTCTGGATGATGATGAAGCGCCACGATCCCATGGTCGCGGCGACCTGGTCGGCGATCTTCTGGCCAAGGGTCAGCTGGCCCGGGGTGCCGTCCCCCAGCCAGCACTCCCGGATCCGGCGGCGCTGGGCCCGCAGTTCCTTCAGCAGGGCGGCCTCCGCATCCCGGAGGTCTTCACGCAACAGGTCGGTCATGGGCAGGTCCTCGGTGTCATCTTGGGCAGCGGGTGACGAGCCTAGATCGAACCGGGGTGCAATCGAAGGGCCGATCCGCGGGTGGGGGACCGGAACGGGCATTCCGGCGGGGCCTCTTGGCGTGGGGGCCGGATGGGGCCAGGCTCCGTCCATGCCCGACGCACAGACCGCCATCCGCGCCCGCCGCAAGCTGACCAACCGCCTGATCGCGGCCCATGACGCCCCGCGGCTGCGCCCGCACTTCACCGAGGACGTGGTGCTGATCGTCGGGGACGGCGACCTGATCCAGGGGGCGCAGGCCGTGGTCGCCGCCTTTGCCGGGCAGTTCGCCGATCCCGCCTTCATCGACTATGTGCGCACGCCTGAGACGGTGGAGGTCGCCGCCGACGGCGCGCGGGCGGCGGAGACGGGGCGCTGGGTCGGCCGCTGGACCGGCGGGGTGGAGATGAGCGGGGTCTACATGGCCGCCTGGCGCTGTCTCCGAGGACAGTGGCAGCTGGAGCGGGAGCTCTATGTGACGCTGCGGCGGTGACCCGCGCCCCATAGCCTCACCCGTAGCCTCACCCGTCGCGTCACCGGCCGGTGAACCGGGCGGGACGCCGTTCCAGGAAGGCCGCCACACCTTCCTTGTGATCCTCGGACTTGAAGGCCGCGGACATGGCCTCGACGTGGGCGGCCATGTGCTCGGACAGGTCCCGCTCCAGCCCCTGCCAGACCAGGGACTTGATCCGGCGGATGGAGAAGGGGGACGAGTTCAGATAGCGCCGGGCCTCGGCCAGAGCGGCGTCGGCGAGCGCTTCCGGCGGGACGATCTCGGCGGCATAGCCGATGGCGTGGGCCTCCTGCGCGCTCAGGAAATCCCCGGTGTAGAGCAGGCGCAGCGCCCGGTGCGGGCCGATGATCCGGGGCAGCAGCCAGCTGCCGGCACCGGTGTCCGGCACCAGGCCCCGATGGGCGAAGTTCCAGGCAAAGCGGGCCCGGTCGGTGACGATGCGGACATCGCACTGGCTGGTGAACTCCGCGCCCATGCCCACAGCCGAGCCGTCGATGGCCCCGATCACGGGCTTGGGGCAGGCGACCAGGGGCCACCACCGGCCGGTCTCGTGCGCGCCGCCGCGCACGCCCCGGGTCTCACCCGGAATGGTGGCCAGGTCGGCGAGATCCGTCCCGGCGCAGAAGCTGCCCCCGGCGCCGGTGACGATCACCACCCGGACGGCGTCATCGGCCCCGGCCTGCGCCACCTTCTCGATGAAGGCGTTCAGCATGGCATAGGTCATGGCATTGCGCTTGTCCGCCCGGTCGATGGTCAGGGTCGCGATCCCGTCGCCGTCGACCTCGTAGCGGATGTGGTGTGCGGTCATCTTCGCCTCCCGTCCGCGGCCGTGCCTTCGGCCGCATGGATTGTTGTCGGGAAACAGGGAAGCATATCCCGGCGCACCGCGCGACCATGGCCGCAGCCAGAGTTGCACCCCCGTGCGCGGACGGCTCAGCCGCCGGTGGCGTCCACCACGATGGTCACGGTCTTGCCCCGGGACAGGGGCTCCCACCCGGCGGCGAGGGCGGAGGTGATGGCCCGCGCCACCAGATCCGCCGGAATCTGGCCGGGCTTCAGCAGCGGTGCGCCGAACCGCTGCTGGGCTTCCGGCGGGAATTCGAGAATGGCTTCCCGCTGACCCTCCCGGTGCCGCACGGCCAGGGCCTTGCCGCGACGCTCCGACGGGTCCCGGGCCTCCCGCGGCAGCCGGTGGATCCGCCAGGCATAGGGGTGACCGTCGACCTCGATCTCGAATTCAGGGTTCTGCCTGGTGCGCGCCATGCAGGGGAGATACCTCGGCGGCCGTGCCCGCGCCACCCCCGCGCCGCCGTCGGATCAAGGGTCGCATTAGGCAAATTCTCACCAAGGCGTGCGAAACAGGTCCCATGGCCGCCCTTGCATGTCTGCGCATCTTCATCGGATCCGACGCCCGGTTCGCGGACCCCGGTCTGGGGGCGTCGGTGGTGGCCAAGGCGGTCAGCGCCTATCTGGAGACCCGGTGGGAATGGCCCCGCCGGTTCGGGCCGATCGCCCCCTTCGCCTTTGCCCTGGCCGATCCGCAGGTGGAGGAGATCGACACCCGGGAGCTGCAGGCCCTGGCGGAAACCCTGCACCGGCGCCTGTTCGGCCAGCGGGGCGAGGGCGAGGTGACCCTGCTCAGCTTCGATGGCGATCCCACCAGCGTCTCCCGCTTCGCCAAGGCCGACCGGGCGGAAATGGCGCGCCTGCTGGCGGGGGAGGACGACGGGGTCCTGATGGGCCGCGTGACCCGCATCACCCGGGACGCGGTGACGGTGGTGGTGCCACAGGGCCGCACCCTGCCCCGGCCCGCCGCACAGCCGGAGCTCCGGCCCGCCGCGGTCCAGCCGATCACCTATCACGGCGTCTACAACCTGCCCCGCCAGGCCTTCGTCGGCTCGGCCCTGGTGCCGGGACAGGGGGTGCCGTCCACGGCCCTCGACTCCGTCGAAGCGCCCCTTGCCGACATTCTCGGGGACGGCGGCCTCGAGGACGCCCTGCAGGCCCTGGCCGTGGCGGAGCAGCAGAGCGCGGGCTTCGCCTTCGTTCCGGTGAACTTCCACTCCCTGAACAGGCCCCGCTGGCGTGCCGCCTTCGTGGAGCGGGCCGATGCCCTGCGCCTGCGCCGCCGCCAGGACCTGGTGGCCACGGTGACCCACACGCCGAGGTCCCCCAGCTTCCAGTCGCTGACCGCCCTCAAGGCCGCGCTCGACCCCTATTTCCGGCACATCGATCTTCGGGTGGAGGATCCGGGCTTTCGCCTGGAGGAACTGCCGCCGGGGCTGGCCACCAGCGTCACCCTGGCCCTCACCGGCAGCCATGCCCAGACCCGGGCCAATGCCATCGCCCGCTTCACCGAGGCCGCGCTCCAGTACCGGACCCGGCACCTGTGGCAGAGCGTCGGCAATCTCGACAGCCAACGGGAGCTGGCGGCCTGCCTCCGGGGCGGCGTGACCTTCGTGTCCGGACCCGCGGTCTGCGCACCGGCCGCCGAGCCGATCGGGGCCCTGGCCAAGGGCCTGAGCGCCCTTCCCCATGACCCGGCGCGGGCGGCCCGGCCCCTGCGGGCAAAGGGCGAAGCCGGCCGCTAGACGGCGTCTCCCGGCCGCGTGCCGGAAGCGGGTATTGCTCAATTCTAGAAATCGTAAGATTATCCCAACCGTTGGAGTTCATATTCCAAGTTTAAATGGAATTAATCCTCTATTCCGGTCTCGGTGACCTCGATGAACTTTCTCCAACTTCAGGTTATAAATCACAACTACAATACGCGCACTTTCGCGCGAATATTGTCGATGATTTTTGTTGGTTTGTTGATCGTACGTCTTGGTGTGTTTTCCTGGATCGAGGCCGGACTTTGGCTGGGATCCTGCCTGATCGTCGAAGCCTATCTGATCTGGCTTCTGCATCAGCTGATGAACAAGCATGCGGACGAAGGTGATCTGTCCGCACCGGTCGAACTTGATCAGGTGAAGATGTTCACGGTGCTGCTGTGCTGGCTGGCGGCGATCCCGGCCTTCTTCACGCCGTTCCACCCCATGCCGGGTCCGGTGGTCGGGCTTCTGATCAGCGTGGCGGGCCTGATCAGCATCGCATCGCAGCGGGACATGCGCCGCTGGGCCTTCTTCACCAATGCGCCGGCCCATGCGCTGGCCCTGATCCTGAACCTCTATGCCGTGGCCGGGCCGGACAGTCGCGCCATCTTCCTCTTGGTGGGGGTCGTCTTCATCGCCAACACCTTCACCGCGTCGGTGACCACGTCCCGGGCCCTGACGGGCCTGGTGGAGTCGCGGATGGAGGCGGCCCGCGCCAATCTGGCCAAGAGCATGTTCGTCGCCCGGATGGGGCACGAGATCCGCACGCCCCTCAACGGCGTCCTCGGGATTGCCGATCTGATGGCCATGGAGGGCGTGCCGGAGAAGCAGAGAGCGCATCTGGACCTGATCCGCCAGTCTGGCCGGGCCCTTCTGTCGCTGCTGAACGACCTCCTCGACTTCTCCAAGATCGAGGCCGGCAAGCTGACCCTCACCCCGACCCCGCAGAACCTGCGCCTGGCCCTGGAGCCCGCCTGCGCGGCCTTCCGCATCATCGCCGAGGAGAAGGGACTGCGATTCCGTTCCGACCTGGGGGCCGTCGATGCCCATTTCGACGTGGACGGCCCGCGGGTGGGACAGATCGTCCAGAACCTGCTGGCCAATGCCGTGAAATTCACCGACGCGGGAGAGGTCGCCCTGACCACCCACCGGCGGGAGGGCGGCATCGCCATCGAGGTGAGCGATACCGGGCCCGGCCTGTCGCCAACGGACATCGAGCAGCTGTTCCGGGAGTTCTCGCAGATCGAGCGCAACGGGCAGGTGAAGACCGGCACGGGCCTCGGCCTCACCATCTGCCGGGAGCTGGCGCGGCTCATGGGGGGAGAGGTGTCCTGCGTCTCGACCAGGGGCCAGGGCTCGCGGTTCATCCTGTCCCTGCCCCTTTCGCCGGTCCGGCCCCTGACTGTGAACCCGCCGACCGTGCCCGGCATGATCTCCGGTCGGCCCGGCCCGGCCCGCGGGAACTCAGGATCGCCCCCGATCCGGGTGCTGGTGGCGGAGGATCATCCCACCAACCAGCTGGTCATCTCGGGCCTCCTGAAGCTCGCGGGCGTGGACTACCGGATCGAAGCCGACGGTGAGAAGGCGGTGGAGGCCTGGAAGCGCGAAAGCTGGGACCTGGTGCTGATGGATGTCCAGATGCCCGGCATGGACGGACTGGCCGCGACCCGGGCCATCCGCACCCTGGAGCAGGCCCAGAGCCGGGACCGGACGCCGATCTTCGGCTTTTCCGCCGACGCCATGTCCCATCAGGTGGCCGAGCAGCTGGAGGCGGGCCTCGACGGGCATCTGCAGAAGCCGATCCAGGTGGAGGCGCTGTTCTCCCTGCTGGAGGCCCTCGAACGGTAGGATCGCGTCGCCCGGGCCGAACGGCCGGGGCGGCGGGGCGGCGGAGAATCGGCTGGAAATCGATCCGTTTACGAACTAAGTCCGGTGTCCGGTGCCCTCACCGCCCATGCCCGGCTAGGACCTGTCCCATGTTCATCGGTTCCCTGTTCAGTCTGCTCCTCGCCGCATCGGCGGTTCCGGCCGGTCCGGTTGCGGCCGCCCCGACGGCTCCCCCCGCGCCCCGGCTGATCGTCGCGATTTCCGTAGATCAGTTCTCCGCGGACCTGTTCGCGGAATACCGCCCCCTGTTCACGGGGGGCCTTCGCCGCCTGCAGACCGGCCCGGTGTTCCCCTCCGGCTTCCAGAGCCACGCGGCGACGGAGACCTGCCCCGGGCATTCCACGATCCTGACCGGGTCCCATCCCGCGCGAACCGGCATCATCGCCAATGACTGGTACGAGTTCGGCGTGCCCCGGGCGGACAAGCGGGTCTACTGCACCGAGGATCCGACGGAGCCGGGCACGTCCTCCGCCAACTATGTGGTGTCCCCGGTCCACCTCCGGGTGCCGACCCTGGGAGACCGGATGAAGGCCGCCAACCCGGCCAGCCGGGTCGTGTCCGTGGCGGGCAAGGACCGGGCGGCGATCATGATGGGCGGACATGCCATCGACGAGCCCTGGTTCTGGAACGGCAAGGCCTATGTGACCCTGAAGACCAATGCGAAGCCGGTTCCCGCCGTGGTGCGGCGGGTCAATGCCGCCGTGGCCGACGCCATGACCCGGGCGGACCCGGCCGTGGTCCCGGCCGTCTGCCGCAGCCGGGCCAGCGACATCCGCGTCGCCGACCGGACCTTCGGGACGCCGCTGGCCCGGGCGGCGGGGGACTATTCGGGCTTCCGCGCCTCCCTCGCCTTCGACCGGGCCACGACGGACATCGCCATCGGCCTGATCCAGGACATGAAGCTGGGCCAGGGCAGCGCCCCGGACGTCCTGTCCATCGGCCTGTCGGCGACGGACTATGTGGGCCACGGCTTCGGCACGGAGGGGGCGGAGATGTGCGCCCAGCTGATGGGCGTCGACGAGAATGTCGGGCGGATCCTGGCGGCCCTGGATGCGACCCATGTGCCCTATGTGGTGGTGCTGACCGCCGACCACGGCGGCCACGACATGCCGGAGCGCAACCGGACCCGCTCGGTGACCGATGCGGTCCGGGCCGATGCGGCGCTGCTCCCCGCGGCCATGGGTCGGAGCCTCGCCTCGGAGTTCGGCCTGACCGGCCCGGTGCTGGTGGGCGGGGCCCCGTTCGGCGATATCTATCTGGCTCCGGACGTGCCGGACGCCCTGCGCAGCCGGGTGCTGTCCGCAGCCCGGGCGCGCTATCTCGCCCATCCCCAGGTCGCCGCGGTGTTCACGGCGGAGGAACTGCGCCGGATGCCCTCGCCGACGGGTCCGGTGGACGAGTGGAGCGTGGCGGAGCGGTTCCGGGCGAGCTTCGACCCGGCCCGGTCCGGCGACCTGCTGGTGGCCCTGAAGCCGCACGTGACCCCGGTGCCCGATCCGCACCTGCTGATCGCCACCCACGGGTCGGTCTGGAACTATGACCGGCGGGTGCCGATCCTGTTCTATCGCCCCGGTGCCCCGGGCTTCGAGCAGCCCCTGCCGGTGGAGACGGTGGACATCCTGCCGACCCTGGCGGCGCTGGTGGACCTGCCGATCCCCGCGGCGGAGATCGACGGCCGGTGCCTCGATCTCGACCCGGGCGCGAACGACACCTGTCACGCCGCCGGCCACTGAGGTCAGGGCCGCCGTGAGCCTGCGCCCCCCCGGGCATGGCGCGGCCGGGGGCATCCTTGTCTTTGACGGCGATCTGCCGCATAGCCAGCCTCGGTCGAACATCTGGGAAAGGCGCGGAGTTGGGCGGAAAGAAGCCTACCATCGACGACGTCGCGGCGCTTGCCGGCGTGGCCCGGGTCACGGTTTCCCGCGTGCTCAACGGCAACCCGAATGTCCGCGACAGCGTCCGCGACCGGGTCTTCAAGGCCGTCGAGATGCTGGGCTACACCGTCAACATGCAGGCCCGGTCACTGGCCGGCGGACGGATGCACGTGCTTGCCCTGGTGGTCGAGTCCGACGTCGAGAGCGAGCCGAATTCCTACTACCAGTCCGGTCTGGAACTGGGGGCCCTGCGCGCCTGCACCGAGGCCGGCATCCAGCTGGTGGTCCAGACCGTCAGCGAACGGGCGGCGGAGGGGCGCGCCAAGATCCTGGGTCTGGTGGCCGCCCGCGGGTGCGAGGGCCTGATCCTGACCCCGCCGTTTTCCGATGACCTGGAGCTGATCGACAGCCTCAACAGCCTCGGCTTCCCGGTCTCGTGCATTTCCCCCGGCCGGGCCGCCAGCACCCGTGCCAACGGGGTGCGAATCGACGAGGAATCCGCCGGGCATGAACTGGCCCTGCACCTGCTGGGCCTTGGCCATCGGCGCTTCGGCTATCTTCGCGGGCTGGCCGGGCACCTGTCCGCAGAGGACCGCTTCGAGGGGTTCAAGCGGGCCCTGGCCAGGGCCGGGCTCGACCCGTCGGCCTATCGGGCGGAGCAGGGCAACTTCACCTTCCGGTCGGGGGTGGAGCTGGCCCAGGCCCTGCTGACCGCGGACGACCGCCCGACGGCGCTGGTCTGCGCCAATGACGACATGGCGGTGGGGGCCCTGTTCTCCGCCCACCGGATCGGCCTGGATATCCCCGGAGACGTCTCCATCGTCGGCTTCGACGACACGCCGATTTCGGAAATCATCTGGCCGCCGCTGACGACCATCCACCATCCGATCAAGACCCTCGGCTACACCGCCGCCCGCATGCTGGTGGAGCGGATCAAGGGCGGCGGCAATGATCCCCGGACGGAGATCGTGCCCCATCGCCTGGTGGTGCGGGATACGTCCGGACCGGCTGGACCGCTGCGCCAGCAGTGATGGTAGGGCTTCCAATTTCGGCCCGCGAACGCGTCCCGGCGGCCGATCCGGCCCGCATCCCGACACGATGAAGGCCTCCGCGCCCCGGATTTGCCATGGCGACCGGGAAAACTTCTATGCATTGATAAATATAGAAAAATAACGCTAATTACTGGACGGACCGGGGCGATCCGCCGAAATCGGGCACCGCGCTTCATGAGAACCGGCTTGACAGACCGCCCGGTTGGCGTCGGAATGAAAGCGTTACCAATTGACGCGTGACTCGGGGCGGACCTCCGGGCCGACGCGGCGCAAGAAAATCGCAGGACGTCCGCCACTGCGCGGCGACCGCATAGGGGGAGACAACATGATCGGACAATCGCCCGCCGCCGGCGGCCGTTTGCGCATGAGCGCGCGGTCGCTTCGCATGTCGGCAGCCTGCCTTGCCGTGCTGGCCTTTGCCGCGGGCCAGGCCCGGGCCGCGGACCAGGCGGCACCGTCGGCCACCGGCGACCAGGTGTCCGACGTGGACAGCGTGGTGGTCACCGGCATTCGGCGCAGCCTCCAGGACGCCATCGCGGTCAAGCGCCAGTCCTTCTCGGTGGTCGAGGCCATCTCGGCGGAGGACATCGGCAAGCTGCCCGACGAAAGCATCGCCGACTCCCTCACCCGCCTGCCGGGTCTCGCGGGTCAGCGGGTCCAGGGCCGGTACGAGAACATCTCGATCCGCAGCCTGTCGCCGGACTTCACCTCCACCCTGCTCAACGGATATCTCCAGGCCTCGACCGGGGACAACCGCGCCGCGGAATTCGACCAGTATCCGTCGGAGCTGATCAGCGGCGCCACGGTCTACAAGACCCCGGACGCCGCCCTGACCAACCAGGGCCTGGCCGGCACCGTGGACCTGCACACGACCCAGCCCCTGGACCTGAAGTCGCGGGTGCTGGCGTTCAACATCCGGGGCAGCGAGAACAGCCTCAGCAAGCTCAATGCCGGCAGTTCCACCACCGGCAACCGCATCAGCGGCGCCTATGTGGACCAGTTCGCCAACGGAACCATCGGCGTCTCCCTCGGCTTCGCCCACCTGGACAATCCGGAGCAGGAGCAGCACTACCAGGGCTGGTACTGGTCGGGGCAGAGCGGCGTCATGCCGGCCGCCGACGCCAATGCCCAGGCCCTGAGCGGCTGGGAGCTCTACGCCTATTCCCGCGACCAGACCCGCGACAGCGCCATGGGCACGATCGAGTTCAAGCCGAACGCCAGCTTCCACAGCATCAATGACTTCTACTATTCCAAGTACAAGCAGACCGAGACCAACCACGGGGTGGAGGGCTTCCTCTACACGGACACCACGGGTCCGAACCTGAACCCGACCTTCGCCACCATCAACGGGACGCTCCTGAACACCGGGGGCACGATCCAGGGGGTGGTGCCGATCATCCTCAGCAACTTCAACACCCGCAACGACACCCTGTTCTCCTACATCTCCCGCAATACGGCCGAGGCGGGCGGATGGCACCTGGGCGCGGACCTCAGCTACTCCTATGCCGAGCGCAAGGAGAACACGATGGAGCAGTACGCGTCGTACGGCGCGAACCGGCAGGCGGTGAACGTCACCTATTCCGGGGTCGCCAGCGGCGGACAGCCCAGCTTCAACACCGGCCTGAACTATGCGGACGCCTCCAAGATCTATCTGGGCGACCCGGCGCCCTGGGGCGGCTGGGGCCATGACGGCACCGTGCACGACCCGGCCACCAAGGACACGGTGGCGGAATTCAAGGTCCACGGTGCGCACGAGGTCGACGGACTGCTGGGCCGGATCTTCAGCAAGGCCGATATCGGCGTGGACTTCTCCCAGAGGACCAAGCGCCACACCGAATCCGACTTCAACCTGTTCCTGAAGGGGTCGCGGACGGGCGGGACCTACAACTCGTCCTTCGAGCAGCTGCTGCCGGCCTCGACGGTCACCGGGCCGACCAATCTCGGCTTCGGCGGCTGGGGCAACCTGATCGGCTACAACCAGGTGGCCGCGCTCGCCAACTATGACGAGGTGGCGATCAACGACACCAACCAGTTCGACCATGAGTGGGAGGTGCGGGAAGACCTGACGACCTTCTATGCCAAGGCGGACATCAACGCCCAGCTGATGGGCCAGCCGCTGGAGGGCAATGTCGGCTTCCAGTATGTGGACACGACCCAGCATTCCCAGGGCTTCACCACCCATGATCCAGGCGGCGGGGCCCCCCTGCAGTTCGCGCCCTATTCCAAGTCGGTCAGCTATGGGGAGTTCCTGCCGAACCTGAACCTGCGCTGGGAACTGCCGTGGTCGCAGATCGTGCGCTTCGGCGCCGCCCGGGAAATGTCCCGGCCGCGGCTGGCGGATCTGCGGGCCAGTTCGTCCGCCGGGGTCTCCCTGCCGAACGGCGTCTCGCCGGGCTCGGCCCTGGGGATATGGACGGGCAGCGGCGGCAATCCGAACCTGCGGCCCTGGCTGGCGACGGCGCTGGACCTGACCTACGAGAAGTACTTCTCCAAGGAGAGCTACGTTTCGGTGGCCATCTTCACCAAGAAGCTCCAGACCTACATCTACACCCAGGTCAACAATGCCTATAATTTCAACGGCTACCCGAACCTGACGGGCATCGCGGTGAACCCGCTCTACGGCAATATCGGCCAGTATACCCAGCCGGCCAACGGCAATGGCGGCAAGGTCGAGGGGATCGAGCTCAGCGGCAATGTCGGCCTCGGGGACTTCGTGCCGATGCTGAGGGGCTTCGGCCTGAGCGCCAGCGCGACCCACAGCCGGACGAACATCAAGGAGAACGGGCCCACCGACACCAGCGGCACGCCGCTTCTGGGCTTCTCCGGCGCCACGGCCACGGGCACGGCCTATTACGAGATGGGCGGGTTCTCGTTCCGGGTGAGCGAGCGCTACCGGGACTCCTATCGCGGCGAAGGCGAGGGGCTGTTCACCTTCACCAACCCGATCCAGATCGCCGCCACCCGAACCGTGGATGCCCAGGCGAGCTACGAGTTCCGCAACGGGGGTCTGAAGGGCCTGACCCTGCTGGTGCAGGGCTACAACCTGAATGACGAGCCCTATCGGGTCTACCAGGGCAACCTGGTCAGCTCCGATCCGACCCAGACCAAGTTCTACGAGACCTATGGCCGGGTGATCATGTTCGGCTTCAACTACAAGATGTGACGCCGTGCACCGGCCTTCGCGCCGGTGCCCGATCGCGGCACATGCGGCGGGAGGTGCCGCCCCTTCCCCGGCGCCTCCCGCCCTTCCAACCGGAACGCCCCGTCCCGGGCGTCGAAGGAGTTCAGATGTTTCGACCGCACCGGCGGAGGGCGAGGGGTCTCGCTCTGGGGCTCTGCCTGATGGGGGTCGTCCCGCCTCTGGTGGCTCAGGCACAGTCCGCGCCCCCGTCGGCACAGCCGCGGGTCGGTTCCGACTGGCCGACCCTGCCCGCCACGCCCCTCGATCCCGATCAGGAACGACGGATCGCGGCCATGGTCGGGCGGATGAGCCTGCGCCAGAAGGTCGGCCAGATGATCCAGACGGAGATCAAGGCCGCCTCGCCCGAGGATCTCAGGACCTGGTATCTGGGCTCCGTCCTCAATGGCGGAGGCTCCTGGCCCGGTGGGCGACAGGATGCGTCCCTGACCTCCTGGGTCCGGCTGGCGGACGCCTATTACGATGCCGCCATGGCCTCCGACGCCCCCGATCCCGTCCCGCCCCTGTGGGGCGTCGATGCGGTGCACGGGCACAACAACGTGCAGGGCGCGACCCTCTTCCCGCACAATATCGGCCTGGGAGCCGCCCGGGACCCCGAGCTGGTCGGCGAGATCGGCCGGGCGGTGGGCCGGGCGGTCCGGGCCACGGGGATCAACTGGGTGTTCGCCCCCACCGTGGCCGTGGTCCAGGACCAGCGCTGGGGCCGGACCTACGAGGGCTTCGGGGCCGATCCCGCCCTCGTGCGGACCTATGCGGGGGCCTATGTCCGCGGCCTGCAGGGGGACTTGAAGGGCGACGGCACGGTGATCGCCACGGTGAAGCACTTCTTCGGCGACGGCGGCACCGAGACCGGCCGGAACGAAGGGGTGACCCTGGCCCCGGCCCGGCAGATGTTCGACCTTCACGCCCAGGGCTATCTGGGCGGGCTCGCCGCCGGGGCCCAGACGGTGATGGCCTCGTTCAGCAGCTGGAGCGACCCGGCCGCGGGCATCGACTACGGCAAGATGCACGGCAGCCGCGTCCTGCTGACGGACTTCCTCAAGACCCGGCTGAACTTCCAGGGACTTGTCATCTCCGACTGGGACGGCATCGGCCAGGTGCCCGGCTGCACCCGGTCCCACTGCCCCCAGGCCATCAATGCCGGGGTCGACATGCTGATGGTCTCGACGGAGTGGAAGCCCCTGATCGAGAACACCGTCAAGGACGTGGAGACCGGGGCCGTGCCCATGGCGAGGATCGACGATGCGGTGACGCGGATCCTGCGGGTGAAGATGCGGGCAGGGCTGTTCGGACGCCGCCCCTCCGCCAGCCGCTATGCGGGGAAGCCAGCGGCGATCGAGGCGCGCGGGCTTGCACGCCGGGCAGTGCGGGAATCCCTGGTGCTGCTGAAGAACGATGGTGCCGTGCTGCCCCTGCGGCCGGGCAGGCGCGTCCTGGTGGTGGGCAAGAGCGCGGACAGCCTGCCCGACCAGGTCGGGGGCTGGTCCATCACCTGGCAGGGGGACCACACCACCAATGCCGACTTCCCCCGGGCGGTCAGTGTGCTGTCGGCCCTCCGTCGGGCCAATCGCGGGGGCAAGGTCACCTATGCGCCGACGGGCGAGGGTGTCCGGGTCGAGGATTTCGACGTGGTGGTCGCCGTCATCGGCGAGCGGCCCTATGCGGAGACCGCGGGGGACGTGGCCAGCCTGTCGCACACGGCCCGCTATCCGGAGGACCTGAAGGTGCTCGAGGCCGTGGCGGGACACGGGCGGCCGGTGGTGACCCTGTTCGAGAGCGGGCGCACCGTCTATGTGAACGACCTGCTCAACCGGTCCGACGCCTTTGTCGCCCTGTGGCTGCCGGGCTCGGAAGGGCAGGGGGTGACCGACCTCCTGTTCCGGGATGCGCGTCATCCCCGGTTTGACTTCCGCGGCGTGACACCCTTTGACTGGCTGGCGACGGCCTGTCCCGCCCCGGGGGCCCCCGTCCTGTTCCGGGCCGGCTTCGGGCTGACCTACAAGCACCCCGCCGCCCCGCTGGGCCCCCTCGGCGAAGCGGCACCTGTCCAGAGTTGCCCCGATGTCCGCAGATGACGACCGCCCGCCGCCGACTCCGGTGAACACGCCCGAGGGGGCCATCCGGTCGGTGGTGATCGTCGGCGGCGGCACGGCGGGCTGGATGGCCGCGGCGCTGCTGTCGCGGCTCTATGGCGCACGGCTCGCCATCACCCTGGTGGAGTCCCGGGAGATCGGCACCATCGGGGTCGGCGAAGCCACCATTCCGGCGATCAAGCTCTACAACCGGCTGGTGGGCCTGGAGGAGAACGATTTCCTCGCGGCGACACGGGGCACGTTCAAACTGGGCATCGAGTTCGTCGACTGGAGTGCGCTGGGGTCCCGCTACATCCACGGCTTCGGCCGGATCGGCCAGGAACTCGGCTGGCTGCGGACCCACCAGTACTGGCTGAAGATGCAGGCCCTGGGCCGGGCGGCGGACCTGAGCGACTATTCGATCAACACGGCTGCGGCGGTGGCCAACCGGTTCAGTCCGGCGCGTCCGGACCTGCCGGACTCGCCCCTGCGGGACATTGCCTATGCCTATCACTTCGATGCCAGCCTCTACGCCCAGGTCCTGCGGTCCCGGGCGGAGGCGCAGGGCGTCGTGCGGCTGGAGGGGCGTATCGTCGGCTCGGCCCTCGACCCCCTGACCGGCCATGTGCGGGCGGTCCGCATGGAGAACGGGCGGGAGGTGGAGGGCGAGCTGTTCATCG
Organism: uncultured Caulobacterales bacterium; assembly: GCA_903884425.1. GTDB lineage: Bacteria > Pseudomonadota > Alphaproteobacteria > Caulobacterales > Caulobacteraceae > CAIMFV01. The sequence goes on along the minus strand of CAISEP010000016.1, from coordinate 39,167 downwards.
ACTGCTCCGGCCTGCGCGGCCTGCTGATCGAGGAGGCGCTGAAGACCGGGTACGAGGACTGGTCCCACTGGCTGGCCAGCGACCGGGCGGTGGCGGTGCCCTGCGCCTCCGTCATGCCTGTGACCCCCTACACCCGGTCCACGGCGCGGGACTCGGGATGGCAGTGGCGCATTCCCCTGCAGCACCGGATCGGCAATGGCATCGTCTATGCCAGCGACTACATGAGCGACGACGCGGCGACGGCGCAGCTGATGGCCCACCTGGACGGGGAACCCCTGGCCGAGCCGCGGCTGATCCGCTTCACCACCGGCAAGCGTCGGCGCATCTGGAACCGCAACGTGGTGGCCATCGGCCTGGCCAGCGGGTTCCTCGAGCCGCTGGAGTCCACCTCGATCCACCTGATCCAGTCCAATCTCCTGCGGCTGGTGGCCCTGTTCCCGGACCGGTCCTTCCGCCAGGCGGAGATCGACCTGTTCAACGAACAGGCGGACCATGAATATGCCTGTACCCGGGACTTCATCATCGCCCACTACAAGCTGACCGCCCGGGACGACACGCCCTACTGGCGCCGCAACCGGGACCTGGCGGTTCCGGAGACCCTGCAGCGCAAGCTCGACCTGTTCGCCTCTGCCGGACGGGTGTTCCGCGAGAATGACGAGCTGTTCGCCGAGGAAAGCTGGATCCAGGTGCTGCTCGGCCAGGGTCTGATGCCGGCATCCTATGATCCCGGCGTCGATATCCGCTCCGAAGCCGAGATCGAGGCCTATCTCGACAATGTCCGGCGGGTGATCGCCCGCTGCGTGACGACCATGCCCTCGCATGGCGACTATGTCGCGGCCCACTGCGCGGCAGCGGGGGTGTGAGACAGCGCGGACCGCGCCTGACGGCACTGATCGGAGCGGTGACGGCGCTGGTCCTGTCCGCCGGTCCCGCCCCGGCCGGTGCAGGGGCGTCGGCCGCGGCCCCGGTGCCGATCACGCCCTTTCTGACGACGGTGGACCGGACACACCTGCTGGCGCGGGGACCGGCGCTGCGACCCACCCGGGTCCGCCGGGGAGACTGGGTCATCCAGGTCGACCCGACCCGACGCTTCCAGTCCATGATCGGGTTCGGGGCCGCCCTGACCGATGCCTCGGCAGAGCTGATCTCCGAGTGTCTGACGCCGGCGGCACGGGACGGACTGATGGCGGAGCTGTTCGGGCCGGAGGGGGAGCGGCTGGGGGCGTTGCGCCTGACGATCGGGGCCTCGGACTTCTCGACCACCCGCTATTCCCTGGACGACATGGCACCGGGGCAGACCGATCCGCAGCTGGCGCACTTCTCCCTGGCGCCGGAGCTGGCCGAGGTCGTGCCCCTGGTGCGGCAGGCGAGGGCCCTCGATCCGGACCTCTGGGTCATGGCCTCCCCGTGGAGCGCGCCGGGATGGATGAAGACCACCGACAGCCTGGTCGGCGGCCAGCTGGCGACGGGGCAGTCCGACGCCTTTGCCCGCTATCTCGTCGCCTATCTCAAGGGCATGGGGGCGGCGGGGGCCCCGGTGGATGCCCTGACGATCCAGAACGAGCCGGGGTTCGAGCCCGCCGACTATCCGGGGATGCGGGTCCCGCCAGAGGTCCGGGCCCGGCTGATCGGCAGGGCGCTGGCCCCGGCGATCCGCGCGGCCGGCCTCTCGACCCTGATCCTGGACCACGACCACAACTGGGACACGCCGCAGTCCCCGCTTTCGGTGCTCGACGACCCGGTGGCCGCACAGGCGGTGGGGGGCGTGGCCTGGCACTGCTATGCCGGAGACGTGGCGGCCCAGAGCCTTGTGCATGCGGCGCGTCCTGCCAAGGACACCTTTTTCACCGAATGTTCCGGCGGCGACTGGGCCCCGGAGTTCGGCAGGACCCTGGACTGGTTCGTCCGCACCCTGATCATCGAGGCCCCGCGGCACTGGGCCAGGACCGTGCTGCTGTGGAACCTTGCCCTGGACGAGACCCATGGCCCGCACCTGGGCGGCTGCGGCGACTGCCGGGGGGTGGTGACCATCGACCGCCGGACGGGCGCGATCACCCGCAACCTGGAATACTACGCCCTCGGCCATGCCAGCCGGTTCGTCCGCCGGGGGGCCGTGCGCATCGCCAGCACCGGCGATCCCGGCGGTCACGACGTGGACACGGTGGCCTTCGAGAACCCTGACCGGAGCCGCGTCCTCATCGCCGTCAACGGCAGCGGCCGCCCCCGAAACCTCGCGGTCCGTCTCGCCGGTCGCGTGTGGCGATATGCCCTGCCCGCAGGGGCGGTGGTCAGCCTGGTCTGGTCTTCGGGCCCGTCCGGAGCGACTGTCGATGCGAGATCACCGCCCTTCAGAGAGAGCCTGCACGCCCCATGACATCGACCCCGTCCTCCCGTACCGGTGGCCAGACCGCCTCCTTCGCCATCGTCACCACCCTGTTCTTCACCTGGGGCTTCATCACCTCGGTGATCGATCCCCTGATCCCGTCGGTGCGGGCGGTGTTCCACCTGTCCTTCGCCGAGAGCATGCTGACCCAGTTCGCCTTCTTCCTGGCCTACGGGATCGTGTCCCTGCCCGCGGCCCGGCTGGTGGCGCGTCTGGGTTCCTCCAGCGCGGTGATCCTGGCCCTGTGCGTCATGCTGGCGGGTTGCCTGCTGATGCCGGTGGCGACCCTGGTCAATGCCTATGCCATCGTGCTGGTCGCCCTGTTCGTCATAGCCGGGGGCGTGACGGTGCTGCAGGTGGCCGCCAATCCCCTCGCCGCGGCGCTGGGCCCGCCGGAGCGATCGCACCTGCGCCTCACCCTGTCCCAGGCCTTCAACAGCCTGGGCACGGTGGCCGGTCCCTATTTCGGGGCCATGGTCATGCTCCGGGGCGGGGTGTTCGCCGGCGGCGGCGGCGACGCGGCGTTGGCGCGGGACCACTCCCTGCACCAGATCGACACCTCGTTCTTCATCGTGGCCGGGCTGATCGCCGCCCTGACCGCCTTCATCTTCCTGGTCCGCAGGTCCCTGACCGCCGGTGATGACGCCGGTGCCGAGGGTGGTGACAGCCGGGTGATGGCGGCACTCAGGTCCCCGTGGGCCCTGTTCGGCGGCCTGGCCATCTTCCTCTATGTGGGAGCGGAGGTGTCCATCGGCTCGATGATGATCAACTTCCTGCACCAGCCCGACGTGATGGGCGTGTCCCTGGAGGCGGCGGGCAAGCTCCTGGCCCTCTACTGGCTGGGGGCCATGGTCGGCCGGTTCGCGGGCAGCGCCCTGATGACCCGGATCCCCGCGGCCCAGCTGCTGACGACGGTCGCGGTGGGGGCCGGGCTGCTGTGCCTGGGCGCCAGCCTGACCGGCGGACCCGTCGGCGGCGTGATCGCCCTCGCCATCGGCCTGTTCAACGCCATCATGTTCCCGACCATCTTCACCCTGACGCTGGAGCGCTCCAGCGCGTCCTCGGCAGCGACATCGGGTCTTCTGTGCATGAGCATCGTCGGTGGCGCGGTGCTGCCGCCGCTCACCGGCCTGCTGGCGGATCGCCTCGGCCTGCATGTCGCCTTCCTGGTGCCGATGGCGGCCTATGCGGTGATCGCGGTATTTGCCGCCACGGCCGCCCGTGCCATCGTCCAGCGGGTGGCGGCTGCCGGGTCCGCACCCCACTAGGCCCGATGCATCCGAACCCAGGAGACCTTCGCCCATGGACATCCTCGCTGCCGTCGCCGTCGGGCCGGGCCAGCCGTTCGAGCTCAGGAACCTGACCCTGGAAGCCCCTCGCCCGGACGAGGTGGTGGTGGCGATCCGCGCAGTGGGCCTGTGCCACACGGACCTGGTGTTCCGGGATGCTGGCGCGATCGCGGCCCCCGCGGTGCTGGGCCACGAGGGGGCAGGGGTGGTCACGGCGGTGGGCAGCGAGGTCACCAAGGTCGCGCCGGGGGACCGGGTGATCATCACCTTCCGCTCCTGCGGCCACTGCCATCGCTGCGATGCGGGGGACGCGGCCTACTGCCAGACCATGCCCCTTCTGAACTATGCCGGCATGCGTCCGGACGGCACCACCACCCTGACCGACCATGGGGCGCGGGTGTCGAGCAACTTCTTCGGCCAGTCGAGCTTCGCCAGCCACGCCATCACCTATGAACGCAACCTGGTGAAGGTACCGGACGACCTGCCGCTGGAGCTGATGTGCACCCTGGGCTGCGGGGTGCAGACGGGCGCGGGCGGGGTGATGCGGTCGCTGGCCTGCGAGGCGGGGTCCAGCCTGCTGGTCACCGGCGGCGGGCCCGTGGGCCTGAGCGCGGTGATGGGTGCCAAGCTGCAGGGCTGCGCCACGGTCATCCTGGTGGAGCCCCATGCCAGCCGCCGGGCCCTGGCCCTGGAGCTGGGGGCGACCCACGTGATCGATCCGGTGGAGACCCCCGATCTCGCCGCCGCCGTGCGGGCGATCCTGCCCCAGGGGGTGGACCATGCCTTCGACACCACGGGCCTGCCCGCCGTGCAGTCGGCCAGCCTGTCGGCGCTGGCCTCCAAGGGGGTGCTGGGCATTGTGGGGGTGTCGGCCCCTGGCACGCCGGTCCCGGGCGAGGTCAATCTGCTGGTCACCTTCGGCCACACGATCAAGGGCATCATCGAGGGGGACAGCGACCCGGATGTCTTCCTGCCGGAGCTGATGGACCACTACCGGGCCGGTCGCCTGCCCATCGACCGGCTGGTGACCACCTATCCGCTCGCCGAGATCAACCAGGCCATCGCCGCCCAGCACCGGGGCGAGTGCGTCAAGGCCGTGCTTGTCATCTCGCCCTGAGGCGGTCAGGCCGCCAAGGCGGCGGAGGCCCGCCGGTCCGCCGCGGCGGTGCCCTGAGGACACTGGCGGTGTTCCCCGGCCGTCCCGCCGGACGTGGTGTCGCCCGGCGACTCACGGTGGACTGACGGACAACAGACATCGCCAGACAGGAATGACGGATGAGACACCTGGTTCGCTTCGGCCTTCTCCTCGCCGTCCTTGCCTCCTCCGGGCTGTCGGCGAAGGCGGACACGACGGCCGCCCGGCCCGGGGTGCTGCCGCCGGAAATCCCGTTCGATTCGGAGGCGAACTTCCTGAAGCTGCCACCGGACCTCTATCTCGGGGAAGTGGCCGGGATTGCCGTCGGGCCTGCGGGCCGGATCGCCGTCTTCTCCCGCGGGAATTCCACGGGTCCGGCCTATGGCGCCGGGGCCGCCCAGCTGCTGGAGTTCGGCCCTGACGGCCGGTTCCTGCGGGAGATCGGGCACAACCTCTATGCCTGGAGCTTCGCCCATTCCGTCCGGTACGACCCGAAGGGCAATCTCTGGGCCGCGGACAAGGGGTCGGACATGGTCATCCGCTTCGATCCCCAGGGGCGTGTGACCTGGGTCTTCGGCCGCAAGCCCGAAGCCTCGGACGAGAGCGCCCATCCGCTGGAGCATCCGAAGCCGCCCCTGCCGCCGGTCCCCGGCATGTTCCGCCAGGTGACGGACATGGCCTGGGACAGCGCCGGCAACACCTATATCAGCGACGGCTACATCAATTCCCGGGTGGCGAAGATCAGTCCCGACGGGCAGTGGCTTGGCCATTTCGGGGAGCCGGGATCGGGACCGGGCCAGTTCAACACCCTGCACTCCATCGCCATCGACCGCCAGGATCGCATCTATGTGGCCGACCGGGGCAATGGTCGGATCCAGGTCTTCGACACGGCGGGAAAGCTGCTGAAGATCCTGACGATCAACGTCCCGGCACCCGCGGACGCCCCGGCGGCGATCGGGTTCAAGCCGCAGGTCGGCGAGACGGGGGGATATGGCGGGGCCAGCCGCACCATGGAGCCCGGGGCCCCCTGGACCCTGTGCATCACCCCCGGTCCGACCCAGTATCTCTACGTCTCTGATGCCTATCCGGGTCGGATCTACAAGCTCGACCTCGACGGCCGGGTGCTGGGCTGGCTCGGGGGCTCGGGCAAGCAGCTCAAGCAGTTCGGCTGGATCCACGAACTGGCCTGCCCCTCGGAGAACGAGCTGCTGGTGGCCGAGCTGCTGAACTGGCGGGTCCAGAAGCTGACGCTGCATCCCCGCTGAGCCGCGCCGCCCCTTGCGCCTCTGGCGTCCAGGGCTCCGGCCCCGGGTCTGGGGGTCTAGACGAAGGTCCTTGCGATGAACCAGGCGCTGGACAGGCCGCCGATCACATAGGCCGCCGCAAGGGTCGCCCGGCCGACCTGCTGCGGGGCCAGGCGGCGGACGGCGGCGACCACGCCCAGCGTCACGGCGACGATGATCAGCTGGCCCGCCTCCACCCCCAGGTTGAAGGTCAAGAGGGCCGCCGGGGTCTCGCCCTGGGGCAGGCCGATCTCCGCCAGGGCCCCGGCAAAGCCGAAGCCGTGCAGCAGGCCGAAGCCGAAGGCCACCGCCCAGGGATAGCGTTCCGACCAGCGCAGGTGGACGCCGTCGGACTTCACGATCTCCACCGCCAGGAAGATGATGGAGAGCGCAATGGTGCTCTCCACCGGGGCCCGGGGCAGGCCCAGGAACCCCAGGGACGCCCCGGCCAGCGTGATGGAGTGGGCGAGGGTGAAGCTGGTGACCGTCTTGGCGATCCGCCACCCGGTGCGCAGCAGCAGGACCAGGGACACCACGAACAGCAGGTGGTCATAGCCGGTGAGGATGTGCTCCACCCCCAGCACGAAATAGGTGCGGGCCACGTTCAGCCGGTCCGGCTTCGCCCGCACGGTCACATGGGTCTCGGCCGCCGTCAGGCGCGCGGCCTGGACGGGCTGGCCCAGGGGCGCGATCCGCACCAGCACGTCGGACACGGTGGTTTCCAGACCGGCGAGGCCGATTTCCCGGCCCGTGAGGGGACGGGCGCAGGTGACCGTCTCCTCCGTGGCCACCACCACGCCCACCAGGGCGCTGTGCGGGGCGGAGATGACGCAGTCCGGCGGCAGGTCCGGTGTCGCCACGCCGGCCAGTCCCGCCTTCAGGGGGGCCTTCCACACCAGCCGCCAGGTGGTGGGCGTGGTCTGGGTCAGTTCCAGATAGCCGGGCTTCAGCTCGTCCGCCGCAGCGACAGGCGCGCGGCCCAGCATCCCCAGCACGAGGAGGAGGACCAGGGCGAGGAGGCCCGCGTGTCGGCGGCGGATCATTTCGGCTTTTCGATCCGCACGTCATAGGCGTTCAGCAGGGCCTGATAGCCCTCCGCCTCCCGCCGGGCGAGGGTGGCGGCGCGCCAGTCATTCTCCACCGTCTGGCGGACCTCGGCGAGCTTCGGCGGATGGCCGGGCAGGACCCGGCGCAGGCGGACCAGATGCAGGCCGAGGCCGGAGCGCACGGGTCCCGCCCAGGAACCGACGGGCAGGGCGGCCACCGCGCCGGCGAACTCCGGACCGAAGGTGGCCGAAAGGGCCGCGGCATCAGCCCCCTCCACATGTGCCGGGGCGTCCAGCGGGTCCCCGGCCCGGTGCCAGTCCGCCCCGCCCTGCAGTCGCCGCAGGATCGCCTTTGCCCGCGCCTCCGCCGCCGCATCCCCCGGCCGGGCGGTCACATAGACCTGGTCGAGGCTGTAGCGGGCGCCTTGCGCATACTGGGCCGAGTGGCTGTCCAGCCAGGCCTGCAGGGTGGCGTCGGCGGGGGTCTGCTGCTCCAGCTGGGAGACGGCCAGGAACTCCATCTTGGCCCGCATCCGGCGGCGGACCACCTCGTCATTGCGGTCGAGGCCCAGATGCAGGGCCTCCCGGTAATAAACCTCCTCCTTCACATGGTCGCGGATGAGGGCGTCCACCTCGCCCGGCGTCGGTGGTCGCCGCCAGGTCTGCATCCACTGGCCGACCAGGCGCTGGACCTCGGCCTGGCTGACGACGATGCGACGGTCCGCCGGGTCGCCGATGGCCCCGCGCCAGGCGTTGAAGGCAAAGATCAGGAGGCCCAGCACGACGAAGTGCAGGAACGGCTCGCGCAGCACGGCCACGGCCCGGGCGCGCAGCCGCGTCAGGTCGAGGCCCGGCATCTCGGACATGCTCAGCCCTTCGGGTCGTACCAGATGGGCGAGGAATAGCCCCGCTGCTGGTCCTTCAGCCGGGCGTCCGCCGGCAGCTTGGCCCCATAGCGCACGGCGTCATAGACGGGCCAGCGCGGGGTGGGGATCTCCAGGGCGCGGACATAGTAGAAGGCCCGCACGGAGGGGTCGAAGTCCGGGTCCTTCCAGACCGTGGACAGCTGGGCCGCGCCGATGGTGTTGGCATAGGTGGCATGGGCCAGGTCCACCGTGTCGCCCACGGGGGGCAGCTTGCCCTTCGCGTCCAGCCTGCGCTTGTCCGGGTCGCTCCAGGCGGCGTTGTAGACGTGCTCGTGGGTCTGGCCGTCCTTGTCCACCCAGCCCTTGACGACCTGGATCCGGTCGAGATTGGCCCCCAGGGGATCCTTCAGCACATTGACCATCAGGGTCGGCGGGCCCTTGTGCTTGGCCGCCGGCAGGTCGCCGCCCATGGGCACGCCGCGGCTGTAGCCCGCCTGCACGAAGTTGCCCTTCAGGTCCTTGGCCCCGAAGTCCCAGCCGCCGAACAGGCGCAGCTTCAGCCGGGTGCCGGTGGTGCCGTACACCTCCTTGCGCATCATCCCGTCCCAGATGGCGCCGCGGGTATTGGCCGTGGCCCAGACGGCGGTATAGCCGCCGGACAGGAACTGCCAGCCGGTGCGCTCCAGCCCGCTTTCGGCATTGGTCTGGACGTGGCTGGCGCGGGCGGCACCGGGTTCGACGCTGGCGTCATCGCCCATGAAGCCCTTCTCCCCCGCCGAGGACAGGGCCGTGTGGCTGTCCGTGGCGCCGATCATGCCGAACTTGAAGGGATTGGTGCCCAGCTTCTGCTGCAGCATCAGGCCGCGCTTCAGGGCTTCCCGGGCATAGTCCCCGGCCAGCATGTCCTTGGTCTTGCGGGTGGACAGGTCGAGATTGCCCTGGTCGAAGCCCGCCTTGCCGAAGTCGGCGAACTCGTCGTCGGGGGACAGGTAGGGATGGCTCTCGCTGTCGCCCTTGATCTGGGTGACTTCGGTCAGGGGCTCCCACCGGGCGCGGCGCTTGGCGTAGTCGCCGGTCATGGGCGCGCCCTCGAAGTCGGTGAGGGCGAACATCAGACCGTTGGACAGGTCCCCGTTGTGCGGGATGGCCAGCACCTTGCCGCCGGTGGTCTGCTCGTAATTGGACAGGAAGGCCCAGAGCTTCTCCGGATTGGGGCTGGAGATGGAAGAGAAGGGCTGGATCTTGCCCACCTTGTCCGCCCCGTCGCGGAAGATGACGATCCGGTGCAGATTGTTGCCCTTGGGGGTGGAGGTGTATTCATAGCCGATGAAGGCGGTGAACTTGCCCGGCGTGTTGTAGCGCTCCACCGTCGCCAGCTGCTGCTCCCAGGTGGAGGAGGTGATCCGCACCAGATTGCCCAGGTTCATCAGCGGCGCGGGCAGCTTCTGGTGGGTGAAGGCCCCGATCAGTTCCCGGGCCGCGGTCTCCTGGTCGGTGTTTGAGCCCAGCATCAGGTCGTGCCAGCGCTTCAGGGTCGGATCGGCCATGAAGGCGGGGTTGCCGTTGAACAGCTCCCGCCCGGTGCCGATGCCCTCGGAGTGGTCGGACACCACCAGGAAGTCCAGCGGACGCTCCAGCTGGGCCTCGACACCGCTGGAGGAGCGCACCTTCTCCCCCCGGGCGAAGCGCAGGGCATCCTCCGGCGTCAGGCGCGAGCCGAACAGGATGGCATCTGTGGAATTCATGGTGTGGAGGTGGGTGTCCCCCCAGTAGACCTGGTCGGGAAAGGCATTTTCCGGGACGGCGGCGACGGCGGTGTCCGCCAGGACCGGGGCGTGCAGGGCCGCGGCCTTGTCGCCGCTCCGGCTGCAGCCCGCCAGGGCGAGGGCCAGCAGGGCTGCGCCCGCCAGCAGGGTCGATCGCGAAATTCCGCTCATGTCATGCCTCCCCGACGGTCCAGGACGGCCGATCTCCGTGTCGGCCGGTCTGCGGGACGTCGCGCCCCAGTAAAGAGGGTCGCGCGGGCAAAGGCAATTGCTACGGCATCTGCGGCGTCCACCGGGACCGACCCAGGCACAACCTCATTCAGGTCTTGCAATCGATGGCATTCTGCGCCGCAATCGACGGGAGGCCGAGGACGGCAGGCAGGAACCACCAGATGCGCGCACACATGATCGGCCCGGCGCTGGCCCTTTTTCTGGCCCTGGTGCCGACCATCGGCGGACCAGCCCGGGCCGCGGAGCGTGTCGCCCCCGGTGCCCCGGGCCGGACGGGGACCTGGGAGCCTTCCGGCAAGACCGGCATCGGCACCGCCTACCAGCCCTATTCCGCCGACCGGCCCCGGTCCCGGGTCTGGTTCTCCGTGGGCGGAGGACATGTCACCGAGACCATGTACGGCCTGATCCACGAGGCCCAGCTGAAGGACCTGCGCCTGGCGGTCCGCACCGCCCACGGCCTGTTCGTGCAGGGCGAGACCCCCGGGGCCACCACCAAGGTCGCCTATCTCGACACCGATGCCGCCGGACGACCCCTGTCCCTGGCCTATCGGCTGACCACCCGCGACCCGCACGGGGATGTGGAGATCGAGACCCACGTCTTCACCGACCCGTCCCGGGACGTGCTGGTCCTGCGGGTCATCGTCCGACCGCTGAAGGGCCCCGTCACCCCCTGGCTGCTGGTGGAGCCGCATCTGGGCAACGTGTCTCCGGGAAATGCAGGAACGGCGTCGGTGCGGGCGCTGCAGGCCACCGGAGCCGGGGTGGCCCTGTCGGTGGTGGGGCACCGCGCGTTCGTCCATCCGTCCGTGGGGTTCCTGGGTGTGTCCGACGGCCTGACCACCCTTCGCCGTTCGCCGGAGAGGCCCCCGACCTGGTCCACCACCGGCCGTGAGACGGGAGCCATTCTGTTATTGGCGGCCCTGTCGCCGCCCACCCGCCGGACCCGGTCCTACGACCTGGCCGTCGGCTTCGGTGCCTCCGCCGCGGATGCCACCCGGCAGGCGCGGGCGAGCCTGGCGGAGGGCTATGCCCCCGTGCTCGCCCATTACAACGGCCAGGCCGGGCAGGTGGGCTGGGAGACCTGGTTGGCCTCCCTGGGCGACCTGCCCCGGATCGCGCGGGAAAGCGGCGACGGCGGCCGTCTCGCCTATGCCAGCGCCCTGGTCCTGAAGGCGCACGAGGACAAGACCCATCCCGGTGCCCTGATCGCCTCCCTGTCCAATCCCTGGGGCGACGAGCTGACGGCCTCGCGCCCCTCCACGGGCTACAAGGCGGTCTGGCCGCGGGACTTCTATGAATGCGCCATGGCCCTGGCGGCGCTTGGGGACCGGCAGACGCCGGTGGCCGCGTTTCGGTATCTGAAGACCGTGCAGGTGCCCGCAGGCGGAGGGGACCCTCCAGCCGCCGGGGGCTGGTTCCAGCAGAAGAGCCATGTGGACGGCCAGGCGGAGTGGTTCGCCGTCCAGCTCGACCAGACGGCCATGCCGATCCTGCTGGGCTGGAAGCTGAACCGGCTGGGCCTGCTGTCCGGGGCCGACCTGCTGGCGGCCTGGCCCGGCATGCTGAAGCCGGCGGCGGACTTCCTGGTGGACGGAGGGCCAGTGGCGCTGGGGGACAACCGCACGGTGATCCATCCCCCCGCGACCCAGCTGGAGCGGTGGGAGGAGCAGGGGGGCTATTCCCCCTCCACGATGGCGGCGGAAATCGCGGGCCTGACCGTCGCCGCCGACGTGGCCCGCCGGGCCGGGGACGGGGCCTCGGCGGATCGCTACCTCGCCGCGGCCGACCGGTATTCCGCGGCGCTGGAGCCCCGCACCTTCACCACCCGCGGGTCCCTGGGGGACGGCCACTATTATCTGCGCATCAACGGGACGGAGGACGCCGATCATCCCGGCATCGTGCCCGCGCACAATGGCCTGGGCGATCTGGCCGCCGACCGGATGGTCGATGCGGGCTTCCTGGAGCTGGTGCGCTACGGCGTGCGCCGGGCCGATGACCCGCACATCGTCTCGAGCCTGAAGGTGATCGACGACCAGGGCCTGAACGACGACCTGCGGGTCCGCTACGACCTGCCGCGCCCGGACGGCGTGGCCCCGGGCTTTCGCCGCTACGGCCATGACGGCTATGGGGAGGACACGGTCACGGCGGACGGCTTCCTGCGCAACGGGGTGAACGAGCCGCACCAGCGCGGGCGGGTCTGGCCCCTGCTGACGGGGGAGCGGGGCCATTACGAACTGGCCCTGGCGAGCCTGCAGGGCCCCCCGTGCGAGGCGCGGATCGAGGCCCTGCGCCAGCTCTGGGTCCGGGGCATGGAGCGCTTCGCCAATCCGGGCCTCATGCTGCCGGAACAGGTGAATGACGGGATCGGCGTGGCCCTGCACCACGACCCGAAGCCGGGGGAGGGTACGGATTCCGCCACGCCCCTGGCCTGGGGGCATGCGGAATATGTGAAGCTGCTGCGGTCCCTGGCGGACGGGCGGGTGTGGGACGGCTACGACCTGGTGGCGCAGCGCTATGCCCGATAGGCCGGGCCGGAAAGCGCGGGCGATCTTGCCATCCCCCGGTCCGGCGTGTTGGCTGTAGGCAGGCGACGGGACGAGGATGATGGGACGCGGGATGACGGCACGGCACACGGCGGAGGATCTGGCGGAATGGGACCGGGAGGGGGTCGTCCTGCTGCGCGATCTCTTCACCGCCGAGGAGTGCGCCGCGGTGCGCGCGGACTTCGACACGGTGTTCGGACGGGAGACCGGGTGGGACCAGTCCCTGGACCGGAAGAAGCCCGGCTCGATCGGGGCCTTCCACACCTCCCAGTTCAAGTCGATCGAGGCCCTGCCCTTCCACAGCTCCAGGGCCCTGAACCTGATCGGCCTGCACCCGGCCCTGATCGCCTTCGCCCGGGACGCCCTGCGCACCGACCATGTCCACCTCTATCAGGGGCAGGCCTGGGCCAAGTTCACCGGCGATGCGGACTATGACCAGCCGTTCCACGCGGACTTCGCCAACCACACCCTGACCGTGCCGTCGGAGGACCCGCGGAAGAACTCCGTGACCATCTTCTGCTACTTCACCGATGTCACCGATGCCCACGGCGCCACCCACTATGTGCGGCGGAGCGACAGCGCCCCCATTGCCGGGCCGGAGGCGACCCTCAATCCCGATCCCGCCTTCCAGGCCGACCTGCAGGCGCGGCTGCAGGCCGTGTCCCGGTCCGCCGCGGCCCCCGCGGGGACGGCCATCGCCTACACCACCGACGTCTATCACCGGGGCACGAACCTCACCGCTCCCAACGGCCACCGCTATGCCTTCATGGCCTGCTTCAAGAAGGCGGGGGACGACAGCATCGGCTTCATGGCCTGGCCGTTCCACCACACCAAGCCCTGGGCCAATGTCTTCGACGTCGCCACGCCGGAGCAGCTGGCCTGCCTGGGGGTGCAGCCGCCCGGCGACCCGTTCTGGACGGAGACGACCCTCGCCCGCGCCCAGACGCGCTTTCCCGGCTGGGACCTGACCCCCTGGCGGGACCGGTTGAAGGGCTGAGGCGGGTGGGGGCCTCCACGCGTGACGACGGCGGGCCGGAGCGGGAGATCGGCCCGGACTACGCGCCCGCGCCGGAGACGGTGCTGCGGCCGGAGGTGCCCGCCGGAACCGTCCACGCCTTCGTCCTGCGGTCCACGGAGAGCCGGATCTATCCCGGCATCCGGCGGATCGAGAATGCGGTCACAAGGCGCCGGGATGCCCACGGCAACCGGATCGCGGCGCAGGCCCACGAGCAGTCCGAGCCGCATCCCTATCTCCGCACCGTCTGGGTCTATGTGCCGCCCGGAGCGGTGCCGGGGACGCCCCTGCCGTTCCTGCTGGTGCAGGATGGGCACGCCTTCCTCAACTTGGTGCCCCGGGTGCTCGACAACCTGATCGCCGACGGGCGGGTTCCGGCCATGGCGGCCATCCTGATCGATTCCGGCGGCGGGGATGCCCAGGGCTCCCAGCGGGGCCTGGAGTACGACACGGTCTCGGGCACCTATGGCGACTTCATCGAGACCGAGGTCCTGCCCCGGGTGACGGCGGAGACCGGCCTGACCCTGAGCAGTGACCCGGACCGGCGCGCCACCCTGGGCGTCAGTTCCGGCGGGGCCTGTGCCTTCACCCTGGCCTGGTTCCATCCGCAGCGGTACCGGCGGGTCCTGTCCTATTCGGGGACCTTCGTGAACCAGCAGTCGCCGCCGGACCCGCAGACCCCGCGGGGGGCGTGGGAGTATCACGCGACCCTCATCCCCGGAGCGCCGAAGAAGCCCCTGCGCGTCTGGCTGGAGGTGGGGGAGAACGACCTGCATGCGGACGATCCGGAGGAGACCTGGCACAACTGGCCGCTGGCCAACCGGCGGATGGCGGCGGCCCTGGCGGCCGGGGGCTACGCCTATCGCTTCACCTTTTCCCGCGGGGGGCGTCATGCCGACCCCCGGGTGATGGCCGCGACCCTGCCCGCGGCCCTGGTCTGGCTGTGGCAGGACGACCCGGACTGAGCCCGCGGAGCGCCCCGCTTGCGGTCGGTGACACAGCCTCTGTATCGTGACGTCGGCGGCCGTCGCCGCGGGAGGGACCTTCGATGTCGTACGGGATCGGACGCAGGCACATCCTGCAGGGGGGCGGTGCCGCCCTGGCCGCCGCCGCCGGGGCCACCCGGGCGATCGCCGGGCCGCTGGAGCCGGACCGGATCGTCGTCAATGCCCGGGTCTGGACGGTGGAGGACGCCCAGCCGACGGCGGAGGCCTTCGCCATCCGCGGGGACCGCTTCGTGGCCGTGGGCAGCACGTCGGACATCCGCGCCCTGGCCGGGCCCCGGACGGAGGTGTTCGACGCCCAGGGCATGACGGTGACGCCGGGCTTCATCGACGCCCACAACCATCCGGAGGGGGAACAGCTGCTCTACGAGGTGCTGGTGGGCAACCCCTTCGACGTGGAGTTCGTGACCATCGCCGGCATCCTCGACAAGCTGAAGGCCCGGGCGGCGACCACCCCGCCGGGCTTCTGGGTGGAGGGCTTCTTCTACGACGACACCAAGGTCAAGGACGGCCGGGCGATCAATGTCCACGACCTGGACAAGGTGTCCACCGAGCATCCCGTCGCCGTCCACCACCGGGGCGGCCACACCCTCTACTGCAACAGCAAGGCCTTCGAGCTGGCCGGGGTCACCCGCGACACCGCCAATCCCTATGGGGGCACCTTCGACCGCTTTGCCGACGGCAGCCTGAACGGCCGGGTCACCGACCTGGCCATGGACCGGTTCGAGGCCGTCGGGCGGCGTCCCACCTTCACGCCGGAGGAGCGGGACCGCCGCGCGCTGGAGGGGCAGGCCCACATGTCCACCCTCTATGCCCGGTCCGGCCTCACCGGCGTCTGCCACGAGGGGGGCTCGCTGGATGCCCTGATGCGCCTGCGCGACCAGGGCCGCCTGCGCCACCGGGTGAACTACGAGGCGGACGAGGCGACCCTGGACCTGCTGATCAAGGCGGGCGTGCGCTCGGGGCTGGGGGATGACTGGCTGCGGATCGGGGCCTCGATCGAGCACACGGCGGACGGGTCCCTGTCGGAGCGGACCATGGCCATGAGCCGACCCTTTCCCGGCAGCGCCACCGGCTATCGCGGCAATGTCACCCAGAGTCAGGAGGACCTGAACGCCTGGGTGGAGCGGGTGCACCGGGCCGGTATCCGGCCGAACTGCCACGCCAATGGCGACGTGGCCATCGACCATGTGCTGACCGCCTACGAGCGCGCGGCCCGGCTGTTCCCGGTGAAGGACGTCCGCTGGAAGATCACCCACTGCAGCCAGCTGACGCCGTCGCTGATCGCACGGATGAAGGCGCTGGACGTCACGCCCGCCCTGTTCAGCACCTATCCCTACTACAACAGTGACAAGTTCCACTTCTATGGCGAGGAGATCATGCGCGACATGATCCCCTTCCGCAGCCTGCTGGATGCCGGCGTGAAGGCCTGCGCCGGGTCGGACTTCTATCCGGGCCCCTTCTCGCCCCTGATGGCCCTGCAGGCCATGACCACCCGCAAGGGCTGGAACGGGGAGGTGTGGGGGGCGAACCAGCGGATCACCCTGGACGAGGCCCTGCGGGTCCACACGCTCAACGGGGCCTGGGACACCAAGGAGGAGGCGCAGAAGGGCTCGATCCGGCCGGGCAAGCTGGCCGACTATGTGGTGCTGGCCGACGACCCGCACCGGGTGGACCCGGGACGCATCAAGGACATCCAGGTGGTCCGGACCGTCGTGGGCGGTGTCGCGACCCATCAGGCCTGATCTTCCCCGGCGCGGCGGTCGGGAACGGCTTCCGGCGGCGGGAAACTGGGTCTAGGCTGAAGCGCAGGGCGGCGGATTCCTGCCCCGGGGCACAATGACCAGCGACCGGACGGGCCCGTGGACACCCCGTCCCGGTGACGCGAAGCAGCAAGGACCAGACCATGACCCATCCCACCATGACCCGTCGGCAAGGCCTGCTGCAGATGGCGGCTCTGGGCGGGGTGCCGCTCCTGTCCCCGGCCCTGGCGCCTGGCCTGGCCATGGCCCGTCCCCGGGCCCCGGACCTGGCCGCCTTCCGCAAGGTGATCGACCAGCAGCAGCCCGAGGCCCTTAAGCGGCTGCAGAGCTGGATCGCCCTGCCCTCCATCGCGGCGGAGAACCGCAACATGGAGGCCGGCGCGCAGATGATGATCGACCTGCTGAAGGAGGCCGGGTTCCAGACGGCGGTGAAGATGCCCACGGACGGGCATCCCGGCGTGTTCGCCACCCTCGACGCCGGGGCTCCGGTGACCATCGGCATGTACTTCATGTACGACGTGAAGCAGTTCGACCCGTCGGAATGGATGTCCCCGCCGCTGGAGGCCCGGGTGGTGGACAAGCCGGGCGTCGGCAAGGCCCTGATCGGCCGGGGCGCCACCAACCAGAAGGGCCCTGAGGCCACCTTCCTCGCCGCCCTGCACGCCTTCAAGGGTGCGGGCCAGAAGCTGCCGGTGAACATCGTCCTGGTGGCGGAGGGGGAGGAGGAGATCGGCTCGCCCCACTTCCACCAGGTGGTCCGCAAGCCCGAAGTGCTGGCGGCCCTGGCCCGGTGCCACTCGGTGTTCATGCCCTTTGCCTCCCAGTCCCTGCAGGGGGACGTGTCCATCAATCTCGGGGCCAAGGGCATCATCGAGCTGGAGCTGATTTCCTCCACCAAGGCCTGGGGCCGGGGGTCGAACGTCGACATCCATTCCAGCTACAAGGCCGAGCTGGACAGCCCGGTGTGGCGGCTGGTCAAGGCGCTCTCGACCCTGGTGTCCGAGGACGGCAACGACCCGGCCATCGACGGCTGGTTCGAGCATGTGAAGCCCCTGACCCCCCGCCAGAAGGAGCTCATCGCCCAGACCGTCGCCTCGACGAAGGAGGAGGACGTGAAGAAGGCCATGGGCGTGCAGAAGTGGGTGCGCGACCTGTCCTACCGCGACGCGCTGGAGCGGCTGGCCTCCCAGCCCACGGTGAACATCGAGGGGATCAATGCCGGCTATACCGGCCAGGGGGGCAAGACCATCCTGCCGTCGAAGGCCACGGCCAAGATCGACTGCCGCCTCGTCCCCGACCAGACCGCGGCGGAGGCGGCGGAGAAGCTGAAGGCGCACCTGGCCCGGCGCGGCTATGGCGACATCGAGGTGAAGGTCACCGGCGGCTATGACCCCACCCAGACCGACGAGCATTCCGGCCTGATCAAGGCCTCGACCCTGGTCTATGCCGCGGAGAAGACCCCCTACACCTTCAATCCCCGCCTGGCGGGCTCCTGGCCGGGCTATCTGTTCACCAGCGCGCCGGTCAGCCTGCCGGCGGGGCATTTCGGCCTCGGCCACGGCTCCGGGGCCCATGCGCCGAACGAGTACTACCTGATCGAGTCGGACCTTCCCGCGGTGCGCGGCATGACCGGGGCCACCCTCAGCCATGTGGAGTTCCTCTACGCCCTGGCCAGCGTCGGCGGCTAGGCGGGGCGCACAGGGTGACACAGACCGATCAGGCCCGGCCGGCACGGCCCTGGCTGAACTGGGCCATCGGGCGGATCGAGGCGGACTACACCCGCAGCGCCGACACCCACCTGATCCCCCTGGCCCTGCCGGCCCTGCCGGACATCGCCATCTATCTGAAGGACGAGAGCAGCCATCCCACCGGCAGCCTGAAGCACCGGCTGGCCCGGTCCCTGTTCCTCTACGCCCTGTGCAACGGCTGGATCGAGGAGGGCATGACCATCGTCGAGGCCTCCTCCGGCTCCACGGCGGTGTCGGAGGCCTATTTCGCCCGGATGCTGGGGCTGCCCTTCATCGCCGTCATGCCCGCGGGCACGGCGGTGGAGAAGATCGCCGCCATCCAGAAGCTGGGCGGCCGCTGCCACGAGGTGGAGGGGGCGGCGGCGGTCTACGGGGCGGCCCAGGAACTCGCCGACCGCCTGGGCGGCCACTACATGGACCAGTTCACCTTCGCCGAGCGGGCCACGGACTGGCGGGGCAACAACAACATCGCCGAGAGCATCTTCGCCCAGATGGCGCGGGAGCCCGCCGCCGTCCCCGACTGGATCGTCACCGGGGCCGGCACCGGGGGCACCTCCGCCACCCTCGGGCGGTTCGTGCGTTTCCACCGCCATGCCACCCGCATCTGCGTGGCCGATCCCGCGGCCTCGGTCTTCCACCGGCACTGGCGGGACCGGACCGTCACCCGCGCCGAGGGGCCCACGGCCCGGATCGAGGGGATCGGTCGCCCGCGGGTGGAACCCAGCTTCGTCCCCGACGTGATCGACCGGATGGAGGTGGTGGAGGATGTGGCCTCCATCGCCGCCGCCCGGGCGCTGAGCCGGCATCTGGGGCGCCAGGTAGGGGGCTCGACGGGCACCAACCTGGTCGCCGTGGCCCGCCTGGCCGATGAGATGGCGCGGGCGGGGGAGCGGGGTTCGATCGTGTCGATCCTGTGCGACTCGGGGGAGCGCTATGCCTCCACCTATTATTGCGCGGAGTGGCTGGCGGACCAGGGCTTCGACACGGCGGCGGAGGAGGCGCGGATGACCCGCTTCCTGGCCACCGGACGCTTCGACGGGTGACCCGACGCGCCTGCTAGATCAGGGCCGCGGGCAGGGTGGTGATGTCCCCGGTCCAGTTGGCCATGGCCTGCTGCAGCCGGGTCCCGTTGGCGGGATCGGCGGGGCCCTCGATATCGGCCAGCAGCTTCAGGCTCACCGGATCATAGGGCCACCAGGTCAGGACCGTGGCCACCTCCCGCCGGGCCCCGGCGCGGTCGCCCTGGGCCAGCAGGGCCGCGGCCAGGCTGCGCCGGACGGGATACCACCAGACCGGCGGATCGCGGGACTGGCCCAGATGGGCGTCCTGCACCTCCGCGGCGGCCCGATAGGCCCGCGCGGCGGCGGCATAGCGGTGCTCCAGCATGGCCGCGCGGCCGAGCAGCACGTTCCGGGCGATGGTCTGCAGGGCCGCGGCCTGGGACCGGTCGTCCCGGTCCTTGACCCCGGGCAGGGGCACCGGTGCCTCGGGAATGCCGTCGATCGCCCCGTGCAGGGCGGCCAGGTTCCCCACCCGGGCGGCGGCCTCGCCGATGGCATACTGGCGCAGGGCCGCATCCAGGGGCAGCCTCTGGCCGGGGTCCGGCAGGGCCCTCACCGTTGCCAGGTCAGCGAAGCGGCCATAGCCGAAATAGGCGGTGCCGAGGACCGTCTGCTGGTAGACGTCGTCGGCCTTCACCTCCGGCACGCGCGCCACCTCGTCCGCCGCCAGGAACAGGCCTCCCTGGGCATCGTTGGACAGCAGCGCCGCGGCCATGCCGAACTGGACGTTGTGGGCGTGGTAGATCAGCCCGAACACGCCCCCCCTGGTCTTCAGCCGCGCCGCATTGGCCCGGTCGAGCTTCACCGCGTCGATGTTGGACTGCTCTGCCATCCGGAAGCGGCCTGCCCAGAGGTAGGTGTGGGACGGCATGTGCACCAGATGGCTGGCCCGGGGCGCATCGGCCTGCAGCTTCACCGCCCAGGGCAGGGCCAGCGTCCCCACCCCGTCCATCTCCGTGGCGTGGATGTAGAAGTGGATCGCGCCGGTATGGTCGGGATCGCGTTGCAGGGTGGCCAGCAGCAATTCCCGCGCCCGGTCCAGGTGACGGCGGTTGTTCCCCAGGGCCGCCGGGATCATCCAGGCATCCGCGGCGATCACCGCGGCCTCGTTGTCCGTCGGATGCGCCCGGGCATAGGCGTCCATGGCGGCGGCGAAGGCCAGGTCCCCCGGCCCCTTGCCTCCGCCCCCGTGATAGCGGTGCTGCAGGGCGGCCGTCAGGGCCTGCTCGTCCGCCGTTCCGGCCCTTGCCAGCCGGGCGGCCCTGTCGGCCAGGGCGGCCAGTTCCGCCGCGTCCTTCGGGGTGATGTCGAAATTGATGGTCGGGCCGCGGGACCAGGCCTCCCCCCAGACGCACAGGGCGCAGGTGGGGTCGAGGGCCTCGGCGCGCTTGAAGGCGCTCACTGCCGCCCGGTGGGCAAAGGCATGGGCAAGCTGCATGCCGTTGTTGAAATAGGCCTGGGCCTCGGCGCTGCGGGTGGTGATGGGAAAGCCGCCCGACCCGTAGCCGGTCAGCAGGGCCTCCGCCGGTCCTGGCGGGGCCTCGACGGCCTCGTCCTTCGGATGGCAGACCGGGGCCGAGGGCAGGGCCGCGCCGGGGGTGTCGGACCCTGCCACGGCGCTGGCCAGGGGGGCTGCCGTGGCCAGGACCACCAGGGCCGCTCCCGCCGTCGCACCCAGGTGTCGTGTCCAGCGCATGGCGGCCTCCCCGTGTCTGGCCACTGTCCGCCCGGCGGCCGCACAAGTAAAGGCGCGGCCGCGCCCCCTCATCGCCGTTGGCGGGACCCGTGCGCCGCGGTATGATCGGGGCGAACGGTGCTGCCTGCGGGCGGCTTCGAACGGGAGAGATGGAGGCCATGAGCGACGCCCTCGGTCCGGATGATCTGGTGCTGTGCGTCAATGCCGCGCCGAACCACGTGACTGGTCGGCCCGTGCCCCTGCGGGCGGGGGAGACCTATCGGGTGGTGTCGGTGATGGAGTTTGCCTGTCCCTGCGGCCGGTCGGACGCCCTTCTCGACGTGGGCGTCGATTTCGGCTGGTGCCAGTCCCGCTTCCGCCTGCTGCCCAAGCCGAAGCTGGAGTCGCGGCCCCGCCGGGTGTCGGCGCCCAAGGAAAAGGAAACGGCGCGCTAGCCGTTCCGCGCCGGATCACCGATTGCCATTTCCCCATCCGGCGGTAGCGTGTCGCCCGACCCGACCCGCTGCACCCTGACCGGATAGCCCATGCAAAGACACCCCCTCGCCGCCCTGATCCTGGCCCTGTCCGTCGCCGGTCCGGCCCTTTCCCAAACTCCGGTAGCCCCGCCGGTCCCGGCCGCGCCGGTCGCGACCGGGAGCTCGGGCCTCGACCTGGCCGGCCGGGACCTGGCCGTGGCCCCGGGGGATGACTTCTTCGCCTTTGCCAATGGCGGCTGGGACAGGGCCACGGCCATTCCCGCGGACCGGTCGGGCTATGGAGCCGGTGCCAAGCTGGTGGAGCTGACCGAGGGCCGGGTCGCCGCCCTGATCCAGGAGGCGGCCAGGACCGACCCCGCGCCGGGTTCGGAGACCCGCAAGATCGCCGACTACTATGCCGCCTACATGGACGAGGCGACCATCGAGGCCCGCGGCGTGACGCCCCTGAAGCCGCGCCTGGACGCCATTGCCGCCGTGCACACCCGCCACCAGCTGGCCGCGGCGCTCGGCCGGACCCTGCGGGCCGACGTGGATGTGCTGAACAACACCAACTACTACACCCCCAACCTGTTCGGCCTTTGGGTGGCCGCCGACCTCGACCGGCCGACCCGCTATTCGGCCACCCTGCTGGTGGGCGGTCTGGGCATGCCGAGCCGGGACTACTACCTCACCGACAGCCCGCGGATGGAGGCGATCCGCAAGCGCTACCTCGCCCACATCATCCGGGTGCTGAGCCTGGCGGGCTTTGCCGATGCCGAGGCCCGGGCCACCGCGATCCTCTCGCTGGAACGGCAGATCGCCGCGGCCCAGCCCCCCCTCGACGAGAACGAGGACGTGCGCAAGGGCGACAACAAATGGTCCGCCTCCGACTTTGCAACGAAAGCCCCGGGGCTGGACTGGAAGGCCTATTTCGCCGCCGCCGGTCTCGGCCGGCAGCGGGAGTTCGTGGTCTGGCAGCCGGCCTCCCTGACGGCGATGGCCGCCATTGCCGGGCGCACCCCGATCAAGGTGTGGCGGGACTATCTCAGCTACGGCCTCCTGAACCGGTCCGCGGACCTGCTGCCCCGGGCCTTCGTGGAGGAGCGCTTCGACTTCTACGGCAAGACGCTGAGCGGCACGCCGCAGCTGGCGGCCCGCTGGAAGCGGGGGGTGCGGGCGACCAACGGGGCCCTGGGAGATGCCGTGGGCAAGCTCTATGCTGCCCGCTATTTTCCGCCGGAGTCCAAGGCCCGGGTCGAGGCCATGGTGCAGAACGTGATCGCCGCCTTTGATCGCCGCATCGACCATCTGGAGTGGATGAGCGACGCCACCAAGGCCACGGCCAAGGCCAAGCTGCGGGCCCTGAAGGTGGGGGTGGGCTATCCCGATCACTGGCAGGACTATTCGACCCTGGTGATCGATCCGAAGGACGCCCTGGGCAATGCCTGGCGCGCGGGCGCGTTCGCCTATCGCCGCGAGCTGGCCAAGCTCGACCGGCCGGTGGACCGGGACGAGTGGTTCATGACCCCGCAGACGGTGAATGCCGTGAACCTGCCGGTGCTGAATGCCCTGAACTTCCCCGCCGCGATCCTGCAGCCACCGTTCTTCGATCCGCAGGCATCGGCTGCGGCTAACTATGGCGGGGTCGGGGCCACCATCGGCCACGAGATCAGCCACAGCTTCGACAGCACCGGGGCCCTGTTCGACGACCAGGGACGCCTGCGCAACTGGTGGACCAAGGAGGATTTCGCCCATTTCGAAGCCTCCACCCACCAGCTGGCGGTGCAGTTCGACACCTATCGGCCCTTCCCCGACCTGGCGATCAAGGGCCAGCAGACCCTGGGCGAGAACATTGCCGACCTGGCCGGGCTGCAGGCGAGCTTCGACGCCTTCCACCGGTCCCTGGGTGGCCAGGCCGCGCCGGTGCTGGACGGTCTGACGGGGGATCAGCAGTTCTTCCTGTCCTTTGCCCAGAGCTGGCGCAACAAGTCGCGGGAACCGGCCCTGCGACAGCAGGTGCTGACCGACGTGCACGCCCCGGCCCCGTACCGGGCCCAGACGGTGCGCAATCTCGACGGCTGGTACGATGCCTTCGACGTGAAGGCGGGCCAGGCCCTCTATCTCGCCCCCGCCGACCGGGTGCGGATCTGGTAGGTCGCGCCGCGGCGGCAAGGGAGACCGGAATGGACGAGATCCATCGCTTCGAGAGCTTCGACGGCCAGTCGATCGCCTGGCGCACCCTGGGCACGGGGCGGCCGACCCTGATGATCCACGGCTTCCTGGCCGATGGCCCGTCCAACTGGATCGCGCCGGGCCTGGCCGCGGCGGTGGCGGCGCTGGGGCGGCAGGTGATCCTGCCGGACCTGCGCGGACATGGGGCGTCCGCGGCACCGGAGGACCTGGCCTTCTGGAAGCCGGACACCCTGGCCATGGACCAGGCGGCCCTGATCGCCCATCTGGGGTTCTCGGACTACGACCTCGTGGGCTATTCCCTGGGGGCGCGGACGGCGGTGCGGATGATGGTCCGCGGGGCCCGGCCGGGACGGGCGGTGCTGGGCGGCATGGGCGACAGCGGCATCATGCAGGCCGGGGCCCGGGCGGCCATGTTCGAGGACGGCATCCGCCACGGGGAGGCCGCGGCCGATCCCCGCTCCGGCCGGGTGATCCAGGCCATGATGGCCGCCCGGGGCCTGAAGCCGGGGGCCCTGCTGGGGGTGCTGGCCTCCTTCGCGGCCACGACCGAGGACGATCTCCGCGGCCTTCCGACCCCGACCCTGGTGGTCAGCGGCGACCGGGACCAGGACAATGGCTCGGCCGAGGCCCTGGCCGCCCTGCTTCCGGCGGGGGAGGTGCGGATCGTCTCCGGCGACCACCTCAGCGCGGTCAGTGATCCGGGACTGGCGGCGGCCCTCACCGGCTATCTTTCGGCACCGGATCGCCCCTGACCGGCGGCCGTCCCGGCGCGCGGGATCAGCCCGCCGTCGGGTGGCCCACGGCGTCCAGCTCCGCCAGGTCCTGGGGTGTCAGGGACAGGCTCGCCGCCGCCAGGTTCTCCCGCAGGTGGGCGAGGGACGAGGTGCCCGGGATCAGCAGGATGTTCGGCCGGCGATGCAGCAGCCAGGCCAGGGCCGCCTGCATCGGCGTGACCCCCAGCCGACCGGCCACGGCGTCGAGGCGTTCGTGCTGCAGCGGGGAAAATCCGCCCAGGGGGAAGAAGGGCACATAGGCCACGCCCTCGGCCGCCAGCTGGTCGATCAGGGCGTCGTCCCCCCGGTGGACGATGTTGTAGTGGTTCTGCACGCAGACGATGGGGCAGATGGACTGCCCCTCCCGCAGCTGGGCCGGGGTGATGTTGGACAGGCCGATGTGCCGGATCAGGCCCTGGCGCTGCAGCTCCGCCAGGACCGTGAGCGGGGCCTCGATGGAGCCTTCCGCCGGTCCGTGGTGACTGAACATCGCCCGCAGATTGACCACGTCCAGCGCGTCCACGCCCAGATGGCGCAGGTTGTCATGCACCGCCGCCGTCAGGTCCTGCGGGGAGAAGGCCGGGTTCCAGGAGGCATCCGCCCCCCGCCGCGCGCCCACCTTGGTGACGATGACCAGGTCGTCCGGATAGGGGGCCAGTGCCTCGCGGATCAGGTGGTTGGTGACGTGGGGGCCGTAGAAGTCGCTGGTGTCGATGTGGTTCACCCCGGCCTCCACGGCGGCGCGCAGCACGGCCAGGGCCTCGTCCCGGTCCCGGGGCGGGCCGAACACCCCCGGCCCCGCCAGCTGCATGGCCCCATAGCCCATCCGCCCAACCGGGCGGCCGCCGAGGGAATAGGTGGGGGCGGGCATAGACGATGTGGCCATGGGGACGGTCCTTCTGCGCCCTGACCGGTGGGGGGTGCAGGGTCGTGCGGCCCCGTCTAGCGCCGGTGGGCGGCAACGGCCAGCCCCGTTTCTAGATGGGCGCGCCGAACATCAGCCAGACCGACGAGACCACGGTCATGGCGACCAGTCCCCACACGACCATCCGGTGGTGCCCCCCGCCGCCGGGTCGGTCCGGCTCGGGACTGAGATGGCCCGGCTTGAGCGTCCGCGGCATGTGGCCTTCCCCAGATGTGGTCTGAACCGGCATCAACGCATCGCGGACGAGGGAAGTATATTGGGCAAATTGTCACACTATTATTATTGCTCGTTAATATAGAATTAATATTTAATATTGAGTAACAATAATATAAATTCAGAACATATTGATGTCTCTCCTCTCAAACGCCGGCTGTCGTGAGGTGCCGGAACAGGCTCTGGCTTTTTCCGGGTTTGCGCTAGGCTCGACGGAGGCGGTCGGGTCGGCAGGGGCACCCGCGCTGCCGGTCCCGGAGGCCGGGCCCCGTCGAGGTGAGAGATGAACCGGCGAACCCTGATGCTGGCCCTGTCCGGCCTTGTCGGCCTCGGTGCCCGGGTGGGGCGGGCCGCCGCCGCTGCGCCGGACCGCTCCCTGGCCTCCCTGTTGAGCGAGGGGCCGGACGGGGTGGTCAGCGCCGGTGCCATCCTGCGCGGGGGCGACGGGCGGACCCTGTTCGCCGAAGGGGTGGGGCGGCGGCGTGCGGCTTCCGTACAGGACGGCTTCGCGCCCTTTCGCCTGGACGATCCGTTCCGGGTGGCGTCGGTCTCCAAGATGGTGGCGACCACGGGGTTCCTGCGGCTTCTGGAGGAGGGGCGCATCGCCCTGGACGACGATGCGGGTGCGCGGCTGGGCTTCCGGCTGCGGCACCCGGCCTTTCCCGACCAGCCGATCACGGTGCGTCACCTCCTGTCCCACACCAGCGGCCTGCGCAACGGTCCCTCCTATCCGGTTCCGGCGGGTCACGACCTGCGGGAGGCCTTCGAGCCGGGCGGGCGGCATTTCGACGGCGGGGCCTGGTTCGGCCCGCCGCAGCATCCGCCGGGCCGGTGGTTTGCCTATGCCGACGTGAACTTCTGCCTCATCGCCCAGATGCTGGAGGCGGTGACCGGCGAGCGGTTCGACCGCTACATGACCCGCACCGTGCTGGCGCCGCTGGGCCTCGATGCCGGCTACAACTGGAGCGGGGTCAGCGCGGCGAAGCGGGCCCGGGCGGCCCCGGCCCTGCGCTGGCTGGACGGGCGCTGGACCGACCAGGTGGACGGCACGGTCCCGCCCTGGCCCCATGCGGCGATCCCCCAGCCCCATGACGGTCCCGAAGTGGCGGAGGCGGACCTGGCGCTGGGTCGCAACGGCTTTCTGTTCTCCCCGCAGGGCGGGCTGCGGCTGAGCCTGTCGGACATGGACCGGCTGGCGGCCCTCTATCGGCACGGCGGCCGCCTGGACGGGCGGCGGATCATCGGGACGGGAACGCTGGACCTGATGCAGACCCCCGCCTGGACCTTCGATCCCGCCCACCCCAATGGCGACACGGCGGAGGGGGAGGGGGTGAGCGGCCTGTTCAAGGCCTATGGTCTGGCCATGGAGCTTCCCCAGGGCCGCGGGCCCGCGGATGGCGACGCCTTCTTCGGGGCGGACTCCCCCGATTGGCAGGGACATCTGGGGGATGCCTATGGCTGGCTGACGGGCCTGTTCTGGAACCGGCGGGACGGCCGGACGCTGGTCTATGCCGTCAACGGCATCCGCGAGACCGGCCGGCGTCCGGGGCGGCGCTCGTCCCTGACGGAGGTGGAGGAGCGGCTGATCGACACGGTGCTGGCCGCCGGTCCCGCGGCCGGTTGACACCGGCCCGGCACCCCGGTTCGATGGGGTGGACGCGCCGGCCCCGTCCGGTCCAGACCCGAGGTCTTCCCATGTCCCACCTTCTGCGCACCACAGCCCTCCTGCCGGTGCTGGCCGCGGGCCTCGTCTGGACCACCGCCGCGCAGGCGCGAACCCTGCAGGTGGAGGCCGGTGCCGACGCCCAGGAACGCCTGCAGACCGCCCTGATCGATGCCCGGGCCGGGGATGTGGTGCGGCTGGGGCCCGGACGCTTCGACCTGGCGGACAGCCTGTCCCTCGACCAGCCCGGCGTGACGGTGACCGGGGCCGGGCCCGACCGGACGGTGCTGGCCTTCGATCACCAGACGGCCGGCGCCGACGGCTTCCTGATCACCGGCGACCATGCGGTGGTGGAAGGCCTGGCCGTGGAGAACGCCAAGGGCAACGGCATCAAGGCCAAGGGGGTGGACGGCATCGTCTTCCGCAACCTGCGGGTGGAATGGACCGGCGGACCGAAGGAGACCAACGGCGCCTACGGGGTCTATCCGGTGTCGTCGAAGCACGTGCTGATCGACAGGGTGCGGGTCAGCGGAGCGTCGGACGCGGGCATCTATGTGGGCCAGTCCCAGGAGATCGTGGTCCGTGACAGCGAAGCCAGCTTCAACGTGGCCGGGATCGAGATCGAGAACTGCTACCACGCCGACGTGCACGACAACCTGTCCACCCACAATGCCGGGGGCATACTGGTGTTCGACCTGCCAGGCCTGCCGCAGATGGGCGGTCACGGCATCCGGGTGTTCCACAATCGCGTGGTCGACAACGACACGCCGAACTTCGCGCCGAAGGGCAACATCGTCGCCGCGGTTCCCACCGGCACCGGGCTGATGGTCATGGCCAACCGGGACGTGCACCTGTTCGACAATGTGGTGGACGGCAATGCCAGTGCAGGCATCCTGCTGGTGGCCTATCTCAACGCCTTCAAGGACCCGACCTACAATCCCCTGCCCCGGGACGTGTCGAGCCATGACAACCACCTGGGACACAACGGCTTTGCCCCGAAGTTCGACGGGGGGCCGATCCTGGCGAAGATCCTCGGCGGATCGATCCCGCCCACCTTCTGGGACGGGGTGACCCGCTACCGCCAGGCCGACGGCGCGGACTCCACCGACGTCGTGCGGCTGAGCCTGCTGGACGGGCCGGTGGTCAATCTGCAGCTCCGGCTCCAGGGCACGCCGGTCACCTCCGCCAACCCGGCGGTCACCCCCAGTCTCGGGGCCGAGCTGAAGCTGCCCGCCCCGCCGCCGGTGGAGCTGCCCGGCTGGATGGGGGATCGCCGGTCCTCCGGATCGTCCGGGCGATGACGGGTACGGGGGCCGGTCTGGCCGGTCTGCTCAATGGCCTGCTGGGCGGCCTCGCCGCCGCGGTGATGGGCGGTCTTGCGGCCCTGTCGGGGGGCGAGGGGATCGATACGGCGCGGCTGATGCAGCCGGACCCGGCCCCGACGCTGTCGGCCTATCACCTGTTCGTCGGCGGGGAGGCGCGGACCCCGGCCCCGGGGCTCGTCCCCTACAGCCTGAACACGCCCCTGTTCACCGACTATGCCCTGAAGTCCCGCTGGCTCTACGTGCCGCCGGGCACGCAGCTGCGCTATGCCGGGGCCGGGCTGCCGGACTTTCCGGTGGGCAGCGTGCTGGTCAAGACCTTCAGCTATCCGGCGGACCTGCGTCGGCCGACGGTTGGGGTGCACCCGGTGGAGACCCGCCTCCTGATCCGCAAGCCAGACGGATGGGCGGCCAGCACCTATGTCTGGAACGCCGCCGGGACCGATGCGGTGCTGAAGCGGGCAGGGGCGCGCCTCCCGGTCCATGTGATCGACCGGGCCGGGCAGGCGCTGGACATCGACTACGGCGTGCCCAACGTGAACCAGTGCAAGACCTGCCACAGCGTCGAGGGTCGGCTGTCGCCCATCGGTCCCAAGGCGCGCAATCTCAACGGCCCCCTCGAGGCGGTCCCGGGGGGCGAGAACCAGCTTGCCCGGCTGAGCCGCCTGGGGGTCCTCGCCGGGGCCCCCGCCCCTGCCGCCGTGCCGCGCACCGCCGTCTGGGACGATCCGGCCGAGCCCCTGGCGGACCGGGTGCGGGCCTATCTCGACGGCAACTGCGGCCACTGCCACAACCCGCAGGGCTTTGCCAGCAACAGCGGCCTCTATCTCGAGCTGGAACAGAAGGACATGTCGGCCGTGGGCGTGGGCAAGCGGCCGGTGGCGGCGGGCCGGGCGTCCGGCGGCCTCTCCTTCGCCATTGCGCCGGGGGACCCGGATCACTCCATCCTGGTCTACCGCATGGCCTCGACGGAGCCCGGGGTGATGATGCCGCAGCTGGGCCGCAGCCTGGTCCATGCGGAGGGGCTGGCGCTCGTCCGCGCCTATGTGGCGAGCCTGCGCGACGACCCCGCCCCCCGCCACTGAGGCCCGCCCCCGCCGCCTGCCCAATCCGGGGGCAGACACGGCAACCGATCGGTCATCCGGCGGGCCGGGTGCATGAAAAGCGGGCGACTTCCCTTCGCCGTCGATCACCGGGGCGCAGGATCGGTTGCGTGGAGGGGGAATCCGCAGGATGCTCAGGGACCGGTCGGATCGCGAGCGGCACCGGGGATGTCCCGGTCTCTGCCTGGCCCCCGGGGTGACGGTGACGACGCCCGGGCCATCGGCGGATTCGACGAGCCTGTTTCAGATGCTGAGGACAAGATCATGACTGACACCGCCTCCGATCCCTCGACCCTCGGTCGCCGGGCCTTCCTGTGGAGCACCGCGGTTGCCGCGGCCGCCCCGATCATGACCGAGGCCACCCTGGCCCACGCCAAGCTGGCCTCCCAGCGCATGGGCGTGCTGCCGCCGGATGCGGTGATCATCAACGCCAACGAAAACCCCCTCGGGCCGAGCAAGGCCGCGCTGGAGGCCATCACCAAGATCGCCCCCCTCGGCGGACGCTATGACCGCACGGGCATCCAGGCGACCTTCGTCAACACCTATGCCGCGCAGCACGGCCTGAAGCCGGAGAACGTGGCCGTCTATGCCGGGTCGTCGGAGCCGCTGCACTACACAGTGCTGGCCTACACATCCCCCACCCGCAGCCTGGTGACCGCCGATCCGTCCTACGAGTCGCCGGTGGTGGCCGCCGCCGTCACCAAGGCGCCGGTGCACAAGGTGCCCCTGACCGCCGCCATCGGCCATGACGTGAAGGCCATGGTGGCCGCCGATCCGTCTGCCGGGGTCATCTACATCTGCAACCCCAACAACCCGACCGGCACCATCACCCCCCGGGAGGACATCCTCTGGGCGCTGGAGAACAAGCCCGCGGGCTCCCTGCTGCTGGTGGACGAGGCCTATATCCACCTGTCCGACGAGCAGTCGGTGGTGGACATGGTCGCCGCCGGCAAGGAACTGATCATCCTGCGGACCTTCTCCAAGATCTACGGCATGGCGGGCATCCGCTGCGGCATCGCCATGGGCCGTCCGGACCTGCTGGCCAAGCTCGAGCCCTATCTGCAGAACCAGATGCCGGTGACGGCGCTGGCCGCGGCCCATGCCTCGATCACCGACCCGGACCTGATCCCCGCCCGCAAGAAGTGGCTGGCGGACACCCGCAACGAGACCTTCGCCTGGCTGAAGGCCAATGGCTACAAGCTGGTGGGCGAGCCCAAGTCCAACTGCTTCATGATCCAGACCGGCCGCGATGCCCATTCGGTGATCGCCGCCCTGCAGGCGCAGAACGTCTATATCGGCCGGGTCTGGCCGGTGTGGCCGAACGCCGTCCGGGTCAGCGTCGGCACGCCGGACGACATGGCCAAGTTCCGCACCGCCTTCAAGAAGGTGATGGATGCCCCGGCCACGGCGGCCATTCCTGCCGCCACCCAGGTCGCGGTCGGCGGGGCCGGTCGCGGGGCCTTCCTGTCCTGACAACCCCTCCCGAGGGACGGACCAACCGCTGCGGACGGGTCTAAGGGCCCGTCCGCAGTGTCGTTTCGGGCCCCCGATCCGCCCCGGCCGCCCCGGGACAGGTTCCGTCGCCGCCGATCCCGGCCTAAGCTCGCGGCGTGTCCCCATCCGGAGCCCTGCCGTGAGCCCGACCCTGTCCGCCCGCCTCGATCGTGTCATCGCCGACCTGCCGCAGGCCTATCCCGGGCCCGGCGGGGCCGTTGCCGTGGTGAAGGACGGCCAGGTGCTGGTGCGCCACGCCTGGGGCTTTGCCAATGCCGAGCTGCGCATCCCCTTCACGCCCAGGTCCCTGTTCCGCATGTGCTCCATCACCAAGCAGTTCACCTGCGCGGCGATGCTGGACGCGGTCCCGGACCCGGCGGCGCTGGACGAGGCCGTCCGCGCCCAGCTGCCCCGGCTGGAGGGACCCGCACCCGCTGCCGCGCACCTGGCGCACAACCAGTCGGGCCTGCGGGACTACTGGGCGGTGGCCATGCTGCTGGGGGCCCCGGCGGAGTCCCCCTTCGGCGACCACGAGTCCCGGCTGGTGATCGGTGCGACCCGCGACCTGCAGTTCGCGCCGGGCACGCGGTTCTCCTACAGCAACAACAATTTCCGCATCCTCTCCGACGCCCTGGAAGGCCGGACGGGCCGGTCCTTCGCCGAGATCCTGCGCACCCGCATCTTCGACCGGGTGGGGATGGAGACCGCCTTCCTCGCCGCCGACACCCGGGCCATGCCCGACGGGTCCGAAGGCTATGAAGGCAGTGTCGCCACGGGCTTCCGCCCGGCGGAGAACCGCATCCTGTGGACCGGGGATGCCGGTCTGGGGGCCTCGCTGGACGACATGATCGCCTGGGAGCGGTACATCGACGCCACCCGGGACGATCCCGACAGCCTCCATGGCCGGATATCCGCGCCGGTGAGCTTTGCCGACGGGGCGACGGCGTCCTACGGCTATGGCCTCGCCCGGGGGGTGGATCGCGGCCGGGCCTTCACCGCCCATGGCGGGGCCCTGCGCGGGTGGCGGAGCAACCGAATCCACCTGCCGGCGGAACGCCTGTCGGTGGTGGTGCTGCTGAACCACCTGTCCCCGGCGCACCTGGCCGTAGCCGCGGTGGTGGATGCCGTGCTCGACGCCGCCCCCGCGCCCCCGCGGCCGGAGGCCCCGCCGCCCGTCTGGCTGGGTGCCTGGCACGAGCCGGAGACCGGGCTCGCCCTCCGCGCCGAGGCGGCGGGACCGGGGCAGGTGCGGGTGATGTTCGGCCATTCGCCGGAGGTCCTCGATCTCCAGCCCGACGGCAGCGCCTCCAGTCCCGGCATGGCCCTGGTCCCGGAGGGCGGCGGGCTTCGGCTGGAGCGGGCGGGGGACCATCTGCGCTCCCGGCTGACGCCCCTGCCGCAGGGGCCGGGGCGGCTGGACGTGGCCGGACTCTATCACTGCGAGGCGCTGGACGCGGGCCTGACCCTCGCCGATGCCGGCGGGGCCCTCTACGGCGCCTTTTCCGGGGCCCTGGGCCGCGGGCGGATGGAGCAGCTGGCCCCCGTGGCCGCCGATGTCTGGGCCCTGCCCTGTCCCCGGGCGCTGGATCACACGCCGCCGGGGGACTGGACCCTTGCCGTGCGCCGGGACGGCACCGGCCGGGGGGTGGAGATCACGGTGGGCTGCTGGCTGGCCCGCAACCTCGCCTATCGCCGGGTGGCCTAGGCGCGGCGGGATCGACCGGGGTCAGCCGAGGTCAGCCGCCGAAGACGCTGACGCCGATGATCCACCTGTGGCCGATGACCATCCCCACATAGGCGAGGGTGCCGACCCCCAGGGCGATGCCGTCCCCGACCCCCAGGCCCGGATGCCGCGGTGCCCCGGGATCGCCCCGGCGCTTGACGGAAATCCGGTCATAGACGGCAAAGGCGAGGAAGCTGCCGAACAGCAGCATGCCCCCCGCGTCTCCGTTCACCAGCAGGTGGGCCAGCGCCCAGATCTTGATGGCCACCAGCATGGGATGGCGCAGCAGGCCGCGGATCAGGCCGGGGGTGGGTCCCATGGCCCCCAGGGAGACGAAGGCCAGCCACATGAGGGGGAGGGTGACGTGCCGGGCCCAGACCGGCGGCGTCCAGACCGGGATCAGGCCGCCGGCGCGGTACTGGCCGAACCCGTAGATGATCAGTCCGAACCCCACCAGGGAGACCAGGGAGTGCAGGCCCTTGTACGGACCGGGCCCGAGCCTTGTGATCAGGCCGTCCCGCGCGGTGCGCAGGGTGGTGAAGACGTGCGCACCCAGAAACAGCAGGATGCCGGCAACCAGTATGAGCATGGGAGACCCCCGTTCCCGAAAACGTCGCGGGTCCGGGTCGAACCCCGGCGGCCGACGACGACCCTTCCCGGAGTCTAGTGCATTCCGCAGGACCCGGCCATCCTTGCGGGCTGGCCGGTCCGCCCCGGTCGTCAGTCCAGTTCGAAGGTATTGGCCGGCGGGGGATCGGCATGGACCTGCCGGGTCTCCGGATCGCAGTAGAACGCCCGGTTGCAGCGGCACAGGATCCGGTTCTGGACGTGGAGGCCGCGCCGGGTGCACTCCACCCTGTTTCCGCAGTGTGGGCAGGCAATTCGAAAAGGAATTTCAGAACCTGTGGACATTCTTGCCGTCTGATCGAGATCTGAAAGAAGAAAAAACCGTTCGCAGCCCTTTCAGGCCGCGAACGGAAAGTCATTATCACTAGGATTCAGTCATCGAACACTTGTGAGTTTCAATCCCCCGGGGCTGAGAAATCGTAAATTTTGTTCACGATCCGGCCGGTCTGGGCTCATATTGGGCAGGTTTCATGGCGGTGGCCCGATGTTTCAGCTCGGCCCCTGCGCATCAACCGGCCAGGGCCGGGGGCGGGGTGAAGGCAAAGCCCATCGATTCGAGCCGGGAGGCCAGGCCGATGGTGCGCAGGTCCGAATAGGCCGGACCGACGATCTGCAGGCCCACCGGCAGGCCGTCCACGGCCACCCCCGCCGGAATGACGGTGGAGGGCAGGTGCGCCACGCTGGTCAGCCCCGCCCAGAAGGTCTGGCAGTAATAGGGGTGGGCCTGTCCGTCGATCTCCACCGTCCGCGATCCCTCCGGCCCGTGCTGGTGGGGAAAGGCGGTCACGGGCATGACCGGGGTGATCAGGAAGTCCACCTCCTGGAAGTAGGCCTTCCAGGCCCAGCGCAGGCGGGTCCGGGCTTCGTGCAGCTGGCCCCAGGTGCGGTGGCGCATGGTCTCGGCCCGGGCGATGATGGCATTGACGTCGGTCTCGGAGTCCGGACGCGCCGCCACCTCCAGCCGCTTCGAGAACACCTCGTCGGGCAGGCGCGCGGCCATGGCCGCCTGCAGCAGGGCCGAATAGATCTCGTGGCTGCGCGCCGGATCGAGGGCCGGCCGCGCCCGCTCGTCCACCCGGGCACCCGCCCGTCCGAGGGCGTCGGCCACGGCCTGGATGCGGTCGCCCACGGCCCGGGAGGTGGGACAGGACGGATCGGACATCCAGAGCCCGATCCGGAGCCCCGACACCGGCCCGGTCAGGCGGGGCAGGTCGATGGCCAGGCCCGGCAGGTCGATCTCGTCCGGCCCGGCCATCAGCTGCAGGGCGGTCTCCAGATCCTCGGCGGAGCGCGCCAGGGGCCCGATGACGGAGATGTCGGACGCGGCCACGCTGTCGTCCAGGGAATGCCAGCGGGTGGGGCACAGGCCAAAGGTGGGCTTGTGCCCGAACACGCCGCAGAAATGGGCCGGGTTGCGGATCGACCCGCCGATGTCGCTGCCGATCTCCAGGCCGGTCAGGCCTGCCGCCAGGGCCGCCGCCGACCCGCCGGAGGACCCGCCGGGGGTGCGGCCCAGGTCCCACGGATTGCCGGTGACGCCGTAGATGTCGTTGTAGCTCTGGAAATCCGCCAGCCGGATCGGGACATTGGTCTTGCCGAAGATGTTGGCCCCCGCCGCCGTCAGCCGCTGGACCGCCACGGCGTCCCGGTCGGTGACATTGTCGCGGAACAAGGGAATGCCGAAGGTCGTCGGCGTGCCCCGCACCTGATAGCTTTCCTTCACCGTCATCGGCACCCCGTGCAGGGGGCCCAGCGCCGCCCCGGCGGCCCGGGCGGCATCGGCGGCATCGGCGCTGGCCCGCGCGCCCTCCCGATCCTGGTGGATCACCGCATTGATCGGCCCGTTCAGCCGGTCGATCCGGTCGAGGAAGTGCTCCAGCGCGGCGCGGGCGGTCAGCGATCCGTCGCGGATGGACCGGGCGAGGGCGGCGGCGGACTGGAAATGCAGGGCGGTCATGGCGTCTTCCCGTGGCGGCGCGACCCGGATCGGTCGTCTGAGCCCCGGCAGAGTGCGACGCGACGGGGATCGCGGCAAGGCGCCCCGTCGCGTCGACGCCCGACTACATGCGCAGGAAGGCGCAGAGCTTGTTGCCGTCCGGATCGCGCAGATAGGCGAGGTAGAGCTTGCCCATGCCGCCGTCGCGGATGCCCGGCGGATCCTCGCAGGCGGTGCCGCCGGCGGCGACCCCGGCCGCGTGCCAGGCGTTCGCCTGTTCCGGCGAGGTGACGGCAAAGCCCAGGGTGGCACCGTTGGAGGTGGTGGCCGGCTCCCCGTTGATGGGGGTGGTGACGCCGAACGCGCCATTGGGGCTCAGATAGAAGAAGCGGTGACCGCCATCCATGGCGGGGCCATAGCCCAGCGCCCCCATGGTGGCGTCATAGAACTTGCGGGCGCGGGCCAAGTCATTGGTGCCGACGATCACGTGCGAAAACATGAAGCTTTATTCCTCTCTGGGTCAGGGCCCTCCGCACTCATGTCCGGTTCAGGCCTGCACGCCCCCAGCCTTGCCCGCGGGGGGCAGCACGTCAACGGCCGAGGATGGCGACCTTCGACTGGATGGGCGCGCCCCCGGCATAGGGCAGGTCCACCCGCAGGCCGTCGAAGCCCACCACCCAGCCCTTGGGATCGCGGACGGCGGCGACCCCGTCGGTGAAAAGCTTCTCCAGCGCCGGTTGCGGCAGGCCGGGGGCCAGGTGGCTGTAGACCAGCAGGCCCACACCGGCCTCGTTGGCTTCCCTGGCGGAGTCCACCGGGTCGGTGTGATAGTTCAGGGTGTCCCGGACCATCTTGGCCTGGCGGTCGAGACCCGCCGCGGCAGACGCCCGGCTGATGATCCCCACCATGCGGGCGGACAGGGCCTCGTGCACCAGGACGTCGGCCCCGTGGGACCATTTGACGAGGTTGGGCGTGGGCGCGGTATCCCCCGACACGACGACGGAACGACCGCCGGACTCGAACCGGTAGCCCACGGCGGGCTTGATCGGGTCGTGGTTCACCCGGAAGGCAGTGACGGTGACGTCCGCATCCCGGTAGACCACCCGGCCGTCCGCCTCGCCCAGGTCGAAGCCGTGGGCCGCCAGCGCCGCCGCCCCGTGGGGCATGTAGCTCTCCCCGTGGTGCACGGTGCGGTAGTCGTCATCCAGGGCATAGGCGGCATTGAACCCGCCGACCACCCGGTCGACCCCCTGCGGCCCGTAGACCGGCAGGGGGGCCGTGCGCCCGGACACCCAGGACTGCATCCTGAGCTCCCCCAGGTCGCCGATATGGTCGGAGTGGAAGTGGGTCAGGAAGACGCCCGCGATCCGGTCCAGGGGAAAGCCCATCAGCTGCAGGGTGTTCACCGCCCCGGGGCCGGTATCCACCAGATAGGCCCTGCCCTTGACGATCACCGCCGTGCAGGCCCGGGCCCGGGCCGGGTCCGGCATGGGGGAGCCAGTACCGCACAGCACCACCCGCAGGGCATTGGCGTCGAACAGGTCCGTCTTCGACAGCGGGGCCTTCAGCCGCGCCTCCACGCCCTTCTCGAAGAAGCCCGCGATCAGGCCGACGGGCTGCGCCGGGGCGGCGGTAGCGGCGGCAAGACCCGCCAGGGCGGCCAGGGCGGCGAGGGGGCGGAGGACAGATCGGCGCATGGCGAAGGTGGTTCCCGTAATTGACATGTATCATGCTAATAGTTCCCGCCGAAGGGCGAAAGGAAAAGTTGCGGACAATCTCTCGTCCGCGTTCCTCCGGGGGCTTGCAGCGGGGGCGCGATCCCGGCATTCCCGGCGGACCGAGGGGAGGGACAGCGGGTGCGGGCCACGGGCAGGACAGTATTACGGGACGCGCGGCGCTGGGCCATGGCACTCATCGCCCTTGTCTTCTGCGGGGTTCTGGCATCCGGAGCCGTCGCCCGGGCCGAGGAGGGTCGGGTGGCCCTGACCTTCGACGACCTGCCGGGGCTCAGCCTCGTGCCGGACCAACCCTATCTGAACTATCTCAACGACATGCTGCTGCGGGGGCTGAAGCGCCACCACATGCCGGCCACGGGCTTCGTCAACGAGAGCAAGCTCGACATGATCGACCGCCCGCAGCAGATCGCCAACCTGCAGAAGTGGCTGGATGCGGGCTTCGACCTCGGCAACCACACCTTCAGCCATGACTCCCCCGACGAGCTGGGGGCGGCGGGCTACATCGCCGACATCGCCCGGGGGGAGCCGGTGACCCGGGGCCTGCTGGCGGCCCGCCACCGGTCCCTGTCCTGGTTCCGCCATCCCTATCTGGAGACGGGCTTTCCCGAGGCGGTGAAGCTGGAGATCAATCGCTGGCTGGAGGCCCACGGCTATCGCGTGGCGCCGGTGACCATCGATGCCGACGACTGGGAATTCGCCGAACCCTATGACGACGCCCTGTCCCGACACGACGAGGCGCGGCGCCTGCGCATCCGCCGCCAGTACCTGGCCTATACGGAGCGGACCATCGCCTGGTACCAGAGCGCCTCGACGGCCCTGTTCGGTCGCCAGATCGCCTATGTCATGCTGCTGCATGCCACCCGGCTCAATGCCGACTGCATCGACGACCTGGCCGACATCCTCAAGCGGCGGCACCTGAAGCCCGTGCGCCTGGACCAGGCCATGGCGGACCCGGTCTATCGCCTCGGCGATCCCTATGTGGGTCACGACGGGGTGGCGTGGCTGGAGCGCTGGTCCGAGGCCCGGCACCGGGACCTGCCGTGGGCCAGCTGGCAGGATCCCCCGAAGGACATCGTCGAGGAATACGACCGGACCAATAACGACCGCCGGGATCTGCCCGCCAAGGCCCCACCGGTCGGCCGCTGATTGTCACGGTGGTCCGGAAGGGTTAAGCACGAGCCCATGGGTTGGCGAAGCACACTTGCTCGGTCATGGAACGCAGGCCTCGTCCTGGCGTTTCTCGCCGTGTGCCTGCGCGCGGCCATCCCCGCCGGCTACATGGTGGCGCAGGATCACGGCCCGCAGCTGGTGATCTGCACCGGACATGCGGCCGCCCCCGGCGATCCGGGCGGGAAGCCGGCCTCCGACCTGCACAAGGGCGACACGGTCTGCGTCTTTGCCGCGGCCCATCTGGCGGCCCCGGCCCCCGACGGCCCGGCGGTCCTGCCCTGGACCACCGCCGTCGCCGAGGTCGCGCCCTTCCGTCGGCCCGACCTGACCCCCGGCCGGGGCCTCGCGGCCCCTCCACCCCCTGCGACCGGACCTCCCATCCACCTGTGAACTGACCTCGCCACACGACCCGCCGGTGTGCCGCGTGCGCTTCGGCGGCTGTCCGTCAGAGTCTCACAGGAAGGATTTCCGCACATGACCGCACTCACCCTCCGGCCCGCCCTGGCCGCTGCGCTTGGCCTCGTCACGGCCACTGTCTCCCTCGCGCCGAACGCGGCCCTGGCCTGCGCCTGCGGTTGCGGGGTGTTCTCCGTCGGCGCCGGCAACCTGATGCCGGACGGGACCAACGGCACCCTGTTCGTCGAGTACGACTACATGGACCAGTCCCGGAACTGGAGCAGCGGCTCCAGCGCACCCGCCGACAACAACGCCGACAAGAAGATCAAGACCGACTTCCTCACTGTCGGCGGACAGTACCGGATCGCCCGGGACTGGACCGTCACCGCCCAGGTGCCGTTCTGGAGCCGGACCTTCACCACCGATACCGGGGACGGCATCGCCACCTTCAACCACGCGGCCCTGGGGGATGTGCGCCTCACCACCACCTATACCGGCCTGTCGAAGGACATGAGCCTCGGCCTCATCGCCGGGGTGAAGCTGCCCACGGGGGACCACAGCTACGCCAATTTCGACCCGGACACGGAAATCTCCGCCGGGTCCACGGAC
>CAISEP010000015.1 GCA_903884425.1 uncultured Caulobacterales bacterium | reverse complement strand
TCGCCCCCATAGGCGGGCTTGAGGGACTCCAGCCGCTCCTGGGCGAAATAGACGCTGTCCGTCAGATAGTAGTTGTCGCCATTGCCCACATAGACGTGGATCTTGCCCTGCAGCCGGGGGGCGAGCGTCGGCCAGTCCCGGGCGATGATGGCCGACAGGTCGTAGTGGTCGTGCCAGTAGGCCACCGTCTCCTTGTCGATCTTGCCGGTCAGCTTGTCCAACACGGGCCTCGGATAGCCGTCCGCGCCGGGGGGGCCGAACACCGCCGCCCAGATGTCGTACTGCTGGCCGGAGCGGCCGTGGTCGCCCTGCACCAGCTCAATGTAGTTCATGTCCCGCTGGGTACCGGTGACCTCCCCCAGATAGTTGCGGAAGCCCGGCCGCTCCACGCTGGAGGCCTCGCCCTTCAGCACATAGGCATTGTCGTCGTCATAGAGGTTGATGAGGGTATAGGCCCGGAAGTCGATGGGGTCCGGACAGGCGGCGAAGGCCCCGTTGTACATGTCCGGATAGAAGACCTGGGTGGCCAGCGCCTCCCACCCGCCCGTGGAGCCGCCATAGGTGAACCGCGCCCATCCCTGGCCGAGGCCGCGGAACCGCTTCTCGATCTCGGGGATCAGCTCCTTGTTGATGGCATCGCCATAGGGGCCGAGATTGGCGGAGTTCACCGCATAGCTGTCGTCGAAATAGGGGGTCGGGTGCTCCACCTCGATCACCAGATAGCGGGGGAAGTCCTTGGAGATCCACTTCTGATAGAAGGCATAGGCCTCCTGCTGCTCGATACGGTTATAGCCCTCGAGGTGGAAGCGCGGGGAATAGACGGGCTTGAGGTTCGGGTCCGGCGGGGTGGTGCGGAACTCGGAAATGTCGTCCGGGAAGTGGCCGTGGAAGACCATCAGCGGGTAGTGGGCCTGCGGATGGCTGTCGAAGCCCGCCGGCAGCAGCACATGGGCGGCGATATAGGTGTCCCGGCCCCAGAACTTCGACAAGAGCGCGCTCTTGATCCGCACATGGCGGACGAATTCGGTGTCGGTCTTGCGGGCGATGGGCGGGATCACCTGGTCGAGGCTGAGGCTCACCGCCTGCGGATGGGCCGGATCGATGTGCAGCTTCACCGGCCTGGAATAGAAGTTGCCGGGCTTCGACTGCCACTGCTGGCCCTCCCCCTTGTCCGGGGGCAGCTTCAGCACCCGACCGTCGGCCAGGTGGAAGGTCTCGTAGCGGTTCAGAACGGCCTGCACGAGGTAGTCCCCCTCCGGCAGGCCGGACAGGGTGCGCGAGGGCCAGCCGAAGGCCGTGTCGTCCAGCACCGCCGGGGCCCCGGGGGCGAGGCCGTCCACCGTCAGGCCGAACATGTAGGGGGCATCGAGGGGCGCATTGGGGGCGACGTGGCTCTTCGGTTCCCGGGTCAGGTCGCGGCTGATCAGCAGGATCACCCGGCCGTCCTGGGCCTGGGCCGCGGCGGTGGTGGGGAAGCTCACCCGGAAGCTCGGCCCCGCGGGCGGGGAGTCGGCCCGGGCGGCACCGGCCATCGCCAGGGTGAACACCGCCGCGACCGCGACTGAAAGCTTTGCGAATGACATGCGAGTCTCCCCCGAACCAGGGCGACAGCTTGCGGTGTCGTCGCGGGGATCGCAAGCGTATCCGGGGGGGAACACCCGGCAAGACGGCTTGACGCGCCCTGCGGAACCGCATCGACTGCGCCCCTGCCCGAACCGACCCGGAGATCCCCTTGACCCGCCTGTTGCTGTCCGCCGCCTCCGCCGCCGCCCTGTTGATCGGCACCGCCGCCCAGGCCCAGACGGCCCCGGCTCCGTCCCCCGCTGCCGCCGCTGCCAAACCGACCCCGGCCGAGGCCGTGGCCTTCGTCGCCGCTGCGGAAAAGGCCCTGGCGGAGGAAAGCGTCTACGCCCAGGAGGCGGACTGGGTGCAGGAAACCTACATCACCCCGGACACCAACTACCTCACCGCCAAGGCCGGGGCGGAACTGTCCGACATGTCCACCCGCTATGCCAAAGAGGCCGCGCGGTTCGACGGGGTGGCCACCGACCCGGTGACCCGGCGCAAGCTGATGCTCCTGAAGAACGGCCTGGTGCTGGCCGCCCCCGACCGGCCGGGCGCCGCGCAGGAGATGGCGGACATCGAGGCAAGGCTCGCCACCCTCTATTCCTCCGGCACGGCGACGGTGGACGGCAAGACCCTGCACCTGGAGGACCTGGAGGACGTGCTGGCCTCCACCCGCGACCCGGCCAAGGCGAAGGAGGTGTGGGAGAAGTGGCGGCTGGTCTCTCCCGCCATGAAGGCCGACTATGTGCGCCTGACCGCCCTGGCCAACGAGGGCGCACGCAATGTGGGCTATGCGGATTCCGGGGCCCTGTGGCGCTCCGGCTACGACATGACGCCGGAGGAATTCGCCGCCCTGACCGACCGGCTGTGGGGCCAGGTGAAGCCCCTCTACCAGAACCTGCACTGCTTCGTCCGCGCCCGGCTCAACGCCCGCTATGGCGACCAGGTCCAGCCCAGGACCGGCCCGATCCGCGAGGACCTGACCGGCAACATGTGGGGCCAGCAGTGGGGCAACATCCATGACGTGGTCGCCCCCGCCAACAGCCCGGGCATGGGCTATGACCTGACCAAGTCCCTGGAATCCCATGGCTATGACCCAGTGAAGATGGTCAAGACGGCGGAGAACTTCTACATCTCGCTCGGCTTCGATCCCTGGCCGAAGACCTTCTGGGAGCGGTCGATGATCGTGCGCCCGCAGGACCGGGAAGTGCAGTGCCACGCCTCCGCCTGGGACGTGGACAACAAGGACGACATCCGCCTGAAGGCCTGCGTCCATGTGAACGCGGACGACTTCTTCACCGTGCACCACGAGCTGGGCCACAACCTCTATCAGCGGGCCTACAAGGACCAGCCCTTCCTGTTCGAGAACGGGGCCAATGACGGCTTCCACGAGGCCATCGGCGACTTTGCCGGTCTGAACGCGCTGACCCCCGGCTATCTGAAGCAGCTCGGCCTCATCGACACCGTGCCGGGGCCGGAGGCGGACATTCCCTACCTGCTGCGGGTGGCCATGGACGGGGTCGCGTTCCTGCCCTTCGGCCTGATGGTGGACAAGTGGCGCTGGGAGGTGTTCTCCGGCCAGGTGACGCCGGACCACTACAACGACGCCTGGTGGGCGCTGGTGAAGCAATATCAGGGCCTGGTCCCGCCGGGGCCGCGGCCCGCCGATGCCTTCGACCCGGGTGCCAAGAACCACGTGGCCACGTCCGTGCCCTATGCCCGCTACTTCCTGGCCCGCATCTACGAGTACCAGTTCTATCGCGCCGCCTGCCGCCAGGCGGGGTGGAAGGGGCCGCTGAACCGCTGCTCGGTCTATGGCAACAAGGCCGTGGGCGCGAAGTTCGCCAGGATGCTGGAAATGGGCCAGTCCCGCCCCTGGCCCGAGGCGCTGGAAGCCTTCACCGGCGAGAAGACCATCGACGCCAGCGCCATGGCCGAGTACTTCGCCCCGCTGAACACCTGGCTCACTGCCCAGAACAAGGGCCAGACCTGCGGCTGGAAGGACTGATCATGACCTCGACCCCGACCCTGACCTTTGACGAGGTGGTGCAGGGCCGCCGCAGCATCCGCGGCTTCAAGCCCGACCCGGTGCCCCCGGCCCTGATCCGGGAGGTGCTGGAACTGGCCATGCGCGCCCCCTCCTCCCTCAACACCCAGCCGTGGAACTTCTACGTGGTGGGGGGCGAGGCGCTGGACCGCATCCGCAAGGGCAATACCGAGCGCAACCTGGCGGGCGTCCCCCACTCCCGCGAGTTCCGCACGCAGGGAGAATACACCGGCGCCCACCGGGAGCGGCAGGTGGAGATCGCCAAGCAGCTGTTCGGGGCCATGGGCATCGAGCGCGACAACAAGGAAAAGCGCACGGACTGGGTCCTGCGGGGCTTTCGCCAGTTCGACGCACCGGTGTCCATCGTGGTGACCTATGACCGCTCCATCCACGGCAGCGACATCGGTCCCTTCGACTGCGGGGCGGTGACCAATGCCCTGGTGAACGCCGCCTGGTCCCGGGGTCTCGGCTGCGTCATCAACAGCCAGGGCATCATGCAGTC
This sequence comes from uncultured Caulobacterales bacterium, assembly GCA_903884425.1. Lineage (GTDB taxonomy): Bacteria > Pseudomonadota > Alphaproteobacteria > Caulobacterales > Caulobacteraceae > CAIMFV01. The sequence continues at coordinate 1,967 of CAISEP010000015.1, read as the reverse complement.
CCCCGTGGTGCGGGAGCATGCGGGCATTGCCGAGGATCAGGTGATCATGATCTGCGTGGCCATGGGCTGGCCGGACGACAGCTTCCCCGCCAATGCCGTGGTCTCCCGCCGCAAGTCGGTGGACGAGGCGGCGGTGTTCGTGGGGTTTGACGAGGTCGGCTGAGGCGGGAGCGGATTTTCCCGCTTGTCTGATCGCCGCCCCCCCATAAGCTGGGCGGCAACCAGAACCACACCCCGGGAAGCGCCATGCCTGAAGTGATCCTCGAGCCCGACCTGCCGATCATCGATCCGCACCACCACCTGTGGGACCTGACGCCCCTGCTGGCGTCCTTCCCCAGCCCCGCGCATCCCTTCGTCGAAGCGGTGGCGCGGACCCCCTACTACACCTTCCAGGAGCTGCGGGCCGACGCCACCAGCGGCCACAACGTCATCGGCACGGTGTTCATGGAGTGCGGGGCCTTCTACCGCTCCGATGCCCCGCCGGAGCTGAAGGTGGTGGGCGAGGTAGACTTCGTGAACGGGGTCGCGGCCCAGAGCGCCAGCGGCATCTACGGCCCCTTCCGCGCCTGCGCCGCCATCATCGGCCATGCGGACATGACCCTGGGCGATCGGGCGAAGCCTGTGCTGGAGGCCCTGATCGCAGCCGGCAGCGGCCGGTTCCGCGGCATCCGCCACCAGGGGGCGTGGGACGCCGATCCGGAGGTGCTGGGTCCGCCCTTCCATGCCGGTCCGGGCCTGCTGGCCAGCGATGCCTTCCATGCGGGCTTCCGCCACCTGGCCCCCCTGGGCCTGACCTTCGACGCCTGGGTGCTGGAGCCGCAGTTGTCGGACGTGCTGACGCTCGCCCGCAAGTTCCCGGAGACGACCATCGTGCTGGACCACTGCGGCACGCCCCTGAACATCGCCGGATATCGCGGCACGCTCAGCGCCACCTTCCCCCGCTGGAAGGCGTCGATCCAGGCCCTGGCCGCCTGCCCCAACGTGTCGGTGAAGCTGGGCGGGCTCGCCATGGCGTTTTGCGGCATGCCCGAGGAAGGCCCCGAGGCGGGCCTGTCGTCGGAGGCCCTGGCCAGGCTCTGGGCCCCCTATGTCGAGACCTGCATCGAAGCCTTCGGGCCGGAGCGGGCCATGTTCGAGAGCAACTATCCCGTGGACAAGTGGGGGGCGAGCTACGCCACCCTGTGGAACACCTTCAAGCGCATCACCGCAGGCGCCTCGGCGGCGGAGAAGCGGGCCCTCTATGCCGGTACGGCGGCGAAGGTCTACGGGCTGGAGGCGCTGCTGGCCTGAGGCGGCGGGATCGGCTAGACGGAGCCCATGATCCAGACCCTGCCCACCCAGCCCTATCCCGACCAGAAGCCCGGCACGTCGGGCCTTCGCAAGAAGGTCCGGGTTTTCCAGCAGCCGAACTATCTGGAGAACTTCATCCAGTCGGTGTTCGACGTGGTGGAGGGCAAGGCCGGGGCCACTCTGGTGATCGGCGGGGACGGCCGCTACTACAACCGCGAGGCCATCCAGCGGGCGGTGCGCATGGCCGCCGCCAACGGCCTTGCCCGGGCGATCATCGGCCGGGGGGGCATCCTGTCGACCCCCGCTGCCAGCCACCTGATCCGCAAGCGCGGGGCCCTGGGCGGGCTCGTCCTGTCCGCCAGCCACAATCCCGGCGGGCCGGACGAGGATTTCGGCATCAAGTACAATGTCGCCAATGGCGGCCCGGCCCCGGAGGCGGTCACCGACGCCGTCTTCCGCCGCACCCTCGCGATCGACCGCATCCTGACCGTGGCGGCCGAGGACATCGACCTGGACCGTCTGGGAGAGACGACGGTGGCCGGCATGGTGGTGGAGGTGGTGGACCCCGTCACCGACTATGCCGCGCTGATGGAGACCCTGTTCGACTTCGATGCCATCCGCGCCCATGTGGCGGCGGGCTTTGCCATGTCCTTCGACGCCATGAGCGCCGTCACCGG
>CAISEP010000014.1 GCA_903884425.1 uncultured Caulobacterales bacterium | reverse complement strand
GCGGCGCCCGGCGCGGCCGCCGCTCCGGCCCCGGCGCCCGTCGCCGCGGCGGCTCCGAAGCCTGCCGCGGCCCCGGCGGCCGGTGGCCCGCGCCTCTTCGCAAGCCCCCTGGCCCGGCGCCTGGCTGCGCAGAAGGGCGTTGACCTGTCCACCGTCAAGGGCACCGGGCCCCACGGCCGGATCATCGCCGCCGACATCGCCGCAGCCACGCCGGGGGCCGCGAAGGCCGCTCCGGCAGCGACCCCGGCTGCCCCGCGGCAGGTCCTGTCCCTGGAGCAGATGGGCATTGCCCCTGGCAGCTACGACCTCGTGCCCCTGGACGGCATGCGCAAGACCATTGCGCGGCGCCTGACGGACAGCTTCCGCGACGTGCCGCACTTCCCGCTCAACATCGATCTGGAGATCGACCGGCTGCTGGATGCGCGGGTGCGGATCAACGGGGCGCTGGAGGCGCGCAAGATCAAGGTCAGCGTCAATGACCTGGTGATCAAGGCGGTGGCCGCGGCCCTGAAGGTGGTGCCGGAGGCCAATGCCAGCTTCACGCCGGAGGGCATTGCGCTGCACCATCATGCGGACATCGCGGTCGCCGTGGCCATCGACGGCGGGCTGATCACCCCGATCATCCGCGCCGCGGAGACCCGCGCCCTGGCCGACATCGCCGTCAGCATGAAGGACCTGGCCGAACGGGCCCGGACCCGCAAGCTGAAGCCGGAGGAGTTCCAGGGCGGGACCTTCTCCATCTCCAATCTCGGCATGATGGGCATCCGCTCCTTCGCCTCGATCATCAACGAGCCGCAGGGCTGCATCCTGTCCGTCGGGGCGGGCGAAAAGCGCCCGGTGGTCCGCGGTGACCAGCTGGCCATCGCCACGGTGATGAGCGTGACCCTGACCTGCGACCACCGGGTGGTGGACGGGGCCGTGGGCGCGCGGTTCCTGGCTGCCTTCAAGGGCTTCGTGGAAGACCCGGTGACCCTGCTGGCCTGATCGCCCCTGCGATCCCGCCGGTTGAAATAGACTTCGTTTCAGGAGGACTGCCCATGGCCGTCGACTTCGATCTCATCGTCATTGGTTCCGGTCCCGGCGGCTATGTGGCAGCGATCCGGGCCTCGCAGCTGGGCCTGAAGACCGCTATTGTCGAGCGGGAGAACCTGGGCGGCATCTGCCTCAACTGGGGCTGCATCCCCACCAAGGCCCTGCTGAAGTCCGGCGAGGTGTTCGAGAAGCTGTCGCACCTGGGGGACTACGGTCTCAGCGCCGACAAGCCCGCCTTCGACTTCGCCAAGGTGGTGGAGCGGTCCCGCGGGGTGGCGAAGCAGCTGAACGGCGGCGTCGGCTTCCTGATGAAGAAGCACAAGATCGAGGTGATCGAGGGGGTGGCATCGCTGCAGAACGGTGCGCCCGCGCCCAAGGTGCAGATTGCCCTCAAGGCAGGCGGCACCCGCACGGTGCAGGCCGGGGCCGTCATCGTGGCCACCGGGGCCCGGGCCAAGACCATTCCCGCCATCGGCCTCGTGGGCGATGGGGACCGGGTCTGGACCTATCGGGACGCCATGACCGCCAAGGCCATGCCGAAATCCCTGCTGGTGATTGGCTCCGGCGCCATCGGCATCGAGTTTGCCAGCTTCTACCGGGCGCTGGGGGCCGAGGTGACGGTGATCGAGGCCATGGACCGCATCCTGCCGGTGGAGGACGAGGAGGTCTCCGCCGCCGCCCAGAAGGCCTTCCAGAAGCGCGGCTTGAAATTCCGCGTCGGCGCGAAGGTGACCGGGCTTGCCAAGTCCGCGACCGGCGTGTCCCTCACCCTCGAGGCCGGGGGCAAGGCCGAGACCCTGACGGCGGAACGGGCCATCGTCGCCGTGGGCATCGAGGCCAATATCGAGGGTCTGGGGCTCGAGGCGCTGGGCGTGAAGATCGACCGCGGCCATGTGGTCACCGATGGCCACGGCGGCACGGGCGTGGCCGGTCTTTATGCCATCGGCGACGTGGCCGGTCCCCCCTGGCTCGCCCACAAGGCCAGCCACGAGGGCATCCACTGCGTGGAGCACATTGCCGGCAAGGCCCCGGTGAAGATCCACTCGCCCATCCCCGGCTGCACCTATGCCCAGCCGCAGGTGGCCAGCGTCGGCCTGACGGAACAGGCGGCCCGGGCGGAGGGACGCAAGGTGAAGATCGGCCGCTTCCCGTTCCGGGTGAACGGCAAGGCCATCGCGTCCGGTGAGACGGAGGGCTTCGTCAAGGTGCTGTTCGACGAGACGACCGGGGCGCTGGTCGGCGCGCACCTGATCGGCGAGGGGGTCACCGAGATGATCCAGGGCTTCGTCGTGGCCATGACCCTGGAGGCGACGGAGGCGGAGCTGATGGCCACGGTCTTTGCCCATCCCACCCTGTCGGAGGCCATGCACGAGGCCACCCTCGACGCCTATGGCATGGTATTGCACATCTAGCCCGAGGTTCGACTTGCGCCGGGACGGTCGCCGTCCGATCTAGGGGCAGGGTACGAGGATTCCATGGCCACGCTGATCGACACCACCCGCGCGCACCGCCATCCGGAGAAGCGCAACCGTCCGGACACGGAGGTCCTGCGCAAGCCTGACTGGCTGCGGGTGAAGGCCCCGGGCTCCAAGGGCTATCTGGAGACGCGCAACATCGTGAAGTCCAAGGGACTGGTCACGGTCTGCGAGGAGGCGGCCTGCCCGAACATCGGCGAGTGCTGGACCATCCGCCACGCCACCATGATGATCATGGGCGACACCTGCACCCGGGCCTGCGCCTTCTGCAATGTCATCACCGGCCAGCCCCAGCCCCTCGACCCCACGGAGCCGCAGCGGGTGGCCGATGCCGTGGCCGAGATGGGCCTGGCGCACGTGGTCATCACCTCGGTGGACCGGGATGATCTGGAGGACGGGGGCTCTGCCCACTTCGCCGCCGTGGTCCGGGCGATCCGGGCCACGTCCCCGGCCACCACCATCGAGATCCTGACCCCGGACTTCCTGCGCAAGCCCGTGGCGGCGGCGGAGGCGGTCATCGACGCCCGCCCGGACGTGTTCAACCACAACCTGGAGACCGTGCCGCGGCTCTATCTGAAGATCCGCCCCGGCGCGCGCTACTACCACTCGCTTCGCCTGCTGGAGCGGGTGAAGGAACGCGACCCCGCCCAGTTCACCAAGTCCGGCCTGATGGTCGGCCTGGGGGAGACCAAGGAGGAGGTGATGCAGGTGATGGACGACATGCGCTCCGCCGGCGTCGACTTCCTGACCATCGGCCAGTACCTGCAGCCCACCCGCAAGCACGCCGCCATCGACCGGTTCTGGACGCCCGAGGAATTCAAGGCCCTGGAGGGTATCGCCTACGCCAAGGGCTTCCTGATGGTGTCGGCAAGCCCGCTCACCCGCTCGTCTCACCATGCGGGGGAGGATTTCGCCCGGCTGCGGGCCGCGCGGGAGGCCCAGATCGCCGCCGGACGAGCGGTCTGAAGGCCCCGCGTGCCGGTCCATCACGTCGAACGCATCCTGCCCTATGCGCCGGACGAGGTGTTCCGCCTCGTGGGCGACGTGAAGCGCTATCCGGAATTCGTGCCCTGGATCACCAGCCTGATCGCCACCCGACCCGTGCCGACACCCGACGGCGGCGACCGCCTGAGCGCGGAGGCGCGGGTGGGCTTCTCCTTCGTGCACGAGGCCTTCTCGACCCGGGTCGAGCGCAATCCGCATGAGCGGCGGATCACGGTCAGCCTCATCCGCGGGCCGTTCCGTCGGCTGGAGAACCAGTGGAGGTTCGAGGAGCATCCCGTTGGAGTCAAAGTCGTTTTCGACATCGACTTCGAGTTCAAGTCGCCCCTGCTGGAAGGGCTGCTCCGCGCCAATTTCGAGCGGGCGGTGGACCGGCTGATCAGCTGTTTCGAGGCCCGCGCCGCCGCCCTCTACACCCCGCGGGCGGCGGGCTAGTTCGCCCCGCCGCTGGACGCCACCTTCAGATAGGCGATCAGGTCGGCCCGGTCCTTGTCGTCCGGCATGCCCGGATAGCTCATCTTGGTCCCGGCCACCATCGCCCTGGGATCCTTGATCCAGGTGTTCAGGGTATCGGCCCCCCAGACTAAGTGCGCCCCCTTCATGCCTTCCGAATAGGAATAGTCGGCCACGGAGGCGGAGGGACGTCCGAACAGGCCGTAGAGGTTGGGCCCGGTCATGTTCGGCCCGCCCTTGGTGATGGTATGGCAGGAGCGGCACAGGGCAAAGTGCACCTGGCCGTTGGCGAGGTCGGCCTTGGCATAGGCCGGGCCCAGCGCTTCCACCAGCTTGCGGTTGGCCGGCGTGTCCAGGGCCGAGGCATCCGTCGACGAGGCGGCGGTGGAGGCCGCGCCCCCCGTATCCGACTTGCCGGGCCCGCACCCGGTCAGGGCCGCGGCAAGGATCAGCACAGCAAGGCAGGTCGCATCACGCATGGAGGGTCTCCGTCAGGTCCGGCCGATCCATAGCCGGACCCGCGGCGCGCGCCAAGCGTCTGGCGCCGTCAGGCCCCCCGGGCCGGGCGGGCGGGGGACCCCTCCCAGCTGGTGCCCGCGGGCAGGGTCTCGCCCTTCATCAGCACGGACAGGTCGCCCAGCTGCGCATCATCCTCGATCACCGCGTCATAGAGGACGATGGCCAGCGATCCCACCGTCGCCCGCGCCCCGATCTTCAGCCCGCTGACCTTCATCACCCGGTCCTCGAACAGATGGGTCTGCAGCCCGGCGCCGTCGTTCAGGGCCGCGTCGTCGCCCACCTCCACCAGGTCATATTCGGTGATGTCCGTGGTGTCGGTGAAGACCCGCTTGCCGATCCGGCTGCCCAGCAGACGCAGGAAGATGTTCAGATAGGGCGTGCCCCGCAGGGGGTCGAGCAACAGGGGGGCGGCCAGGTTCTCGTAGGTGGAGGTGACCAGTTCCGTGCGCCAGACGAACAGGCTCCACAGGGGCTGGTTGGTGGGCTTGTAGCGTCCCATGACCAGCCATTTCAGGGCGATCACGAAGGCCCCCGCCACCAGGGCGAAGGCCATGTAGAGGAACGGGAACAGGGCCGCGATCCACCAGATGCCGTCGTCAAGGTCGGACAGGTCGCCGATCACCGACAGCAGCACGCTGAACAGGGCGAGGAACACGGTCAGGGACAGGGTCACCCGCACATATTCGATGGCGAGCCGCGTGGCGATCAGCCGCCGGGACGGCTTGAACCGCGCGCCTTCGTCGAACACCGTGGCGATCTGGCGCCGCGGCAGGCGGATGGCGGGGGACCCGAACCAGGTGGAACCGGTCTCCAGCGCCGCATGGGCATCTGTGGGGGGCTTGGACAGGACGCCCAGCAGCACCTCGTCCCCCAGGTCCGCGCCGGTGGGCAGAAGGCCGGAATTGCCCACGAAGGTCCGGCGGCCGATGCGGGTGTGGGCGAGCTGGATGGCACCGGGCATGGCCCTGGGGGCCCCGAACACCACCCCATCGGCGATGAAGCTCTCCGTGCCGATCTCGATCAGGTCCGGCACCACCGAGGTGGCCGTGGAGATCTCCGCCCGCGGCCCCACCTTGGCACCCAGGGCCAGGTACCAGGGCCGGACGTAGAGGGTGGCATAGAGGGGGTGCAGCAGGTCCAGGGCCAGCTCCCCCAGCTGCCGGACGAACCACAGGCGGACATAGAAGCCGCTCCAAAGGGAATAGGTCCCGGGCTTCACCCGTCCGATCAGGGCCCATTTGGCCACCACGGTCAGGGCGCACATGGCCACCACATAGATCGCCGCCAGCAGGGGCGTGATGGCGATGTAGCCATAGCCCGTCGTGGCCCAGTCCAGCTCGATGATCATGATCAGGCCAGGCCCGATGGGCAGCACCGCCGCTACCGGCAGCAGGAGGGCCGCCACCACCAGGCCAGCGGACACCAGCGCCTTGCGCAGCGCACCTGGCGGCGTCGGCTGCGGACGCGCGGGGGCCTCCCCGATCCGGCGGGCGGGGGAGCCGGACCAGATCTCCCCGGCACCCAGCCGCTCCCCGGCGGGAAGCATGGACAGGTCTTCCAGCACCCCGTCGTCGGCGAGGACGGTGTCCCGCCCGACCACGGCCATGGTGCCGACGAAGGCGCGCGCCCCGATGGACACGCGGCCCAGGCGCAGCGCGCCCCGCTCCACCCCGGAGGTCGCCAGGCTCGCCCCTTCGCTGATGATGGCGTCGTCGGCGATCTCCACCAGGTCGGGGGCATCGATATCCGACAGGCGCAGCTGCACCCGCTCCCCGATCCGCGCCCCCAGCGCCCGGTAGTAGATGCGCATCAGCGGCGTGCCCGATAGGTACTGGGTCGGGATCACGGCCAGGAATCGCCGCACGAACCACCAGCGGAAATAGTAAGCGCCCCAAAGGGGATAGTCGCCGGACTTCACGCGACCGATGACCATCCACTTCACCAGGATGGACAAGAGGATCATGGCCGGCGGCATCACCAGATAGGTCAGCAGCGCATAGCCCAGGGCCCGCAGGCGGCTCTCCGGCTCGTCCGTGCTCAGGACGTTGTAGACCAGGTAGGGCAACAGCCACTGGAGGCCGGAAAAGGCATAGATCGGGATGAGGGCCAGGGTCTGGCCGATGACGCACAGGGTCCGGGAAAGGGGATCGTGCGGCCGGAAGGGCGTCTCCACCTTGGCGGCCCGCTCGCCCTCCAGCCGGGCCGCGTCCATCCGGGCGGCCAGTCGGCGGATGGTGGGGGCGGCATAGACGTCCTGGATGGAGATCATCTTCATCGCCGGATCGCGGCGCAGCAGGGAGACGAGCCGCGCCGCCCGCAGGGAGTGGCCGCCCAGCTCCTCGAAGAAGTCATCGGTGACAGATACGGGCGCCGGGGCGAAGATCTGGCACCAGGCCTCGTGCAGCAGTCCCTCCGTCGGGGTTTCCGGCGGCACCAGGGTGCGCTCCGTCGCCTCCACATGGGCCGGCCGGGTCAGGGCCTTGCGATCCACCTTGCCGGAGACGAGGGTGGGCAGGCTGTCGCGGACCTCGAAGGCCTGGGGATGCATGTAGCCGGGAAGGCGCAGGCGCAGCAGGTCCCGCAGCCGGTCGAGATCGATCGTCTCGTCCCGGGCAGGCGTCAGGAAGGCCGCGAGGAGATCGGTGCCGCCGGGGTCCGGGAACAGGGCGACCACCGCCTGGGCCACCGCCGAATCTTCCATCAGGACGGCTTCGATCTCCCCCAATTCAACGCGATAGCCGCGAATCTTCACCTGGGTATCGATGCGGCCCAGATAGTCGATGTCCCCCGCCGTGGTGACCCGGCACAGGTCACCGGAGCGGTAGGCCAGTTCCGGTGCGCCGGACGGGCCGGGAAACGAGGTCCGGATGAACTTTTCCGCGGTCAGGTCCGGACGGTTCAGATAGCCGGCCCCGACCCCCGGTCCGCCGATCAGCAGCTCCCCCTCCGTGCCCGGCGGCAGGGGGGTGAGGTCCTCGCCCACGATGGCGGCCCAGTATCCGGGCAGGGGGCGGCCGATGGTCACCGGCTCGCCCGGCACCAGTTCCTTCCAGGTGGAGGAGCCGGTGGCTTCGCTGGGACCGTAGGTGTTCACGATCCGCCGTCCCGGCCGGGCCCAGCGCCGCACCAGCTCGGCGGGGCAGGCTTCGCCGCCGGCATTGATCAGGCGGACCGAGGGGATGTCCTCGTCCATCACCGCCAGCAGGGACGGGACCGGGGCCCAGACGGTGACTCCCTCCCGCGCCAGGGTCGCGCCCAGGTCCGGCCCGGCCTTGGCCAGGGCTTCCGAGCCCACCAGCAGCTCGGCCCCCGCCAGGAAGGCGCACCACATCTCCTCCACCGACACATCGAAGGCGAGGGAGGCCCCGGCATAGACCCGGTCCTCGCAGCTGACCCCCAGGATCGCGCCGTTGGCCCGGGTCTCGAAGGCGATGTTGCGGTGCCGGATGATGGCACCCTTGGGCTTGCCGGTGGAGCCGGAGGTATAGATCAGATAGGCCGCGTCCTCCGGATCGGCCCCGGTGTCCGAGCGTGTGAGGGGCGTCGCTTCACAGGCGGCGATGTCGCCCAGGTCCCGATCCAGGTCCACCACCGCCGCCCCGGCCGCGGAAAACGCCGCCGACCGGTCGCGGTTCGTTACCACCACGCGGGCGGCGGATTCCTCGGCAATGTAGTCGGCCCGGTCCTGGGGAAAGCTCCAGTCCACCGGCACATAGGCGGCCCCGGCCTCGAGCACGCCCAGGATGGCCATGTACTGGTCGAGGCTGCGGGGCAGGCAGATCACCACCCGGTCGCCGCGGGTCACGCCGCGCTGCCACAGGTGCCGCGCGAACTGCGAGGCCCGCTGGCGAAGCTCGGCATAGGGCAGCGCGGTGCGGCGAACACCGGTGGGGTCGGCTTCGGCCAGGCGGATGGCGGTGCGCTCCGGGAAGCGGCCGGCGGTCTCCGCAAACAGTTCGTGCAGCAGTTCATCGCGCAGACAGGGGCCATCCGGATAGGGCGGCGGGACCGGCAGGATCAGGTGGGGAGCGGCAGCCGTCATGGGGGCCCACGAATCAGGAGATCGGTCGGACATCGACATCGACCGTCTTAGCGCAGTTCGGCGTCAGCATGAGGGCACCAACATGCAAGCGGCGACGGAGCGGGCTCCGTCGCCGTGCATCGACCCCAAGGTGCCGGGCCCGGGTCAGCCCGGGGTGCGGCGGTCGAGGCGGGTCTCGGCGTGGTTCAGCCGGACCTGCTCGCGGCGGGTGATCTTGCCGCCCTGGTGACGGGCCAGGCGCTGTTCGCGCCGGACGATCTCGCCGTTGCGCTCCCGCAGCCGGCGGGCCTCGGCGCCGGTGAGCGCGCCCTCACGGCGGGCCTCGGCGATGCGGTGGTTCTCCACCCGGGCGCGGGCCAGGACTTCCGCCCGACGGGGGTGGGCGTCCGCAAAGCGGGTCTCGGCGGAGGCGGAGGCGATGCCGGCCCCCAGGGTCAGGGCGGCAAAGACGATGGCGATGGTGGTCTTGAAGCGGGTCATCTGCGTGTTCCTTTGGCGAAGGGGCCCCGGGGGGCGTTGGGTCTGTCTCGGTGGGGCGTGTCCTCAACCGATGACTTGAGATTGACTCCCGGCGGTTGAACCGCGCCTGAACCCGCCGGTTCCGGAACCGTTCATGTTCGTGAGTTTTCCGTCATGTTCGCCCGAGCATCCGCAGGGACTCGACCCCGGGGCCCCCAATCGGCATTATGGTAAACGCAAGATCAGGGAGGCCCTCATGGCAGGCGAGGCAGTGTCGGGCGGACGACTGGTCAGCCGCGGTTTCTCCCAGTTCGCGGCGGCCTGGTTCGCCAGTTTCGGCCTGACCCTCGTCGTGGTGCTGGTGGCCGCGGTCCGGGCGCGACCCGCCCTCTATGACGTCACCGACCGGGTGCTGGTCATCGGGCTGATCTCCCTCTCCATCGGCTGGTTCCTGTCGGTGGGCGCCGCCCTGTTCAACCCGCGGGTCGGGGTCCTGTCGAAGCTCGCCTATGCAGCCGTCGCGGGCCTGATGCTCCTGCCGCTGCTCTGGGCCCCGGTGCTGGCGTCGGTGGTGGCCGCCTGGCTCACGGGCGCGTCCATCGAATATTCGGCGGTCTACGCCCAGTTCCGCATCCACGTGGCGCAGGTGCTGTTTCCGGTGAGCGCGGGACTGGCCGGTGCCGACCTGATCGACGCCTTCTGGAATGCCTTCCAGGTGGTGGCGACGATCATCGGCTTCGTGGCCTCGGTCATCAGCATCTGGCCACTGGTGGCAGGGCAGCTCGGGCGGGTGCCGTCGTCCCAGGCCTGAGGCCGGTCCGGGGCACCCGCCGCCGTCAACTGCCGGTCAGCGGCCCTTCCAGACCGGCGCGCGCTTCTGCACGAAGGCGAGGGGGCCTTCCCGGGCATCCTCGCTGGTCATAACGATGCGGCCGGCATCCCGGGACCGCTCGCGCATCTCCCCGTCGCTCAGTTCCTGGGCCAGCCGCGCCAGCTTCAGGCTCTCCCGCACGGACAGGGGGGCGTTGACGGCAATGGCGCGGGCGAGCGCCAGGGCGCGGTCGCGGACCTGGTCATTGGGCACCACATAGTTGACCAGGCCGAAGCCGTGGGCGCGGGCCACGTCCATCGGCTCCCCCGTGGCGATCAGTTCCAGGGCGATGGCCCGGGGCAGGGCCCGGGGCAGGCGGTGAACGCCACCGGCGGCGGCAAACAGGCCGCGCTTCACCTCCGGCAGGCCAAAGCGGGAATCGTCGGAGGCCACGATCATGTCGCAGGCCAGCGCCAGTTCGCATCCCCCCGCCAGGGCCGGGCCGGTGACCGCGGCGATCCAGGGCTTGACCTTTGGCTGGTCGACGAAGCCTGCAAAGCCGCCGTCCCGGGTGCCCAGTTCGTTGCCGCGACCGGCGGAGACCTCCGCCAGGTCGGCACCTGCGCTGAACACGCCGGGGCTGGAGCTGGCGAGCACGGCCACCCGCACGGCCGGGTCGGCCTCGACCTGCTTCACCAGGTGATCCAGCGCCCGGGCCACGGCCCCGTTGACGGCATTGCGCTTGTCCGGCCGGTTCAGGGTGATGACGGCGATGTGGTCGTCGACCAGTTCGTAGAGCACCTCGACGCCGATGCCGGCGGGGGTTTCCGGAGCAGGATGGGTCGTCATTTCGTGGTCTCTCCCTCGTTTAGGTCCGTGTTCGCGGCATTGTGATGCGCCCGCCACTGGTGCCGCGGCCCATCTGGTGCAATTTCGTTAACTGACGCGCGGGGCCGTGCCCTTGTCCCGCCGTCGGGTTTTCCTCTTCCCCCTGATCCCCGCCTCGGGAGGCCAAGCATGGACACGCAGACCCTCACCTCCGACCCGGCCAACCCCGCCCGGGCGCTCTGGCTGCAGGCCGCCCGGGCCCAGGGTCTGGTCTGCCAGATCTGTCACGAGGTGCCGTCCTACGAGGAGCGGGAACAGTTCTTCGACACCGGCGTCTGCGTCCGGTGCGCCACCGATCCCGCCATGGCCTCGCCGCTGACGGCCTAGGTCGCTCACCCCCGGCACCGGGCTACAGACCCAGTACCAGCTGGGCCATGATGTTGCGCTGGATCTCGTTGGACCCGCCATAGATGGTCGCGGCCCGGTTGTTGAGGTACCGGGCCATGGACACCAGGCTGTGGTCGGGGCCGACGGCCTCCACATTGGTGCCGGCGGCCCGGGCCTCCGGCTGGAACACGGCGGCATAGTGCTGGGCCGCCTCGACGGCCAGGGCGTCCAGCTGCTGCATCATCTCGGTGGACTGTGTCTTCAGCATGGACGAGGCCGGACCCGGCGCACGGCCGGAGGCCAGCGCGCTCAGCACCCGGTGCTCGGTCATCTCGATGGCCTGGACGGCCATGTCCGCCTGCGTCAGGCGGGAGGCGAAGTCCGGATCGTCCATCAGGGTCCGGCCATCCCCCAGCGGCTCGGCCCGGGCCATGTCGCGGATGCGGGCCACGCTCAGCTTCAGCCCCGCGGCCGCGCCGCCGCCGCGCTCGAACTCCAGCAGGTACTTGGCCACGGTCCAGCCCTGGTTCTCCTCGCCCAGGCGACCGGACACGGGGACCCTGGCCTCGTCGAAGAACACCTGATTGACCTCGTGATCCCCGGCCATGGTGATGATCGGCTTCACGGTGATGCCCGGGGTGTCCATGTCCAGCAGCAGGAAGGTGATGCCCGCCTGCGGCTTGCCGTCGAACCGCGTGCGGACGAGGCAGAACATGCGGTTGGCGAAATGGGCGTGGGTGGTCCAGATCTTGGACCCGTTCAGCACGTAGTCATCCCCGTCCCGCACCGCCCGCAGCTGCAGGGACGCCAGGTCCGAGCCGGAGCCGGGCTCGGAATAGCCCTGGCACCAGTAGTCCTCGCCGGAGAGGATGCGGGGCAGGTAGTGGGCCTTCTGCGCGTCCGTGCCGAAGCGCTGGATGCACGGCCCCACCATCCTCAGGCCCATGGGCGAGAGGGACGGGCCTCCGGCCAGCGCGCATTCGGAGGCGAAGATGTGCCGCTGCATCTCCGTCCAGCCGGGCCCGCCGTATTCCACCGGCCAGGCCGGGGCGACCCAGCCCTTGCGGTGCAGGATCCGGTGCCAGGGCAGGTTCAAGTCCCGGTCGGTGAATACGCTGGTGGTGCGCCGACCTGCCTCCCGCAGGGCCGGGGTCAGCTCGGCCTCGAGAAAGGCGCGGACCTCGGCCTGGAAGGCGCGGTCTTCGGCGGACAGATTGAGGTCCATGTCGCAGTCTCCGGAGCGTCAGGCCGCCATCCTAGACCCGGATCTTCCGTCTGCGCCAGCATGCCGCTGGGTCAGGCTCGCAGGATCACCGCGTGGCCGGGCGATGGGCGCTGAAGGCAAACCGGACCGTGACCTGGGCCGGGATCTGGTCGGTGGCGGCGAAGTCCCCCTTGCCGACGCCGAAGGCCGTGCGGTCGAGGACCGCCTGGCCCCGGGCGGTGACCCGGTCCCCCGTCTGATCGAGCGTGAAGGTCAGGCGCAGAGGACGCGAGACGCCCTTGATCGTCATCCGTCCGTCGGCGGTCCAGGTCGCGCCCCGGTGGCGGAAGCCTTCGGCCTGGAAGGTCGCCTTCGGGAAGCCTGCGGTGTCCAGCCAGTCCTCCGTGGGTAGGGTCGCGTCCCGCTGCGCATCCCCGGTGGCGACGGAGGCCGGGTCGATGGTCACCGTGACGCGGGAGCCCGCCGGGTCGTCCTCGGAGAAGCGGATGTCCGCGCTCCAGTCCCGGAACTGGCCGGTGACCGGCTGTCCGGACCAGCTGGTGGCGAATTCCAGCTTCCCGCCGGGGTCGACGGTCCATGTGGTGACCGGATGCGGCGCGGTCCCCCTGGGCGAGGTGTCCGGGACCGTGGCGGTGGTGGCCGGAACCGGTGGCGTCGGAGCCAGAGGTGCCGGAACCGGCGCGGTCGGTGCCGGGGCGGTGACGGGTGCGGCCGGTGCCGCAGGTGCCGGTGCGTGGCGGAAAACTCCCTGCCCACCGGCGATGGCGGCGATCAGGACGGCCGCGGTCATCAGCCCCCGGGGGGCGAGCCAGGCCCCGGCCCGGACGCCGGGGATCATCCGTGCCAGGGTGGCGTCGCGGTCGAGCCAATGGTGCTTGAGGGCCCCGCCCACATGCAGGGCCAGCAGCAGGTAGGTGAGCTTTGCCAGCAGTCCATGGCCGACTTCGCCCACCCGGTGCCAGCCGGCCTTTGCCGGGGACGCGAGTTCGGCCACGCCGGGGATGTGCGGCCAGGGCACCACGCCATAGAGCAGGGTCGGGATGTTGGTCTTCGATGCGGAAACCACCAGCCAGCCGGTGAGGGGCAGACCGATCATGACGAGATAGAAGCCGAGGTGGGTCACATGGGCTAGGCCCCGCTCCCATCCCTTCAGATGCGCGGGCAGCGGCGGCGGCGGGTTGGCCAACCGCCAGCCCAGCCGCACCAGGCTGAGCAGCAGTATGGTGATGCCGACGGACTTGTGCAGCTGGAAGACCAGGAAGGTCTCCGCCGACCGGCCGTGATCCCCCATCCGCCAGCCCAGCATGATCTGGAACAGGATGGCGGTAGCGATCAGCCAGTGGAGCGCGACGGCAAGGCGGGTGTAGCGATCGGACGGACGGCTCATGCTGCGGGCTCCCCGGGGGTCAGTCATCTAGAACGCGACTTTGCGCCGGAAGTCCACATCCCCGCCCGCCACGGGCCGTTCCCTTGAACCGCCGCCCCGGTGTTTACAAGCCGGACGGATTGTCCAATAGCTCGACCATCGCTGATCCGAGGTTTCCCATGCGCCGCGCCGCCCTTGTCGCCCCCGTCCGCACCCCCGTCGGCAAGTTCCTGGGAGCCCTGCAGTCCGTGCCGGTGGAGACCCTGAGCGCGCTGGTGGTGAAGGAGGTGGTGGCCCGCAGCGGCGTGGACCCCTCGCGGATCGACGATGTGGTCTTCGCCCAGAGCTACATGAACGGCGAGACACCCTGCACCGGCCGCTGGGCCGCGCTGGCCGCCGGTCTGCCCATCGAGGTGCCGGGCGTGCAGCTCGACCGGCGCTGCGGCGGCGGCCTCCAGGCCATCGCCACGGCGGCCATGATGGTCCAGACAGGGGCGGCCGATGTGGTGATCGCCGGCGGCGTGGAGAGCATGAGCCGGGTCGAGTACTACAGCCTGAACATGCGCAGCGGGGCGCGGGCGGGGTCTGTGACCCTGCATGACCGGCTGGAGCGGGGGAGGGAACGCTCCCAGCCGGTGGAGCGGTTCGGCAAGATCTCCGGCATGATCGAGACGGCGGAAAACCTCGCACGGGCCTATGGCGTGTCGCGGGACGCCTCCGACCGCTATGCTGTGGCCAGCCAGCAGCGGGCGGCGGAGGCCTGGGCCGCCGGCCGGTTCGCAGACGAGCTGGTGCCCGTCCCCGTGCCGGTCCGCGGCAAGCCCGATGTGATCTTCGACCGGGACGAAGGCGTGCGGCCTGACGCGACCCTGGAGAGCCTCGGCCGGCTTCCGGCGCTGATGAAGGACGGGGTGGTGACGGCGGGCAATTCCAGCCAGCAGAACGATGCCGCCGCCGCGGTGCTGGTGGTGGCGGAGGACAAGCTGGCCGAGATGAACCTGACCCCCATGGGCTATCTGGTGGGCTGGGCCGCGGCGGGCTGTGACCCGGCCCTGATGGGAATCGGCCCGGTTCCGGCGGTGGAGAAGCTGTTCGCCCGTACCGGCATGGGCTGGAAGGACATCGGTCGGGTGGAGCTGAACGAGGCCTTCGCCACCCAGGTGCTGGCCGTGCTGCAGGGCTGGGGCTGGTCCGAGACCGACGACCGGCTGGCCGGACTGAACGTCAACGGCTCCGGCATCTCCCTCGGGCACCCCATCGCCGCCACCGGTGTGCGCATCCTGGCGACCCTGCTCCACGACCTGCAGCGCAGCGGCGAGCGTTACGGCCTCGAGACCATGTGCGTGGGCGGTGGCCAGGGCATGGCGGCGATCTTCGAGCGGGCCTGAGCCACGACCCGCCGCAGGATCAACCGGCGGACAGCCACAGTTCCGGATCGCCGGCCGCCGCGGGGCCGGAGCGGGGGGTGGCCAGGCCGCCGTACCGGGCGAACACGTCGGGCAGCTCCTCCGCCGTGCAGGGCTGGGAGATCAGGAAGCCCTGGATCTCGGTGCAGCCATAGCTCTTGCACATTTCCAGCTGGCGCTCGGTCTCCACCCCCTCGGCGGTGGTCTGCATGCCGAGGCTGGACGCCATGCCGGCAATGGCCTTCACGATGCTGACCGACTCCAGGCTCATGGACAGGTCGCTGACGAAGGACTTGTCGATCTTGATCTTGGTGAAGGGGAACTGGCGCAGATAGTTCAGGCTGGAGAAGCCGGTGCCGAAATCGTCCAGCGCCACCTGCACCCCCAGCTCCCGCAGGCGGAACAGGGTGGTCAGGTTCGCGTCGTTGTTCTGCAGCAGGGTGCCTTCGGTGATCTCCAGCTCCAGCCGGTCGGGGCTGAGGCCCGCATGGGCCAGCGCCGAGATGACCGTGCGGATCAGGTTCGGATCCTTGAACTGGGACGGGGACATGTTCACCGCCACCTTCATGCCCGCGGGCCAGGTGGCCGCCTCGGCACAGGCCTGGCGCAGGATCCACTCGCCGATCTGGTTGATCAGGCCGATCTCCTCGGCCACCGGGATGAATTCGGCCGGCGACACGGCCCGTCCGTCGATCTGCAGGCGCATCAGCGCCTCGCATCCGGAAATGCGGTCGGTCTTCACGTTCAGCTGCGGCTGGAAGACGATCGAGAAGCTGTCCTCGGCAAAGGCCCGGCGCAGGTCCTGTTCCAGGGTCCGGCGGGCCCGGCGGCGCTCGTTCATCTCCCGCTCGAAGATGCGATAGCCCCCCCGGCCGGTCTGCTTGCAGCGATAGAGTGCCATGTCGGCGTGCATCATCAGCTCGTCGGCCGTCTGACCATCCTCCGGCGCATAGGCGATGCCGACGCTGGCCCCGATGGAGATGGCACGGCCGCTCAGGTGGAAGGGCTGGCCCATCAGCTGGACCACCCGCGCCGCCAGGTCCTCGGCATCGGTGTTGCCCATCAGGCCGGTCTGGACGATGGCGAACTCGTCCCCGCCCAGGCGCGCCACGGTGTCCTGGGCACGGACGGTGCTCTTCAGCCGCTCGCCCACCTCCATCAGCAACTGGTCGCCGACCAGGTGGCCGAGGGTGTCGTTCACTTCCTTGAAGTGATCGAGGTCGATCCACAAGAGGGCCGCGCGCTCGCCGCCATTCAGGGCGCTGTCGAAGGCGGTGTTCAGACGGGCGCGGAACAGCACCCGGTTCGGGAGTTCGGTCAGGCTGTCATAGTGCGCCAGCCGGACCACCTGGGCCTCCGCCTCGCGGACATCGGTGACATCCTCTGCCACGCCGATCAGATAGCGGGGCGCGTTGTCCTCGCCGACGATGCACACATGGCGACCGCGCAGGGTCCTGAGCGCCCCGTCGGCGCTGATGATGGACTCGTCCTCATAGGTGACGGACTGGCCCGTCTCCATGGCCTCGGCATCCAGCCGCCGCAGGCGCGCCGCCGCCTCGGGCGGGTAGAAGTCCTCGTAGCGGCGACCGACGGCCTCGTCCCGGCCGATCCCGGTGATCCGCTCGGCGGCCTTGTTGATCAGCTCGAACGCGCCGGTCCGGGCATTGATCACGAACAGCAGGTTGGGAATGCTCTCGATGATCGAGGTGGTGAAGGCCCGCTGGGACTCGGCCTCGCGCTTGGCGCGGATAAGCTCGGCCTGCTCCGCCGCACTGTGCCGGACGAGCTGGAGCAGCAGGGACACGAACACCAGGAAGCCGGAAAAGGGCAGCACCAGTCCCGCCGGACCGAACTGCGCCATGCCGGACGCCGACGGGATCAGCAGGATCACCCAGCCGTGGCCGATCATCGACAGGACCATCAATCGCCGCACCGACCGCAGCTGGATGGCCGCCTGCACCAGACCGGCGCAGGCCTGGACCAGGGCAAAGCTGCGCCCGAACTCGCCACCCCAGCGCCAGAAATAGAGGGCAATGGCCGAATAGGTGGCGCTGCAGACCAGGACCCACACGCTTAGCGCGGTGAACATCGCCCCGGAAAGGCCGTCGCGACGCCGCTGGCAGGCCTGGGCGATGGCCCGGTCCGCGACGAGGCTCAGCACCACCGATGCGAACCAGATCACCGGCCAGAGGCCCACGGACACGAACTCGGCACCCAGCATCAGGAACACCGCCGCGGCCGTGCGGGCGCGGGCGGATTCCATGCGCGCCGACAGCACCAGCCCGAGGGTTTCGCTGTCGCGCAACTGTCGCGGTTTCGTACCGATCATGTCCAACCGTCGCAAATCTAGACTTCGAGCCTAGCAATCGGCCATGAAGGAAGCGTTGATTGTGCGCAGCTTTCAGACACATCTATCCAGTTCGGGCGAATTCGAACGTGGTTAATTGAGAATGAAGATTGATATATTTATCAGTTATAGGGGAAGGCCGGTTCTCTTGACCACAGTGCGCATGGCGATACTTGAGGTCACCCGGCTGACCCCGGGAATTCGCGTCAATCTCTGGGCGTGCAGACGCTCCAGGTCATCCACGTCCCGGGCGACCATGCGCAGGAGGTAGTCCGATGAACCGGTCATCAGATAGCATTCCATCACTTCGGGGATCTGGGCGACGGCTGCCTCGAAGGCCGTGAGGGCCGCCTGGGACTGGGTGGTCAGGCTGAGGGTGACGAACACGCTCATGGGCAGGCCGACGGAGCCGGGATGCACCTTGGCGGCATAGCCCTCGATGATCCCGCGCTGCTCCAGCAGACGCAGGCGGCGCAGGCAGGCACTCTCCGACAGATTGACCCGACGGGCCAGTTCCGCATTGGTGGATCGGCCGTCCTTTTGCAGTTCCCGCAGGATATTCCTGTCGTATTCGTCGATCATCTTCGCAGATCCTGTCGCAATGCCGACGCTTTCACGCCAAAGCTGCCACCGCACCCCCCAGCTTTGCCGGAGTTTAACCGAAAGCGCCAGCCGAACAGGCGTATCGTTCCTGTCAGCTGCAACAACGCCCGCACCAGGTCGGGCGGCTCAGGGAGATCCGATATGCGCATAGGTGTGCCGAAGGAGATCAAGACCCTCGAAGACCGGGTCGGGCTGATCCCCGAAGTGGTGAAAGGCCTCGTCCGTCGCGGGCACGAGGTGGCGGTGGAGACCCTGGCCGGCCAGGGTATCGGGGCCTCGGACGCGGACTATGTGGCCGCCGGTGCCACCGTGCTGCCCACTGCCGACGCCGTGTTCGACTTCGCCGAGATGATCGTGAAGGTGAAGGAGCCCCAGGCTGTCGAGGTGGCCCGGCTGAAGCCGCACCATGTGCTGTTCACCTATCTCCACCTGGCCGCGGACGTGCCCCAGACCCGGGGCCTGCAGGCGTCGGGCTGCACCGCCATCGCCTATGAGACCATCGTCGGCCGCGACGGCCGCCTGCCGCTGCTCACCCCCATGAGCCAGGTGGCCGGGCGGATGGCGGTGGATGTGGGCGTGCTGCTGATGCTGAAGCCCTGGGGCGGGCCGGGGGTGCTGCTCAGCGGCGTTCCGGGCGTGGCGCCGGGCAAGGTCGTCATCCTCGGCGGCGGTGTCTCCGGGACCGAGGCGGCGCGCATTGCCGTGGGGCAGGGGGCGGACGTGACCATCTTCGACATCGATCCCCACCGGCTGGCAGAACTGGATGCCCGCTTCGACGGCCGGGTGAAGACGGTCTTCTCCACCCATGATGCGATCCTCGCCGCGGCGCGGGAGGCGGACCTGATCGTCGGCTGCGTGCTGATCCCGGGGGCCTCGGCCCCCAAGCTGATCACGAGGGCCGACCTCGCCCAGCTGAAGCCCGGCGTGGTGCTGGTGGACGTGGCCATCGACCAGGGTGGGTGCTTCGAGACCAGCCGTCCCACCACCCATGCGGACCCGACCTACCGGGTGGACGGGGTGCTGCACTACTGCGTGGCGAACATGCCGGGCGCGGCGGCGCGGACCTCGACCTATGCCCTGAATGCCGCGACCCAGCCCTATGTGATCGCCCTGGCCGACAAGGGCGTGGCCAAGGCCTTTGCCGATGATCCGGGCTTTGCGCTGGGCCTGAACGTGCAGGCGGGCAGGATCACCCATCCGGCGGTGGAAGCCGCGGTCACCGGGCACTGAGTGGCAGGGGTCCGGCCTCGACCGGACCCCATCCACGATTTCGTCAGTAGCGGAACACCCCGGTGACACCGATGGTCAGCGGGCGGGCCGTGGTCAGCTGATAGATGGGCGAGCTTCCCGTGGCGTGGTTCCGGGTCAGTTCCGGATGCGTGTTGGTCAGGTTGTTGCCGAACACGGACACATCCCAGGGCCCGAGCTTGGTGCCGAAGCGGGCCGACAGGTAGTTGGTCGCCGGTGGCTTGGTCAGGCCGGGGTCATAGGCGGCGGTCTGCGAGTCCAGGATGGGCGTCGTGCCCGTGTTCTTGCTGGCATACTGGTCATCCACCCGCAGATAGACGGCCCGGTCCGCAAGGGTGAAGTCCCAGCGGCCGCCCAGGGTCACGGTGAGCGGAGCACCGCCCACCGTGTCGCCCTTGCGCACCGTCGGGCTGCCGGGCACGCCGGCGGACTTGGTGAACTTGGCATCGGTATAGCCCACCGCCAGGTCCATCTCGAACCCGTGGGTCAGCAGCCAGGTGCCCTGGAAGTCGAAGCCGTTGCTGGACACCGATCCCAGGTTGGTCGTGTAGAGAATGCCGCAGGTGGACAGCAGGTCCTGGTACTGAATGTTGGACCAGTCCACGTGGTAGACGCTGGTGGCGATCTGCAGGGACCGGCCGAACAGCTTGTCCTTCGAGCCGATCTCGTAGCTGACCGTGCTGTCCGAATTGTAGGTCGCCGGTGTGTCGGTGAGATTGCGCAGGGCCAGATCCGACTGGCAGCTGCCCAGCAGGCCCGCGCTCAGCGGCACATTGGCCCCGCCGATGCGATAGCCCTTGGAGATGGTGGCATACTGCATGTCGTTGTCGGTGGTCTGATACGAGATGCTGACCTTCGGGGTGAAGGGCTTGTCGTTCTTGCCGTTGGTGCCGCCGGAGGGGGCATAGTTCTGCGGACCGTCGGCATTGTTGGCGATGTCGAAATGGGTGCGGGCATAGCGCAGCCCGGCGATCAGCTTCAGCTTGTCGGTGGCGTTGTAGGTGACGTCGGCGAACACCGCGGTCTGCGAGGAATGGCCGACATTGCGGTTGTAGTAGTCGTCCCCGTTGGGCAGCAGGGTCGGCTCGGTCCAGGCATCGCCGATCGTTTCGCCGAACAGGTACTGGGTCAGGGCCCCCAGCTGCGGGTCGTGGATTTCCTCGATGCTCTCCTGCCGGTCCTTCGAATAGAAGATGCCGGCCACCCAGTTGATCTTCGCATCCGGGTCGGTGGACTGGATGCGCAGTTCCTGGGTGAAGTTCTGCTGCACGTTGGTGATGCTGTTGGGGGAGCTGTAACGACCGAAGCCCGGCAGGTTCAGGCCGTTGGCGTTCAGCAGCGGCGAGGGATTGCCGGTCAGCGCGCCCGTCCCGCAGACGCCGCCGGTGCAGGGCGCCCCCTGGGGATCGACGCCCGCGCTGACGAAGCTGCCGAAGAAGGCGAGGTTGTAGAGCGTGCCCTCATAGCCGTTCAGCAGGTATTCCCGGCGGGTGAAGCCTGAGGTGTTGGAGATGATCTTGGCCTTGCCGAGGTCATATTCTGCCTTGATCGATCCCAGATAGAACCGGTCGTAGTCGGACTGTCGCTCCGGATTGCCGTTCTTGTAGTTGTTCCCCGACGACAGGGCCTCCCAATAGCCGTCCGTGTCCCGCTGGTTGCGGTTCTGGTACTCGATCGTGGGCGTGATCAGGAGCTTGTCCGTCGGTGCCCAGGCCAGCGCCGCGCGCCAGACGAAGGTGTCGGTCCAGTTGGAGTTCGTCTTGGTCGTCTGGCCGGTATAGGTGTCCACCCGGTCCACATAGCCGCCGTCATGCCGGTCATAGACGCTCAGCCGGATGCCCAGCTTGTCCTGGATGATCGGCCCGCCCATGGCGACGCCGGCCTCGACGCTGGGCGCGCCGCCGTCGGTATAGGCGGTCTCCGCCCGGCCATAGACGCTGAAGGTGGTGAGGCTGGGCTGGGGGGTGATGTAGCGCACCGTGCCCCCTTCCGACCCGGCGCCGAACAGGGTGCCCTGCGGCCCGCGCAGCACTTCCACCCGGTCGAGGTCGAAGACCGCGGGCAGGGTGTTGTTGGAGTTGAAGCCCAGGGTGCGCAGCTGGATCGGGGTGTCGTCGATATAGATGCCGGTGGTGGCGTCCCCGGCATTGGACTCGATCCCGCGGATCGACACGTCCTTGGTGCTGTCGTCGAAGGTCACGCCGGGGGTATAGCGGGCAATGTCGCTGAACGACTTGATGCCCTGCTTGTCCATGGTCTCCTGGGTGAAAGCGCTGACCGAGATCGGCACCTTGGACAGGACCTGGGACGTGCGGGTGGCGGTGACCACCACTTCCTTCAGCACGGTGGAGTCGTCCTTGGCGGCCACCGGCTGCTCCGCAGCGGAGGCGCTGACGGAAAGGGCCGCGAGACAGGCACCCAGGGCGGTCGAGCCAATCAGCCGGAGGCGGCCGTGCGGAAGAGGGGACATGGGGGATCCTGCGGCGTGTGAGGGTTGTGTGACGTTCCGTCCCGGGCCGGGAGCTGTCAAGGCGCTGTGATCACATAATTCCTGGCTGTTGCGCGAAGCCCACTGGCGCCTCGATCCGGGGCAAGTTATGCTCACGGCAACTGCATACAAGGTTGGAGCGTCAGGCGTCGCGCAGGTGCGTCGCCGTGCATGGGCAAGCTGGGACCCCTCAGTGATCGCACTGCCGCCCGCGGCAGGAACGGGCGTGAACCGCCAGACGCAGGGCGCGTTGCCCGGCCTCCGGACGATTAGCGGGGCGCGGCCCCAGCCTCTCCCGTCCACGTTCCCTTTTCCTGTCGCCGGATCGCCCGTCCCTGACCCGCTCCGGCCCGCCTTTGCAGAGCAGCCCCATGGCCAAGAAGAAATCCATCGACCGTCCGGCCCCTCCGGTCATTTCCAATGTCGCCGAGGCCCGCGCCTGGGCGGCCAGTCGCGGCATCACCGAGATCGAGTGCGTGGTGCCCGATCTTGCCGGGGTCGCCCGGGGCAAGATCATGCCCGCCTCCAAGTTCTTCGACGACACGGCCATGGCCCTGCCGTCCTCGATCTTCATGCAGACCATCGCAGGCGAATATCCCGACGAGACGGAGGAGTTCCGCTACGACCCCTCCGACGGGGACATCGAGCTGCGCCCCGACTTCTCCACCCTGTGCGAGGTGCCCTGGGCCACCGACCCCACTGCCCAGGTGATCCACGACGCCATGTTCCGGGATGGTCGCCCGGTGGAGATCGCGCCCCGCCAGGTGCTGAAGCGCATCGTCGACCTCTATGCCAAGCGCGGCTGGAAGCCCGTGGTCGCCCCGGAGATCGAGTTCTATCTAGTGAAGCGCAATGTCGATCCCGACTATCCGCTGGAGCCGCCCATCGGCCGCTCCGGCCGGGCGGAGGCGGGGCGGCGGTCCTATTCCATCTCTGCGGTGAACGAGTTCGACGCGGTGTTCGAGGACATCTACGAATTCGCCGAGGCCCAGCACCTGGAGGTGGACACCCTGATCCACGAGGAAGGTGCCGCCCAGATGGAGATCAACCTCCGCCACGGGGACCCCATCGAGCTGGCGGACCAGGTCTTCCTGCTGAAGCGCACCATCCGCGAGGCGGCGCTCGCCCACGACATCTATGCCACCTTCATGGCCAAGCCCATCGCCAACGAGCCGGGCTCGGCCATGCACATCCACCAGAGCGTGCTGGACGTGGCCACCGGCCGCAACATCTTCACCGACGAGGACGGGCGGCCCACGCCGGAATTCTTCCACTATATCGGCGGGCAGCAGAAGCTGGTGCCGGCGGTGACCTGCATGCTGGCCCCCTATGTGAACTCCTACCGGCGGCTGGTCTCCAACTCCTCCGCCCCGGTGAACGTCCAGTGGGGCTATGACAACCGCACCACGGGCCTGCGCATCCCGCCCTCCAACGCCGCCAACCGGCGGGTGGAGTGCCGGGCCCCGGGGTCGGACGCCAACCCGTATCTGGCGCTGGCGGCGGTGCTGGCCTGCGGCTATTTCGGCCTGGTGGAGGGGCTGAATGCGTCGGAACCCGTGGCCGGGGCGAGCCGCGCGTCGGAGTTCGACCTGCCGTCCGGCCTGCTGGAGGCCGTGCGTCTGTTCGAGGACACCGAGGAGCTGGACGAGGCCTTCGGCCGCCGGTTCGTCACGACCTTTGCCGCCGTGAAGCGGGCGGAATTCGCCACCTTCATGCGGGTGATCAGCCCGTGGGAGCGTGAGTTCCTGCTGCTGAACGTCTGACCTCAGGCGCTGAGGTCACCCACCGCCCGGTGGGCCATGTCGATGGCCACGTCCGTATAGGCTCCGCCGCCGCAGTCGGAATTGGCGATGGCGATGCGGCCGAAGCGCTTGCGCGCCACGGTCTGGGGCAGCTGGTCCTCGGGGAGTTCCGGCTCCCACAGGAAGTTCCGCTCCGGGGCATAGCCGTGGGGCCAGCGGTTGACGACGATGCCGGTGATGTCCGTGGCCGGGTCGAAGCCGCCGGGGCCCAGGATGCGGCCCAGCTCCCGGCGGATCTCCCGCTCGAAGATCTCGAAGGACGTGGCCAGCAGTTCCGCCCGCCCGGCCCGGTTCTGGTCGTGCTCCGACAGGCCGGGTGCGCAAGGGGTGCGGGTCAGGCGTAAAAGGGTGGGGCGGGTGGGATCGGTCACGCCGGAATAGCTGCCGATGTTCACCACCGGATCGAGGTTGAAGCTCGTCCAGTAGCCCCCGGGCGCGCGGACCGACGACACCTTCAGCCTGTCCAGCGCCGTCCAGTTGCGGATGGCCACGGTGGTGTAGACCAGCGGCTCCTTCACCAGCTCGTGCATCGCCGCCTTCTGCGCCTCCGGCAGTTCCGGGCACAGATAGGGGATGATCATGTTGTAGCAGGCCAGGATCACCTTCGCCCCGGCGACAGAGAAGCTCCGCCCCCCGCGGATATAGTCCACCTCCACATGGGTGGCGGTGTCCGGGTCACCGCCCCGGTGCCGCGCCGCGGTGACGGTGGCGGACAGGCGCAGGCGCACCGGATTGTCCGGTCGGTCCAGGCGGGAATAGTCGCACCGGGTGGTGACGATGTCGTCGGCGGTCGAGCCGGGCAGGGCCGCGGGCACCAGCGCGCGGACCAGCAGCCGGGCGATGGAGGCATTGCCGTCCGGGAAATGGAACCGGTAGCTCGCCCCCACGCAATAGCCCCGGGGGGTGAAGCTCATCCGCGACGTGGGGCCGGGAGCCAGGTTCAGCCCCCGGAACCCGGGCATGCCGAAGCCCCAGCAGTCCAGGGCCGAGACCGCGTCGATGCCGGCGGCCCATTCCCCCTGCGTGAAGGTCTGGAACATGGCCACCACCGCCGGGTCCATCTTCAGCACGTCGCGGATGTAGTCCCGGTAGCTGATCCGCGACAGCCGGTCCTTCTTGGCGTCGGAGGTCAGGTCCGGCCACGGGTCCGGAAAGGTGGTCAGCAGGCGGCGCAGGTCCGCCCGGGCGGTCGCGGACAGGGGCGTGGCGTCGATGAAGCCGTCCACCGCCTCCATGGACGGCAGGTCCTCCCCCAGGTCCGGCAGGCCTGCCACCAGCCGGTCCTCGCCGAAGGTCTCCCGGTCGAAGAAGATGCCCTGGCCGAGGCCGCGCTGGCGGTAGGCGGCGTGATCCTCGCACCGCTTCGACAGGGCGACCGGATCGATGCCGAGGGCCTTCAGCAGGCCGTCGGCTTGCGGGCTGTACGGGAACGGGCTGTCGATCATCAGGGTGCCGCCGTTCATCAGCCGCACGCTGCCGTCCGCCATGACCACCTCGTTGCGCTTGGCGTGACCGCCGAAGTCGTCGTGGTTGTCGAGGATCAGGATCTTCGCGTCGGGGTGCCTTTCGCGCCAGAACCAGGCGGCGGACAGGCCGCTGATCCCGGCCCCCACGACGATCAGGTCATAGGTCTCCTTCAGGGGCGTCACCCGGCCGGGCTTGGTCCCGTCCCGAAGCGCGTGGGCCGCCTCGAAGGCCCCCGGATGGCTGCCCCGCAGGCCCTGCAGCCGGGGGGGATAATAGTCCGGACGGTCCTGCGGCCAGGGGGTGGCCTCGGCGGCACCTGCGGCTCCAGCAAGGCCCAGACCCGCTGTGGCACCGCCGACCGCCAGGGCCGCGCCATTGAGAAAGTCCCGTCGCTGGATCGGCCGGTCCATGCCGAGTCTGCGATCTTCCTTGGTCCAGCGACGGGTCATGGAGTGCGTCCTTGCTTGGGGCCCGGGATCAGGCGGCGGGAATGGCCCGGAGCGCGGGGGTCACCTCGTCCAGCGACTTGCGGATGATCTCCACCGCCTTGTCCACCTCCGCCTCGGAGATGACGAGCGGCGGGCAGAAGACCAGGCTGTCGCGGATGCCGCGGACCATCAGGCCGTTCCTGATGCAGGCATCGCGGACCATGGGGCCGGCCTTTCCCTCCTTGCCGCCGAAGCGGTGGTTGGTGCCGGGCTCCGACACGATCTCGACGGCACCCAGCAGGCCGGTCATCCGCACCTGACCCACCAGGGGGTGGTCCGCCAGGGTGGCGAAGGCCTTCTGGGCATAGGGGCCGATCTCGTCGCGGACCCGGTCCACCAGATGTTCCCGCTCGAGGATGGCGATGTTGGCCAGCGCCACGGCGGCGCAGGTGGGGTGGCCGGAATAGGTGTAGCCGTGGATGAAGTCCTCGCCCACCTCCCGCAGCACCTCCACCACATGGTCGGCCACGCCGACGGCGGAGATCGGCAGGTAGCCGGAGGACAGGCCCTTGGCCATGGAGATCAGGTCCGGCTTCACCCCGTACTTCTGGAAGCCGAACCATTCGCCCAGGCGCCCATAGCCGCAGATCACCTCGTCGCAGATCAGCAGGATGCCGTACTTGCGGCACACCGCCTCGATCTTCGGCCAGTAGCCCGCGGGGGGAATGATCACCCCGCCGGCGCCCTGCACCGGCTCGCCGATGAAGGCCGCAACGCGCTCGGGCCCCACGGCCAGGATCCGGTCCTCCAGCTCCTGGACGGCGCGGTTGCAGAAGCTCTCCTCGTCCTCGCCAAAGCCGAGATTGAAGGCATAGGGCTGCATGATGTGCTCGAAGCCGGGCACCAGCGGCCCGCCCTGACCGCGCATCGGACCCATGCCCCCCAGGCTGACGCCGCCGAGGGTCGAGCCGTGATAGGCGTTGGTGCGGGCGATGATCACGTGCCGGTCCGGCTGGCCCTTGGCCGCCCAGTAGTAGCGGGTCAGGCGGATGATGGTGTCCACCGCCTCCGAGCCCGAGCTGTTGAAGAACACGTGGCTCAGATTGCCGCCCATCAGGCTGGCGATCTTGGCCGCCAGCTTCACCGTCGGCGGCGTCGCGGTCTTGAAGAAGGTGTTGTAGTAGGGCAGCTCGATCATCTGGTCATAGGCGGCCTGGGCCAGCTCCTCGCGGCCATAGCCGACCTGCACGCACCACAGGCCCGCCATGCCGTCGAGGATGGCGCGGCCGTCCCCGTCATAGATGTGGCAGCCCTGGGCTCTCGTGATGATGGTCGAGCCGCCCAGCTTCTGCATCAGCCCGTGGTCCGCCTGGGCGGGCAGGTGGTGGGCCAGGTCGAGGCGGCGGAGCTCGGCAATGTCGTGGTTGCGCAGGGTCATCGGATGTCTTTCTTCACGTAGAGTTCTGATTTTCAACGAGTGTTGGGTCGGATCTTCAGGTCCAGCCTTGTCAGCTGAGCAGGATGGCGGGGGAGCAGGCGTGCCAGGCCAGCCACACGGGCTGGCCCACGGCGAAGTCCTCCTGGTCCCAGCGGGTGAGGTTGGTGCGCAGGGCCTTGACCCGGGACCCGCCCTCGAGCTCGACCTCGAACAGGGATTCCGAGCCCAGATAGACGATGTGGCGCACCTCTCCGGCGACGATGTTGGCCCCCTGGGGGGCGTCCTCCATCTTCGGCGGGGTGTCGCCGGGCTGGCGGCTGGACAGCTCGATCTTCTCCGGCCGCAGGGCAACCCAGGCCGTGGCACCCGCGGCCCCGGTGACCCCGTGGTCCAGATAGACCGGTGCGGTCAGGCCGGGGCAGGAGATCATGGCGTGGTCCGGGGCGTCGATGTCGAGACGCCCCTCGAAGATGTTCACCTGGCCGATGAAGTCCGCCACGAAGCGGCTGTTGGGGAATTCGTAGAGGTCCGACGGGGTGCCCACCTGCTGCAGCAGGCCCTTGTTCATCACCGCGCAGCGGGACGCCATGGCGAGCGCCTCGTCCTGGTCGTGGGTGACGATCAGGAAGGTGACGCCGATCTGGTCCTGCAGCTGGGTCAGCTCGAAGCGCATCTGCTCCCGCAGCTTGGCGTCCAGCGCCGAGAGGGGCTCGTCCAGCAGCAGCACCCGGGGCTTCTTGATCAGGGCCCGGGCCAGTGCCACCCGCTGCCGCTGGCCGCCGGACAGCTGGTCGGGCCTTCGCGCGCCATAGCCGTCCAGCTTTACGAGTTTCAGGGCCTGCTCCACCCGCGGCGCGATCTCGGCGTCGGACACGCCCTCGACCTTCAGGCCATAGGCGACATTGGCGGCCACGGTCATGTGCGGAAAGACGGCATAGGACTGGAACACCATGTTCACCGGGCGCCGGTTGGGCGGCACCTGGGTGACGTCCTGGCCGTCGATCAGGATGCGTCCCTCGTCCGGGGTCTCCAGCCCCGCCACCATGCGCAGAAGCGTGGTCTTGCCGCAGCCGGAGGGGCCCAGCAGGGCGAAGAACTCCCCCTCGTCGATGGACAGGGACACATTGTCCACGGCCACCACCTTGCCATAGCGCTTGGTGACGTTCTCGAAGGTGATGATGGCGCGTCCGGTCATGGGCGGGGCCTCAACTGGGGTCACGGCCGGCGTCACTGCCCTGCATCCGCAGGGCAATGGCGGTGAGGGCCACGGTGATGACGATGAGCAGGGTGGAGGCCGCGTTCACCTCCGGCGTCACCGAGAAGCGGATCATGGAATAGACCTTCACCGGGAAGGTGATGGTGTCCGGTCCGGAGGTGAAGAAGGTGATGACGAAGTCGTCGAGGCTCAGGGTGAAGGCCAGAAGCCCCCCGGCGAACAGGCCCGGCCGCATGTGCGGCACGATGATGTCCATCAGGGTCCGCCATTCGCTGGCCCCCAGGTCCCGGGCGGCCTCCTCCATCTCCCTGTTGAAGGAGGCCAGGCGCGCGCGGACCACGCTGGCCACGAAGCTGAACGAGAAGGACACGTGGGCGATGATGATGGCCCCCAGATTGAGGGGCCAGGGCAGGGCGGTGGGCCAGGGAACCACCTTGGTGAAGAACACCAGGAAGGCCACGCCCATGCAGATTTCCGGCACCACGATGGGGATGGACAGCGCCCCCTCCAGCCCCAGCTTGAACGTGAACCGGAACCGCCACAGCAGAAGCGCCGTCGCCGCCCCCAGGATGACGCTGAGCAGGGTGGAGACGAAGGCGATGGTCAGGCTGTTGACGAAGGCGTGCTGCAGGCTCTCGTCCTGCAGGACCTGGGCGTAGTAGTCGAGGGTGAAGCCCCGCCAGACGATGTTGCGCCGGGAATTGTTGAAGCTGAACACCATCAGGGTGATGAGCGGCGCATAGAGGAACAGGGCCGTTCCCGCCACCCACAGGCGCAGCGGCCAGCGGGCCAGATAGTCCAGCGGCCCGGGCTTGGGCTTGGGCAGGCGGGCGGTGTCGGTCATCCGCGGCGCCCTCCCTTCGGGGTGAACATGGACTGCAGCGCGATGGCGGCGAAGGTCACGTACATCAGCAGGAACGACAGGGCCGCGCCGAAGGGCCAGTCATTGGCCGCCTTGAACTGGCGTTCGATGACATTGGCGATCATCTGGCTGTCTCCGCCCCCCAGCAGGTCGGGGGTCAGGAAGGCGCCCAGGGACGGGATCAGCGTCACCAGCACGCCGGACGCGATCCCGGGCATGGCCAGGGGCACGACGATCTGGAACAGGGTGCGCAGGTGCCCGGCCCCCAGATCGAGGCTCGCCTCCAGCAGGGACCGGTCCAGCCGGTCCATGGCCGAATAGAGGGGCAGCACCATGAACGGCAGCTGCACATAGACGAGGCCCAGGATCACCGCGAAATTGTTGTAGAGCAGGTCGAGCGGCTGGAACGGTGCCAGATGCCCCAGATGGGCGGCGACCATGATCTGGCTGAGGTTGTTCCACAGAAACCCAAGAAAGACATTCACATAGCCCTGGGTCCTCAGGACCGCCATCAGGGCATAGGTGCGGATCAGCAGGTTGGTCCAGAAGGGCAGCATGATCAGCAGCAGCAGCCAGGCCCGGGACTGGGGCTTGGCGAAGGTGATGGCCATGGCCACGGGAAAACCGATCAGCAGGCACAGGCCCGTGGTCACCACCGCAAACACGAAGGACTTCACCAGGATCGACAGATAGAGGGGGTTCAGGGCGTGGGCGTAGTTGGCGAAGGTGCCGTCGACCACGATCTCCTTCAGCCCCTGGGTGTGGCCGAAGGAATAGCCCCAGATGATGGCCAGCGGGGCCAGCAGGAAGGCGAACAGGAACAGGACCGGCCCCGACAGCAGGGCGGCGAACATGCCCCTGGCCCGGAACCAGGGCTCCTCCACATTCTCAGCCATGGGGCGTGTCCTCCATGGTCAGGCCGCCTTCACGCGGGTGAGCAGTTCGTCGAACTGGTGGGTGCGCTCCACCCCCTCGAAATCCCCGTATTCGCTCACCGCCATCCGGTCCTTCGGCGGGAAGATCGCCCGGTTCTGGCGATAGCTGTCCGGCATCAGGGCCAGCGCCGCGCCATTGGGGGTGGGGTACATGATGGTGTTGGAGATGTCCGCGCCGACCTTCGCATCCAGCAGGTAGTTGATGAACCGGTGGGCGTTGTCCGGCCGGGGCGCGCCTCTGGGGATGCACAGGCAGTCGGAATTGATCAGGGTGCCTTCCTTCGGCACGACGAAGTCCAGGTCGTCGTCCTCCTGCATCACCTGGGCGATGTCGCCATTGTACTCCAGCACGATGTCGATATCCCCGGACAGCAGCAGGTCCTGGCCATTGTCCTCGTGAAAGACGCGGATGTTCTTCTTCTGGCGGATGTACATGGCCTCGATCACCGGCAGCAGGCTCTCCGGCACGTTGCGGACCGAGTGCCCCAGATATTTCGCCGCCAGCCGCACCAGGTCGTCGGCCTCGTCGAACAGGCCGATCCGGCCCTTGTAGCGGTCGGAATCGAACAGCCATTTCCAGCTGTCCGGCACGCCCTGCATCTTCGACTTGCGATAGCCGATGCCCAGCACCAGCCAGGTATAGGGGATGGAATAGCGGCGGCCCGGATCGAACACCACGCTCTGGAATTCGGGCAGCAGGTTGCGGAAGTTGGGAATCTTCGCGTGATCCAGGGGCTGGATCAGGTCGGCCACCCGCAGGCGGGTGACGAACTCGTTGGTGGGCACGATCACGTCGAAGCCGGGATTGCCGGCGCGCAGCTTGGCGAACAGTTCGTCATTGTTGGCGAACAGGCTCATGTTCACGTCCACGCCGGTGGCCGCGCGGAAGTTCTTCAGCGTGTCCTTTCCGATGTAGGTGTCCCAGTTGTAGAAGTTGAGCTTGGCCTCCTCGCCATTGGCCCCCAGGCGCACCTTCTCGGAACACCCGTCGAGGCCGAAGCTCAGGCCCACCGCCGCCGCCCCCGACGCGCCCAGCGCCGCCAGCAGGGAGCGGCGGTGGGGACGACGGCGGGGCAGGGGCGGGACCTCAGGCATTGTGCAGGTACCAGTCCAGGTCGAGCCGGGTGACCACTTCGAAGAAGCGGTCCTGTTCCTGGCGCTTCAGGGCGCAGAACATTTTCACGAACCGCTCGCCCAGATAGTCGTTCATCACCTCCGACTGCTCGAAGGCCTCGATGGCGGCGAACCAGTTGGACGGCAGGCGCAGGTCCATCTTCGCCGCCGCGGCATAGCCGTCCCCCGTCACCATCGCGCCGGGATCACAGCGGTTCTTCAGGCCGTGATGCACCCCCGCCAGCAGGGCCGCCACCGCCAGATAGGGATTGGCGTCGGCCCCGGCGACCCGATGCTCCACATGCCGGGTGGAGGCGGGGCCTGCGGGAATGCGCAGGGACACCGTGCGGTTGTTGATCCCCCAGGTCGGGGCCACCGGCGCGTAGGAATTGGCCCGGAACCGGCGGAAGGAATTGGCGTTGGGGGCGAAGATCGCCATGCACGGGCCCAGCAGCGCCTTCATCCCGCCGATGGCGTGCTTCAGACGGGGATCGCCCTCCGGGGCCTCGCTGGCGAAGATGTTGGGGCCCTGTCCATCCGCCACGCTCACATGCAGGTGCAGGCCGCTGCCCGCCTGGTCGGCAAAGGGCTTGGCCATGAAGGTGGCGGTCAGGCCGTGGCGCTGGGCCACCCCCTTGGCCAGGCGCTTGTACATCACCGCATCGTCGCAGGCGCGGAGCGCATCGGGCTTGTGCTTCAGGGTCAGCTCCACCTGCCCCACGCCGTATTCGGCAATAGCGCCTTCCAGGGGCACGCCCTGGATGTCGGCAGTTTCCCACAGGTCCCGCAGGAAGGGGCCGATCTCCTCCATCTCGTCCAGGCCATAGACGCCGTTCAGCCGCGCCCGCTCGCCGGTGACCCGGTGCCGCGCCGTCTGCAGCCCGCCGTCGGCCGTGCGCTGGGCGTCCACCAGGTAGAATTCCAGCTCGCAGGCCGTGACCGGGGTCATGCCGTCGGCGGCGAACCGGTCGATCACCCGCTGCAGCACTGCCCGCGGGTCGAGGTCGGAGGGGGTTCCGTCCAGCTCGTGCATGGAGCACAGCACCTGGGCCGTGTCGTTCCCCAGCCAGGGGGCGCGAACCAGCGTGCCGGGGGCGGGGCGGGCCAGCATGTCCGCATCGCCGTTCTCCCAGACGAGGCCCGTGTCATAGGCATCCTGACCCGTGATATCCACCACCTGCACCGAGCCGGGCAGGAAGCGGCCATAGTCATAGATGGCCTGCAGCTCGTGCCGGCGCAGGCGCTTGCCCCGGGGCACGCCGCTCATCCCCGTGAACAGGATCTCCACATAGCGGATGTCGGGGTTGTCCTGCAGGAAGGCCCGGCATTCGGCGGGATCGGCGGCCATGCCGCGGGCGATGGGCGTGTCGTGTGTCACGGGACGGACCTTGCTGTCAGGGGCGCGGACGGACGTTCGTCGCGCCAGCCACTCCATATCCGGTCAGTCGCGCCGCGCATACGGGTCCCCGTCAAATCTGTGATCACTATCGGGAGGGCGGGTTTCCCCTGTCAAGGCGAAAGCCTGCACAATGGTCGCCTCGTCGCGATCGGCGCACTGGGATCACACAGTGCCCACAGGCCGGGCAGGCGGGACCCCGGCCTTTCCGTTCAGAGGCTGCCCAGCCAGTCGAGGAGCAGGGCGTTCACCGCCTCCGGTCGCTCCTGCTGGGTCCAGTGACCGCAGCCGGGCAGCAGATGCGCCCCTCGGAGGTCCGGCATTTCCGCCCGCATCATCGCCACCAGGTCGCCGCGCCCCAGCATGGACAGGACCAGGTCCCGGTCGCCCCCCACATAGAGGGCGGGCTGGGCGATCCGACGCCCGGCAAACTGCGACAGCCAGCGGAAGTCCCGGTCATGGTTGCGATAGCGGTTCAGGGGCCCGCGGAACCCCGAGCGCTGGAACTCCGCCGTGTAGTAGTCGAGGTCGGCGGGGGTCAGCCAGGCGGGAAACGGGTCCGGGTCCGGCAGGCCCTCCAGCAGGGTCGCATCCACGCCCTTGTCATTGGGCCAGGTCCCGTCCGGGGCGTCGCCGCTGATGGCGTAATAGAAGCGCCGCAGGAAATCCCGGGGGTCGGCCTCCAGGTCCTGCTCCGCCTGCGGGGATTTCTGGAAATAGTGCTGGTAGAAGAACTTGCCCCGCCGGGTGAAGACCTCCTCGATCAGGGTCGAGAACGAGGCCTTGGGCACCCCCAGATAGGGCACCGACAACCCCGCCACCGCCCGCACCCGGTCCGGATGGACCAGCGCGGTGTTCCAGACCTGGGGCGCGCCCCAGTCGTGGCCGATCAGGACCGCCGGCGCGTCCGGGCTCAGCCGGTCGATCACCTGCACGATGTCCGTGGTCAGGCTCTCCAGGTCATAGGCCTCGATCTCGAAGGGCTTGGACGAGCCGCCATAGCCGCGCACATCCATGGCCACGGCCCGGAACCCGGCCTCGGCGACCGGCCCCATCTGGTGGCGCCAGGAATACCAGCTCTCCGGAAACCCGTGGACCATCAGGACGAGCGGCCCCTCTCCCTCGGAGGCCACCCGGATGCGGACCCCATCCGCCAGTTCCAGCGTGTCGAAGGCGATCATCGGCGATCACCCCAGCGCCATTTCAGCGGACGCGGATCGCGCTTGAGGATCACCAGCACGACCAGCAGGACGACGGCGGCCAGCTGGATCACGGCAAAGGCCCAGTCCGGCCAGCCCAGGGCCCGGACCAGGGGCAGCGCCCCGACCATCGCCGCCACATAGGCCAGCATCACCATCCATCCGGCGGGGGAGGTCGGACCGAGCCCGATCCCGTACCGCTTCGGCCCGAACCACGGCTTGCCCATGACTGACTCTCCCGGTGTGAGGCCTGCAGCATCGCCCAGCCGTCCGGGGGGAACAAGGGGGCTCGACCGCCCCGGCGGGCTTGCCATGGGCCGGCGGAGGCGCAAGCCTGCGGCAAGGGTCGGCGAGGGAGGCGGACGGATGAGCGGCACGGGGGACGGAGTTCTCGACCAGATCCTGAATTCGGGCGGGCTCACCGGTTCCCGCCTCGGCCTGCGGTTCGACCGGGTGGCCCTGCGGGTCCTCGGCACCCTGTCCGACCATGCCTGCGGCAGCGTGCCACCGGACCGGACGGTGCTGCTGGCGCTGGCAGCCCCTCTCCGCCAGCCGGCTCGATTGGCCGAGGGGCTGAAGTCGCTGGTCGCGGAGTCCGCTGGGGCCGAGGTGCGGCCCGATTCGGGCCCGGAGGACCTCGCTTTGCCCTGGATCGAGGGACCGGCGGGGCGTCTGCAGGTCCTCACCGGGGTCGCGCCGCAGGTCCCGCGCCTCATCGCCACAGTGCATACGGACCTTGCTGCCGCCGATGCGCTGTTCGCCGCCGCCACCGCCTGGATCCAACGCCAGACCTGACCCCGCGCCATCCACATCTCTGGCGGGAGGGGGACTTGATGACGGAACATAACAAGAACATAACCCCGACATGGGCTTCCGGAACTATGATCGCTGGTCGGCGGAGGAGTGGCGGCGCACGGCGGAAACCGTCGGCCAGATGCGCAAGGCCGGCTGGGAGGTCCTGTCCTATTGCCGCGCCTGCCATCTGACCATGCGGGTGGACCTGGACGTGATCGTCGCCCTGCGCGGGCCGGACACCGTGCTCTGGAACCGCCAGGCCCGCTGTCGCCGGATCGGCTGCGGCGGCGTGGTGGAATTCCGCGGCAAAACCCCGAAGATCACCCGCTACCTCCGCCTGAGCGCCCAGTGGCCGGAGGTCTAGCCGAGGGGCAACAGGCTATGGGGTTGCGCGGGTGCCCGCCCGCTGGCGGATGAGGTGGGATTCGAACCCACGGTAGGCTTCCACCTACGGCGGTTTTCAAGACCGCTGCCTTAAACCACTCGGCCACCCATCCGGACCGCGATCCGGCCCCGGAGCCGGTCGCCGGGAAGGGGACCGCATAAACCCCGCGGCGCGGCGCGTCCAGAGCCGGATCGGGGTCGCTTGCGACTTGCACCGGGGCGAAAACCGTCGGAAGGAGGGCGCGCGGGACAGGAGCAGTCAGGACGTGGCCAACGGTCGCTTCATCACCATCGAGGGCGGGGAGGGGGCCGGCAAGTCCACCCAGATCCGGCGGCTGGCGGCGCGCCTGAGCCCCCGGGTCGGTGCCCCGCTGGAAACCCGGGAACCCGGCGGTTCGCCGGGTGCCGAGGCCCTGCGCGGACTGCTGGTCACCGGAGCGGCGGACCGGTGGTCCCCCCTGGCCGAGACCCTGATCCTGTTCGCCGCCCGGGAGGATCATCTGACCCGGCGCATCCGCCCGGCCCTGGCCGCGGGGCAGTGGGTCCTGTGCGACCGGTTCTCCGATTCCACCCGGGCCTATCAGGGGGCGGCCGGCGGGACCGATCCGGCCCTGATCGCGGCCCTGGAGGCCGGCGTCATCGGCCCGACGCAGCCGGACCTGACCCTGCTCCTCGATCTGCCGGTGGAGGCAGGCCTGGCCCGCGCCGCCGCCCGGGGGGATGCCGAGGCCCGGTTCGAGGGCAAGGGGCTCGCCTTTCACCAGCGCCTGCGGGACGGCTTTCTGGCCATCGCCGCGGCCGAGCCGGAGCGGGTCTGCGTGATCGACGCGGCGCGCGATCCCGACGCGGTGGAGGCGGCCGTCTGGACCGCGGTCCGCACGCGGCTGGGGATCGGCGAATGAGCGAGGAGGGACCCGACCGGGATGGCGCCCTCACCGGCCAGGACCTGCGCGGACTGGACGCCGCGGCGGCGGCCTTCGACCTGGCCCTGCAGCGGGGTCGCCTGCACCATGCCTGGCTGATTACCGGGCCGGAGGGACTGGGCAAGGCAGCGCTGGCCCACCGGATCGCCCGGCGGCTGCTGGGCGCGCAGCCGGACCCGGCGGGCGGGGTAATGGCCAGCCGGGCGGACGACCCCGCCACGCGGCTGGTGCTGGCCCATTCCCATCCGGATTTCATCCTCCTGGATCGCTACGACGTCGAGGGCAAGCTGCGCCGCGGCATTTCCGTGGACGAGGCCCGTCGCCTGCCTGCCTTCTTCGCCAAGGCCCCGGCGCTCGCCCCCTGGCGGGTGGCGATCATCGACGCCGTCGACGACCTGAACACCAACGCCGCCAATGCCCTGCTGAAGACCCTGGAGGAGCCGCCCCCGCGGGGGGTGCTGCTGCTGGTGTCCCATTCCCCCGGCCGGCTGCTGCCGACCATCCGGTCCCGGTGCCGCAGGCTGGCGGTGCGGCCCTGGCCCGCGGACGCGGTGGCCCGGCTGGTCCGCGACCGGCTGGGCCTGGACGCGGACGCGGCGGCCGGGATCGCCGCCATGTCCGGCGGAAGCCCGGGACGGGCCCTGCAGCTGGCCGGCAGCGAAGCGGGAGAGGCGGACCGCGCCGCGGACCTGTTGCTCGCCGCCCTGCCCGGCGGGGACGAGGCCCAGCTGATCCGGCTGGCGGAGGGATTCCGCGGCGGGGAGGGGGCCGAACGCTTCAGCCTGCTGCTCGAGCGGATCAGCGACCGGATTTCCACGATCCTGCGCGGGGCCTCTCCGCCCCCGCCGGCGGCGCGGCGGCACTGGGCCGATGTCTGGTCGCGCCTGAAGGCCCTGCCGGACGAGGTGGAGGGGCTGAACCTGGATCGCGCCGATGCCTTCTGGTCGGTGCTGGCCGACCTGCGCAGCGCGGCGCGGCTGTTCCCCCTGGGGTCCGCAAATGCCGACGCCACCGTCGGCACAGACAGGTGAGTCCATGCTGATCGACAGTCACGTCAATCTCCACGCCCCGCAGTTTGCCGAGGACCAGGCGGAGGTGATCGCCCGGGCCCGTGCCGCCGGCATCGGCCTGATGGTGACGATCTGCGACCGGGTCTCCAGCTTCGAGGCGGTGCACGCCCTGGCCATGGCCCATGCGGACATCTGGTGCACCGTGGGAACACACCCGCATGAAGCCAAGGAAAATCCGCATCTTGACGCGAAAACCTTGATTGATCTGGCGGCGCGGCCGAAGGTGGTCGGCATCGGCGAGGCGGGACTGGACTATCATTACGACCTGTCCCCCAGGGAGGTGCAGCGCGCGGTGCTGGCCGCCCAGATCACCGCGGCGCGGGCCACCGGCTTGCCCCTTGTCCTGCATACGCGGGAGGCTGACGAGGACACGGCCCGGATGCTGGAGGACGCCCATGCCGAGGGGCCGTTCCGCATCCTGATGCACTGCTACACCAGCGGGCCGGAACTGGCCCGCCGGGCGGCGGCGCTGGGGGCCTGGTTCTCGGTCTCCGGCATCGCCACCTTCAAGGGGGCAGAAGAGGTGAGGGCGGTGATCCGGGACATGCCGGCCGACCGGATCATCGTGGAGACGGATTGCCCCTATCTGGCGCCGGTGCCCCTGCGTGGACGGCGCAACGAGCCCGCCTTCCTGCCGCACATCCTGGCGCGGTTGGCCGAGATTCGCGGCTGGAGCCTGGCGGAGGCCGAAGCGCGCACGGAAGATGCATTCCTTTCACTATTTTCAACAATACCAAGACCATGAGCGCATTTCTTGACGTCACGATCCTGGGTTCCGGCTCGTCTGGTGGCGTGCCGCGGGCCGATGGCGACTGGGGGCGCTGCGATCCGGGGGAGCCTCGCAACCGGCGGTCCCGTTGCGGCCTGGCGGTGCGGCTGGCTACGGCGGCCGCGGCCGACTCGGCGGCCCAGACCACGGTGCTCGTCGACCTGTCGCCGGATTTCCGCACCCAGGCCGTGGCCTGCGGTCTGGCCCGGATCGACCATGTGCTGTTCAGCCACGACCATGCGGACCAGACCCACGGGATCGACGACATCCGGGCCTTTGCCTATCGCCAGCGGTCGCGGATTCCGTGCCAGTCGGACGCTGCGACGGGCGAGACGCTGCTGCGGCGGTTCGGCTATGTGTTCGAGGGCGAGAAAGGCTATCCGCCGATCGCGACCCTGACGGCGCTGCCACCGCTGGGCACCGCGTTCCGGCTTGCGGGTCCGTCCGGCGCGATCCCGGTCGTGGCCTATGACCAGGACCATGGGGATGTCCGCGCCGTGGGCTATCGCTTCGGCGACGTGGC
Organism: uncultured Caulobacterales bacterium; assembly: GCA_903884425.1. Taxonomy (GTDB): domain Bacteria; phylum Pseudomonadota; class Alphaproteobacteria; order Caulobacterales; family Caulobacteraceae; genus CAIMFV01. Next base: position 424,519 of record CAISEP010000014.1, on the reverse strand, counting down.
CTATTCGTCGGACGTGGTCGGCCTGCCGGGCGAGTCCCTGTCGCAGCTCGAGGGCCTCGACGTATTCATCGTCGATGCGCTGCGCTATGCGCCGCATCCGAGCCATGCGCACCTGGAGTTGGCCCTGCAGTGGATCGCCGCTCTGAAGCCGCGCCGGGCCATTCTGACCAATCTGCACATCGACATGGACTACGAGACGCTGTGCCGTGAACTGCCGCCGGGTGTGGAACCGGCCTATGACGGGCTGACGATCCGTTCCCGGCTCGATCAGTCCGTCTAAATTGCCGATAATATTCCTTAGGCGCATTTCATTCAGCCCTTCGCGCAGGCACCAACGCCTCTGCGGACCCATTCCCCTCTCGGAACTTCAGCGGATCTGCACGGCGGTCAGGCTGCCCTCGGGCGACGGTGCCAGAAGCGTTTCCCACGGCACCCGCGGGTCCAGCCAGTCGGCCCACTGCGCGGGCTCGAGAATGGCGATCTGCCGGTGATGCAGCCGGGCCACGTCGGGACCGGGTTCGAGGGTCAGCAGCGTGAAGCTCTCCGGAAATGCCTCCTCCGCCGGTCGCCAGAGCCCGGCGATGCAGAACCACGGGGCCCCTGTGCGGGTGAAACGCCATTTGGATTTCGGCGACCGGGTTCCGGTGAACTCGAAGAACCAGGAGGCCGGGACCAGGCACCGGCCCCTGGTGAACCGGCGTCCCTCGGACCGCAGGTTGATGATGGGGCCGGCCTTGGCATGAGGCGGACGAAAGCCCCAGCGCATCTGGACCAGTTCCACCTCTCGCGGTGCCCCGCCGGGCCGCAGGATCGGAGCCCGGTCCGTGGGCCAGAGGGACTCGGTCGGCTCAAGGTTCGGCACGCCGTCGGGGGCGCTCAGGCGCAGGCCCTGAGCCGCCAGACCGTCCAGGTAATCGATCCAGGAGACCGTCACGCCGTAGCTGTTGCACATGGCCCGCCATCCCCTCGTCCAGTTCCGCCTCGGTCCGACCGGACTGACAATTACGACAATTTCACTGGACCGACAGCCACGCCTTCCACAGAGTTCCGGAAGACCATGACCGGCCAGCCCTGGCCCGTCGGGTTCTCTGCAGCGGGCGATCCATGTCGAAGGTCATTCTCACCCTGTCACTGGCCGCTCTGACGGCCGTGTCACTGACGGCGTGCCACCGGCACCGGCGATCGGAGGTCGTGATCGGCGGACACCAGCTGGTGGTGAGCGCACAGCTGGCGTGTCCGGACCACCAGGGGCGGCTCAACCGGGTGTCTCAGGCCGCGGACGGACAGTCCTGCACCTATACGGGCTCGGACGGCGAGGAGGTGACCCTGACCCGGACGATGACCGACGGGCGGTCGGCGCAGGACCTGCTGCAGGCCCGGGAGCACGAACTGGCCGCGCTGGTTCCCACGCCCCCTGCCCTCAGCCAGTCCGGAATTTCGATAGCATCCAACCAGACGGCCGCGGACGGATCGGATCACGAGACCGATCACACCCAGATCGACCTGCCGGGCCTGCACATCCTCACCGACGGGGACCGGGCCAGCGTCCGCCTGCCGGGGGTGAACATCAATGCCGCCGGGAACAATGCCCACATCTCCACCGGTTTCGGTGAACTGAAGAATGCCACCATCGACGCCACCGACGGCGCGGTGCGCATCACCTCGAACATGACCGACGCGGCCAATCTGGACCAGACCTGGATGGTGGCCACGGACGCCCCGGGCCCTGCGGGCTGGCGGTCCGTCGGCTATGTGGCGCGCGGGCCCCTGAGCGGGCCGCTGGTCGTGGCCACGGTCCGGTCCAGGGCGGAGCACCACCACGCTCATGGCAATGACGTGGAGTTCGACGACGTCCGCCACCTGGTGGGCCTGAGCCTCAGATAGGCCGCGGCGCGATCCGTCAGGCGGCCACGTCCCGCGCCTCGGTCAGGTTGGTAACGCGATAGGTGAGCAGCTCCCCGTCGTCGTCCATGATGCTGACATAGGACCCCAGCAGGAAGCGATGGTCGTGCAGCCGGTAGATGCCCGCCTCGGCCACCTCGGCCTCCCCGTCGTAGCGGATGGCCCAGCGACCGCCGTGGCGCACCAGATGGCCCTGCTTCGGGTCCGCATCCGGGGTGAACCGACGGACACGGCACTGGGGCGCGCAATGGCTGAAGGCCACCTCGTCCAGATGGCCATCGGCCGTCAGGGGCGCGACCAGGGCATAGCCGTCATGGGAATCGGGCTCCGGATGATCGGAGCCGGGGTTCCGGGCGAGGCGCAGAATGATGCTGGACAGGGGCATCGGTTGCTTCCATTCCTGAGTGACGCAGACACCCTGCCCTTCGCGGTTCGTGCCGGCATTGAGTCACCGCAAATTGCAGCGAAGGCTGCGGATTGCACCTGTGGCCCAGGATCGGCGCGGCCCCTCCAACCTGAAGACCCGAGCCTGGATCGTGACCCGTTCGCCCCGTAGGAAGTCGACCGCCGACGCGGCCCCTCGCGCCTGGCAGAGGATGCTGTCCGGTCGACGGCTGGACCTGCTCGACCCCTCCCCCTTCGACATCGAGATCGCCGACATCGCCCATGGCCTGGCCCGGGTCGCACGCTGGAACGGCCAGACGATCGGCGAGCACGGTTTCTCCGTGGCCCAGCACAGCGAGCTGGTGGAGGATCTGGTGGCCCAGTTGAGCCCGGGCATTGCCCCGAAATGGCGGATGCTGGCTCTACTGCACGATGCCCCGGAATATGTGATCGGCGACATGATCTCCCCATTCAAGGCCGCGCTCGGCCTCGACTACCGGCAGTTCGAACACCGGCTGGAAGCGGCCATCCACATCCGGTTCGGCCTGCCGCCCCACCCGCCTGCGGAGATCCGGGCGCTGATCAAGCGGGCAGACCATGTGAGTGCCTATCTCGAGGCCACCCAGCTGGCGGGCTTTGGCGATGCCGAGGCGCGGGAGCTGTTCGGCGCGCCGCCGCCGGGTTGTGCCATCCGCCTGACCCCCCTGCCCCCGGCCCTGGCCCAGCAGCGCTATCTGCAGCGGTTCGAAACCCTGGCCGCGGCCACCGGACTGGATGCCGGCGGCGGGGCCTTTTCCAGCGAATGAGCCCCATGACCGGACAGGTGATCATCGGCCTTTCCACGGTCGTGGTGGCGATCCGCGATCACGAGGCCGTGGTCCTGACCGTGCGGCCGGACGATCTCAGGACCCATCGGGCGTCGGCGGCGCCGGGCCTGCCCTCCGGTCCGTTCGATCCCGACCATGACCGCACCTTCGAGCTGGCCCTGCGCGCCTTCGTGACGGCCCAGGCGGGGATCGAGCTCGGCTATGCCGAACAGATCTACACCTTCGGCGACAAGGGCCGGGACGCCCCCCTGGCCGACCTGGGCGGTAGTGCCCCGGGGGCCGGACGGATCGTCTCCGTCGGCTATCTGGCCCTGACCCCCGGCACGGCGGACCTGCCCGAGGCGACGGGCGCCGGGGCCCTCTGGTCCCCCTGGACCCGGTTCTTTCCCTGGGAGGACTGGCGGGAGGGGCGTCCGGAGGTGATCGATTCGGTGATCGTGCCCGATCTGGAGCGCTGGGCCGCCGCGGCCGACCCGGTGACGGCGGAGGCACGGCGCTCCCGCATCCGCGGGCTGTTCGCCCTGGACGGGGCCCGCTGGAACGAGGAACGGGTGCTGGAGCGCTACGAGCTGCTCTATGAAGCCGGGCTGGCGGCGGAGGCGGCCCGGGACCGCAGCCGCGCCCTGGGGACCGACGCCCCCGAGCCGGAGGGGTTCCACCCGGCGCTCGGCCAGCCGATGATCTCCGACCATCGCCGGATCCTGGCGACGGGCCTCGGTCGTCTGCGGGGCAAGCTCAAGTACCGTCCGGTGATCTTCGAGCTGATGGGCCAGACCTTCACCCTGTCCTCCCTCCAGCGCACGGTGGAGGCGGTCAGCGGCGTGGCCCTGCACAAGCAGAACTTCCGGCGGATGGTGGAACGCACGGACCTGGTGGAGGGCCTGGCCGTGTTCGACGCGGAAACGGGGGGACGACCGGCGGAACTGTTCCGGTTCCGGCGGGAGCTGCTGCTGACCCGCCCGGCGACGGGGCTGGCCCTGCCTATGCTGCGGGAGGGTTAGGGTCCGCCCCGACCCGGGCTGCCCAGCGGGCGCGCAGCGCCACCGCCGTATCCCCCTGCCCATCGGCGCGCCAGCCCGGCGGGCCGAACACGGCCATCACCGCCTGACGCAGGGACCGGGCGGCCAGAAGGTCCCGCCCGATGGCCCACCATTCATGAAAAGCTGCGCGCAGGACGTTGAAATCACCCAGATTTCTGACGATGCCATAACGACAGGGCTCGTCGTCCCGTTCCGCCTCGAAGCTCCCGAACATCCGGTCCCAGATGATCAGTATGCCCGCGTAGTTCCGATCCAGATAGCGGGGGTTGCGGGCATGGTGCACCCGGTGATGGGAGGGGGTGTTCAGCACGTATTCCAGCGGGGCCGGCAGTCGGCGGACGGCCTCGGTATGGATCCAGAACTGATAGATCAGGCTGATCCCCTTCTGCACGAAGATCATGGCCGGGGGAAAGCCCAGGAAGGCCAGGGGCAGCCACAACAGCCACGACCCGTTCACGCCCCCGGTCCAGCTCTGCCGCAGGGCCGTGGACAGGTTGTAATGCTGCGAGGAATGGTGGTTCACATGGGCCGCCCACCAGAACCGCCGCTCATGGCTCAGGCGATGGAAGACGTAGTAGGTCAGGTCCTCCAGCAGGAACAGGGCGATCCAGGTCCCCACCGTCGGCCAGCCGGCCACCGGCAGGTCGAGGATGCGGTGATGCCAGGCCCAGATGGTCGCCCCGCCCACGATCCCCGCCGTCAGGACACCGGCCACGGTGGATCCCAGCCCGAGCAGCAGGGAGGTGGCCGTGTCGCGGGTCTCGTAGCGGACCGGCGCGCGCTTCAGCCAGCCCAGCCCGATCTCCAGCACGATCAGCAGGACAAAGGCGGGTACCGCCAGGGTGACCACGTCGAACGGGGCATGTTCCAGGTCCTTCATGGGTCTCAGGGCCTTTCCGGAGGCCAGGGGGCCTCGCCCGGCCAGGCGAGACGCGCAAGGCCGCCTCCCGGACCGTTGAACAGGAGTTGAACGCCGTCGGGTGTCCGATGCGCGCGGATCAGGTCGTCCCAGGGCAGGTCACGGGTGACATATCCATCCCCCAGGCGGAAGGCGACCAGGGCGGTCTTCCCGGCCGCGGCCAGGCCCGCCTGACCATCTCCCGCGATCCAGGTCCGGTCCGGAACCTGCTCCGGAAAGTCGTCGGCCAGCAGCCGACGCAGGGCCGCATCGTCCAGCAACGGGTTGGCGCGCGGGATTTTCGCCACAGAGGCCAGCACGACCATCAGGACGATGAAGCCGGCCGAGACGCCGAGCTGGAGCAGGAACGGAGGGACCATGCGCCGAGCCTTGGCGGCGGATCGAGGTCTCGTCAAGCGGTGCTGAAGCGTCAAGACAGCCGCGCAAAACATGCTATCTGTGCGCTTCGACAGTGGATTACGTCCGCCAGCCGACCCGTTGGAGAGGTCGGAGAGCGCGGACAAACGAGGGATGAAGTCATCTTGGCGCACGCAGTCATTTCGGCCACCGGTCTCTACACGCCGCCCTTTTCGGTCTCGAACGAGGAACTTGTCGCGACCTTCAACACCTATGTGGAACGCTTCAATTCCACCCATGCGGCCGAGATCGCCGCCGGCACGGTCGAGGCCCTGGCCCCCTCCTCCCCCGAATTCATCACCAAGGCCTCGGGCATCAAGTCGCGGTTCGTGGTGGACCGGTCGGGCATCGTCGATCCGGAGATCATGCGCCCGGTGATCCCCGAGCGGTCCAACGAGGAACTGTCGGTCCTGGCGGAAATGGCCGTCATCGCCGCCCGGGAGGCCATCGAGCGGTGGGGTCGCCCCGCCAGCGAGATCGGGGCCGTGATCTGCGCGGCCTCCAACATGCAGCGCCCCTACCCGGCCATGGCCATCGAGATCCAGAATGCGCTGGGCATTCCGGGCTTTGCCTTCGACATGAACGTGGCCTGCTCGTCGGCGACCTTCGGCATCAAGACAGCCGCGGACTTCGTCACCTCCGGCTCCGTCGGGGCGGTGCTGATGGTCAATCCGGAGATCTGCTCCGGCCACCTGAACTTCCGCGACCGGGACAGCCACTTCATCTTCGGCGATGTGGCCACCGCCGTGATCGTGGAGCGGGACGACACCGCCACCGGCGGCTGGGACATCCTGGGCACCAGGCTCAAGACGGAGTTCTCCAACAATATCCGCAACAATTTCGGCTTCCTGAACCGCGCCGACCCGGATGGGCGGGACAAGGCCGACAAGCTGTTCGTGCAGAACGGCCGCAAGGTGTTCCGCGACGTGGTGCCGATGGTGTCGGAGATGATCATCGAGCACGCCCGCGACCTGGGCCTCGACCCGCACGGCCTGAAGCGCATGTGGCTGCACCAGGCCAACATCAACATGAACGACATGATCGGCCGCAAGGTGCTGGGCCGCGACCCGACGCCGGAAGAGAACGTCATCATCCTCGACGAATATGCCAACACCTCCTCGGCGGGGTCGGTGATCGCCTTCCACAGGCACAATGACGACTTCGTGGCAGGCGAGACCGGACTGATCTGTTCCTTCGGCGCGGGCTATTCCGCCGGGACCGTGTTCGTTCGCCGCCGCTGAGTCGGGGCGATCAGCGCAGTCGGGCCCGCAGGCCCGCCGCGGCCGCCCGCTCGATGGCAAAGGGGCTTTCGCCCTCCGTCAGGGGCGGCAGGGGGCCAAGCGCCGCCACCCCCTCCCGGCCGAACTTGATCCGGAGCGCAGCCAGCACCCAGTGACGGGCCTGGCGCACCCGGCGCGGGGCGGCCTCGTCCAGCGGGCCGGTCACCGCGTTGGCCAGGTCATCGATCCCGGTCTGGTCCCGGGCGGACACCATCAGCACCGGCGGCGGCGGCGTGCCGCGCACCGACAGCGCCAGCGCCCCCTTCAGGTCCGCCACCGATCGCCGGGCCATGTCCCCCATGTCGGCCTTGCACACCACGGCAAGGTCGGGGATTTCCACCACGCCCGCCTTCATGAACTGCAGACTGTCCCCGGACCCCGGCTGAGCACAGAACACCACCCGGTCGGCCAGGTCGGCGATCTCCGTCTCGCTCTGTCCCACGCCCACGGTCTCGATCAGCACGATGTCGAACAGGGCCCGGAACAGCACCGTCACCGGCATGGCGAGCTCCGCCAGCCCTCCGAGCTGGTCCCGGGCGGCGATGGAGCGGATGAACACGCCGGTGTCCGCCGGATCGGCGGCGATTCGCGCCCGGTCCCCCAGCAGGGCCCCGCCGGACCGGCGGCTGGAGGGGTCCACGGCCAGCACGGCCACGCTCAGCCCCCGGCGGCGCAGGACCGACAGCAGGGCGCTGACCAGGCTCGACTTGCCGACGCCCGGCGGGCCGGTGAAGCCGATGGCCCGGCCGGTCTGGGCGCTCCAGGCCGCGTCCAGCAGGGCCTGGACCTGTGGATCCTCCGGCGCGGCCTCGATCCGCGCCAGGGCCTCGGCAAGGCGGCGCTTGCCGCCCTGTCGCAGCGCTTCGAGGGGACCCGAATCCCCGTCGGGACCTTCGGGCGTCAGAAGAGGAAGGCGGACACGGCCGCCAGGATGCCGAGCCCGCCGGCGCCCAGCGCCGTGTACCAGGGCCACTGGCGGCGGGTGATGATGGCGACGGTGGAGATGGCGATGGAAATCTGCAGCAGAGCCGCGGCCAGGGTCAGCTTCGGATGGCGGGCCTCGTGGGTGTCCGCGCTGGCGCGGGCCTCATCACGTTGCTTTTCCAACTCCTTGGCCTTGTTGGTGATTTCCTTCTGATCCTCAGCGTCCTGCTTGGCCTTTTCCGCCGCCTTTTCCGCCCCGGGGCCACCGGCCGCGGCGGCCATTTCGTCGAGGCGCTTCTTGATGCCCTTGGCCTGGTAATAGGACCACTGGTCGCTGGCCAGCCCCTGCTGGAGGGTGGCCTTGTTGGACTCCAGAATGGCACCGGCGGTTTCCAGGGACTCCACCGACCCGACGATGGCCGTGACCACGGCCAGTATGGCGATGCTGATCGAGACCCGGGTGATCAGGGGATCATGGGCCTCGGCGGCATGTTCCGCATGTTCGGCATGTTCGCGGAACTCCAGGGGATTTTCGGACATGGCAGGTCTCCGGTTGCGGGGTCTAGCGGCTCAGCAGGGCAGCCTGTGCCGCCGCCAGACGGGCGATGGGCACACGGTACGGAGAGCATGAGACATAGTCGAGGCCGACGGTCTCGCAGAACTGGATCGAGGCGGGGTCCCCGCCGTGCTCGCCGCAGATTCCGAGCTTCACCTGCGGACGGACCGCGCGTCCCCGCTCCACGGCGATCCGGATCAGGTCGCCGACGCCGTCCTGGTCCAGGGTGACGAAGGGGTCCTTCTCGTAGATTCCCTTCTGGATGTAGTAGTCGAGGAACCGGCCCGAATCATCCCGGCTGATGCCGAAGGTGGTCTGGGTCAGGTCATTGGTGCCGAAGGAGAAGAACTCGGCATGTTCCGCCAGGTGATCGGCGCGGATGGCGGCCCGGGGCAGCTCGATCATGGTGCCCACGTGATAGGTGATCTCCACGCCCTTTTCCGCCATCACCTGGCGGGCGGTGGCATCGGTCAGGTCCCGGAGGTACTTCATCTCCTCCCGCTTGCCGACCAGGGGATGCATGATCTCCGGCTCCGGCGGGGTCGAATGGGCGGCCACCTCGATGGCGGCCTCGAAGATCGCCCGGACCTGCATCTCGTAGATTTCCGGGAAGGCCACGCCGAGACGGCAGCCCCGCCAGCCCAGCATGGGATTGCTCTCGGCCAGTTCCTTGGCGCGCCGGATCAGCTTGTCGGCATCGAGGTCATTGGAAGCGGCCAGGGCCCGCAGTTCCTCCTCCGTATGGGGCAGGAACTCGTGCAGGGGCGGGTCGAGCAGGCGGATGGTCACCGGCAGCCCGGCCATGATGCCGAACAGCTCCACGAAGTCGCTGCGCTGGTAGGGCAGGATCTTGGCGAGCGCCGCCCGGCGACCGGCCTCGTCGTCCGCCAGGATCATTTCCCGCACCGCCGCGATCCGGCTGTCGTCGAAGAACATGTGCTCCGTGCGGCAAAGGCCGATGCCCTCGGCCCCGAATTCCCGCGCCGTGCGGGCGTCCAGCGGCGTCTCCGCATTGGCGCGGACCTTCATGCGGCGGATCTCGTCGGCCCAGCCCATCAGCTTGGCGAAGTCGCCGGACAGTTCCGGGCGAACCATCTCCACGGCCCCTTCCAGCACCTCTCCGGTGCCGCCGTCGATGGTGATCACCTCCCCGGCCTGGAAGGTGCGGCCCCGGGCCCGGAACTGCCGCGCGGTCTCGTCGATATGGATCTCTCCGGCCCCGGAGACGCAGGCCCGGCCCATGCCCCGGGCGACCACGGCGGCGTGGCTGGTCATGCCCCCCCGCGCAGTCACCACACCGGCGGCCGCATGCATGCCGTGAATGTCCTCAGGGCTCGTCTCCTCGCGCACGAGGATGACGGATTCCCCCAGTCCGGCCAGGCGCTCGGCCTCGTCGGCGCTGAACACGATCCGGCCGGTGGCGGCCCCGGGCGAGGCCGGAAGGCCGGTGGCGATCACGTGGCGCTGGGCCTTGGGATCGATGGTCGGGTGCAGCAGCTGGTCGAGGGAGGACGGCTCGACCCGCAGAATGGCCTCCTCACGGCTGATGACCCCCTCCTCCACCATGCCGGTGGCGACCTTCAGGGCGGCCTTGGCGGTCCGCTTCCCGTTCCGGGTCTGGAGCATGTAGAGCGTGCCCCGCTCCACCGTGAATTCGATGTCCTGCATGTCGCGATAGTGGCGCTCCAGCCGCTCCACCACCGACTTGAACTCGGCGAACACCTCCGGCATCGCCTCTTCCATGGAGGGGTTGGACTCCCCCATCTCCTCCCGCGCGGCCCGGGTCAGGGCCTGGGGCGTGCGGATGCCGGCCACCACGTCCTCCCCCTGGGCGTTGATCAGGAACTCCCCATAGAGCCGGGCCTCCCCGGTGGAGGGATTGCGGGTGAAGGCCACGCCGGTGGCCGAGGTCTCGCCCATGTTGCCGAACACCATGGACTGGACGTTCACGGCCGTGCCCCAGCTCTCCGGAATGTCGTGCATCCGGCGATAGAACTTGGCCCGGTCGTTCATCCAGCTGGCAAACACCGCGCCCACCGCGCCCCAGAGCTGGGCATGGGCGTCCTGGGGGAAGGGCTCGCCCAGGGCGTCCGCCACGACCCGCTTGTAGTCGGCCACCACCCGCTCCCAGTCCCCGGCGGTGAGGCCGGTGTCCACATGGACGTCGAGGCGGTCCTTGTGGTCGTCGAGGATCTCCTCGAACAGGTGGTGATCCAGGCCCAGCACCACGTTCGAATACATCTGGATGAAGCGGCGATAGCTGTCGAAGGCGAAGCGCCGGTCACCGGACAGGTTTGCCAGCCCCTCCACCGTCGCATCGTTGAGGCCGAGATTGAGCACCGTGTCCATCATGCCGGGCATGGAGGCCCGGGCCCCGGACCGCACCGACACCAGCAGCGGATTGGCCGGGTCGCCGAAGGCCTTGCCGGTGGTCGCCTCCACCCGGGCAAGCCCCGCCGTTACCTGACCGGCCAGGTCCGCCGGATAGGTGCGGCCATTGGCGTAATAGTGCACGCAGGCCTCGGTGCTGATGGTGAAGCCGGGGGGAACCGGCAGTCCCAGTGCGCTCATCTCCGCCAGATTGGCGCCCTTGCCCCCCAGCAGGTTCTTCATAGAGGCGTCTCCGTCGGCGGAGCCGCCACCGAAACCATAGACCCAGCGGGTTGGGTTCGAGCTCATCTGAAAACTCCAGCGCAGGCAGTGGGATGATCGGCGCAGGCGCGCGCGGTGCTCAGCCGCCGATCAGGGAGAAGTCCGCCACGATATGGAAGGTGTCGCGGATTTGGGTAAGCAACTTCAGACGGTTGTCGCGGATGTCCGGGTCGGGATCATTGACCAGGACCTGCTCGAAGAAGGCATCGATGGCCTGACGCAGGTCGCCCAGCGTGCTCATGGCCGGACCGAACTGCTCGTTGCGCACCGCGGCCTCAACCAGGGGGGCCACGTGGACGAGGCTGCCGATCAGTTCGGCTTCGGCCACCGGTGCGCCGGGCAGCACCTTGACCGGCCCGGTGGGCAGGGTCCCCTTGCGGGCCTCGGCCTTGAGGATGTTGGCGGCGCGGTTGTAGCCCGCCAGCAGGGCCTCGATGTCCTGGCTCTGGAAATGCTCCGTCAGGGCGTCGATGCGCGCCACCACCCGGACCAGATCGTCGTCGCCCAGGGCAAAGACGGCATCCACCAGATCGTGACGGCGGCCCTCGTCCTTCAGCATCACCTTCAGCCGGTCGGCGAAGAAGGCGGCCAGATCGTCCTGGACCTCTGCCGGGAACAGGGACCGCAGCCCCACCCGCACCCGGTTGGTCAGGATCAGCCGGATCACCCCCAGCGCCGCCCGGCGCAGGGCAAAGGGGTCCCGCGAGCCGGTGGGCTTCTCGTCGATGGAGAAGAAGCTGGTCAGGGTGTCGATCTTGTCCGCCAGGGCGACGGCGACCGTCACCGGCGCGTCGGGCACCGTGTCGCCAGGCCCCTGGGGCTTGTAGTGGTCGCGGATGGCATCGGCCACGGCATCGGGCTCGATCCCCCGGGCATAGTAGCCGCCCATGATCCCCTGCAGCTCGGGGAATTCCCCGACCATGCCGGTGCCCAGGTCGGCCTTGGCCAGGTGCGCCGCGCGGGCGGCCAGGTCGGGTTCCGCCCCCACCAGCGGCGCGATACGGCGGGCCAGGGCCTCGATCCGCTCCACCCGCTGGTACATGGTGCCGAGCTTCGCATGGAAGGTGACGCCCTTCAGCTTGTCCAGCCGCGCGTCCAGGGGCACCTTGCGGTCCTCGCTCCAGAAGAAGCGGGCGTCGCTGAGGCGCCCGGACAGGACCTTGGAATTGCCGGCCAGTACCAGCCTGCCGCCGTCCAGCGGCGCGATGTTGGCCACGGTGACGAAGTGGGGGGCGAGGCCCGGCTGACCGGGTTGGCGGACGGCGAAATACTTCTGGTGCGTGCGCATGGAGGTGCGGATCACCTCTGGCGGCAGGGTGAGGAAGGCGGGGTCCATGTCCCCGAGCAGCGGCGTCGGCCATTCGGCGAGGCCGGACACCTCCTCCAGCAGGCCGTCGTCCTCCACCAGTTCAAGTCCGCGGACTGCGCAGACCGCCCGGGCCCCGTCCAGTATGCGCTGCCGGCGGTCCGCCGCGCTCAGCACCACGTGATGGGCCTCGAGCTTCTGGCGGTAGTCGGCCGCGGAGGTGACCCGGAACGGGGCCGGATCGCCCATGAAGCGATGGCCCTCCGTCAGGTCTGCGCTGGCCACGCCGTCGATCTCGAAGGGCACGACCTGGCCGTCCAGCAGGCAGACGATCCGCTGCAGTGGCCGCACCCAGCGCAGGGTGCCGGAGCCCCAGCGCATGGACTTGGGCCAGGGAAAGGTCCGCACGACCTTGTCCACCAGTTCCGCAATGATTTCAGCGGTCTGGCGGCCCTTCTTCTCGATCGTGGCATACAGGATGCCGTCCCGTTCCACCAGCTGCTCGCGGGTGAGGCCGGTGGAGCGGAGAAAGCCCGCCAGGGCCTGTTCCGGCGCATTGGCCCGGGGGCCCTTGCGCTCCTCCGACCGGTCCGGCTGGGACAGGGGCAGGCCCGTGGCGATCAGGGTCAGACGCCTGGGTCCGGCCAGGGTCTGCACGTCGGAGACATCGACGCCCGCCTCCTGCAGGCCGCTGCGCACCAGGCGCGCCAGGTCATCTGCCGCCTGACGCTGCATGCGGGCGGGGATTTCCTCGGAGAACAGTTCCAGCAGGAGTTCAGCCACGGGCGTCTTCCCCCTGCTCGGCCTCGACCCACTTCTGGGCGCACATCTTCGCCAGGTCGCGGATGCGGCCGATGTAGTTCTGGCGTTCCGCCACCGCGATGGCCCCGCGGGCATCCATCAGGTTGAACAGGTGGCTGGCCTTCAGCACATGGTCATAGGCCGGAAGGACCACGGGCTGTCCCTGCGGGCCCTTGTGCGCGAGGATCCGCGGCACCTGACGCTCCATGTCCTCGAACTGGCGCTTCAGGGTGTCCACGTCGGCCACCTCGAAATTGAAGGTCGAGCCCTGGCGCTCGTTCTCCAGGAACACCTCGCCATAGGTGACGCCGGCCTTGTTGAACTTCAGGTCGAAGATCGAATCGACCCCCTGGACGTACATGGCCAGGCGCTCGAGGCCGTAGGTCAGCTCCCCCGCCACCAGGTCCACGTCCAGCCCGCCCACCTGCTGGAAATAGGTGTACTGGCTGACCTCCATCCCGTCGCACCAGACCTCCCAGCCCAGGCCCCAGGCCCCGACCGTGGGGTTTTCCCAGTCGTCCTCCACGAAGCGGACGTCATGCAGGGTCGGATCGAGGCCGATGGCCCGGAGCGAGCCGAGATAGAGGGCCTGCATGTTGATCGGGTTCGGCTTCAGGATCACCTGATACTGGTAATAGTGCTGCAGGCGGTTGGGGTTCTCGCCATAGCGCCCGTCGCCGGGACGGCGGGACGGCTGCACATAGGCGGCCCGCCACGGCTTCTTGCCCAGCGCGCGCAGGACCGTGGCCGGGTGCAGGGTCCCTGCCCCCACCTCCACGTCATGAGGCTGCAGGATCACGCAGCCCTGCTCGCTCCAATAGGCATGCAGGGTCAGGATCAGATCCTGAAATGACAGGGGTTCGGCTCGGGTCATCTGGTCCAGAATCAGCAGGCGACCGGCCAACGGGGAGGTGTTCCGGAGCGCGGGCGGACCATAGGGCGTGGTCCGGCGGGGATCAAGTTGTCCGACGGTAGAAAGGCCCGCCTGTTCAGACGGGCCCCTCCGGTGTGGCCAAATCGGCGGTGGGTCCGTCGCCCTTGCCGGACGACGGACCGTTGCGCCTTCTAGAACAGGACGCCCATCTCGAGCATCCCGCGGACCTGCGACTTGGACATGCCGTCGACGCCGAAGGCCGCCCCCGCTGCCGCCTTGGAGGCGGACACGTAGGAAGCCTCGCCGCGGACATAGTAGATCTTCCACTGATAGGTCGGGGTGACCGTCACGGAGAAGGCGTTGCTCTTCGGTCCGTACAGCAGGTTCGCGCCGGTGGTCTTGTTGGCGCTGGTGCTGATGTACTCGATCCGGGCCGGCAGGCTGAGGCCCGCCAGGCTCGATCCACCCATCGTGGCCGTGGCCGGGAAGGTGTAGTTGACGAACACCGCCGCCCCCGAGGTGGAGGCCGAGGTGGTGCCGAGCCGGCTCAGGGACGGCACCGTCGTGTACTGGATGTAGGGCATGACGGTCCACGGACCATCGGTGTGGGTATAGATCAGGTTGTAGATCTGCGAGTTGTTGGCCAGGGGCGAGGTGGCCGAATTGGACACATAGGTCTTCTTGGTGTTGCCGCCCGCCGCGAAGGCCAGGGTGTTGGAGCTGTTGACGGTCCAGGTCGCTAGACCCGTGACCCAGCTGAAGTTGTTCGAGTAGAAGCCGTCATTCATCGACACGCTCAGCGCCAGCGGACCGGCGGTGTAGTTCACCTGCACGCCCCGGTTCACCAGGTTCTCCTGGTTCCACAGCAGCCCCCGCTCGATCTGGCTGTTCTCGAAGGTGAAGTTGTATTCCGCCCCGATCACGGTCGGCAGCTTGCCGATCTGCACCGAGAAGGCGGAATTCGGCACGATCTTCACATAGGCCATGGGCACGTCGCCGAAGTTGTTCTTCGTCGCCGTGCTGGACTTGGTATAGGGCACGCCCACCGTCGGGAAGCTGTAGGTGCCCGCGTCCACGAAGAACTGGAACAGGCCGTCGGTCTTCTCGATCAGGACCTGGGCGTTGGAGAGATCGCCCACGCCGGAATGATCGCCGCTGAGATGGTGGCTCTGGGCAAAGGCGAGGCCCGACACGGCCCCGTTGATGGTGATGTCACCGAAGGCCCCGGACTTCACCACATAGGGCGTAGGATTGATGACGATCGGGCCATCCATGCCGATCGAGAAGCTCGGCGCGGCCGGAGCCGCCGGTGCCGCCGCCGCGGCCGCGGGGGCCGGAGCGTCATCGGCGTAAGCCTGTCCGGCGAGAAGGGCCGCACCGGCGGCCGCCAGGAGCAAAAGGCGCATGTGTTGATCATCCCCTGTTGACGATTGAGAGGGCGGTCCACCGCCGTCGGTTCGCAGTCCCACAGGTGGACGCACACGCCGACCGCAAAGTGACGGTTTCGGGTCAGAAGCGAATTCTGATGCCGAAATCGCGCTCAATTCCGCTGCCCCCACCCCACGTCTGATCAAAAATTGTGCAAATACTCCTCGGCCGGGCGGAAATTCGGGTTCGGCATAGGTGCGGTTTTGCACAAACGTTAGCCAGTGAAGGACGGGTGTCGTCTCGGGCGGCATCCTGCGGGTCCTCATTTGGGATGCGCGATGGAACCGGGAGCTGAGCATGAAATTGGTGATTGCAGTGGTGAAGCCCTTCCGCCTCGACGCGGTGCGCGAAGCGCTCACGGCGGCAGGGGTCGAGGGTATGACCATTTCCGAGGTGAAGGGGTTCGGCCGCCAGAAGGGCCAGACCGAAGTGTATCGCGGGGCTGAGTACCAGGTCAGCTTCGTTCCGAAGATCAAGATCGAGGTGGTCGTCCCGGCGGCCCTTGCCGACAAGGTCGTCCAG
The DNA here is from genome assembly GCA_903884425.1 of uncultured Caulobacterales bacterium. Classification (GTDB taxonomy): domain Bacteria; phylum Pseudomonadota; class Alphaproteobacteria; order Caulobacterales; family Caulobacteraceae; genus CAIMFV01. The sequence goes on along the minus strand of CAISEP010000014.1, from coordinate 408,708 downwards.
ACCATCAGCGGTGCTGCCGCCACCGGCAAGATCGGCGACGGCAAGATCTTCGTCATCGATATCGAACAGGCGGTGCGCATCCGCACCGGTGAAACCGGCGCTGCGGCGCTTTGATTTGAACCTTCAGATTGGGGATAGGTTGATGACATCGCGAATGTGGGGCCGCGGACTGGCGGCCATGACCCTGGCGGGGCTCCTGCTCGCCGCACCTCTGGCCCTGGGAGCGGGAAGCGCCCAGGCTGCGGACAATACCACGGCGGCGGCCCCGGCTGCGGCGGCGGCTCCGGCCGCGGCGGCACCCGCTGCTGCTGCCCCTGCCCCGGCGGCGGCACCTGCGGCGGCTCCGGCCCCGTGGAAGACCGATTCCGGTGACACGGCGTGGATGCTGACCTCCACGGCCCTGGTGCTGATGATGACCATCCCGGGCCTGGCCCTGTTCTACGGCGGCATGGTCCGCCGCAAGAACGTCATCGCCACGGTGACCCAGTCCTTCGCCATGACGGCGGTGGTGACCATCGTCTGGGCCATGGCCACCTACAGTCTCGCCTTCTCCACCAACCCCGACGCCAAGCTGAACGACTATATCGGCGGCACGGCGAACTTCGGGTTGAAGGCCATCACCATGGACAAGGCCTACACCATTGCCGGGTCGGCCATGACCATTCCTGAATATGTCTACATGACCTATCAGATGACCTTCGCCATCATCACCCCGGCCCTCATCTGCGGGGCCTTTGCCGAGCGGTTCAAGTTCTCCGCGCTCCTGCTGTTCACCGTCCTGTGGTCGGTGTTCGTCTATGCTCCCATCGCCCACTGGGTGTGGGGCGGCGGCTTCCTCGGCAATCTCGGCGTGATGGACTTCGCCGGCGGTACGGTCGTTCACATCAATGCCGGTGTCGCCGGTCTGGTCTGCGCCCTGGTTCTCGGCAAGCGCAAGGGCTTCGGCACCGACAACATGGCCCCGCACAACCTGGTCTTCACCATGATCGGTGCAAGCCTGCTGTGGGTCGGCTGGTTCGGCTTCAACGCCGGGTCCGCCGTGGGCGCCAATGCGCTGGCCGGTGCGGCCATGGCCAACACCCAGATCGCCACGGCCGCAGCGGCCCTGGCCTGGATGATGGTCGAGTGGTTCGAGCGCAAGAAGCCCGGCATCCTGGGCCTGGCCTCCGGTGCCGTGGCCGGTCTGGTGGCGGTGACGCCCGCCTCCGGCTTCGTCAATCCGATGGGGGCCCTGGTGATCGGCATCGCGGCCGGTGCGGGATGCTACCTGTCGGCGGTGTGGCTGAAGAAGATCTTCAAGTACGACGACAGCCTGGACGCCTTCGGCGTGCACGGCATCGGCGGCCTGATCGGGGCCATCCTGACCGGCGTGTTCGCCGATGCCTCCATCAACACCCTGCCCAAGGGCCACGGCGTCCTGACCCAGGTCGAGGGCTGCCTGGCCACCATCGTCTGGACCGCCGTGATCACCTTCGTGATCCTGATGGTCTGCAAGTTCACCACGGGCCTTCGGGTCTCCGAGGAAGCGGAAGTCGAGGGTCTCGACACCGCCCTGCACGGGGAAGCCCTGCACGACCACGCCTGACCGGCCGGTCGTCATCACCAAGACGGAGCGGGCGCCTGGCAACAGGCGCCCGTTTTCGTTCCGGCGTCGGGGTCAGGCCGGGTTCAGCCGCTCCAGGGGCCGCCGAGGCGGCAGACCCGGGCCCACCAGTCCGGACGCAGGTCATTGATCCGCTCGAGCAGGCTCTGGGCCTCGTAGTCACCGGCGCAGAGGGCAAAGCAGGTGGCACCGGAGCCCGACACCCGGGCCAGCAGGGTCTCCCGCTCGTCCCGCAGGGTGGCCAGCACCTCGGTGATCTCCGGGCAGACCCGCTCCGCCGGAGCCTCGAGATCGTTCCGGGTGAAGCTCAGCCAGGCGGCGGTCTCCTCGATGCTCTCCAGTTCCTCCGGCATGGGCGGCGGGGTCACGTCGGGCACCCGGTCCTGCTGGTCGAAGGCGGCATAGACCGCCGCGGTGGAGCAGGAAACGCCGGGATTGACCAGCACCGCATGCAGCACCGGCATCTTCGGTGCGGGGCCGAGCTCGTCCCCCCAGCCGGAGGCAAGCGTCGGCCGGGCGCGGAAACAGGCCGGGCCGTCGGAGCCCAGCTGGGCGGCAAGCCCCTGCAGGTCCATGTCGTCCAGCGGCAGGTCCAGGGCATCGCGGACCAGGGCCAGGGTGGCCCCCGCATCGCTGGATCCGCCCCCCAGCCCCGACGCCACCGGCAGGGACTTGATCAGGGTCAGGCGAAACGGGGCGACGGGGCGGCGCAGGCGCTGCAGCACCAGGTCCCGGGCGCGGATCACCAGGTTCTCGTCCGCCGACGCGCTGAGCAGCTGCGCCGACATGGGTCCGTCCAGCACGAATTCCGGATGATCCGCCGGCTCGATCGTCACCCGGTCGCCGATATTGGCGAAGACCATGAGGGACGAGACCGGATGGCGCCCCTCCTCCGCATCCAGGGCCCCGACATGCAGGAACAGATTGACCTTTGCAGGTGCCAGGGCAGAGCGACGCATGAAATTCCGGACCAGGGCTGACGGTTGAGCTCGAAGGTTCTCAGAGGGCCGGGGCCGGGCGGGCCGACGCCGGGGCGCGGGGCCCGGCGGGACCGTTCGCAGGGGCCCGGGACATGGGCGCGGCCGGCAGGGACAGCGGTTCCAGCCCGTGTTCCAGCTTGGTCTCCACGGAGGTGCGGATGCGGGCGTCCGGATCCAGGGTGAGGACGTGCTGCCACTGATAGCGGGCCTCGGTCTGGCGACCATTGCGCCAGTAGGCATCGCCGAGATGGTCGTTGATCTCCGCATCGGCCGGCTCGAGGAAGACCGCCCTTTCCAGATCCCGGACGGCCCCCGCATAGTCCCGCGTGCGATATCGCGCCCAGCCCAGGCTGTCGAGAATGGCACCGGAATCCGGGGCCAGCGCCACCGCCCGCTGCAGCATCTCCAGGGCTTCCTTGAGGTGCTCTCCCCGGTCGACCCAGGCAAAGCCCAGATAGTTCAGCACGTCGGGGGCATTGGGTGCCAGTTTCAGGGAGTGCTTCAGATCGGCTTCCGCCTCCGGCCACTTGCCGGACCGCTCCTCGTTGGCACCGCGCAGATAATAGATGCGGGCGTCCACGCCGCGGGGGCCCGCCCGGGTCACGATCCCGTTCAGGACGGCGATCGCTTCCTGATAGCGCTGGGCATCGCGCAGCAGTTCCGCATAGACGACTTCGGTCTCCACATCCCCGGGCGCGGCAGCCAGGGCATCATGGGTGATCTTCAGGGCCTGGGTCCGGTCCCCCACCTGCTGGAAGCTGAGGGCCAGCCGGATGCGCGCCGCCGTGTAGGAAGGATTGCCGGGCCGGACCTGGAGGAAGGCCGCGCGACTGCCGGTCAGGTCCCCCAGCTGGGACAGGGTCTCGCCGGCCAGCACCCAGGCGTCGGTGCGGCCGGGATCCAGCCGCAGGGCCAGGCGCAGATAGCTGAGCCCCACCTCCGGCTGGTGATCCCCGATCAGCAGGGCCGCCAGATTGATCAGGCAGTCCGCCGGTCCTTCCAGCAGGGTCGGGGCCGCCGGCGCGGTGCCCCGGGACTGGGCCCGCTTGCGTGCCAGGCTCAGGGCCGGATCATCGGGTGCCCGGGCGAGCGCCTGGGTGTAGAGGGCCACGGCCTCCGTCGCCCGGCCCCGTCGCTCGAGGAAGGCCCCATAGGCCAGGATGAAGATCGGCTCCCGGCTGGCGGCGATGGCCTTGAAGGCCGCGTCGGCCTCGCTGAGCCGACCGCTGCGCTCCAGCAACTGCGCCCGGCCGACCCCGCCGAAGGCCACCACCAGCTTGTCGGTGCCGGGGCCGGAGGGGGCCGTCGCCGTCTTCCAGTCCCCGGCCGCAGCCGCAGCCCAGGGACGGATCAGGGCGGCCGCGACCGAATGGGGGCCGAGGGCGGGATTGTCCGCCAGGGCGCTCTCCGCATCACGGCCCCGGTCCTCGGCCAGGGCATTGATGGCCCGAAGGATCAGCACAAGCCCGGTGACCGTGTCGTCGGCGTCCACCGGCCCGGAGGCGGCGACGGCCGCCGCGCGATCCAGCTGACCGGCCAGGACGAGGATGGAGAACGCCTTGGCCCGGAGGAACGGGTCCTGCGGGTCCGTGACGCTGGCCTGGTCGAACAGGCCGGCCGAACGGGTGAGGTCACCCTCCGAGGCCGCCTGCTGGCCGGACAGGAACAGGCCGTAGCTGTCGGAGGGGGCCAGCGCGGGGGGCGACGGGGCCACCATCCGCGGTGCAGGCCCGTTGGCCGCCGTCGAGGCGCAACCTGCCAGGAACAGGGCCCCGAGGACGCTGGTGCGCCGCAGGACCGGTGACCGCCGGGGCCGGGAACGGAGAGCCTGAACCGGAAAGAGCTTCATCGGCCGACAGTCCCATGATTTCGGCCGCGCCTGCAAGGGCCGGGGCGCGTCGGGCCCCGGCCGTTCTTGCGTCACATGTTCGGATAGTTCGGGCCGCCGCCGCCTTCCGGCGTCGTCCAGACGATGTTCTGCGACGGGTCCTTGATGTCGCAGGTCTTGCAGTGGACGCAGTTCTGGGCGTTGATCACGAACTTCGGGTTGGCCTGCTGCTCGTCATAGACCACCTCGTACACCCCCGCCGGGCAGTAGAGCCGCGCGGGCTCCCCGTACTTGGGCAGGTTCACCGAGATCGGGACCGACGGGTCCTTCAGCCGCAGGTGCGCGGGCTGGTCTTCCTCGTGATTGGTGTTGGAGATGAACACCGAGCTCAGCTTGTCGAAGCTGATCACCCCGTCCGGCTTGGGATAGCTGATCGGCTTGTAGTCCTTGGCCAGGCCCGTGGACTGGGCGTCGGTCTTGCCGTGCTTCAGCGTGCCGAACAGGGAGAAGCCGAACAGCTGGTTGGTCCACATGTCGAGGCCGCCCAGGGGAATGCCGATGAAGGTGCCGAACCGCGACCACAGGGGCTTGGCGTTGCGGACAAGCTTCAGCTCCTTGTAGACCCAGCTGCGCTCGTAGCCGGTCTGGTATTCCGTCAGCTCGTCCCCGCCGCGGCCGGCCTGCAGGGCGGTGAAGGCCGCCTCCGCCGCCAGCATGCCGGTCTTCATGGCATTGTGGCTGCCCTTGATCCGCGGAACGTTCACGAAACCGGCAGAGCAGCCGATCAGCACGCCGCCGGGGAAGGACAGCTTCGGCACGGACTGAAGCCCGCCCTCCGTGATCGCCCGCGCCCCGTAGGCGATGCGGCGACCGCCTTCCAGATGCGGCCGCACGGACAGGTGCTGCTTGAAGCGCTGGAACTCGTCGAAGGGCGAGATGTAGGGGTTCTTGTAGTTCAGGTGCAGCACGAAGCCGACGGCCACGTAGTTGTCCCCGAAGTGGTACATGAACGAGCCGCCGCCAGTCTTGTCGTCCAGCGGCCAGCCGAAGCTGTGCTGGGCCAGGCCCGGCTGGTGCTTTTCCGGGGGCACCTGCCACAGTTCCTTGATGCCGATGCCGAACTTCTGCGGCTCGCGCCCCTCGTCCAGCTTGAAGTTGGCGATGACCTGCTTGGCCAGCGACCCGCGCACGCCCTCGGCGATGAACACATAGCGGCCGTGCAGTTCCATGCCCGGCTGGTAGTCCGGCTTTTCCTCGCCGTCCTTGCCGATGCCGACGACGCCGACCACCACGCCCTTGATCGAGCCATCCTCCCGCTTCACCAGCTCTGACGCGGCAAAGCCCGGATAGATCTCGACCCCCAACTCCTCGGCCTGGGTGGCCAGCCACCGGCACACATTGGCCAGGGAGGCGATGTAGCACCCATGATTGTGCATGAAGGGCGGCATGGCCCACATGGGCAGGGAGATCTCCCCCGACGGGCCGAGCATCAGGAACCGGTCCCTGGTCACCGGCGTCTCCAGCGGCGCGCCGCGGTCCTTCCAGTCGGGGAACAGCTCCGTCAGGGCCTTGGGATCGATCACCGCGCCGGACAGGATGTGAGCCCCGACCTCGGAGCCCTTCTCGACCAGCGCGACGGACACCTCGGCCCCCGCCTCTGCGGCCAGTTGCTTCAGTCGGATGGCCGCGGACAGGCCCGACGGCCCGCCCCCGACGATCACAACATCATATTCCATCGACTCGCGTTCGGGGGCGTCGCTCATGCGCAAGGTTCCTTGACGCGGATCCATTGATCCGGAGGCTGTCTTATCCGAATGTGTTGCAAGGGTGGTCAAGCCCCATCTTCTGTGACCCACCTGCAACCTTCCCATCCGGACGGACGATTTGAACCCTGCCCCTCCCCTTGCCCCGGATGCGGCCCTGACCAGCCTTCTGGCCTTCTGGGCCGAGGCGGGGGTGGACACGGCCTATGCCGAGGCCCCGGTCAACCGGCTGGAGGCGGGTCGCCGCCGCCTCGACGCGCCCGCCCGCACGGCTGCGGCCGCCGTGCGCGGGGAGACGTCCCTGGTGCTGAGCCCGGTCGGCGGCGGGGTCGGCACCGCCAGTGCCGTCGCCATCGCCCGGGATCTGGCCCGGGCTGCCGACAGCCTCGAGGCCCTGGCAGCCGCCATTGCCGCCTTCGAGCTCTGCCCCCTGAAGACCATGGGGGCGCGGCAGTCGGTCTTCGCCCGCGGCCGGGCGGATGCGCCGGTGATGCTGATCGGCGAAGGTCCCGGCGCCGACGAGGACATCCAGGGCCAGCCCTTCGTCGGCAAGGCGGGCAAGCTGCTGGACCGGATGCTGGCCGCCGCCGGACTGGAGGGGGAGGTGTTCATCACCAACACCGTCTTCTGGCGTCCCCCGGCCAACCGCACCCCCACGCCGGAGGAGCAGGCCATCTGCGCACCCTTCGTCGCCCGGGCCATCGAGCTGGTGGATCCCAAGCTGCTGGTGCTGGTGGGCGGTGCCGCCGCCAAGGCCATGCTGGGGCGGCCGGAGGGCATCCTCAGCCTGCGGGGGCGCTGGTCCGAATGGACCGGCGAGGACGGGCATCCCCGCCCCACCCTGCCGACCCTTCACCCGGCCTTCCTGCTGCGCCAGCCCGCCGCCAAGAAGCAGGCCTGGTCTGATCTGATGAGCGTGGCCGCCAGACTTGATCGGGAGCGGGGTTCCCCCTAATAAGACAGGGCGTCCGTGGACCTGTCGGGCGATGGGCCTCGTCCGCGATGCCCCCAGAGGGCGATGCGTTGCAGCCAACCGGTCTCGCTGTTCTGTTGATGACTGTCAGCCTCATGGGGGCGACGGCGGTGGCGGCTGCGCCCGCGGCGGCAAGCTCTGCGCCGTCCGCGGCCCTGCCCGTGCGGGTGCTGAAGCCGGCGGACCTCGGGGCCTATGCCGCGGCCTTCGCCGCCGTTCGCCGGGGCGACTTCGACACCGCGGATGCAGAGCTGAAGAAGGTCCACGACCCCTGCCTCGTCGGTCGTGTGACCTTCGAGAAGCTGATGTCCCCCACCTATTCGGCCAGCTTTGCGGAACTGAAGACCTGGCTGCAGAAATATCACCAGCTGCCCGGAGCCGATCGGGTCTGGGCCGTGGCGCGCAAGCGCCAGATCGCGTCCGAGCTGCCGCTGCCCAGTCCGGACCCGGAAGTGGACGGGGCCGCCGATGCCGCGGCCTGGTCCCGGGTGGAGCGCGTTGCAGAGCATCTGGAGGCCCCGCCCAAGCCCCGGGTCGCCGTGTCCCGCGGCATCGAAGCGGCGCGGGAAGCCTATTACCGCGGGGACGTCTCCCTGGCCTATCGGCTCGCCCGCACGGCGGGGGAGCACTGGGTCCTGGGCCTTTCGGCCTACCGGCTGAAGCATTTCGACGAGGCGCGGGACGCGTTCGCCGCCCTGTCCCGGGATCGGGCGCAGAACGACTGGGTCCGATCGGCCGGGGCCTACTGGGCCGCGCGCGCGGCCATTGCCGGGGGTCATGCGGAGGCGGCACCGGCCTTTCTGCAGACGGCAGCGGCCACGCCCTACACCTTCTACGGCCTGATCGCCGAGCGGCAGCTGGGGCTTGATCCGGCGGTCGGGCCTTCGGGCCTGGTGCTGGAGGATACCGGCCGGGGCGACGAGGCCCCGCGCACCACGTCCGCCGGTGCCACACCGGAGACGGCGGTCATGCGGCTCGTCCGCACCGATCCCCGGGCCCACCGGGCCGCGGCCTTCGCCCAGCTGGGTTTCCGGTCTGAGGCGGGGCTCGAGCTTCGCACGGCCCTGCTGGGTGCGCCCGCCGGTGCAGACCGGCGTCGCTGGGCCGCCCTGGCCCTGGCCCTGGGCGCGCCCCTGTCGTCGCCGACGGACATCGGACACGGGCGGCGCACCTTCGACCTGTCGTCCTACCAGACGCCGGACTTCTATCCGATCGGCGGCTACACCCTGGAAAAGGCCCTGGTCTATGCCCTGGTCAAACAGGAGAGCCGGTTCAACCCCGATGCGTCGAGCACGGCGGGGGCCTATGGGCTGATGCAGCTGACTCCGACCACGGCGGCCCGGGTGACGCAGGACGACGGGCTGATGCGGGATCCCACCGCCCTGAAGGACCCGGCGCTGAACCTGCGGATCGGACAGGACTATGTCAGCCGCCTGCTGGAGGCGACCAAGGGCGATCTGGTGCACGCCATCGCTGCCTACAATTCCGGTCCCGGGACGATCATCAAGACCGCAGCCCAGATGCCGGGCGCGGACAGCCTGCTGATCCTCGAAAGTACGCCTGGCGGCGAGACCCGGGAATATGTGCAGCGGGTGGTGGCCAACTACTGGATCTACCGCCTGATGCTGGGCCAGACCTCCCGCACGCTGGATGCCGCCGCCAGCGCCGCCCGCCAGATCAAGGCCGTGCTGGACCAGCCCTGAGGCGTGTCAGGCCGCCGGTGACAGCGGCCGGCTGTCCCTCCCCACGCCGGCCTCTGCCGCCAGTTCCCGAGCGGTTCGGCCGGTGACCGGATGGTGCCAGTCGGGGGCGATCTCGGCCAGGGGACCCATGACGAACAGGCGCTCCGCCGCCCGGGGATGGGGCAGGACGAGGCCGGGCCCCGGCCACACGGCGCGGCCATGGGCGATCAGATCGAGGTCGAGGGTGCGCGGCGCATTCAGGGCGGAGCGGATTCGTCCGTGACGGTCCTCGATCCGGTGCAGGGCCGCCAGCACCTCCGCGGGACCGAGCGCTGTCTCGACAAGGGCGACGGCATTGATGTACTCAGGCGCATCGGAATCCGGCCAGGCCGTGGAGCGCCACCATCCGGAAATGGAAACCGGTTCCAGCCCCTCCCCGGGCAGACAGCGAAGGGCAGAGGCCAGGGTCTCCCTCGGCCCGCCATGAAGACTCGGCAGGTTCCCGCCGAGTGCTATAACAACGGCGTCATCAAGGCTGTTCTGATTCATTTCGAGACTGGGATTTTGATTTCATGACGTTTTATCCGACGGATCGACTGGCGCTGTTCATTGATGGGTCCAACCTCTACGCCGCCGTGAAGACCCTCAATTTCGACATCGACTACAAGAAGCTGCTGGAGGAGTTCCGCAAGCGCGGAATTCTGGTCCGCGCCTACTATTACACCGCCATTGTCGAGGATCAGGAATATTCGCCGATCCGACCGCTGGTGGACTGGCTGGACTACAACGGCTTCACCATGGTGACCAAGCCCGTGCGCCGCTACACCGAGGCCTCCACCGGCCTGACCCGGACCAAGGGGAACATGGACATCGAGATCGCGGTGGACATGCTGGAGATCGCGCCCTCGGTGGATCACATCGTGCTGTTCTCTGGCGACGGGGATTTCCGGCGGCTGATCGATGCGGTCCAGCGCAAGGGCGTGCGGGTGACGGTCGTCTCGACGGTGAAGTCCCAGCCTCCGATGGTCTCCGATGACCTCCGCCGCCAGGCCGACACCTTCGTCGACCTGCAGGACCTGGCCACCCTGATCGGGCGGCCGCGGCAGGCACCGGCACCGCGCTATCTGCAGGACGCGGACGAGGACGGGACCGGCGGCGCCCACCAGGACTGAGGGTCATGTCCGCATCCCGCACGCGCCCCTCCCCCGTGACCGCAGCCTCGCCGGAGCCTGGACGGGACTGCCCCCTGTGCCCGCGGCTGGTTGGCTACCGGATGGAGAACCGTCAGGCCCACCCGGACTGGTTCAACGGCCCGGCCCCCTCGTTCGGCAGTACAGACGCACGGCTGCTGGTCGTCGGGCTTGCCCCGGGGCGGATGGGGGCCAACCGGACCTCCCGGCCGTTCACGGGCGACTATGCCGGGGTGCTGCTCTATGACACCCTCCTCCGGTACGGATTTGCCCGGGGCGTCTATGCGGCGCGGATCGATGACGGGCTGGAGCTGGTGGACTGCATGGTCACGAACGCCGTCCGCTGCGCGCCCCCCGGCAACCGCCCGACCCCGGAGGAGGAATCCACCTGCCGTCCCTTCCTGGCGGCCCGGATTGCCAGCCTGCCGAACCTGCGGGCCATCGTGACGCTGGGGGATGTCTCCCGCCGCAACGTGCTGCGCGCACTGGGCCACAAGCCCGGGGCCGCGGCCGCCGGACACGGGGTGGAGACCGATCTGGGGGCCCTTCGCCTGTTCAGCAGCTACCACTGCTCGCGGCTCAACACGAACACCGGCCGCCTGACGCCGGAGATGTTCCGCAAGGTGTTCGCCTCGGTCCGGCAGCATCTCGACCGCGGGCCGGCATGAGCGTCGCCCCCCTGCCCGATTCCGCCCCCGGCGGCCCGGAACCCCGACGCTGGGCGGTGATGTTCATCTTCATCACCGTCCTGCTGGACATCATGGCCCTGGGTCTGGTGGCCCCGATCCTGCCCGGGCTCGTCCGGCAGTTCGTGGACCAGAACACGTCCCAGGCCGCGGTGATCTTCGGGGTGTTCAACGCCGTCTTCGCCCTGATGCAGTTCTTCTGCTCCCCGGTCATCGGGTCCCTGTCGGACCGGTTCGGGCGGCGCCCGCTGATCCTTGCCTCGAACATCGGCCTGGGTCTGAGCTATGCGGCCATGGCCTGGGCCCCGAACCTCGTCTGGCTGTTCATCGGCCGGGTGCTGTCCGGGGTGACGGGGGCCAGCTTCAGCATCGCCAGCGCCTATGTGGCGGACACGACGACGCCGGAGCGGCGGGCCAGCGCCTTCGGCCTGCTGGGCGCGGCCTTCGGCCTTGGGCTTGTGCTGGGCCCCGGCATCGGCGGGGTACTGGGCCAGCATGGGGCGCGACTGCCCCTCTACGTGGCCGCGGCCTTCAGCCTGGCCAATGCCGTCTACGGCTTCTTCGCCCTGCCGGAATCCCTGCCCCGGGCCATGCGCCTGGACTTCAGCTGGCGGCGGGCCAATCCCATCGGGGCGCTGGTGCTGCTGCGCCGGCACCCGGAGCTGTTCGGCCTGGCGGGGGTGTCGTTCATCTCGACCCTGGCCCAGGTGTCCCTGCCCTCCACCATCGTGCTCTATGCCACCTATCGCTATGGCTGGACGGTGCAGACCCTGGGCATCACCCTCACCCTGGTGGGCATTGCCCTGGTGGTGGCCCAGGTCCTGGTGGTGCCGCGGGCCATCCAGTGGATCGGAAACCGCTACGCCATCATTGCCGGCCTGTGCTTCGGGGCCGCGGGCATGGTGATCGCCGGGACGGCCCCGACGGGCACGTGGCTGTGGCTCGGCATTCCGGTGCTGGCCCTGTGGGGCATCTGGGGCCCGGCGGCCCAGTCGATGATGACCCGGCATGTGGAGGCGGGGGAACAGGGCCAGCTGCAGGGCGCGACCTCGAGCCTGACGGGCATGGCCGAACTGGCCGGACCGCTGATCTTTCCCTTCGTGTTCGCCTGGTTCGTCCGTCCCGGCCAGCCGGTGAGCCTGTCCGGGGCCCCGTTTATCCTGGCCGCGGGCCTTCTGGGGATGGCCGCCGTCTGGGCCTGGTGGACGACCCGGGGCGAGCCCGCAGGCGACGACTGAGCCGCCGGATTAGCCCCGGTCTAGCCCCGGTCCCGCATCAGCCGGGCCTGGTCCCGCTTCCAGTCCTTGTCCGCCTCGCTGGCGCGCTTGTCGTGCAGCTTCTTGCCCTTGGCCAGCGCGATCTCGAGCTTGGCGCGGCCCTTCTCGTCGAAGAACAGCTTCACCGGCACGATGGTGCGCCCCTCCCGCTGGACGGCCTGGGTCAGCTTGGCGATCTGGCGGCGGTGGAGCAGCAGTTTGCGCCCCCGCCTGGGCTCGTGATTGAAGCGATTGGCGCCGGGATATTCGGGAATGTAGGCGTTGATCAGCACCATCTCGCCCCCTTCCACGGAGGCATAGCTCTCGGCGATGTTGGCCCGTCCGAGGCGCAGGGACTTCACCTCCGACCCGGTCAGGACCAGACCGGCCTCCAGGGAGTCCTCGAGAAAATAATCGAAGCGGGCCCGACGGTTCTCGGCCACCAGCTTGCGCGCCTGCTGCTTGGGTTCGGACATGGTGCGGGCCCTAGAGCCCTGCCTCCTTCATGGCCGCCAGGACGGCCGGCTTGACCCCGTCGGCACAGGGCGCGAGGGGCAGGCGGACATCTGGCGTGCAAAGGCCGAGCTCCGCCAGGGCGAACTTGGTCGGGGACGGCGAGGAATCCAGGAACAGGACGCGGTGCAGGCCGATCAACCGGTCCTGCCAGTACCGGGCCGTGGCGAAGTCCCCGGCCATGGCTGCATTCATGAAGGCGGCACAGGCCTCGGGCGCGACATTGCTGCTGACCGATATGCACCCGTGACCGCCATGGGCCATGTAGCCGAGCGCCGTGGGATCGTCCCCCGTCAGCATCACCCAGTCCGGCCCGCAGCGCAGGCGCTGGAAGCTGGCCCGGGCCAGGTCGCCGGTGGCGTCCTTCACCCCCACGATGTTGGGATGGACGGACAGGCGCTCCAGCGTGTCGTTGGAGATGTCGCAGCCCGTGCGCCCCGGTACGTTGTACACCACCAGCGGGAGTTCCACCGCGTCGGCCAGGGTCATGTAGTGGCGATAGAGCCCCTCCTGGCTGGGCCGGTTGTAATAGGGGGTCACCACCAGGGCGGCATCGGCACCGACGGTCTTGGCATGACGGACCAGTTCGATCCCCTCGGCCGTGGCATTGGACCCGGCTCCGGCGATCACCGGGACCCGTCCGGCGACGATCTCCACGCACAGCTCCACCACCCGGCGGTGCTCGACATGGCTGAGGGTCGCGGTTTCCCCCGTGGTGCCGACGGGGACGAGGCCATGGACGCCTGCGGCGATCTGGCGTTCCACCAGCCTGCGGAACGCGGCCTCGTCGACGACGCCGTCGCGGAACGGTGTCACCAGAGCCGTGATCACGCCCTTGAAGAGTGGTTCCGCCATCGTCCTGCCATCATGTACATGCCGCCGCGCGGACGCGGCAAGGAGTGCGCGGCGCCCCACGGCGTCACGTCGAGAAAGCGGCACAGTAGCGACTGGGAGTGCTTGCCCGCAACAGCGGTTTCGCGCATCACATCGCTGAGTGATCCGACACAGGTGATCTAGTCCGGAGCAGCAGTCCGTGCAACGCAGCGGCCAAGGCAAAATCGTCCGATCGCGGCTGACCAGCGCCCTGGCCGTGGCCCTGGTCACCACGTCTGTCCTTCAGGGGCCCCTGGGTCTGGCCGTGGTCCGGGCCGATCCGGTGCCCTATACCAGCCTGCTCCCGCGGGACGTTTCCTCGCCCCCGGCCACGCCGACGACACCGACACCGGCGGCACCGCCCCCCGAATCCGACACCCCGCCGGTGCCGGCCGACGGGACCATGCGACCGATCGGCGACACGCCGGAGACGGCGGAACCGTCCACCCCCCTGCCCCCGGTCAGTTCCATCCATCTCGGCTTCCGGGATGCGATCCACGCGGCCCGCACCGGGGATGCGGTGACGGCCAACGGGGCCATGGCCCGCCTGTCCGACCCTCTGGAGCGCAAGGTCGTGCTCTGGGCCCTGATCGACAATGCCGCGACCAAGGTGGATTTCACCACCCTGGACGCCAGCCGCCGGGACATGACCGGCTGGCCGCGCAGCCAGCGCCGACAGGCCGGCGCGGAACGGACCATCGAGGCGTCGGGCCTGTCTCCCAAGGCGGTGATCGCCTGGTTCGACGGCCGGGACCCGGACACGCCGGAGGGGGCCATGGCCCTGGCCGGTGCGCTGCAGTCGGTCAACCGGACGAAGGACGCCACGGACATCATCCGGCACTACTGGCGCGAACACATCTTCGAGATCGATCTGCAGTCCCGTATGCTGGCCCGGTTCGGATCCCTGCTCACGGCGGAGGATCATCTGGCGCGGCTGGCGACGCTGCTCTACGGCCAGCAGGGCCCGGCGGCGCGGGCCATGCTCGATCTGGTGGACAGCGATCACCGCACCCTTGCCGAGGCGCGCATGGCGCTCCGGGCAGAGCGGTCCGACGCGCCCCAGTATGTGGAGCGGGTTCCCGAAGCACTGCAGACTGACCCCGGCCTCGCCTTCGACCGGGCGCGCTATTACCGCCGCAAGAACCTGGACGTGGTCGCCGCGGGACTGGTGCGCGCCTTTCCGACCAATGTCCCCGACAAGTCGGATGCCGCGGCCTTCATCTGGGCGGAGCGCCGGGCCCTGATGCTGTCCCTGATCCGCAGCGGCGACTATGAGGGGGCCTATGCCGCCGCGTCGTCGACCGGCCTCCATCCCGGCCCCGACCTGGCGGAGGCGGAGTTCTATGCCGGCTGGATCGCCCTGCAGCGCCTGCACGATCCGGCCCTGGCCGAGCAGCATTTCGCCGTGGTCCAGCAGGTGGCCCAGTCCTCGATCACCGTCAGCCGGGCCTATTACTGGCGGGGCCGCGCGGCCCGGGCCAGGGGCGATGCGGCGGCGGCCAAGGCCCTGTTCACCCAGGGCGCGGCCTATTACACGAGCTTCTACGGCATGTTGTCGGCCCAGGAGATCGGCCAGTCGACCCTGACCATCGGCCACGATCCGACCCCCTCCATCGACGACCGGATGCGCTTCGAGGCCCGGGAGATCATCGGCGCGGCCCACCGTCTGGCGGCCATCGGCGACCGGGAGGACTTCCGCGCCTTTGTCCTGGCGGCGGCGGAGACCTCCACCCGGACGGAGGACTATGCCCTCCTGGTGGACCTCGCCCGGTCGGCGGGCGATCCGGACCTGGCCCTGCGGGTGGCCCGGGTCGGCAACTATCGCGGCTATTACCTGCCGGAGCGGGGGTACCCCCTGCTGGACACGCCGCAGCCCGCCGGAGCGGCGGAGCCGGCCTTCATGCTGGCCATCGCCCGCCAGGAGAGCAGCTTCGATCCCCATGCCCGCTCCGGCGTCGGGGCGCGGGGGCTGATGCAGCTGATGCCCGCCACCGCCTCCCACGTGGCCCGGGGGCTGGGCATGCGCTATGCCAGCACCCGCCTCGACGACCCGCACTACAACATGACCCTGGGCGGCTATTTCCTGGGGCGGCTGACCAGCCAGTTCGGCGGCTCGTTCGTGCTGGCGGCGGCGGCCTACAATGCCGGACCTGGCCGACCGGCGGACTGGGTGAACACCTGCGGCGATCCCCGCAAGACCGGGGCCGACCCGACGGACTTCATCGAGTGCATTCCCTTCACCGAGACCCGCAACTACGTCATGCGGGTGATGGAGAACACCGCCATCTACCGGGCGCGCCTGCAGGGCGGCAGCGCGCCCCTGACCCTGGCCGAGGACCTGCGCCAGGGCAAATGGGCCCCTCTGCCGACCATCGATTCCATCCTGTCCAACCTGTCGGACTGACCGCTTCGCCGTCAGCGTCGGTGGAGCGTCAGAGCCGGGCCAGGGCCTGCTGGAACACCGCCGGGTCCACATTGCCGCCGGAGGCCACCACCACGCCGCAGCCGCCGTTCAGGTCCAGTCGCCCGTGCAGGGCGGCGGCGAGACCCACGGCCCCGCCGGGCTCGATCACCAGCTTCAGATACAGGAAGGCCTGGGCCATGGCGTCCAGCACCTCCTCGTCCGTGGCGCTCACCGCCCCCGCCAGGCGCTGCTGGTTGATGGGGAAGGTCAGCGTCCCCGGGATCGGGGCCATCAGGGCATCGCACAGGGTCGGGCGATCCGCCGCATGGGAGGTCCGCACGCCTGCCGCGAGACTGAGGGCATGGTCGTCATAGCCGGCAGGCTCCGCCACATAAATCCGGGCGTCCGGGGCGCGGGCGGTGACGGCCATGGCCACCCCCGCCACCAGACCGCCGCCCGACGCACAGGCGCAGACCACGTCCGGGCGAAGACCCATCTCCGCCATCTGCGACACGATCTCCAGCCCCACCGTTCCCTGGCCGCTGATGATGTGCGGGTCGTCATAGGGTGGCACCAGGACGGCCCCGCGCTCCTCCGATATGGCCGCCCCCATGGCCTCGCGATTGTCCCGCAGCCGGTCGAAGAAGCGCACCTCCGCCCCCAGGGCCCGGGTGGCGGCGATCTTGATGGCCGGTGCGTCCGACGGCATCAGGATCAGGGCTGGGCACCCGACCAGGGCCGCCGCGGCCGCCACACCCTGGGCGTGATTGCCGGAGGAAAAGGCGACGACACCCCTTTGCAATTGCTCGGGATTTAGCTGCCGGATGCGGTTGTAGGCCCCGCGGAACTTGAAGGAGCCGGTGCGCTGGAGGGGCTCGGCCTTGATGAACAGGCGTCCGCCCGCCATGGCGTCCAGGGCATCGTGCCGCAGCAGAGGGGTGCGGATCGCCACCCCGTCCAGGCGCGCGGCCGCGGCCTCGATATCGGCGAGATCGACCGCCAGGTCCGCGGACGCGCTCACGCCTCCGTCACCAGGCCGGAGAACACCGCGTCGAGCATGAGGCGCACCAGCGTCTCCCGCTCGCACCAGTCGAAGGTGGTCTGGCTGATCATCAGCGACACGACCCCATGGGGCGCGGCCCACAGCACCTGGGCCGCCGCGTCCACGTCGGCGGTGCGCAGCCGACCGGCGTCCCGGATCCGGGCCACCGCACCGATGAACAGCTCGTAGCACTGCTTGCCGAGCTCGGTGAGGGTCGACAGCTTGTCCTCCGGCACGTCCACCGGGATCGGGCAGAAGACCAGCCGATAGGCATTGGGATATTCGAAGCCGAAGCGGACATAGGCCTCCAGCATGGCCCGGACCCGTTGCACCGGGTCCATGTCCTGCGCCGCCAGTTCGCTATTGGCGGTGATCATCCGGGCAAAGGTCTCCGCGCAGATTTCCACCAGGATTTCGCTCTTGTCGCGGAAATGCATGTAGAGCGCGGTAGAGGATACCCCGACCTCGTCGGCGATGCGGCGGATGGTCGCGCCCTCGTAGCCGCATTCCACGAAGATCCGCTCTGCCGCCGCGAGGATTTCCGCCCGGCGCAGATGGCCGTGGCCCTTGGCCTTGCGCTGGGACTTCGGATTGGCCTTCACGGCCAGCACTGTCGAACTCACGCGTCCACCCCGTTCCTCACGCCGGATCACTGTCGTCCTGAGATACGGCGAATGTCACGGAAACGCAAAGTGCGCGCCTGTGTCGCGGTGGCTCCAGTTGTCCACAGGCCTCCGGCAACCTGTGGACGCTTATGCCGTCGAGGCTGCCCCCTATGATTCGGCCCAATCCTTGACCGGAGGGACAGTGTGGGCCAGCCCGTCAGACTCGAGCCGGGCCGGTGGGCCGAGGTGCGCGCCCCCTGCCGCCGGGCAGCGGAAGCGGGGCTGACCCGATGGCAGACCGGGCTCCTCGTGGTCTTGGGATTGCTATCGGTGTCCCTCTGGCTCGGCGGCCACCTCTTTCCGGTGCTGCGGGTGGGTGTCGGGGCGGCGATCCTGGTGCTCACCACGGTGCGGATTGCGGCCTGCCTGACCCCCTGCCTGGAGGGCCCGGTCCCCGCGCCCGGCCGGGGGGACCAGGTCTGGCCGGTCTATACGGTGATCCTGGCCCTCTACCGCGAGGCCGCGATCGTGCCGCAGCTGCTGGCCGCCATCGAGGGCCTGGACTACCCCCGGTATCGTCTGCAGGTCATCGCCGCGCTGGAACTCGATGATGCCGCGACCATTGCAGCCTGCCGCAGGTACGGACGCAGGCTCGGCCTGCAGCTTGCCTTCGCCGAGGGGCCGGAGCCGCGCACCAAGCCCCGGGCGCTGAATGCGGCCCTCGCCCAGGCGCTAGGCGACCTGGTGGTCGTCTATGACGCGGAGGATCGCCCTCACCCCGGACAGTTGCGGGAGGCGGCGATGGCCTTTGCCCGGGGCGGAGCGGGCCTCGCCGTGCTCCAGTCCCCGCTGCGGGTCAGGGTGCCGCCCGGCGCGCCGGAAATCGCCCGGCAGTTCGCCCTGGAATATGCCGCCCTGTTCGAGGTGCTGCTTCCCTTTCTCACCCGGCTGGGGTGGCCCTTTCCCCTGGGCGGGACGAGCAATCACCTGCGCCGGTCGGTGCTGGACGCCGTCGGGGGATGGGACCCCTGGAACGTCACGGAGGATGCGGACCTGGGGTTTCTGCTCGCCGCCCGGGGATATCGGGCCGGAATGCTCCGCCTGCCCACCGTGGAGACCCCCACACCGGCCATTCGCCCCTGGCTGACGCAGCGATCCCGCTGGTTGAAGGGACACATGCAGACCCTGGGGGTCCACAGCCGGGCTCCGGCCGTTCTGGGCTGGCGCGGGGCGGCCTCCCTGGTGCTTTGCCTCGGCTGTGGCATCGCTGCCGCGGCCCTGCACGGCCCGATGCTGGCCCTGCTGGTCCTGGACCTGATCCACGGGGGCATTGGCGGGGAAGCGTCGGGCATCCTCCCCTACGATCTGCTGGTGCTGGGGTCCGGCTGGGGAAGCGCGGCCCTTTGCATGGCGGTCGGTGCGGGACGAACCGGATCGCCGGCCCGGTGGACCAGCCTGGGGCTGGCCGCGATGTTCTGGCCCCTGCAGACCCTGGCCCTGCTGCGCGCCCTCTGGCAGCTGCGGTTCTGCCCGCATCACTGGGACAAGACCGAGCATGCGCCGGACGCGATCCCGGCCGCCACGCCGCGGCCACTGGACGGGATGGCGGAGTCTGGCCTATCTGGCGCGGGTGAGCCCGTCCCGTCCCCTTCTCGCCCCCGACGCCACGACCCTGCGCACCGCGCCGTGGGATGACTATGCCCTGCTCGACAGCGGCGCGGGCCGGAAGCTGGAACGCTACGGGCGCGTCACCGTGGTCCGCCCCGAGCCCCAGTGCTGGTGGCCGCCGCGCCTGGACCCCGGCACCTGGGACCGGGCCGACGCCGTCTTCGATCCGTCGGACGAGGAGGATGCCGGGCGCTGGCGCTTTTCCGGTCGCCCCCCGCCGGAGACCTGGCCCCTGCGCTGGCGGGACGTGCGCTTCACCGCGCGGCTGACCCCGTTCCGGCACCTGGCCTTCTTTCCGGAGCAGGCCGCCAACTGGGCCTGGCTGGACCGGGCCGTCCGCCTGCGGGTGGCCGCGGGCCGTCCGGCACCCCGTATCCTGAACCTGTTCGGCTATACGGGCGTGGCCAGCCTCGTCTGCGCGGCGGCGGGGGCGTCCGTGACCCACGTGGATGCCTCGAAGAAGGCCATCGGCTATGCCCGGGAGAATTCAGCGCAATCCGGCCTCGAACAGGCCCCGGTGCGCTGGATCTGCGAGGACGCGCGCCGGTACGTGCAGCGGGAGCTGAAGCGCGGCTCCCTCTATGACGGCATCATCCTGGACCCGCCGAAATACGGCCGGGGCCCCACGGGCGAGGTCTGGCGGCTGTTCGAGGATCTGCCGGAGCTGGCCGCCAACTGCGCCGCCCTGCTGGCCCCCGACGCGGACTTCCTGCTGCTGAACGCCTATGCGGCGCGGGTTTCGGGCCTGGCACTCGCCCACCTGATGGCCGGGGACCTCGCCACCCGGGGGGGGCGCATCGACTGGGGCGAGCTGGCGCTGAGCGAGGGGGGCGCGGACGGCCGGGCGCTGGGCCTGTCCTTCTTTGCCCGCTGGCTGGGTCCGGCCCTGGCCGACGCTTTGCCGGGGGACGGGGCATGAGCCGCCCGGCCTACCGCCAGATCAGCTCGCTTACCAACCCCACGGTGAAGGCCGCCCGGGCCCTGCACCTGCGCAAGGAGCGGGAGGCCAGCGGACAGTTCCTGGCCGAGGGGCTGAAGATCGCGGCGGAGGCCATGGAGCTCGGCCGCGCGCCCCGGGTGCTGATGTTCGGCCTCGACGCCGCCGACCACCCCCTGCTGCGGCGCCTGGCCGCCTTCACCGCCGAGCAGGGCGGAGAGGTGATCGAGGTCACCCGGGACATACTGGAAAAGGTCTCCCGCCGGGACAATCCCCAGACCGTGGTGTCGGTCTTCGACCAGCACTTCGCCGACCTGGCGACCCTCGACCCGAAGTCTGCCACCTGCTGGGTGGCCCTCCAGGCCGTGCGGGACCCCGGCAATCTCGGCACCATCGTGCGGACGGCGGATTCCGCCGGGTGCGGCGGCGTGATCCTGGTGGGGGAGTGCTGCGATCCCTTCTCGGTGGAGGCTGTGCGGGCGACCATGGGGTCGATCTTCGCGGTTCCCATCTTCAAGGCCGACATCCCCGCCTTCACGGCCCTGCGGAAGACCTGGCCGGGCTCGGTGATCGGCACTTTGCTGACGGCGACCCACGATTTCCGTGCGGCCCCGTTCCGCGCCCCGAACATGATCCTGATGGGCAACGAACAGCAGGGCCTGCCCCCGGACCTGGCGGCCCTGTGCGACGTCAATGTGAAGATTCCCATGCGGGGTCGGGCGGACAGCCTGAACCTGGCCGTGGCCACCGGCATCATGATCTACGCCGCCACCTGAGGGCAGGTCCCGTTCTAGGTCCCGCGGGGCTTGGCGCGGGTGGTGGGGGCGGCCGCGGCCGGGTCCTCCGGCCAGGGGTGGCGGGGATAGCGTCCCTTCATCTCCGTCCGGACCTCCCGCCAGGAGCCCGCCCAGAAGCCCGGCAGGTCCCGGGTGATCTGGATCGGCCGGTGGGCCGGGCTGGTCAGGGCCAGGGTCAGGGGTACCCGTCCACCGCCCACGCAGGGGTGGGTCTTCAGGCCGAACAGCTCCTGCACCCGCACCTCCACCCGGGGTCCGCCCTCGGCCCCGTAGTCGATCCGGTGGGAGGGTCCGGCGGGGGTCACGAACCGCTCCGGCGCGACCCGGTCCAGCTCCCGCAGACGGGCCCAGCCGATCCGGTCGCGAAGCACCCCGTCCAGGGCCGCCGACGACGCCCCGGCCAGCCCCCCGGTCTCCAGCAGCGGCAGCAGCCAGGCGGCGGCGTCCCCGGCCAGGGCCGCGAAGGACAGGTCCGGCCAGTCCCCGTCCGGCTGAAGCGCCGCCACAAAGGCCACCCGCCGCCGCAGGTCGTCTGCCGCCTCGCCCCAGGCCAGGACCTCCAGCCCGCGGGACAGGACGTGGTCGAGGAGGGCCTCAGCCAGGCGCGCGCGGTCGGGGCGTTCCACCACCCGGTCGGTGAGGATGAGCTCGCCGATGCGGGTCTGGCGGCGCAGCCGGGCGCGACCGGCCACATCGATCCCCACCGCCTCCCGGTGGTCGAGCTGGTCGTCGAAGGCTGCGGCCAGGGCCGCCGGATCGAGGGGCGCGGCCAGGGTGATCCGGTCGCTGGCCTGACCGGTGCCCGCCAGCTCCGCCACGGCCAGCCAGCCTTGCCGGGCCAGGGGATCGGTGGGGTCGAGCCGGGCCCCGCGGCCGCTGGCCAGCCGGAACTCCCCCTCCCCGCCCTCCCGGCGCTGGGCGATGCGGTCGGGAAAGGCATGGGCCACCAGCAGGCCGAGATCGAGGGGGCGGTCGCCGCCGCGCCTGCGTGCCGGCCCGGTCATGGAGGCGGCGGCCTTCGCCCAGCGGTCCGCCAGCTGCCGGATGTCCCGGGCCCGGGGGGCGCCGTCGGCCCGAAACCGCTTCAGGCGCTCTGCGAGGT
Source organism: uncultured Caulobacterales bacterium (assembly GCA_903884425.1). Classification (GTDB taxonomy): domain Bacteria; phylum Pseudomonadota; class Alphaproteobacteria; order Caulobacterales; family Caulobacteraceae; genus CAIMFV01. The sequence goes on along the minus strand of CAISEP010000014.1, from coordinate 386,806 downwards.
CGGTGGAGGTGCCGCCCAGCCCACGCTCCGTCATCACCGCGGCAAGCTCCGCGGCCATGGGGGCCTGACCGCAGGCCGCCCCCCGCACCACCATGTCGGCCAGCCTCGGCGGCAGGGGCAGGGCCGCGAGATTGCGGCCGTGGGGCGACAGGTCCCCGGCCTCGGTCAGCGCGCCCAGGCGCTGCAGCAGGGTCCGCGCCTCCTGGAACGCCCCCGTTGGCGGCGGGTCCAGCAGGGCCAGGCCGGACGCATCCCGCACCCCCCATTCCGCCAGGGCCAGGGCGAGACCGGCCAGGTCGCATTCCCGGATTTCCGGCGTGGCAAAGGGCGGCAGGGCCCGGGTCTCCGGCTCGTCCCACAGGCGCCAGCAGACCCCGGGCTCCGTCCGCCCGGCGCGACCGCGGCGCTGGTCGGCCCCCGCGCGACTGACCCGGACGGTCTCCAGGCGGGTGAGGCCCGTTGCCGGCTGGTACCGCGGCACCCTTGCGAGGCCGCTGTCGATCACCACCCGCACCCCTTCGATGGTCAGGCTGGTCTCGGCGATGGAGGTGGCCAGCACCACCTTGCGCTGATCCGGCGGCGGGGGCCGGATGGCCGCGTCCTGCTCCGCGGGGGTGAGCGCGCCATAGAGCGGGCAGACCCGGACGTCCCCGGGCAGGCCGCCCTCCTCCAGTTCCCGTGCCACACGGGCGATCTCCCCCTGCCCCGGAAGGAAGACCAGGACCGAGCCTGCGTCGGCGGCCAGGGCCCGGCGGATCGTGCGGGCCATCTGCGCCTCCATCCTGAGGGCGGGATCGCGGCCCACATGCCGGGTCTCCACCGGAAAGCTGCGGCCTTCGCTGCGCAGCACCGGTGCATCCCCCAGCAGCCGGGCCACCGCCGCTCCGTCCAGGGTGGCGGACATGACCACCAGCCGCAGGTCCTCCCGCAGCAGGCGCTGCACGTCCCGGGCAAAGGCCAGCCCCAGATCGGCATCGAGGCTGCGCTCGTGGAACTCGTCGAAGATCACCGCGCTGATGCCCGAGAGCGTCGGGTCCGAGAGGGCCATGCGGGTGAACACCCCCTCCGTCACCACCTCGATCCGGGTGCGGGGCGAGACCAGGGTCTGGAAGCGGACGCGCAGGCCGACCCGCTCCCCCACCCGCTCGCCCAGGCTCTCGGCCATCCGCGCCGCCGCCGCCCGGGCGGCCAGACGGCGGGGTTCCAGCAGGATGATCCGCCCGTCCTGGGCCCAGGGGGCATCCATCAGCGCCAGGGGCACACGGGTGGTCTTGCCCGCGCCGGGGGGCGCCACCAGCACCGCGCAGGCGGTTTGGGCCAGGGACGCCGACAATTCCGGCAGGATCGGCTCGATCGGCAGCATCAGGACGCGTGCACCTTCCAGGATTCCCTCAGTATGCGCAGGACCGTTGCGTCACGACCTAAGCCTCACTAACGTCGCTTCAAACAGTTCCGCGCGATGGCGAAATGCCCGCGCCGAGGGGGACCCGATGTCAGATACCGCCGCTCGACCGCCAGGCAACCGGCTATTCCAGAAAAAATCCATCGAACACATCCAGAGGGAGGCCGCCCGCAGCGAGCTGAAGCGCACCCTCGGCCCCTGGAACCTCGTCAGCCTGGGCGTCGGCGCCATCATCGGCGCGGGGATCTTCGTCCTCACCGGCCAGGTGGCGTCGGGCAATGCCGGTCCGGCCATCATGCTGTCCTTCGTCGTGGCCGGCATCGCCTGCGCCTTTGCGGGCCTCTGCTACGCCGAACTGTCGTCCACCATGCCGGTCTCCGGCTCGGCCTATACCTATGCCTACGGGACGCTTGGGGAGGTGTTCGCCTGGGTGATGGGCTGGCTGCTCGTTCTGGAATACGGGGTCGCCGCCTCCACCGTCGCCGTGGGGTGGGCGGGCAACGTGGTCAGTCTGCTGCATGATTTCGGGGTGGACTTCCCGACGATCATGATCAACGGCCTGCCCAAGCCGCAGTGGGCCACGCCCCTGCTGGCAGCCCAGCCCAATGGCCTCGGCCAGCTGACCTTCCAGCTCACTGGCACGGCCAACCTGATCGCGGCCCTGGGCATTGCGATGGTCACCCTGCTGCTGGTGATCGGCGTGAGCGAATCGGCCCAGGTGAACAACGTCATCGTCGTCATCAAGCTGCTGGTCCTGATCGCCTTCGTCGGCATCGGGGTGGCCTATATCAACCCGAAGAACTGGGTGCCGTTCATTCCGCCGAACACGACGGGCAAGTTCGGGGAGTTCGGCCTCAGCGGCATCCTGCGGGGTGGCTCGATCATCTTCTTCGCCTATGTGGGCTTCGAGGCCGTCTCGACGGCGGCGGCGGAGGCCAAGAACCCCAGCAAGGACGTGCCGATCGGCATCCTGGGCGCGCTGGTCATCTGCACCCTGATCTACATGGCGGTGGCCGCGGTCATGACCGGCGTCGTCCCCTACAAGGAACTGGCGGACCCGGCCCCCATCGCGGTGGCCATCGACCGGATGAACCCCACCTGGGCGCGCATCCCGTTCGCCGGCAATGCCGCGCACTACCTCAACCTGGTCTCCGTCGCGATCAAGATCGGGGCGGTCACAGGCCTGTCGTCGGTGATGCTGGTGCTGAGCTACGGCCAGACCCGGATCTTCTACACCATGGCCCGGGACGGCCTGCTGCCCAAGGCGCTGGCGGTCATCCACGACAAGTTCCGCACCCCGTGGATCGGCACCCTGTTCCTGGGCTGCTTCATCGCCATCGCCGCGGCCTTCCTGCCCATCGACCTGCTGGGAGACCTGGTGTCCCTCGGCACGGCACTGGCCTTCTCCATCGTCTGCCTGTCGGTGATCTATCTGCGGATCACCCATCCGGAGATGGAACGTCCGTTCCGTGTCCCCGGCGGCATCACCACCGCGGTGCTGGGCATCATCTCCTGCATGGCCCTGGCCGGGTTCAACCTCTGGCCGATGGTGCAGAAGGCGATGGACCACGACCCGATCCCGCTGGAGATCCTGGTGGTCTACTGCATCATCGGGGCCCTGGTTTACGGCCTCTACGGCTACTGGAACTCCAAGCTCGGCCGCGGTGAGGAAGTCATCGAGGCCGATGCCAATCCGATGGAGCCGCCGCACCGCCACTAGACCGGTTACCGGCCTGCATCCGGCGGATCGGAACCGCTGGATGCAGGCCGGATCGGGCGTTTGTTTCAGACCGGACACGGCGTGGCCATGCCCGTTTCACATTGCCCCGGCCATAAGGGTGGATGCCCCTGACCCAAGCCACCGCCTCCGACCCGTCCGCTGATCCCTCGACCTCCGCCCATGTCCTGCTGGTCGATGACGACCCGGGCATCCGTGATGTCATCTCGGAGTTCCTCACCCGCCACGGATTTTCCGTGACGGAGGCAGCAGATGGTGCCGGGCTCGGTCGCGCGCTGGCCGCCCAGCGGCCGGACATCATCGTCCTCGACGTCATGCTGCCCGGGGAGGATGGCCTCAGCCTCTGCCGCAAGCTGGCCGCCGCCGACGGCCCCCCGGTGATCATCCTGTCCGCCATGGGCGACGAGACCGACCGGATCGTGGGTCTGGAGCTCGGGGCCGACGACTATCTGCCCAAGCCGTGCAATCCCAGGGAACTTCTGGCCCGCATCAAGGCGGTCCTGCGCCGCCGCAGCGAGACCCGCGGACAGGTGAGCCTCTCGGCCAGCTGCGAATTCGCTGGATGGCGGTTCGACATGGTGCGCCGGGAACTGCGCTCTCCGGACAATGTGGTGGTCAACCTGTCGTCGGGCGAGTTTTCCCTGCTGCGGGTGTTCGTGGAGCGCCCGCAGCGGATCCTTACCCGGGACCAGCTGCTGGACCTCGCCCGCGGGCCGGAATCGGACGCCTATGACCGGGCCATCGACGTGCAGATCAGCCGCCTGCGCCGGAAGCTGAACGACGGGGACGGCGGCGCGGAACTGATCCGCACCATCCGCAACGAGGGCTATGTGTTCAACGCGACCGTGGTGCGCCGTTGACCCGCCGGGAGGACGCGGCCGCATCGGGCACCCGGCGCTGGTATCCGCCGCTGGCCACCCAGATCATCGGGCTGGTGGTCCTGTCGCTGATGGCCGCCATCAGCGTGCATGCGGCGGTGGCCCTGCTGATCCCGCCCCCGCCCCCGGAAGTCTACCGGATCGGCGAGGTGGCGACGGCGCTGAAATCCCCGGGTCGGGACATCTCCTCCCGCAACGGCCATCAGCTGACGGCCCAGCTGCAGGCGGCCATGACCGTGCCGCCCCCGCACGAGCCCCGTCCGGTCCGCCTCGAGCGCTGGCTCACCCGGGAGCTGGCGTCCCAGCTGGCGGTGCCCGACACGGACGTCCATGTGACCCTGCCGCCCAATGCCAGCATCTTCGGTCACCGTTATGTCCGCGCGATGCGGTCACAGATCCCCTACGGACCCGGCGGTCGATCCAACGCCCCCCCCGCCGGCGGACCCCAGGACCCGCCACCGGGGGCGGGCGTGCCGGGACAGCCGGGACCGCCACCGGATGCGGGGCAGCCTCGCGATCCCGGTCCGGGGGATGACGAGCGTGACCGCACCCACGCCCACGGAGATCCGTTCATCATCGCGCCCTTCATCGCCGAGGTCCGGCAGGCGGATGGCCGCTGGTCATCCCTGAACGTGCACGAGACCGCCCCCTTCGCCGACTGGCGCCAGCGGGTGCTGCTGGGCTTCGGCCTGTCGATCCTGTTGCTCTGCCCGCTCGCCTACCTCTTTGCCCGGGGCCTGACGGCGCCCATTGCCGGATTCGCCGGGGCGGCGGAGCGTCTGGGACGGGATCCGGATGCACCGCCCCTGAGCATCTCGGGACCGGCGGAGATCGCGTCCGCCGCCCTGGCCTTCAACCAGATGCAGGATCGCATCCGCCGGTATGTCCGCGACCGGACGGAGCTGATCGGCTCGGTGGCGCACGACCTGCGCACGCCCCTGACCCGCCTTCGGTTCCGGATCGAACAGGCGCCGGAGGACCTGCGCGACAAGCTCGCCTCGGACATCGACGAGATGGAGGCGATGATCGCCGCCACCCTCGCCTTCGTGCGCGATGCCAGCCGCCCGGCGGCGCGGGAAAGCCTGGAACTTCGCGGCCTCGTGGCCACCGTGGTCGCGGAGATGTCCGAGGTCGGCGCGCCGGTCACCCTGGAACCGGGCGCGGACCTGCAGATCGACGCCGACGCCCTGGGGCTGCGCCGTCTGCTGGCGAACCTGATTGCCAACGCCGTGCGGTACGGGACGGAGGCCCGGGTCCGGGTGGACCTCGACCCGGATGCGACCCACGCGGTGATCGACGTGGAGGACAACGGCCCGGGACTGCCGACTGCGGAACTGGAACGGATGTTCGAACCCTTCGTCCGCATCGAGACATCGCGCAATCGCGACACGGGCGGGGCCGGTCTCGGCCTTCCGGTGGTCCGGACCGTCGCCCGCGCCCACGGGGGAGACGCGCAGCTCATGAACCGGCCGGAGGGTGGCCTGCGCGCCCGGGTCGTCCTGCCGCTTGGCGCGGCCAGGCAGAATTCGAGGGACTGACATGGGACGATCCATCCACCGCCCCCCCCTGCGGGCGACGCTGCTGCTGGCCGGTGTCACCCTGGTCCTGTCCGCCTGCGCCGAAGGGCCGCCCCCTCCCACTGAGCATGGTCGCGGCCGGATGGCGGCACAGGGGGGGGCGGACGGCATGACCTTCGGCGGTGCCGACGGCCCCGATGCCCGCCGGGGAAGTCTGAATGTGTTCATCAGCCCGATGGGCGAGCCGTTCCGCGCCCGCCGGGACGAGCCCTATCCCGTGGTCGTCTGGTTCGCCCGGATGAATGCCAGCCATTCCGGCACCGTGACCGAGGCCGAGTTCGTGGCCGATGCCGACCGCTTCTTCGACACCCTCGACACCAACCATGACGGGGTGATCGACGGCTTCGAGCTGAACGACTACGAGCGGGTGGTGGCCCCGGAGATCCAGCCGCGGATCCGTGGCCTGCGTGCCGGAGAGGGCATGGACCCCAGCCTGCGCTTCGACGAGCAGGAGGGTCAGGCCCGGCCCCGCGGGCGCGGACGGGGGGGCGGCGAGGATCGCGGAGGGGGACCGGGCGGAGGTGGACCGGGCGGCCGCGAACTGGCCGGGGACCTGGCGCACCAGGGGGCGGCCAACTATGCCCTGCTGCCGGACCCGGAGCCCGTGGCGTCGGCGTCCAGCGCCCTGAACGGCCGCATCAGCCGCGAGGAATGGCGCGATGCGGCCCGTCGCCGGTTCCAGCGCCTGCTTGTGCCCGGTCGGACGGGCCTGACCCTGGACACCCTGCCCAAGACGCCTGTGCAGGTCATGCTGGAGCGTCGGCCGAAGCGCGCGGGCACACCCGAAGGCCCGCCCCAACCTCACGGGGATGCGCCGGGACGACCGGACTGACCTCCGGACGGCGACCGGATCTCCGGCGACCGGGCCTCAGGAGATCAGGCTGGCGATGATGTTGATCCCCAGCGCCAGGACCATGGTGTTGAACAGGAACGACAGAAGCGCGTGGATGGTCACCAGATTGCGGAAGCGCGTATTGGCGATGCCGAAGTCCGACCCCTGGCTGGTGGCGCCGATGCAGACGGCCACATAGAGGAAATCCCGATAGGTGGTCGGCGCGTCGCCCACGAACTGGATGCCGCCAGCCATGCTCCGGTCCCCCTCCGTCCCGCCGATCCAGCGATGGGCGTAGTGGAGGGTGAACAGGCCCTGCACCACCAGCCAGCTCAGGATCAGGGTCGCGGCGGACAGGAACAGGACCACCCCCGGGCCGAGGAGATCATGCACCGCCGATCCGGCCTTCCCCTCCTTCAGGGCCATGACGATGGCCGCCAGGCTGGCGATGACCGCCGACAGGATCAGGCTGAAGAAGACCCCGCGGTTCTCGTCCTCCTCGGCCGCACGGCGGCGCATGGTCTCGGAATCGTCGAACAGCAGGGCGTGATAGGTGGTGAGCACGAACCACAGGGCGGCCGTGTCCCAGCCCACCAGGGCCGAGGTGGCCGGACGTCCGCCCAGATGATGCGCCAGCTGGTCGGCCACGATCCCGATCAGCAGCGCACCGATGGCGCGCCAGCGGCATCGCAGGAGATGGACAAGCTTTTCCATGTCAGGGCTTCCCTCGGCAACGGCCCCCATCGCCGCGCCGCAGATGACAATATCGGCTGATTCGCGCCCTGGCTGCCCCGGGGGCAGGCCATCGACAGCCTGCCGGTCGGACAGACGCTGTCCCCCGCGCAACACCTCTTGCACCCGCTGCCATTGCCAGCAAGGTTGTTGGCTGGACGGTTCGGGTAACGGGGGCTGCGTTTCGCATGGCGCGACATTTCACACTGCTGATCCTGGTGGGGATGATCCTCGGCCTCGGCGCCGGCTGGGCCGCGCATGACGGCCTGGCCGCGGCCGGCGCGGCGGAGCTGGCGGGCTACCTCGGCCTGGTCACCTGGACCTTCCTGACCTTGATCAAGATGGTCATCGCGCCGCTGGTGTTCAGCACCCTGACGGCGGGGGTCGCCCACATGGGCGGCGGCAGTGCCGCGGGGCGCGTCGGCGTGCGGACGGTGGCCTGGTTCATCGTCGCGGGGATCATCTCCCTCGGCATCGGCCTGACCATGGCCACGGTGCTGCAGCCCGGCGTCGGCCTGCACCTGCCGCCTCCACCGGCGGACGCCGCGGCCGTGAAGGCGGACCTCACCCTCAAGGGCTTCCTGGCCCATGTCATCCCCGCCTCGATCATCGATGCCATGGCCCGGAACGAGGTGCTGGAGATCGTGATCTTCTCCCTCTTCGTCGGCACCGCCATCGGCCAGCTGGGCCCCCGGGCGGCGGGGGTGCTGGACCTTCTGGGACAGGTCGCCGCGGTGATGCTGAAGGTGACCGAATTCGTCATGGCCGTGGCCCCGTTCGCGGTGTTCTCCGCCATCGCCGCCACGGTAGCGGTGCACGGGGTCGGGGTGATCGCCACCTATGCCCGGTTCGTCGGCGGCTTCTACCTGTCCCTGGCGCTGCTGTGGGCCGTGCTGCTGGCGGCGGGCGCAGTGGCCATCCGCGGTCGCCTGCCCGGCCTCATCGCCGCCATCCGCCAGCCGGCGCTGATCGCCTTCTCCACGGCGAGCTCGGAAGCCGCCTATCCCGGCCTGCTGGAAGGCCTGCAGCGCTTCGGCATCTCCCGCCGGGTGGTGAGCTTCGTCCTGCCCCTGGGCTACAGCTTCAATCTGGACGGGTCGATGCTCTACACGACCTTCGCCACCCTGTTCATCGCCCAGCTCTACGGGATCGACCTGAGCCTCGGGCAGAAGCTGACCCTGGGGGCCATGCTGATGGTCACCTCCAAGGGCATTGCCAGCGTCCCCCGGGCCTCGCTGGTGGTGATTGCGGCCATCCTGCCCTATTTCCACATTCCCGAGGCCGGGCTGCTGCTGGTGCTGGGGGTGGACCAGTTCCTGGACATGGGCCGCAGCGGCACCAACGTCATCGGCAACTCCATCGCCGCGGCCGCCGTGGCCGGCTGGGAGGGCGAACTGGGGCCCCCTCTCGCCCCCGATGCCGATGTCCTCAGCTGACGCGTTGCCAAGCGGATAAAACCCGTCTATTCCAACCGACCCCAGAGGTGACGTGGCCGAGTGGCTGAAGGCAACGGTTTGCTAAATCGTCATACCCCCTAAAGGGTATCCAGGGTTCGAATCCCTGCGTCACCGCCATTTTTCCTGTAGTTTAGTCGGCGATTGAGCCTTCGACCGTTCGCCGGATAAAGGACATCTGTCCTTTAACCCCGAGGGGGCGGGCCGAGCTTCACGGCGTCCCCGTCAGCGCCTCGGCCAGATAGGTTTCCTGCACATAGGCCAGCGGTCGGCCGGAGGGATCCTCTACCAGGGCGCGGTGGCGGAACAGGCCCTCGTCCTTTGTCGGCGGGGTCCCCTGCCCGTTCCAGAGCCAGTCCACGCCCAGGGTCTGCCGGTGCGGTGACAGGGGCAGGACCACCCGGCCGAAGGGCGTGTCGGTGCCCGACAGGGTGGCATTCATCTCCGGCGACAGACGTGCGGGAACGAACCAGTTGTCCGCTTCCGACAGGACATGGGTTCCACAGGCCAGGCGCACCCGGCGATAGCCCAGGGGCTCGTCGACGGCGACGGCCAGCCGGGACCGGACCTCGGCAGGCGCGGGCTTGACGGCGGTTGCGTCCCTCGCGGCGCCGATCCGGGCGGGGGACGCCAGATGCCGTTCGGCGCACCAGGCCTCGAGGGTCAGGGTGGCGCTGGGGCTGGCGAGCAGCCGGTCATTCAGGGCGTGCATCAACCCGGCCGGAGCCTCTGCCACCGCCCCTGCCTGCAGCGCGAGGGCCGCAAGCGCCGCTGCCAGCCCGCCCGCCCCCATGTCTAGGCCCCCGCGGCGGCGGCGGGTCGGCTGCGCATGGCCTCGGCCCAGCGCTGGAGGTTCGGCGTGGTCTCCGGAATGGCGAAGCGGACCATCCGGGCGAAGTCGAAGCCGATGAAGGCCACGATGTCGGCCATGGTGATCCGGTCACCGGCCATGAAGGGATGGGCGGCCAGCTGTCGGTCGAAGAAGCGCAGGGACCGCTCCGCCGCCGACCGGTTGCGCTCGGCGATCTCCGGCGACTGCTGCTCCAGCACGGCCAGGGCCGGGTGGGTGTGGCGGACGGTGAGCATCAGGGGCATGGCCAGCATCAGCTCGGCCCGACGGGTCCACATCTCGATCACCGCCGTCTCCTGCGGCGTCCGGCCGAAGAGGTTCGGCTCGGGATAGACGCTTTCCAGGTAGCGGCAGATGGCCACGGATTCGGTGATCACCGTGCCGTCGTCCATCTCCAGCGCCGGGACGTTGGCGATGCCGACCTTGCCGAGGAAGCCAGGGTCCTTGTGCTCCCCCTTGAGCAGGTCGACGTCGACGATCTCCACCTCCGTCGCCCCCTTCTCCGCCAGAACCCAGGCCACCCGGCGGGGATTGGGCGCGCGCTTGCTGAGATAGACCTTCATGGCTTCCGTTCCATTGGAGTGGCAGGGGGCGGCGATCAGCCGAGGGTGAAGAGCGAGGCCGGGGCAAGGCCGACGATGGCGGCGGTCAGGCAGGTGGCCAGGAAGCCCGCGATCAGTGCCTTCCATGCGAGCCCGATCACCTCCTTGCGCCGCTGCGGGACCAGCACGCTGAAGCCGGAGATGGTGATGCCGACGGAGGCGAAGTTGGCAAACCCGCACAGGGCGTAGGTCATGATGATCCGCGAGTGGGGCGACAGGGGACCGGTGGCGAAGGCCGACAGGTCGATGAAGGCCGTGAACTCCGTCAGCACCAGCTTCACGCCCAGGAGGCCGCCGGCGGCATGGGCCTCGTCCCACGGCACGCCGATGGCATAGGCCAGGGGCTGGAACAGGTAGCCGAGCGCCCGCTCCACCGTCACCGGGCCCCCGGCCACGGGGGGCAGGACGGCCAGCATCTTGTCGAGGAGGGCCATGAAGGCCACGAACACGATCAGGGTGGCCGCGACGTTGAGCAGCACCGTCAGCCCGTCGCCGGTGCCGCGGATCACCGCATCGATGGTGCTGTCATAGTTGCGGGAATCGTCGGGCTGGACGTCATCCACGATCTCGTTGCGGTCCGCCGGGACGATGATGCGCGCCAGCAGCACGCCGGCGGGGGCGGAGATGATCGAGGCGGTCAGGATATGGGCCCCGGCATTGGGCAGGATGTCCTTCAGGATGGTCACATAGGCCACCATGGTCGAACCGGACACGCAGGCGAGCCCCACGGCCATCAGGGTGAACAGCTCCGACCGGGTCAGCCGGTCCAGATAGGCGCGGATGAAGATCGGGCCCTCCACCTGCCCCATGAAGATGGTGGCGGCGGTGGCCAGGGCCGGCGGTCCTCGCAGGCCCAGCGTCTTCTGGAACAGGAAGCCGAAGCCCCGCGTGATCCATTTCAGGATCTTCCAGTGCCAGAGCAGGGAGGACAGGGCGCAGACCACCAGGATCACCGGCAGCACGCGGAAGGCGAACACGAACACCGCCTGGGGCCGGGTCAGGGCATAGGGCGCATCCGCCTGACCGGCGAGATAGCCGAACACGAAGGTGGTGCCGGACTGGGTGGCCGATCCCAGGGCCTCCACCCCGGCATTGACGGCCCCCAGCACGCCCCGGGCCTGCGGCAGGCCGAACAGCACCAGGACCAGCAGTCCCTGCACCAGCAGCGATCCGACCATCAGCCGGAAGGGAAACCGGCCCCGGTTCTCCGACAGGGCCCAACAGAACAGCATGATCCCGGCAATGCCGATCAGACTTTGAAGATTTCCCAGTGCGGGCATGGCGTTGGCGGTCGTCCCCGGCGATCGTGAAGTGGCGGCCAATGGACCATCAAAGCCCGCCCCGCGTCTATGCCTTTTCGACGCCTCGCCGGGGCCTTCGAACGAATTACCGCTAATTAACTTGGCCTCCGGGACCGATTGAGGCCTTTTCCCCGCATCCGGAAACAAGGCCGGGTCCGCCAGATATCCAACCGGGGATTGTCCATCATGTCGCTCGCGCTTGCGACCGTGATCTACGAGTGGCGACGCTACCTGGCCGCGGTGGTGGCGCTGGCCTTTTCCGGCCTGCTGGTGCTCGCCCAGGTCGGGATGTTCGTGGGCATCGGCAAGGCCTTCACCGCGACCATCGACCGGTCCCGCGGGGACCTGATGATCCTGCCGGCCAAGTCGGAATCGCTGATGAACACCGGCGGCCTGCCCCGCCGGGTGATGCCCCTGATCTACAGCCATCCCGAGGTCGTGGCCGTGTCGGACATCGATGATGACGGGGGCATGTTCTCGAACCTGGTCGGCGACGAATCCCACGGGCGCAAGAAGGTCCGCGAATATGTCCAGATCACCGCGGTGGAAACGGCGAGGGACGCCCTGACCCTGCCCACCGACTTCGACGAGACCCTGCGCGAGGCCCTGTCCGAGCCCTATGCCGTGGCCATCGACAAGACCGCGCTCGCGCGACTGGGCGTCAAGCTCGGGGACAAGGCCGCCATCGACGGCCACGCGGTCAAGGTCGCGGCCGTCACCACCACCTATCCGAACATGATGCAGCCCCAGGTCATGGTCTCCCGCCAGACCCTCAGGCTCCTGGGCAAGTCCCGGCCGAGCAACCGGGTCGGGCCGATGTTCGTGCGGCTGCGGGACCCCTCCCGGGCCGTGGTGGTGCGGGACCAGCTGAACGCCATGGCCGCCGGGCGGTTCCGGGCCTGGACCAAGGCGGAACTGTCCAAGGCCAACGACCAGTCGATGATGAAGGAGCAGTTCATCGGCGTGATGCTGGGCTTCTCCATGTTCCTCGGCCTGCTGATCGGGATCGGCATCACCTCCCAGACCCTGCGGGGCGCGATCCTCGCCAATGTGAAGGAGTTTGCCAGCCTCAGGGCCCTGGGCGTCTCCATCGGCTCCCTGAACCTGATCGTGCTGGAACTGTCCTTCTGGGTCGGGGTCGCCGGCCTGCTGGCCACGGCGGTGCTGGTGTCCGGCGTGGCCATGCTGGCCCAGAGCGGCGGCATTCCCATGAGCTTCCCCCTGAGCAATGTCGTCTCCACCGCCCTCTTCCTGCTGCTGATCGCCATGCTGTCGGGGCTCATGTCCCTGGGCGTGATGAAGAAGAGCCAACCAGCGGACCTGCTGCGATGAGTGCTCCCGGCCAACACCACGGCACCGCCGCCCTGCTGGCACGGGGACTGCGCAAGGGTTTCAAGGTCGGTCGCGGCCGGACCGAGGTGCTGAAGGGCATCGACTTCGACGCCCGGCACGGGGATGTGACCATGGTCATGGGCCCCTCGGGCTCCGGCAAGTCGACCCTGATCGCGTCCCTTTCCGGCCTGCTGCGCCCGGACACAGGCGACGTGGAGGCCCTGGGCCAGAAGCTGTGGACCCTGCCCAACGGCCGCATCGACCGGTTCCGCCTCGATCACTGCGGCTTCATCTTCCAGGGCTTCAACCTGTTCTCCGCCCTGACGGCACAGGAACAGGTCACGACGGTGCTGAAGTACAAGGGCTTTTCCCCGGCCGAGGCCCGGGCCCGGGCGCGGGAGAGCCTGGAAGAGGTCGGGCTGGGTCACCGGCTGAACCAGCGCCCCTCCGAACTCTCCGGCGGCGAGAAGCAGCGGGTGGCCATCGCCCGGGCCCTCGCCAAGGACCCGCAGCTGCTGTTTGCCGACGAACCGACCAGCGCGCTGGACGGGGAGAATGGCCAGGTGGTGATCCGCCTGCTGCGCCGGGCGGCCACCGCCCACGGGGCCGCCGTGATCTGCGTGACCCACGACCCCCGCCTGGAGGCCTGGGCCGACCGGGTCATCCACATCGAGGACGGACAGATCCTCGACGACATCCGCCGCACCCCCTCGCCCGCCCCGGTTCCCGGCGGCGCGCCGACCTCTCCTGCTGGAGCCTGAACCGATGCTTGCCCTGCTTCGCCGCCCCCTCGTCTGGCTGATCCTGCTCGGCCTGATCTCGGCCGGAGGGGTTGCGGCCTTTCTGTCCGCCCAGGACAAGGCGCACAAGACCGCCAGCGCCGCGGCGGCCAAGCCCGTGGACACCCCCTATGCCGCCATCGCCGCCGGCAAGATCGATGTGGAGGGGGGCGTGATCCAGGTCGCGGCCCGGACGGCGGGGGTGGTCCGCGAGGTGGACGTGCAGGAGGGCGACAGCGTGACCAAGGGCCAGGTCCTCGCCCGGCTCGAGGATGACCAGCTGAAGCTCGCCGCCGACCAGGCCAGCGCCGCCGCCGACCAGGCCCGGGCCCAGATCGCCCTGCTCCAGGCCCAGCGGGACGCCGCTGCCCGCGAACTGCGCCGGCTGGAGCAGCTGAAGCAGTTCGCCGCGGCCCAGGCCGTGGACAAGCAGCGGGACGTGGTCACCCAGGCCGATGCCAGCATCGCCGCCCAGCGCGCCGCCGTGGCCACGGCCCAGGCCCAGCTGGCCACCACCCGCTACCAGCTCGAGCTGACCGCGGTGCGGGCCCCGGCGGACGGCCGGATCGTGCGGCGATATGCCAATCCGGGCTCCGGTGCCTCGACCCTGAACGTGTCGACCATGTTCGATCTGGAGCCGAATACGGCCCGGATCGTCCGGGCGGAGCTGGCGGAAAGCGACCTGCCCAACGTTACCCTCGGCCAGGCGGTGGAGATCGTCCCGGATGCCGATCCCCTGCACCCGGCCCATGGCACGGTGATCCGCCGGGCCTACCAGTTCGGGGCCCGCAAGCTGCTGTCGGATGATCCGTCCGAACGGACCGACGAGCGGGTGGTGGAAGTCGTGGCCAATGTGGAGGGGGCCCAGTTCCTGATCGGACAGCGGGTGCTGGTGAAGTTCCTCAAGCCCGGCCGCAAGGCCCCGGTCGCGGCCGCGCCGGTGAAGACGGGCGTGGCCGGGCCGGAAGCGGACGCCCACTGAGGCCCGTTCCGCCCCTTGGGCTTGACGGACGCCGCGTCACCGCCGCACAAGACGCGCCAGGGCGGACGGGCCGTGGAACCGGCCCCGCCACAACCGATCACCTGGAGCATTGGGGTCCCCATGTCTGACGAAATCCGCTTTGACGGCAAGGTTGCCATCGTCACCGGCGCAGGCGGCGGCCTGGGCCGTCAGCACGCCCTGGAACTCGCCCGCCGCGGGGCCAAGGTCGTGATCAACGACCTGGGCGGATCGGTGGACGGCTCGGGCGGCTCCTCCGCCGCGGCCGACAAGGTGGTGGAAGAGATCAAGGCGCTGGGCGGCGAGGCCATCGCCAACGGGGCCTCGGTCACCGACGACGCGGGCGTGAAGCACCTGGTCGACCAGACCATGGAGGCCTTCGGCCGGATCGACATCCTGATCGCCAATGCCGGCATCCTGCGGGACAAGTCCTTCTCCAAGATGGAGATCGCCGATGTGGAAGTGGTGCTGGCCGTGCACGTCATGGGCACCATCAAGCCCGCCAAGGCGGTCTGGGAGATCATGAAGGCCCAGAACTACGGGCGGATCGTGGTCACCACCTCCTCCACCGGTCTCTACGGCAATTTCGGCCAGACCAACTACGGCGCAGCGAAGCTCGGCCTGGTCGGCTTCATGAACACCCTCAAGCTCGAGGGCCAGAAGAACAACATCCGGGTCAATGCCATCAGCCCCGTCGCCGCCACGCGGATGACCGAGAACCTGATGCCGCCGGAAATGCTGGACAAGCTGCGCCCCGAATTCGTGACCCCCGGCGTCGTCTATCTGGTGTCGGAGGATGCCCCCACCGGCGTCGTGCTGACCGCCGGTGCCGGCGTGTTCGCCACGGCGAAGATCTTCGAGACCGAAGGCGTCTATCTGGGGGACAAGGGCCTGTCCGTGGAAGCCGTGCGCGACCACTGGGCCGAGATCGAGAACCAGACCGGGCAGCAGTCCTACTTCCAGGGCGGCGAGCAGACGGCGAAGTTCTTCCGCAAGATGTCGGGCCAGTAGGGTCCGTCCTCCATCTTCTTCCGGCAGGTTTGCCCCCACAGGTTTGCAGGCGCGCGGAACAGGTGCATTAGAAGGCACCCGTTCCGCCGCCTCTGAAGCTGGTCCGTTGCCTTGACCCTCGCCTCGCCCCGCCCTCCGGCCAGCCCCCCGGGGATGACGCCGACCCGGCTCGGTGTCTACGCCTCCATCGCGCCCGTGGCGGTGGCGAGCGCGCTGTTCATGGACTTCATCGACTCCACGGCCCTGTCCACGGCCCTGCCGACCCTGGCGCGGGCCTTCCATTCCGATCCCGTCCACCTGAAGCTGGCCCTGACCAGCTACATCATGGCCCTGGCCGTGTTCACCCCCGCCAGCGGCTGGGTAGCCGACCGGTACGGGGCCAAGCGGGTGTTCCTGATCGCCATGTCGGTGTTTCTCACCGGCTCGATCCTGTGCGCCCTGTCCCGGTCCCTGCCGGCCCTCGTGGCCTCGCGCATCGTCCAGGGCATGGGCGGGGCCATGATGACGCCTGTGGGGCGACTGATCGTCGTCGGCTCCGTCCCGCGGGAGCGGCTGGTCTCGGCCATGGCCGCCTTCACCACCCCCGCCCTGGTCGGCCCCATGATCGGACCGCCGCTGGCGGGTCTGGTGCTGACCTTTGCGGACTGGCCCTGGATCTTCCTGATCAACCTGCCCGTGGGGCTGGCGGGCATGACCGCGGTCACCCTGTTCGCGCCGAAGCTCGAGACCCTGGACCCCGGTCCCTTCGACTGGCGGGGGTTCGTGCTCAGTTCCACGGCCATCACCAGCCTGGTGGCCGTGGCGGAGACGGCGGGCATCGGCCTGATGCCCCTGTGGCTGATGGCGCTTCTGTCGGTGCTGGGCATCGCCACCCTGGCCGCCTTCATCCGCCATGCCCTGACCGTCGCCAATCCGATCCTGAACCTCAAACTCCTCCGCAGCGCCACCCTGCGGGCAAGCGTGATCGGCGGCAGCTGCGTGCGCCTGGCGCTGGGGGCCTGGCCGTTCCTGACGCCGCTGCTCCTGCAGGTGGCCATGGGCTGGAGCCCGGGCAAGGCGGGGCTGGTGTCCATGGGCCAGGCCATTGGGGCCTTCAGCGCCAAGCCGGCCTCGGTGGTGGTGATCCGGTCCCTGGGCTTCCGCACCCTGCTGGTGGGATCGGCGGTCCTGTCCGTGGTCTTCACGGCGCTTCCGGGGCTCTACCGGGTCGATACCTCGCCGGTGCTGATCTTCTTCGTGCTGATGGTGACGGGCTTTGTCCGCTCCACCCATTTCACTGCCGTGGGAACGGTGGCCTATGCCGGGCTGGAGGGGAAGGATGTCAGCCGCGCCAACACCCTGTCCGCGGTCCTGCAGCAGCTCAGCATCGGCTTCGGCGTCAGCTTCGGGGCCCTGATGCTGCACATCGCCCAGCACGGACAGGGCCGCCTGACGACGGACCGGTTCGGCTTTCCCTACCTGATGATCAGCCTGGCCGCGGCCATGGCCGTGCCGGTCTATCTGGGGCTAAAGCGGGATGCGGGGTCGGACATCAGCCGCTCGGCCGTGTGAGGGCCGCAAGGATCGTCGGCGCGCCTGAAGGCGGGGCCGAGGCCGGATCGCGCAGCCACGCCACCATGTCCCGGCGCACCAGCTCCCCCTTCAGGTCCCGCATCAGCAGGTGCCAGCCATCGGCATAGTAGCGGCTGGTGTCGGTGGCCTTGAGCGCCCGCACCGCCCGCAGGGTGGCGTCCCGGGGCACCAGGTTGTCATGGGCCCCGTAGAGATAGAGCACCGGCACCCGGACCCGGCCCACCTTGTCCAGGGCGCTCTGCATCAGGCCGACCAGCCCGTAGACCACGTCGATCCGCGTGGTGAAGAGCATGTTCGGGTCCCGGCCCATCTGCCGCAGCATGGCCATGTTGTCCGACGCCAGGTGGCTGCGGACGAGCCACGCCGGCGGATCGAGATGCGCCCCCGGGTGCAGGTGCGCGCCGAGCCACAGCGCCAGGCGATTGGCCAGGGGCTGGGCGCCCCACCCCCAGACCGCCGGGGCCGCCAGGATTACGCCGTCGGCCTGCGGCGGATCGGGGGAGGCAAAGGCGCTGATGGCCACGGCCCCGCCCATGGAGTGCCCCAGGACAAAGACCGGCTTGCCCGGATGCGCCAGCCGGGCGGCAGCCACGCAGGCCTTCAGATCGGCGGTCAGCAGCCGCTCCCCCGCCCACAGGCCCCGGTCCGCCCCGCGGCCGAAGCCCCGCTGGTCATAGGCATAGGTGGCAATGCCCGCCGCGGCGAAGGCCTGGCCATCCCCTTCGAAGGCCGTGGCGTAGTCGTTGATCCCGTGCACTGCGACCACCACGGCAGAGGGCACCCCGTCCGGGCCCCAGCGGCTGATGGGCAGGCGCGCGCCGTCGAAGCTGATCAGGGCGTCGGCCTCGAAATGCGGGCCGGAAAAGGCCGCGGGCGGCGCGAGGGGTTTCAGCACCAGGGGCGCGCAGGCCGACAGCCCGCCCCCGGCCAGACCGGCCAGCACAGCGCGGCGGCCGGGGAGAAGGCTCACGCCGCGTCGGCCGGGGGCTGGGGCAGACGCAGGCGGTAGACGCCCCGGAAGGCGTTGGGGTCCACGGGCTTGTTGTGCCGCAGGATCTCCAGTCGCCCGACCCGGGCCAGCCCCACGGCCACGCCCTTCACCTGGGGCAGGAGCCGTCGCCAGCCTTCGGGGTCCACGCGCTTTGCCACCTCCGCCGGATCGACGGACTTGCCTGCCGGACGCTCCGCCAGAAGCTCGAACAGGGCCGTTTCCACGGGAGAGGACATCAGCCGCCCCGCTTCAGGGTTTCGCGGGCGATGACCAGCTGCTGGATCTGGCTGGTGCCCTCGTAGATGCGGAAGATGCGCACGTCGCGGTACAGCCGCTCGATCCCGTAGTCGGCCACATAGCCCGCGCCGCCGAAGATCTGCACCGCCCGGTCCGCCACCCGGCCAACCATTTCCGACGCATAGAGCTTGGAGGCCGAGGCCTCCAGCGTCACGTTCTCGCCCGCGTCACGCTTGCGGGCGCTCTCCAACACCAGGGCCTTGGCGGCGAGCAGCTCCGTCTTGGAATCCGCGATCATGGCCTGGATCATCTGGAAGCCGGCAATGGCCTGGCCGAACTGCTTGCGTTCCGACGCATAGGCCACCGTGTCCGCCAGCAGCCGCTCGGCCACGCCGCAGCAGACCGCGGCGATGTGCAGGCGGCCGCGGTCCAGCACCTGCATGGCCACGCGGAAGCCTTCCCCCTCGCCGCCCAGGCGGTTCTCCACCGGCACCCGGACGCCTTCGAAGATCACGTCGTGGATGTGCGCCCCCTGCTGGCCCATCTTCTTCTCGGACTTGCCCACGGACAGGCCCGGAAGGTCCCGGGGCACCAGGAAGGCGGACACGCCGGAACCGCCCTTCTTGTCCGGATCGGTCCGCGCCATCACCGTGAACAGAGACGCCTTGCCCGCATTGGTGATGTAGCGCTTGGCCCCGTCCAGCACATAGACGTCCCCCTCCCGACGGGCGCGGGTCTGCACCGCGGCGCTGTCGGATCCGGCTTCCGGCTCGGTCAGGGCGAAGGAGGTGATGATCTCGCCGGACGCGATGCCGGGCAGGTACTTCGCCTTCTGGGCGTCGGTGCCGAACATCACCACGCCCTGGCTGCCGATGCCGACATTTGTGCCGAAGGCCGAGCGGAAGGCGGGGCTGGCCTTGCCGATCTCCAGCGCCACGAGGCACTCCTCCTCCATGGTCAGGCCAAGGCCGCCATAGGCTTCGGGAATGGTCAGGCCGAACAGGCCCAGCGCCTTCATCTCCTCGACAATGGCCGCGGGCACCTCGTTGCTTTCCGACACCTCCGCCTCGATCGGGCGAAGGCGCTCGGTGACGAAGCGGCGAACCGTGTCGAGGAGCTGGGTACGGGTCTCGAGATCAAGGGCCATGGGCGGATCACTTCCTGGCTGCATCGCCCGGGGGCTTGCCCGGGGTGGCGTTTGGCGAACTTGCGTTTATGAAGCGCAGCCAGACCTGTGATGCAAGGGAGACGCAGCGGCAATGTACGGACCCGGGGATGAAATTGCGGATGGTGCCGTCTCGGTCCTCGAGGGCCCGTTCGCGGGCTGGATGACCTGGCGGGACTCCGACCCCTACGAGGCCATGTCCGGCCCCTTCTATTTCCGCCATGAGCCCGACGGCAGCATCGTCTGCGCCATGCGGGCAGAGCGGCGGCACATGAATGGCGGCGATGCCATGCACGGGGGCTGCATGATGACCTTCGCCGACTTCAGCCTGTTTGCCCTCTCCCGCCGGGAGCGGGGCCCGGGACACTCGGTCACCGTCTCCTTCAGCAGCGACTTCGTCGGCCCCGCCTATGAGGGGGACCTGGTGACCTGCACCGGAGAGGTGGTGCGGGCCGGCGGCAGCCTGGTCTTCATCCGGGGCATGCTGAAGGTCGAGGATCGACCCGTCCTGTCCTTTTCCGGGGTGGTGAAGAAGGTTCGGGCGCGCACGACGGCGTGACGGGGACGGCGCAGACGTTGTGAACCTTGCGGCAAGCCGAATCAGGTTGCACAACCGGATCATGGCCAAGTCTGCCCTCCCCTCCGAAGCGCCCAGCCTTTTCGACGCCTCCCCCGCCGCCGCTCCGCCCCCGGTGCCGGCCTCGCCGACCCCCGCGGCCGGCCGCGCCGTCTCCGAGTCGTCCGCCGCCCAGTCTGCGGCCAGTGCCAGCGGCTATTCCGCCCGGGACATCGAGGTGCTGGAGGGGCTGGAACCCGTCCGTCGCCGCCCGGGCATGTATATCGGCGGCACGGACGAGCGGGCCCTGCACCATCTGTTCGCCGAAGTGCTCGACAACGCCATGGACGAGGCCGTCGCCGGTCACGCCCGCTTCATCGAGGTGACGCTGGAGGCCGACGGGGCGCTTGCGGTTCGGGACGACGGCCGCGGCATCCCCGTGGACCCGCACCCCAAGCACCCGGGCAAGTCGGCCCTGGAAGTGATCATGACCGTCCTGCACTCCGGCGGGAAGTTCTCCGGAAAGGCCTACGAGACCTCCGGCGGTCTGCACGGCGTGGGCGTGTCGGTGGTCAATGCGCTGTCCTCCACCCTCGACATCACCGTGTGGCGGGACGGGTTCGAGTGGAAGCAGAGCTTCAGCCAGGGCAAGCCCCAGGGCCCGATCGTGCGCGGCGCGCCGTCGAAGAAACGGGGCACCCTGGTCCGCTTCATCCCCGACGAGGAGATCTTCGGGGAGAACTGCGCCTTCAAGCCCGCGCGCCTCTACCGCATGGCGCGCTCCAAGGCCTATCTGTTCCGGGGCGTGGAAATCCGCTGGCGCTGCGCTGCCGAGCGGATCAGCGACCAGACGCCCACCGAGGCGGTGTTCCACTTCCCCAACGGTCTCGCCGACTTCCTGGCGGAGCGCACCGGTGCCATCGAGACCGTGACACCGGAGCCCTTTGCCGGGCGGATCGAGCGCAAGGACGAGGGCGGTGCCGTGGAATGGGCCATCAACTGGTCCCCGGCCGGGTTCGGCGAGCATGACGCCTTCATGCAGTCCTACTGCAACACCGTGCCCACCCCCGAAGGCGGGACGCACGAGGCGGGCCTGCGCGCCGCCCTCACCCGCGGCCTGAAGGCTTATGCGGAGATGACCGGGGAAAAGCGTGGCGGCCTGATCACGGCGGAGGACGTGGTCGCCCAGGCGGGTGCCCTGATCAGCGTGTTCATCCGCAATCCGGAATTCCAGGGCCAGACCAAGGAGCGCCTGTCCTCCTCCGAGGCCCAGCGACTGGTGGAGACGGTGCTTCGCGACCCGTTCGACCACTGGCTGACCGCCCAGCCCAAGGCCGCCACCGCCCTATTGCAGTTCGTGGTGGAGCGGGCGGAGGAGCGGCTGAAGCGGCGCAAGGACCGGGACGTGGCCCGGGCGTCCGCCACCCGCAAGCTGCGCCTGCCGGGCAAGCTGGCCGACTGTTCCGGCACCTCGTCCGACGGGTCGGAGCTGTTCATCGTCGAAGGGGACTCCGCCGGCGGCTCGGCCAAGCAGGCGCGCAACCGCCAGAACCAGGCCATCCTGCCGCTTCGGGGAAAGATCCTGAACGTAGCCTCCGCCACCACGGACAAGACCGGTGCCAACAAGGAGCTGGCGGACCTGATGCTGGCCCTCGGCGTCCAGGGCGGCAACCGGTTCAAGGAAGAGGACCTGCGCTACGAGCGGATCATCATCATGACCGACGCCGACGTGGACGGGGCCCACATCGCTTCCCTGCTGATCACCTTCTTCTACCGCACCATGCCAGACCTGATCCGCAACGGCCGCCTGTTCATGGCCCTGCCGCCCCTCTACCGGATCAGCCACGGGGCAACGACGGCCTATGCAAGGGACGACGCCCACAAGGACGAGCTGATGGCCACCACCTTCAAGGGCAAGAAGCCGGACATCGGCCGCTTCAAGGGCCTGGGGGAGATGATGCCCGCCCAGCTGAAGGAAACCACCATGGACCCGCGCAAGCGGACCCTGGCCCGGGTCACCCTGCCCCGGGACGAGGAGGGTGTGGTGGAGCTGGTGGAGACCCTGATGGGCCGCAAGGCCGAGCTGCGGTTCCGCTTCATTCAGGAAAATGCGGAGTTTGCCGCCGAAGATCTCGATGTCTGAGCCCCGCGGGCCTGTAGAACCGCGGCCCTAGATTGACTTGGCCGGGGTTTTGCCTATGTTCCGCCGCACAGGCCGGGGTCAGGCAGCCAATGCCTATGCCTGCGACTTGACAAGGACGCGAGAGTGCGTCCGCCGGTCCCCGACCCCGCCTTAATTTTCAGGACGCATGACAACATTCGCAGACCTGGGGCTCAGCCCCTCCATAGTCCAGACTGTGGCCGATACCGGCTACACCACCCCGACCCCGATTCAGGAGCAGGCCATTCCGGTCGCCCTGGCCGGACGTGACGTTCTCGGCATCGCCCAGACCGGTACGGGCAAGACCGCCGCCTTCACCCTGCCGATGATCGACCGGCTGTCGGCCGGACGCTCCAAGGCCCGCATGCCGCGCAGCCTGGTGCTGGCCCCCACCCGCGAGCTGGCCGACCAGGTCGCCTCCTCCTTCGAGAAATATGCCGCCGGCGGCAAGCTGACCTGGGCCCTGCTCATCGGCGGCGTGTCCTTCGACGAGCAGCTGCGCAAGCTCGACCGCGGGGTCGACGTGCTGATCGCCACCCCCGGCCGCCTGCTGGACCATTTCGAGCGGGGCAAGCTGCTGCTCACCGGCGTGCAGATCATGGTGGTGGACGAAGCCGACCGGATGCTCGACATGGGCTTCATTCCGGACATCGAGCGCATCTTCAAGATGACGCCCGCGTCGCGCCAGACCCTGTTCTTCTCGGCCACCATGCCGCCGGAGATCACCCGGCTGACCACCCAGTTCCTCAAGGATCCCACCCGGATCGAGGCGACCCGGCCGGCCACCACGGCCGATACCATCAGCCAGTACATCGCGCCGATCCCGCTGGGCGATCCCAAGGCCAAGCGCATGGCGCTCCGGGCCCTGATCGCCCAGGAGGAGGTCGGCAACGGCATCGTCTTCTGCAACCGCAAGACCGACGTGGACATCGTCGCCAAGAGCCTGAAGGCCCATGGCTTCGACGCGGCACCCATCCATGGGGACCTCGAGCAGTCCATGCGCATGAAGACGCTGGACAATTTCCGCAAGGGCGAACTGAAGCTGCTGGTGGCCTCCGACGTGGCCGCCCGCGGGCTGGACATTCCGGCGGTGAGCCACGTGTTCAACTACGACGTGCCGTTCCACGCGGACGACTATGTCCACCGGATCGGCCGCACCGGTCGCGCCGGGCGGACGGGCAAGGCGTTCATGATCGTCTCGCCGAACGACGCCAAGGCCTATGACAAGGTGCTGAAGCTCACCAAGAAGGAACCGGAATCCGTCGTTCTGGACCTGGACTGGAGCCTAGCCGCCGGTGGAGACGGCGAACGTCGCGGCGGTCGGTCCGGCAGCCGCAGCGCGCCCCGCCGGTCCGAACGCTCCGACCGCGCCCCCCGGGGTCCGCGGGGCAAGGATGCGCCCAGCAATCGCGCCCCGGAAGACGCGGCCTCGACGGAACCCTTCCGCCCCGCCGTGCCCGAGCCGGTGGCCGCGGAGGCCGACGCGCCCAAGCCCGCCCGCACCCGCACCCGCGCCCCCTCCCGCGCCCGGGCCGAAGCACCGGTGGAGGCCGAGGTCGAGGCACCCGTCGCCCGTCCCGAACCGCGCCGGGCCGACATGGACCGGACCCGCCCCGTGCGCGGCGTGCGGGAATCGGCACCACGGGATTCGGACGACGGTCGCAGCGTGGTGGGCTTCGGCTCCGACGTGCCGGCCTTCCTCACCCGGGTGACGCCGCTGCCGGCCCCGTCGAAGGCGTCCGCCGCCGACGCGGAATCCGACTAGGGCTGCAGGGCCTTCCTGCCCCTACGGCAGGTGGCAAAACCTTGATCTGACGGACCGTCCCGCCCTTGCCTATCCCGGCGAGGCCCTTAAGGTTGTCGCTGATCATCTGTTTCGCGCCTGCCGCGCCGCTTGAAGGACTTCGCTGAATGAGCCTGCGTTTTGAAGGGACCGAAGACTACGTCGCGACCGGCGACCTGAAGGTGGCGGTGAACGCCTCCATCGCGCTGGAGCGGCCGCTGCTGATCAAGGGCGAGCCCGGCACCGGCAAGACCGTGCTGGCCTATGAAGTGGCCAAGGCCCTCGATGCCCCCCTGCTGACCTGGCACATCAAGTCCACCACCAAGGCCCATCAGGGTCTGTACGAATACGACGCCGTCACCCGCCTGCGGGACAGCCAGCTGGGCGACGAGCGGGTGAAGGACGTGCGCAACTACATCAAGAAGGGCAAGCTCTGGGAGGCGTTCGAGGCCCCCAAGCGCCCCGTGCTGCTGATCGACGAGATCGACAAGGCCGACATCGAGTTCCCGAACGACCTCCTGCAGGAGCTCGATCGCATGGAATTCTTCGTCTACGAGACCAACGAGACGATCAAGGCCGCCGTCCGCCCGGTGATCATCATCACCTCGAACAACGAGAAGGAACTGCCGGACGCCTTTCTGCGCCGCTGCTTCTTCCACTACATCCGCTTCCCCGACGACGACACCATGAAACAGATCGTCGAGGTCCACTTCCCCGGCATCAAGCAGAAGCTGGTCTCGGAGGCCCTGCGGATCTTCTACGACATCCGCAAGGTGCCCGGCCTGAAGAAGAAGCCCTCCACTTCGGAGCTGCTGGACTGGCTGAAGCTCCTGATGGTCGAGGACATCGACGAGAGCGTGCTGCGGGAGAAGGATCCCACCAAGCTGATCCCGCCCCTGCACGGCGCCCTGCTGAAGAACGAGCAGGATGTCCACCTGTTCGAGCGTCTGGCCTTCCTGGCCCGGCGTGAAGGCAACCGTCCGGGGGCCTGAGGCGGCGATTTCGCGTCCTTCGAGACGGGCCTTCGGCCCTCCTCAGGATGACGATCGTTGTTGAAACCCAACAATCGTCGTCAAGGTGAGGAGGCCCGGAACGGGCCGTCTCGAACCACGCAACCCCCTCACCGCTCCTCCGGCGGAACCTCCTCCGTATCCACCGTGGCCTGGGCCGTGGCGCTGTAGCGCGCGCCCGCGACGGTCCGAGCATTGATCAGCGTATCCAGCTCCTCGAGCACGGCCGGGCTGAGGCTGACATCCGCGGCCTCGGCATTTTCCACCATGTGATCGATGTTGCTCGTCCCCGGGATCGGAATGACGTGCGCCCCGCGGGACAGCGTCCAGGCCAGGGCCAGTTGCGCAGGCGTGCAGCCCACCCGGTTCGCCACCCCCGCCAGCTGGTCCTGCAGCCCCAGATTGGCCGCCCAGGCGTTGCCCTGGAAGCGGGGCATGTCCTTGCGGATGTCGGTCGGCCGAAACTGGGTCGGGTCGGGCGGTGATCCGGTTAGCAGGCCGCGCCCCACCGGGCTGAAGGCGACGAAGGCCACGCCGAGTTCCGCACAGGTGGCCAGGGTCGCCACCTCCGGATTGCGGGTCCAGAGGCTGTATTCCGACTGCAGGGCGGTGACCGGATATTCTGCATGGCCCCGTCGAAGGGTTTCGGCCCCCACCTCCGACAGGCCGATGGCCCGGACTTTTCCGGCCCGGACGAGGTCGCCCAGGGCCCCCACGCTCTCCTCGATCGGCACCCGGCGGTCCATGCGATGAAGGTAGAAGAGGTCGATGATCTCCACCTGCAGCCGACGCAGGCTGTCATCGCAGGAGCGGCGGATGTCCTCCGGCCGGCCGGACAGCTCCCGCCGTCCCTCCGCATTGGGGCCGAGGCCGCACTTGCTGGCCAGGATGAACTCGTCCCGGCGCGCCTTGAGGGTCTGGCCGATCAGGGTCTCGTTGTGGCCGAGCCCGTAGACGGAGGCGGTGTCGAGGAAGGTGTAGCCCACGTCGAGGGCCTGGTGCAGCAGCCGCGCGGCCTCGGCCTCCGGCGGCGGGTCCCCGTAGGCATGGCTCAGGCTCATGCAGCCCAGGCCGATGGCGCTGACGTCGAAGGGGCCGAGCCGACGGATCTTCATGAAACGCTGTCCTTTGCAGTGGCGGGCGCAAGGCCCTTGATCAGATCGCGGATGAAGGCGGCGTCCTGGCGCGCCCCGAAGCCGCCGCGGACGGTCAGGCCCATCCGCACCACCACCATGTCCTGGGACGGGATGATGTAGATGCGCTGACCGAGGTTGCCGGACGCCAGGAAGGTGTCCTTCGGCAGGCCGGCCTGCTGCAGGCCGCTGAAGTCCGGATCGGGCGTGTCCACCACCCAGAATCCGGCCCCATAGGGGCTCTTCAGGGTGATCCGCCGGGAATAGTCGACCCAGCCCTTCGGCAGGATCTGGACGGTGCCGATGCGGCCGTCCTGCAGATAGAGCTGGCCCAGCCGCGCCCAGCTCCGCGCCGGGGCCGCGGCATAGGTGGAGATCAGGGGGCTGCCCGCCGCGTCGAAGTCGATGGTCACGCCGGTCATGCCCAGGGGCTCCAGCACCTCCCGCCGGGCCAGGCGCAGGAAGCCCTCCGGCGTGCCACCGGCTACATTCTCCACGATCCGGGCCAGGATCAGGGTCTGGGCGTCGGAATAGTGCCACTGCTCGCCTGGACGGCGGGCCATGGGCCGCCGCACGGCCGCACCCACCGTGTCACGCTCGTCGTACAGGATCTGGTTGGACACGTCGAAGCCGGACCCGTCCTGGTCGACGGACAGGCCGCTGGTCATCCGCGCCAGCTGGTCGAGGGTGATGCCCCCCCGCGGGTCGCCGGGCTTGCGCCACAGGGGGATGGGCGCGGGCTGGTCCATGGACAGCTTGCCCTCCCGCACCAGCACGCCGAGCATGGCGTTCAGCAGAGACTTGGAGGCCGACCAGCCGTTCACCGGCGTGTTCACGCCATAGCCCTGCGCATAGCGCTCGGCGATGACCCGGCCATGCTGCAGCACGACCACGGCCTTCACCCGGCGCGGGTCGGCGGGCTTTTCCTCGGTGAACAGCCGGTCCATGGCCGCGCGCACCGCCGGCGTGGCGGGGGCGACGACCTCAGGACCGGCAATGTCCGGCAGGATCGGCAGGGAGGCAGGTTCCGGCAGCAGCGGCGGCGGCGGACGGACACCGCCGACGTTCAGGAGGCACCCTCGCCCCGGGATGAACAGGGCATTGCGCCGGATGCCGCCGAGCTTGGCCTGGACCATCGCCTTGTCCCGGTCCACGGCAAAGGTGATGAACCGCGCCACCAGCCGATAGCCCGGCCGGGGCGCCAGGGTCTCGGCAAAGGCCGTGTCCGGATCGCGGCCGGTGATGAACACCGCCTGGCACATGTCGTGGGCGGTGACGCCCACCGCCACCCGCATCGCCCGGTCCGGCCGGTAGATCGAGGCCACCACGATCATGCCGAGGATGATGACTCCGGCGACGGCATTCCGTCGCCAGACGGCGCCACTGTCGTGATCCTGGGGCATGGTGTGTTTCCGTCCGAGAGGTCGCGACCATGGCACAGGGGTCACGGCGGGGAAAAGGGGGATTGCAGAGGCCGTCCCGCCCTGCTCAAAACCCGGCATGTCCCGATCCGGCCCCGCCCCCGAACTGGAAGTCGACGCCCGCGGTCACCGGTGCCCGACCCCCACCCTGCGCCTGCGCCGGGCGCTGGAGGCGGCACAGGCGGGTCAGGTCGTCATCCTGCTGGCCGACGACCCCCTGGCGCGGATCGACGTGCCGCATTTCGTGCGTGAGGCCGGGCACGAGCTGCTGGACGTGGAGACCCTGCCCCAGGCCCTGCGGTTTCGCGTCCGCAAGGCCTGAGACCGCCGGTCCGGACGGCTCAGAGGGCGCCTGCGGCCTTCAGCTGGGCCAGTTCCCCGTCGGACAGTCCCCAGTCGGTCAGGGCGGTGTCCGTGTCGGCACCGATGGCCGGCGGCGGACCCTGGATCTGTCCGGGGGTGGCGGAAAAGCGCGGGGCCGGGGCTGGCTGGACCACGCCGGCGACGGTCACGAAGGTCTCGCGCGCCACGTTGTGCGGATGCAGCGGGGCCTCGTCCAGGTCCATCACCGGGCCGAAGCAGATGTCGGTGCCTTCCATGATCGCGGTCCATTCGGCGCGGGTCTTGCGGGCGATCACGGCCGCCAGCTTGGCCTTCAGGTCCGGCCAGGCGCTGCGGTCCATCTGGGCACCGAAGGCGGGATCGGTCAGCCCGGCCTTTTCCAGCAGCAGGGCGTAGAACTGCGGCTCGATGGAGCCCAGCGCGATCCACTTGCCGTCGCTGCACTGGTAGGTGTCATAGAAGTGCGCGCCGCCGTCCAGCAGGTTGGCCCGACGCTCCCCGTTCCACACACCCATGGCCTTCATGCCGTAGAACATGGACATCAGGGACGCCGCCCCGTCGGTCATGGCCGTATCCACCACCTGCCCCTGGCCGGTGGCCCGGGCATGGGTCAGGGCCGCCAGCAGACCGAAGGCCAGATAGAGGGCCCCGCCGCCGAAATCTCCCACCAGGTTCAGGGGCGGCACGGGCTTCTCCCCCGTGCCGATGGCGTGCAGCGCCCCGCTGATGGCGATGTAGTTGATGTCGTGACCGGCGGCCTGGGCGAGCGGGCCGGTCTGGCCCCATCCGGTCATCCGGCCATAGACCAGCTTCGGATTGCGCTTCAGGGCCACGTCCGGGCCCAGGCCCAGACGCTCCATCACACCGGGGCGGAAGCCTTCGAAGATGATTTCAGCGCTGTCCATCAGGCGAAGGCAGGTCTCCACAGCCTCCGGCCGCTTCAGGTCCAGAGCGATGGAGCGCCGTCCCCGGGCAGTGATGTCGGCGGGCGAAGCGCGCCCCGGTCCCTTGCGATCGATCCGCACCACGTCCGCCCCGAGGTCGGACAGCAGCATGCCGCAGAACGGACCCGGTCCGATCCCCGCGAACTCGACAACCTTAACGCCCTTCAAGGGTCCCTGCGCGGTCATGCCTCTTCTCCCTCATCTGTCTGGCCTTGCAACCTTATTGCCGCAGATCCGGCCGATGACCAGCCGGACGCAGCGTCAACCATGATCGTGATGAATTTCCCTCCGGGCGCGACGGCACTTTGGCATTGGCGAAATCCCGTCGTATAGAGACGGGGTATCAACGCCTGGACAGCCCAGGTGCGTAACCGGGACGGGTGTTTTGACGATCAGCGACGCGCGCGTCATCATTTTCACTCCCGGTGCCGATCCGACCTCTTCCCACGGGGGTGCCGATGCGGCGGAGTCCCATGCGGGACTGGTGGAGGGCCTGGCCCGGCTCGGCTGGCCCTGCGTGGTGATTCGCGATCTTGGCGCTGCCATCGACCTGATCCGGGTGTCCCCCGTCCAGGCCGTGCTGATGGACGCCCGGCATCATCCGCAGAGCGCCATCCGGGCCGCCGATGCCCTGCGCGCCGCCCTGGCCCCGCGGCAGACGCCGATCCTGGGCCTGGGGGCGGCCATTCACGGGGCCGAGATCCTCGGCCGGTTCGATCTGGCCATGGGGGCGCTCATCCATCCGGCCCAGGCGGCCATGCGGCTGGACCAGCTGGCCCGCGCCGCCGTGGCGGAGGAGGAACTGGCCCTGCGGTCGGAGACCTTCGCCAGCCGCCTGCTGGCCCCGCTGAAGCCGATCCCGTCGGACGAGCCGCTGCAGGTGCTGACCGTGGGCGAGCCTGCGCCCAAGTTCCTGGCCCTGCAGCACGACCTCCGCGGCCTGGGGGTGGAGACCACGGGGGCCTTCACCGCCTACACCGCCTTCGATTATCTGCATGAAAAGCCGTTCGACGCCGTGGTCCTGTGGTCCGGCGACACCCATGCGGAGGCCCTGTCCATCGCCGGTGGCATGCGACGCAACACCCGCCTGTTCCACATTCCGACCCTCCTATCCCTGCGGCCGGGGGTGCAGATCGCCACCGCCGACGCCTATCACCGGGGCCTGTCGGACGTGATCAGCGCGCACACGCCCACCCACGAGACCGCTGCCCGGGTCGTGGCGCTGGCCCGCCGCTTCCGCCGCGAGACGGCGATCCGCGAGGCCCTGGACCTGTCCCGCTTCGGCGGACTGATGGAAAGCGCCACGGGCCTCTTCACCCGGGACCTGTTCGCCGCGCACCTGGCCCGGCTGGCGGCGGCGGCAAGTTCGCGGCGTCGCCCCCTGACCGTGGCCGTGCTGCGCATTGCCGACCGTCCCGACGCCCTGCGGGCCCGGGCGGAGGGCTGGATGGACCGGGCGGTGCCGCAGATCGGCTCGATGATCGGCCGCCTCGTCCGGGCGGAGGATACCGCCGCGCGGCTGGCCTCGGACGTGTTTGCCCTGGCCCTGCCGGCGGCGACGGCGGCTGCGGGTCGCATCACCGCCGAGCGGATTGCCGCCGTCATCGCCTGCACCGCCTTCGAGGCGGACGAGGAGACCCCGCCCTTTGCCGTGGACTTCGACATCGGCGTCGCCCAGCTGGAGCCGGGGGAAAGTGCCGCCCATGCCCTGGAACGGGCCGCCCACGGGGCGCTCAGCCGCGCGGCCAGCTGACACCTCCGGCACGGCCGGACCTGAGGGAGAAAGAGCCATGACCCCTGCCCGCCCCCGCCTGGACATCGACCTCGTGGCCGACATGGTCTGCCCCTGGTGCTTCATCGGCTGGCGTCGGCTGCAGGCCGCCGCGGCCCTTCGCCCCGATGTGGACGTGCACGTCACCTGGCGGCCCTACCAGCTCGATCCCACCCTGCCGGAGGGGGGCGTGGACCGCGCGGCCTATCTGGCGAAGAAGTTCCCCGACGCCGCGCGCCGCAGGGAGGTCAGCCGGATGCTGGTCGACCTCGCCGCAGAGGACGGGATCACCCTGAACTTCGACCGGATCGAGAAATCGCCCAACACCCTGGCCGCCCATCGCCTGGTCCGCTGGGCCCAGGCCGAAGGTCGCCAGGCCGAGGTGCTGGAAGGCCTGTTCGCCGCCTATTTCACCGACGGCAAGGACATAGGCGACCCGGAGGTGCTGGCCGACATCGGTGCGGCGGCGGGCATGGACCGTCTGCGCATCCTCGATCGCCTGGCCCGGGGGGAAGACCTGGCCGTCGTGGGCCAGGAGCACCAGATCGCCCGGGATGCCGGCGTCACCGGTGTGCCCTTCATGATCTTTGCCCAGAAGTTCTCGGTGATCGGCGCGGAGGCCCCGGCCAAGCTCGTCCGCGCTATCGACCATGCCCTGGCCGAGGCCTGAGCCCCGGCTCAGGTGCGGTCAGGCTGCGGCCGCCAGGCCCGCCAGTTCCGTCAGGATCTTCTCCGCCGCCTGCAGACGCGCGTCCGGCGTCTCCCACTCCCCCTTCACCACCACCTTGTGGTCCGGGCGCAGCTTCCACAGCATCGGGTGGCGCTGGATGTGCCGGATCAGCCCCATGGGATTGGCGAAGCTCTCCCCGCGGAAGGCGATGACTGCGCCCTTGGGCCCGATGTCGATCTTCTCGATCCCCGCCTGACGGCACAGGCCCTTGATGGCCACCACCTTCAGCAGATGGTCCGTCTCCCGCGGCAGGGGCCCGAAGCGGTCGATCAGTTCGGCGGCGAGGGCCTCCCGGTCCTCGGCGCGCTCGGCCTCCGACAGGCGGCGATAGAGGGACAGGCGCACGTTCAGGTCCGGCACGTACTCGTCCGGGATCAGCACGGCGGCCCCGGCATTGATCTGCGGCGACCAGCCACGGCCCGTGGCCTCGGCCTCCCCCGACTGGCGCAGGTCGGCCACGGCGTCCTCCAGCATCTGCTGGTAGAGCTCGACCCCGATCTCGCGGATATGGCCGGACTGCTCGTCCCCCAGCAGGTTGCCGCCGCCGCGGATGTCGAGATCGTGGCTGGCCAGCTGGAACCCCGCCCCCAGGCTGTCCAGGGACTGGAGCACCTTCAGCCGCTTCTCCGCCCCCTCCGTCACGCCCCGGTCGGCGGGGGTGGTGAGATAGGCATAGGCCCGCGCCTTGGCCCGGCCCACCCGTCCGCGGAGCTGATAGAGCTGGGACAGGCCGAACATGTCCGCCCGGTGGACGACGAGGGTGTTGGCCGTGGGGATGTCGAGGCCGGATTCCACGATGGTGGTGGCCAGCAGCACGTCATAGCGCCCGTCATAGAAGGCGCTCATCACCTCCTCGAGCTGGGTGGGGGCCATCTGGCCGTGGCCGACGACGAAGCGCACCTCCGGCACCTGCTCCCGCAGGAAGCGTTCCATGTCCGGCAGGTCGGAGATGCGGGGCACCACCACATAGGCCTGGCCGCCGCGATACTTCTCCCGCAGCAGGGCCTCGCGCAGCACCACGGGGTCGTGGGGGGTAATGTAGGTCCGCACGGCCAGCCGGTCGACGGGCGGGGTGGCGATGATCGACATCTCCCGGATGCCGGAGAGCGCCATCTGCAGGGTCCGCGGGATCGGCGTGGCGGTCAGGGTCAGCATGTGCACGTCGGCGCGAAGCTCCTTCAGCTTCTCTTTGTGCTTGACGCCGAAGTGTTGCTCCTCGTCGACAATGACCATGCCGAGGTCGCGGAACGACACCTGCTTGGACAGGACCGCGTGGGTGCCCACCACCACCTCGATCTCGCCATTGGCGAGGCCTTCCCGGGTCTGGGCGGCCTCCTTGGCGGGGACCATGCGGGACAGCTGGCGGACCTTGATCGGCCAGCCGGCGAAGCGCTCGCTGAAGGTGCGGAAATGCTGCCGGGCCAGAAGCGTGGTCGGGCAGACGATGGCCACCTGCTTGCCGCACATGGCCACCACGAACGCCGCCCGCAGCGCCACCTCGGTCTTGCCGAAGCCCACGTCGCCGCACACCAGCCGGTCCATCGGCTTGCCGCTGGACAGGTCGGTGAGCACGTCGGTGATGGCGTTGAGCTGGTCCTCCGTCTCGTCATAGGGGAAGCGGGCGCAGAACTCGTCGAACAGGCCGGACGGGGGATCGATGGCTTCGGTGGACTTGAGCTCCCGGGCCGCGGCGATGCGGATCAGGCCCTCGGCCATCTCGCGCAGGCGTTCCTTGGCCCTTGCCTTGCGCGCCTGCCAGGCGGCGCCGCCGAGGCGGTCGAGCTGGACCCCCTCCGCGTCCGAACCGTAGCGGGTGAGCAGGTCGATGTTCTCCACCGGCAGGTAGAGCTTGGCATCGCCGCCATATTGCAGGTCGAGGCAGTCGTGCGGGGCCCCGTTCACGTCCAGGGTGCGCAGGCCGGAATAGCGACCGATCCCGTGGTCGATGTGCACCACCAGGTCGCCGGGCGTCAGCGAGGTCGCCTCCGCCAGGAAGTTCTGGGCCCGGCGCTTGCGCCTGGGGCGGGCCAGCCGGTCGCCCAGGATGTCCGTCTCGGAAATCACCGCCAGGCTCTGCGTCACGAAGCCGTGGTCCACCGGCAGGATGGCCCGCTGCACCGGCTTGGCCCTGGTCCCGGCCACGCCGAAGCTCTGGGCATCGCTCCAGCTCGTGGCCAGCCGCACCCCCGCCAGACCGTGGTCCCCGAGCATGGAGGCGAGCCGGTCCGAGGAGCCGTCCGACCAGGAGGCGAACAGCACCCGCTTGCCGTCCCGGCCCAGCGCCTTGGCGTGGTCGGTGACCGCCTCGAACAGGTTCACGCTGTCCTGCGCCCGCTCCGCGGCAAAGCTGCGCCCGGGCCGGGCCCCGAGGTCCACCACGGTGGCGGAGGGCTCCTCGACGAACGGGCTGAAGACCCGCACCGGGTGTTCCGCCAGCTTCAGGTCCCAGGCGGTCTGGTCGAGATAGAGCCGCTCCACCGGCAACGGGCGATAGATGGTCCCGCCGCGCACCTGCGCCGCCTCCCGCCGGGCGTCATAGGCGTCGGCGATCATGGACAGGCGCTCGTCCCGGGCGTCGGTGGCCTGGTGATCCACCAGCACCAGCGCGTCCGGCCCCAGATAGTCGAACAGGGTCTCGGTGGTCTCGTAGAACAGGGGCAGATAGTGCTCCATCCCGCCGCGTCGCCCGCCCTCGCTGATGGCGGCATAGAGGGGGTCGTCGGCCGCGGCCCCGAACAGGGCGACGAAGCCGGACCGGAAGCGGGAAATGGCGGCGGCATCCACCAGGGCCTCGCTCACTGGCAAAAGCTCGATCTCCCGCAGCTGGCGGGTGGAGCGCTGGGTCATGGCGTCGAAGCCGCGGATGGCGTCCAGGGTGTCGCCGAACAGGTCCAGGCGCACCGGCTCGTCCGCCGTGGGGGGATAGACGTCGATCACGCCGCCGCGGATGGCGAACTCCCCCCGCTCCGACACGGTGGAGGCGCGGATATAGCCATTGACGGCGAAGTAGCGCTCGAGGTCCGCGATGGCCACGTCATTGCCGACCCGGGCAAAGAAGGTCGCCTTGCGGATCACGTCCCGGGGCGGCAGGCGCTGGATGACACTGGACGCCGCGGTGATCACCAGCCGGGGCGCAGCCGCCGCACCGGGCGATGCCAGGCGCGACAGGGCCGCCATCCGGCTCGCCGACACACCGGCGCTCGGCCCCACCCGGTCATAGGGCAGGCAGTCCCAGCCCGGCAGCTCGATCAGCTCAAGCTCCGGATCGAAGAAGCGGACCGCATCGACGAACGCACCGGCCCGGGCGGTGTCCCGGGCGATGAAGACGCTGACGCCCCCGTGGGCGCGGGCGAGTTGTGCCGTGGCCAGGGCGTCGAACCCCTCCGGCGCACCGGCGAGGGTCAGGCGGCCGGACAGGCGCGCCAGCCGCGCCACTTCTGCGGGCGATTGCAGGGTCTCGGTCATGGGAACGACCTCAGCCGCCGAGATCGGAGCGGGTCTGGCGGGCGCCAAACCGGAAGGCCTTGATGCGGTCCATCAGCGGCGTGTCGAACGGGGCCGGCGTCGCCTCGCGCTCGATGATCCAGCCGTACAGGTCCTGATCGGGGACTTCCAGAAGCCGCTCGAACTGCGCCAGTTCCTCCGGACCAAGCTCCGCGGCATGGGCATCGGCAAACGGACCGAGGATCAGGTCGGCCTCGCGGAACCCCCGGCGCCAGGCCCGGAACTTCAGCTTCTTCACGCGGTCGGAATCGAGGGGATTGTGCTGCATGGGATCTATATGGGCCGCCGAATGCGCGACGCAGCCTGTTTAACGGAATTCCGCAGGCGGTCTATGGTGCGATGATGCGCCCGCCG
The DNA here is from genome assembly GCA_903884425.1 of uncultured Caulobacterales bacterium. Lineage (GTDB taxonomy): Bacteria > Pseudomonadota > Alphaproteobacteria > Caulobacterales > Caulobacteraceae > CAIMFV01. Next base: position 351,644 of record CAISEP010000014.1, on the reverse strand, counting down.
AGTCTTTTTCCCCTGTTTGCTGAAATCTCGACGCTGAAGGGCGTCGGGCCCAAGCTTGCGCCCCTGGTGGAGCGGGCGGCGGGCCCCCTGGTGCGGGACCTGGCGTTCCTGAGCCCGTCGGGCCTGATCCAGCGACACGCCGCCACGGTGCGCTCGGCGGTGGACGGGGAGCTGACCATTCTCGACCTCGTCGTCGACCAGCACCTGCCGCCCCAGCGCCGGGGACAACCCTGGCGGATCCGCGCCCATGACGACACCGGCTTCGTCAACCTGGTCTGGTTCAAGGGATTTGGCGAGCACCTGGAGCGGGCCCATCCCCCGGGATCGCAGCGGGTGGCCAGCGGCAAGCTGGAACGCTTCGGGGTCGAGTGCCAGATCGCCCATCCGGACCATCTGCTACCTCCGGAGCGGCGGGACCAGATCCGCACCCTGGAGCCCGTCTATCCCGGCGTCACCGGCCTGCCCCCCCGGGTCCTCAGCCGACTTGCCCTGGACGCCGTCGGCCGCGCGCCGCCCCTGGAAGAGTGGCAGGACCCCGACTGGCTCGCCCGGCAAGGCTGGCCTGGCTGGCGTGGGGCGCTGGACGCCCTGCACCATCCGCAGACGCCGGAGGATGTCAGCCTGACCACCCCGGCCCGCCAGCGCCTGGCGTTCGACGAGCTTCTGGCCCATCACCTGGCCATGACCCAGCGCAAGGCGCGGCGCCGAGCCGAGCCGACCCCGCCGGTCGCCGCCTCCGACCTCGCACGGGCGGTGGAAGCGGCCCTGCCGTTCCGTCTCACCGGTGCGCAGAGACGCACCCTGGCGGAGATCCGCAGCGATCTGGCCAGCGGGGAGCGGATGTCCCGGCTCGTCCAGGGGGATGTGGGCTCGGGCAAGACCGTGGTCGCCATGCTGGCCGTGGCGGAGCTGGCCGCCGCGGGCTACCAGACGGCCCTGATGGCGCCCACGGAGATTCTCGCCCGTCAGCACCTTGAAAGCATGGCTGAACCCCTTGAAAGGGCGGGCATTCAGACGGTTCTTCTCACAGGGCGCGACAAGGGCGCCCAGCGGCAGGAAAAGCTCGCCGCCGTGGCCGATGGGTCGGCGGGCCTGGTGGTGGGCACCCATGCCCTCTTCCAGGACGAGGTCCGCTTCCATCGGCTGGCACTGGCCGTGATCGACGAGCAGCACCGGTTCGGCGTGGCGGAGCGCCGACGGCTGATGGCCAAGGGGGAGGCCGTGCACCTGATCGCCCTGTCCGCCACCCCCATTCCCCGGACCCTGGAGCTGACCCTGTTCGGCGACCTGGACGTGTCGCGCATCGACGAGAAGCCCCCCGGCCGCCAACCGGTGGTGACCACGGCCACCCCCCTGACCCGGGTGGACAGCGTCATCCAGCGTCTGGCCGACGCCACCCGGGACGGGGCCCAGGCCTTCTGGATCTGCCCGCTGGTGGCGGAATCCGAAATCCTCGACGTTCAGGCAGCGGAGGTCCGGGCTGCTGACCTGACCGAGCGCCTGTCCGCCCGGGTCGGCCTGATCCACGGCAAGATGCCGCCCGCGGAAAAGGACCGGGTGATGGCAGACTTCGCCCGGGGGGAGATCGCGGTCCTGGTGGCCACCACGGTGGTGGAGGTGGGGGTCAATGTCCCCAATGCCAGCATCATGGTGATCGAGCATGCGGAGCGGTTCGGCCTGGCCCAGCTGCACCAGCTTCGCGGGCGGGTGGGTCGCGGGGCGGCCCGCAGCGCCTGCCTGCTGCTCTATGCCCCGCCCCTGTCCCTGAATGCCAAGGCGCGGATCGAGATCCTGCGCCAGACCGAGGACGGCTTCGAGATCGCGGAGCGGGACCTGTCCTTGCGCGGCGGCGGGGACCTGATGGGCCTGAAGCAGAGCGGCCTGCCTAATTACCGCTTCGCCGACCCGGTGGCCCATGCCGACCTCGTCCGCGCCGCCTCGGACGATGCACGCCTTGTGCTGGCCCGGGACCCGGACCTGGTCTCGGAGCGTGGGCAGCGCCTGCGGGTGCTGTGCGAGCTGTTCGACTGGCGGGCCGACGACGCCTTTGCCGAGGCCAGTTGACGCGAGGTCTGCCTTGCGTCCGCCCGGGCCCGGCCCTAGCCTTCTGCATCAACTGAGGAGTGCACCGGTGACCATCGACGCCGTGATCTGGGACTTTGGCGGCGTGATCACCACGTCCCCCTTCGAGGCCTTCAACCGGTTCGAGCGGGAGCGCGGCCTGCCGTCGGACTTCATCCGCACGGTGAACGCCACCAACCCCGACCACAATGCCTGGGCCCTGTTCGAGCGCTCGGAGATCGATGCGGGGCGCTTCGACGTGCTGTTCCGGGAGGAGGCGGTGGCCCTGGGCCACGACATCCGCGGGGCGGAGATCCTTCCCCTGCTGTCCGGCGACGTGCGCCCGGCCATGGTGGCGGCCCTGAAGGCCTGCAAGGACCGATTCCGGGTCGGCTGCATCACCAACAATGTCTCCACCGGCAAGGGGGCGGGCATGGCCGGCACGATGGAGAAGGCCAGCGCCGTGGCCGAGGTCATGGCCCTGTTCGACGTGGTGCTGGAAAGCTCCAAGATCGGCGTACGCAAGCCCGATCCGCGCATCTACCAGATGATGTGCGAGGCCCTGTCGGTGTCGCCGAACCGGTCGGTCTATCTCGACGACCTGGGGGTGAACTGCAAACCGGCCGCCCAGCTTGGCATGACCGCCATCAAGGTCAGTTCCGAGGCCCAGGCGCTGGCGGACCTGTCCCGGGCCGTCGGCCTCAGCTTCGGCGGTTGAGCCGCGGATGAAGGCCCTCGTCGTATCCAGCCTGGCACCCGACTATGCGGGCTGCGCCGTCACAGAGGTGCCAACGCCCGTCCCCGGGCCGGGGCAGGTGCGGGTGACCGTGCGCGGGGCGTCCGTGAACTTTCCCGACCTGCTGATGACCCGGGGGGAATACCAGTTCAAGCCCCCCTGCCCCTTCGTGCCCGGCCTCGACTTCGCCGGCGTGATCGACGCGGTGGGCCCCGGCGTGGACGCGAACCGGGTCGGCGAGGCCGTGGTGGGCGGGGCCCGGCTGGGCGGTTTTGCCGAGCAGGTGGTGACCGACGCCGCCGCCGTGCGGCCGAAGCCTGCGGTCCTGAGCTTTGCCCAGGCCGCGGCCTATCCGGCGGCCTATCTGACCGCCTATGTGGCGCTGGTGCGGCGCGCGCGGCTGGAGCCGGGGGAGTGGGTGCTGGTCCATGGTGCCGCCGGAGGCGTGGGCCTGGCCTGCGTCGATCTGGCCCAGCGGCTGGGGGCGCGGGTGATCGCCGCCAGCGCCTCGCCGGAGAAGCTGGCCGCCATCGATGCCCTCTACCATCCCGATGCCCTCGTGGACGTCCGAAACGGCTTCCGTGACCAGGTGAAGGCCCTCACCGGCGGCCGCGGTGCCGATGTGGTGTACGACCCCGTGGGCGGGGACATCTTCGACGAGAGCGTCCGCTGCACCGCCTTTGACGGCCGCCTGCTGGTGATCGGCTTCACCTCCGGCCGGATTCCCACGGTCTCGGTGAACATGCCCCTGATCAAGGGGTTTTCCGTGGTCGGCGTCCGCGCAGGGGAATATGGCCGCCAGTTTCCCGAGCGCGGGAAGGAGAACATCGCCGCCATCGATGCCCTGGCCGCGGCCGGAAAGATCCGGCCCCATGTCCACGCCGAACTGCCCCTATGCCGCTGGCGGGAAGGCTTCGACCTGCTGGCGGATCGCAGGGTCGTGGGAAAGGTCATCCTTCGCCCGGACCTGGCGGACTGAGGGTCCGAAGCGACCCCGCGTAAAGGAAAAATTGTCACGAAACCGGAGCATCGTCGGGCCCCTGAGTCCTGGGTTTCGGAGACCGTCTTTCGATGATGAGCAAGCTTCTGGCCACTGTGGCCCTGTCGGTCGCACTGTCCACTCCGGCCCTCGCGGACCCCGCTCCGGTGCCGCACAATGTGATCATCTTCGTCGCGGATGGCCTCCGGTCCCATGTGGTGACACCGGACACCGCGCCGGGCCTCGCCGCCGTGCGGTCGGAAGGCGTCAACTTCGAGAACAGCCACTCGATCTACCCGACCTTCACCACCCCCAATGCCGCGGCCATCGCCACCGGGCACCGCCCCGGCGACAGCGGTGACTTCGGCAACGTCATCTATGTGGGCCAGCCCTTCGAGCCGCCCTATGCCTCCGTCGTCGCGGGGATCGAGGACAATGCCATGCTCGACCGGCTGAACGGTCGATATGACGGCAATTTCCTCAATGAAAGGAGCCTTCTGCGCGCCGCAAGTGAAGCGGGCTATTCCACCGCCGTGGTGGGCAAGCTCGGCCCCGCCGGGCTGCAGGACGTGTCCGCCCGGGACGGCCGCAGCACGCTGCTGATCGACGACGCCACCGGCTTCCCCTCGGACGGGGGCGCGCCCCTGCCGCAGGACGTGCTGAGCGCCATGACCCAGGCGGGCCTCGACACCCGCGCGCCGGACCGGGGGCTGAACACCTATCCCGGGGCCTACAACATGGCTGGCGTGCATGTGGCCAATACCGAGCAGCAGGGCTGGTTCCGGGACGTGACCACCAAGGTGCTCCTGCCCCGCTTCAAGGCCGCAGGAAAGCCCTTCGTGCTGGTCTACTGGTCGCGGGACCCGGACGGGACCCAGCACAATCAGGGCGACAGCCTCAACACCCTGACGCCGGGCATCAACGGGCCCACCACCATGGCCGCGATCCGCAATGCCTCCGACAATCTGCAGGCCCTGCGCGACGCCCTGAAGGCGCAGGGGCTCGAGGCCACCACGGACGTGATCGTGACGGCAGACCACGGCTTTTCCACCATCTCCCGGGAGAGCGCCACCAGCGAGGCCGCCAAGCTCCGTTACCGGGACGTGGTGCCGGGCTTCCTGCCGGGGGGCTTCCTCGCCATGGATCTGGCCCATGCCCTGGGCCTGAAGCTGTTCGACCCGTCCGGCTACGAGATCGAGATCAGTGATGCGGTCTATCCCCGCCAGGGCAGCGCGGTGATCGGCCCGGACTTCGCCCATCCGGTGGCGGTGGTCGCCGGCAATGGCGGATCGGACATCCTCTATCTGCCCGGGGCCGACCCCGCCGGTGCGGCGCGCCGGATCGTCGAGGCCCTGACCCGCCAGGACTATACCGGGGCCCTGTTCGTGCGCGACGATCTGGGTCCGATCCCCGGCACCCTGCCCACCAGCCTGATCGGCATGAGCGGCACGGCCAAGACCCCGGCACCGGCCATCTATGTCTCGTTCAAGTCCTTCGGCACCGGCTGCGCCGACCCGGAGGTCTGCGGGGCCGAGGTGGCGGACACCACCCTGCAGCAGGGCCAGGGAATGCACGGAAGCTTCGGCCGCCAGGACACCCACAACTTCATGGCCGCCGTCGGTCCCGACTTCAAGGCGGGGATGGTGGATGACGCCCCGGTGGGCAATGCCGACCTGGCCCCCACCGCGGCCCGTATCCTGGGTCTCTCCGTCGGCGGGAATGGCAAGGAATCCGGTCGCATCCTCACCGAGGCCCTGGCGGCGGACGGTCGCCCCGTGGCCCATGAGAGCAAGGTCGCCCGGTCCCAGCCCGCGGCCAACGGCTTCGTCACCGTGCTGAACTGGCAGGAAGCGGACGGCCGGGCCTATCTGGACGCGGCCGGCATGCCCGGGCGGACCATCGGCCTGAAACCCTGACTGCGGGAGACCGCGGAATCATGCGACGCAGAGGCTTCTGAGCCGGTCCAACGGCGAAGGGACACCGACCATGCCGCAGGAAACCGAAGCCGCTCAGAGGCCATCCATTGACGCCCTGCTGGCCCTGATGGCCCGGCTTCGGGACCCGGCGGGCGGCTGCCCGTGGGACCTGGAACAGACCTGGGCCACCATCGCTCCCTACACGGTCGAGGAGGCCTATGAGGTGGCCGACGCCATCGAGCGGGGGGATGTGGCCGATCTGCGCGACGAGCTGGGCGACCTGCTGTTCCAGGTGGTGTTCCATTCCAAGATCGCCGCGGAGGCGGGCCTCTTCACCTTCGACGATGTCGCCCGGGCCATCACCGACAAGATGATCCGCCGCCATCCCCATGTGTTCGGCGAGGCCGAGCACCGCACCGCCGCGGGCCAGACGGTGGCCTGGGAAGCGCAGAAGGCGGCGGAACGGGCGGCCAGGGGCCAGGACCGGGCCCGGCTGCTGGACGACATTCCCGCAGGCCTGCCCGCCATGACCCGGGCGGTGAAGCTGACCCGCCGCGCCGCCCGGGTAGGCTTCGACTGGACCCGCATTTCCGACGTGACCGACAAGCTGCGGGAGGAACTGGCCGAACTCGAGGTGGAGATCGCCGCCGACGACCGCCGGAAGGCGGAGGATGAGCTGGGCGACCTGCTGTTCGTCTGCGCCAATCTGGCCCGCAAGCTCGACATCGACCCGGAACACGCCCTGCGCGGGGCCAATGCCAAGTTCACCCGGCGGTTCCGGCACATCGAGGATCGGCTGACCGCGGCGGGCACACCCCTGCCCGAGGCGGGACTGGAGGCCATGGAAGCCCTCTGGGACGAGGCCAAGCGGATCGAGCGGGGACTCGACCTCGATCCGCAGGCCCCGCCCGCCGAGCCAGGCTAGTCCGCCGCGACGGGGTCGGCGTCGGTCAGATCGAGGGCGTGGGGATAGAGCCGCTCGAACCGCCCGAGCGCCTGCGGCTCCAGCCGGACCCGGAGGCGAAGCTGGCCGTCCTCGAGGTCGTTGCGCTCCAGCACCCGACCGTTGCGATAGAGCCAGGCAATGGCATCCCCGTCCTGCGGCCCCAGCAGGGCCTCCACCGGCGGGCCCTCGTCGATCCGTGAGGCCACCAGCCGCAGCAGGGCCTCGCACCCTTCCCCGGTGACCGCGGAAACGGGCACAGCCACGACGCCGGTCTCGCCGCTGCGGATGGCCCGGGCCTCGAGCACGGCGCGTTCCTCCTCCGGCAAGAGGTCGATCTTGTTCCAGACCTCGATCAGGCGGTGGCTGCGGTCCTCCTCCATCCCCATTCGGTCCAGCACCGCCTCCACGTCCCGGGCCTGGGCCAGGGTGTCCGGGTCGGAGATGTCGCGCACATGCAGCACCAGGTCCGCGGACTGGACCTCTTCCAGGGTGGCGCGGAAGGCTTCCACCAGTTCGTGCGGCAGGTCGGAGATGAAGCCCACCGTGTCCGACAGGATGGCCGGGCGGCCGCCGGGCAGCTTCAGCTCCCGCAAGGTCGGGTCCAGGGTGGCGAACAGCATGTCCTTGGCCAGCACGCCGCCCGCTGTCAGGGCGTTGAACAGGGTCGACTTGCCCGCATTGGTGTAGCCGACCAGGGCAATGGTCGGGAACGGCGTGCGCTTGCGCGCCTCCCGGTGCAGGCTGCGGGTCCGGCGTACCTCCACCAGCTGGGCCTTCAGCTTGGCGATCTTGTCGGCGATCAGGCGGCGGTCGGTCTCGATCTGGGTTTCACCTGGGCCGCCCATCACCCCGAAGCCGCCCCGCTGGCGCTCCAGGTGGGTCCAGGTCCGCACCAGGCGCGAGCGTTCATAGGCGAGCCGCGCCAGTTCGACCTGCAGCTTGCCCTCCCGGGTCCGGGCCCGGCGGGCGAAGATCTCCAGGATCAGACCGGTCCGGTCGATGGCCTTGACGCCCCAGGCCTTTTCCAGATTGCGCTGCTGCACAGGCGTCAGGGCGTCGTCGACGACCACGACCCCGGCCTCCAGCGTCTCGCACAGCTCTCCGATCTCCCGCACCTTGCCCGATCCGAACAGGGTCGCGGGCGTGGCGGAGCGCAGGGTGATCACCTCCTGACCGGCAATCTCCAGATCAAGGGCCCGGGCGAGGCCGACGGCCTCCTCCAGACGGGCGGCCGGAAGACGACTGCCTCCGGACCCCGCCGCGCGGGCGGGGTGGATCACCAGGGCCCGCTGGACGGGCGGCGTACGGTCAACAGGCGGGCGCGTGGTCAGTCCTCGATGTCGTTCTCGGCGCCGGGCTCATAGAGCTGGACCGGCTGTGCGGGCATGATGGTCGAAATGGCGTGCTTGTAGACAAGTTGCGACTGTCCATCCCGGCGAAGCAGGACGCAGAAATTGTCAAACCAGGTGACAACGCCCTGCAACTTAACGCCGTTCACAAGAAAGATCGTCAGCGGCGTCTTTGACTTGCGCACACTGTTCAGAAATGTGTCCTGCAGGTTTTGTTTCTTTTCATTGGACATCGTGATCACCCTTGGAACATGGGAACGCATCCCAACACACAGAAGTCCCAGTTAGACCGAGCTTTCGGCCCTTCGCAACCCTTATAGCGCCTATGTTGCGGTCGATCTTGCCCGCGCCATGTAGAGTTTGCGAAGCCGCTGTGCCACCGGCCCCGGTCGGCCGTCGCCGACGGGCACGCCGTCGATGGCGGTCACCGGGGTCACGAAGGCCGAGGCGGCGGTGAAAAACGCCTCCCGGGCCTGCTTGGCCTCGGCCACGGTGAAGGGTCGGGTCTCCACCTTCATCTGCAGTTCCTCGGCCAGGGCCAGCAGGTTGGCGCGGGTGACGCCCCGCAGGATGTTGGCGGTCACGTCCCGGGTCCGCAGCACGCCGTCGGCATCCACGATCCAGGCATTGGTCGATCCGCCCTCGGTCACCAGGCCCTGCGCATCGGTGAACCAGATCTCCCCGGCCCCGGCCCGCCGGGCGGCGGTCTTGGCCATGGCATTGGGCAGAAGGCCCACGGTCTTGATGTCGCACCGGCCCCAGCGGATGTCCGGAGCGGTGATCACCGCCGTCCCTGCCGCGGCCTTGCGGTCCAGAGCCACGGGGTCCACCGGCTTGACGGTGACCACCACGGTGGGCGGGGGCGGCGGGTCGGGAAACACGTGGTCCCGCCGGGCCTGGCCCCGGCTGATCTGGAGATAGACCAGCCCGTCCCGCACGTGATTGCGCCGCACGGTCTCGCGCAGCACCACGGACAGGGACGCCCGGCTCATGGGCATGAGGATCTCCAGCTCCGAAAGGCTGCGCTCCAGCCGGGCGAAGTGGCCTTCGGCATCGGCCAGGCGGCCATCCATCAGGGCCCAGACCTCGTAGACGGCGTCGGCGAACTGGAAGCCGCGATCCTCCACATGGACGCTGGCCTCGGCGTGACGGACATAGCGGCCATTCACATAGGCGATGCGGGACATCAGGCCGGGTCCTCCTCGTCCTCATCGCCGGACCGGGCCGGGGCCACGCCGAGGGACTTCAGCTTGCGGTGCAAGGCCGAGCGTTCCATGCCGATGAAGGCGGCGGTGCGGCTGATATTGCCGCCGAAGCGCAGGATCTGGGCGGTCAGGTATTCCCGCTCGAACACCTCCCGGGCATCGCGCAGCGGCAGGGCGATGATCCGCTCCGGCCCTACCGATCCGGCGGACCCGGCCGAGGCGACCTCCACCGGCAGCATCTCCGCAGTGATGGTCTCCGCCGGATCGCCGGTGGCCAGGATCAGCAACCGCTCCATGTTGTTGCGCAGCTGGCGGACATTGCCCGGCCAGTCATGCACCTGCAGGGTGGCGATGGCGTCGTCGCCCAGGGTCCGGCGGGGGAGGCCCGAGGCCTCGGACAGGCGGTCGATGAAATAGGCGGCGAGCTGGGCAATGTCCTCCCGCCGCTCCGCCAGACCCGGCACGCGCAGGGGCACCACGTTCAGCCGGTGGAACAGGTCCTCCCGGAAGCGACCCAGCGCGATCTCGTCCCGCAGGTCGCGGGAGGTGGAGGAGACGACGCGGACATCCACCTGCACGTCCGTATCCCCGCCCACCCGGCGGAACCGCTGCTCCACCAGCACCCGCAGGATGCGGCCCTGGCTTTCCCGGGGCATGTCGGCCACCTCGTCCAGGAACAGGGTGCCCCCGTGGGCGCGCTCGAACACGCCGATCTTGGAGGGCCGTCCGCCCTCGCCTTCCTCGCCGAACAGTTCGAGGTCGAGGCGTTCGGGCGTCATGCCGGCCGCGCTGATGGCCACGAACTCGCTCCGCGCCCGGGGGCTGGCCCCGTGGATCAGGCGAGCCACCAGTTCCTTGCCCGAGCCCGGCGGACCGGAGATCAGGACCCGGCTGTTGGCCGGCGACACCCGGGCGATCAGCTGCCGAAGCTGCTGCGCCGCCGCGGACTGACCGATGAAGCCGTCCGGAGCGATGGCCTGGGTCCGCAGGCGGCGGTTCTCCCGGCGAAGCTCTGCCGCCTCCAGCGCCCGCTCCACCAGCAGCAGCAGCCGGTCGGCCTTGAACGGCTTCTCGAGGAAGTCATAGGCCCCACGCTTGATGGCCGACACCGCGGTCTCGATGTTCCCGTGCCCGGAAATCATGATCACCGGCAGTTCGGGATCGAGGGACTTGACCATGTCCAGCAGTTCCAGACCGTCGAGGCCGCCTCCCTGCATCCAGATGTCCTGGATCAGCAGGGCCGGACGACGCTCCCGCAGCGCCGCCAGGGCCTGGTGGGAATCCGCGGCGGTGCGGACGAAATAGCCCTCGTCCTCCAGGATGCCTGCCACCAGGTCCCGGATGTCCTGCTCGTCATCAACAACCAGAATGTCAGCCGCCATGGATTTGCCTGTCCTGTGACACGGGCGGACCCTCGGGGTCCGGTGGGACGGCGCGCCGTCCGGATGGGAAATGCAGTTGCACACGGGCGCCGGGGCGCACGGCGGCATCGGTCAGCACCAGTTCGCCGCCGTGCTCCTCGAGGATGCGCTTGACGATGGCCAGGCCGAGCCCCGTCCCCTTTTCCCGGGTGGTGACATAGGGCTCCGTCAGTCGGCTGCGGTCGCGGTCGGGCAGGCCCAGGCCGTTGTCCTCGATCTCGAAGACGATCTCCTGGGCGGTGACCACCAGCCGGGCGTCGATCACGCCCCCGATGTCAGGCGTGGCCAGCACGCGGGCCTCGACGGATTCGCCGGCATTCTTGAGGATGTTGGTCAGGGCCTGCCCGACCATGCGGGCATCGCAGGTCAGGGGCAGGGGTTCGTCCGGCTCGTTGAGCTGGAAGGTGATGTCCGGATGGGCGACCCGCTGGGCGAAGACGGCCTGGCGCAGCAGTTCCCGCGCATCCTCCGTGGCGAACTTGGGGGCGGGCATTCGGGCGAAGGCGGAGAACTCGTCCACCATCCGGCCGATATCCCCCACCTGCCGGATGATGGTGTCGGTGCAGCGGTCGAAGGTCTCGAGATCGTGGGTTATGTCCTTGCGGTACTTCCGCCGGATGCGCTCGGCCGACAGCTGGATCGGCGTCAGTGGATTCTTGATCTCGTGGGCGATGCGGCGGGCCACATCCTTCCAGGCGGCATTGCGCTGGGCCGAGACCAGCCGGGTGATGTCGTCGAAGGTCAGGACCAGACCGGCATCGAGCCCGGTCGACGCCCGCACCCGCAGCCTGCGGGTTTCCGCGCCCCGGATCAGATCCACCTCCTCCTCCACGTCGGAGGCGCTGGCCAGGGCCCGGACAGCCGTCGCCAGCATCTCCGGGGCCGCCTCCGACAGGGGCACGGCATGCAGGGCGCTGGGGGCGCGGTCGGCGAGGCCCAGAAGGACCATGGCCCGGAAATTGGCGGCGCTGATGCACCCGTCGGAATCGATGCCCAGCACGCCGGCGCTGACCCCGCCCAGCACGGTCTCGATGAACTGACGCCGCTCCTGTGCCTCGTGACTGGCCGCCTGCAGGGCCGCCTGCTTGCCCTCAAGATCCGACGTCATCCGATTGAAGGCATGGGACAAAACGGCGATCTCCTCGAGATCGTTGTCCAGTTCCACGCGGGCCGACAGGTCCCCCATGGACACCCGGTCCGCCGCGAGCACGAGCCGGGCCACCGGCGCGGCAATCTGGCTGGCGATCCCCATCCCGACCCACACGGCCCCCACCAGCACCAGCAGGGCCGTGTTGGCATAGCTGAGCAGGAAGATCGCCTGAATCGTGTAGCGGCTGGTGAGGCTCTCCTTGTATTCCCGCACCGACTGCTGGGAGGACCGAAGCTGCTGCGACAGGCCCGGTTCAAGGGGCCGCGCCACATAGAGGAAGGTGTTGGGCGCGCCGCCGAGGCGATAGACTGCGCGCATCACGTCATCATCGTCGAACCGCGCCCGCACCTCGCCCGAGGATTCGGCTGCCTGGAAGGTGGCGGAAGGGGGGATCAGATAGGCGGGCGCGGACGGTCCCTCGGCCCGGGCCAGGATCCGTCCCCCGCCATCCACCACATAGACGGCGGCAAAGCCCCGCTCCAAAGCCTGGTCGAGGAAGATGGAATAGGTGACCGGGTTTTTTTCCAGCAGGTCGGTCATCACCGGGCGGTTGAGGGAGGCGGCCAGCATGCCCACCTGCCCGGACAGGACCGAGGTCTGCTCGTGCACGATGGCGTTGCCGAACAGGGCCCCGCCCTCCACCGCCGACTGCACCCGGCTGGAGAACCAGTTGTCCATGCCCCGGGTCACCAGCAGGCCGAAGAACACCGCGACGATGATCGCCGGTGCCACGGCGGCCAGGGCGAACAGGCTGACGAAACGGCGATGTAGCCGGACTCCGGCATCGGGGGCCAGCCGACCGAACAGGGCGTGCACCCGCCAGCCGATCACGCCGGCAAGGCCCAGGACCACCAGCAGGTCGAGGCCGAGGATGGTGAGCACCACACGGCTGGACGCCGCCGCGCCGTCCCGGTCGCCGGGAGTCGCCGTGGTCAGGAAGATGGCCACTGCCGTGACCAGCACGCAAAGGGAGAAGACTGCCCCGAAGAGGATCCGGGCACGCCCCCGCCAGGCCGGCGCTACCGTGGCCAGGGTCGGTCCCCCGCCCGGTGTCGCGCTGATCTCTGGCGTCAGGGATGGAAGCACAGTCATCCCGACCACCTAATCGTGACTGTGCCAAAAAATCAACAGAGCTGTGGCAATTACGCGTCAATTCATGATGAGATCTTCGTCATCCTTGGCGCTGAGGCCGAGCGCCAGGATCTTCTTGCGCAGGGTGTTCCGGTTCAGGCCCAGGCGCTCGGCTGCCTTGACCTGGTTGCCGCGGGTGGCGTTCAGCACCGTGCGGATCAGGGGCCGCTCGATGGATTCCAGAAGCCGGTCGTAGAGATCGTTGCGCCCGGACGACAGGTCCGCGGACACCGCCTGCTCCACCAGCCGGTCGAGGGTGATCTCCCCCTCTCCGGACGCGCTCACCGGCTCCAGTTCCCGCTCGACGATCCGGGCGGTGATGGTCGGCTCGGCATAGAGGGCCGCGACGCGACGCATCAGGTTCTCCAGCTCCCGCACATTGCCGGGCCAGCTGTGGGCCTTCAGGCGGGCAATGGCCCCGTCGTCGATGGTCTTGGGCGACAGGCCCTCCCTGTGGGCGCGAAGCAGGAAGGCCCGCGCCAGGTCCGGAATGTCGTCCCGCCGGTCGCGGAGCGGCGGCAGGCGCAGGGGGGCCACGTTCAGCCGGAAGAACAGGTCCTGGCGGAACAGACCCTGGGCGATCAGGGCAGTGAGGTCGCGGTTGGTGGCGGCGACCAGCCGGGCATCCACCGGACGGTCGGTCCGCGGATTGATCGGCCGCTCCGACCCGTCGATGACCCGCAGCAGCCGGGTCTGGGCGTCAAGGGGCAGGTCGCCCACCTCGTCCAGGAACAGGGTGCCCCCGTCGGCATCCACCAGCTTGCCCAGTGCCCCGTCCCGGCCGAACAGCTCGGTCTCCACCCGCTCCCGGGGGGTGGCCGCCAGATGCACCACGACGAAGCGTCCCTCCCGCCGGCGGCCGAAGTCGTGCAGGGCCCGGGCCGTCAGCTCCTTGCCGGTGCCGCTGTCCCCGGTGATCAGCACGGTCAGCTCCGTCGGCACCAGCCGGGCCAGGGTGCGATAGACCTCCTGCATGGCGGTGGACCGACCGATCAGCGGCAGCCGGTCGTCCCGCGCCGCCTTGGCATCGGCCCGGGCCTGCTGCACCGCCGGTGCCGGGGCCAGGGCCCGCTCGGCGGCGGCCAGCAGATCGTCGAGGTCGAAGGGCTTGGGCAGGTATTCGAAGGCCCCCCGCTCTGCCGCCGTCACCGCCGTCACCACGGTGTTCTGGGCACTCATCACGATGATCGGCAGCAGCGGGCGGCTCTTGCGGATCTGGGGCAGCACGTCGAAGACATTGGCGTCGGGCATCATCACGTCGGTGACGATCAGGTCGCCCTCCCCGTCGGCCGCCCACTTCACCAGGGTCGAGGCCGCGCCAGTGGCCCGCACCTGATACCCCGCCCGGGTGAGCGCCTGGCTGATCACCAGGCGGATCGACGCATCATCGTCGGCAATCAGGATCTTCTTCTGCATGGAAACGCCCTGTTGTGAGACCTCAGTCGCCGGCGAGGTCGGGATCAATGTCGTGGTAGACCGGCAGCAGGACGCGGAAGACGGTGCGCCCAGGCTCGGTATGGAAGTCGATCACCCCGTGATGGGCGGCCACCAGCTGGGCGGCGACGGTCAGGCCAAGGCCCGTTCCGTTGGGCTTTCCCGTCACGAAGGGGTCGAACAGGCGCCGACGGACCTCCGGCGCCACCCCCGGTCCGTTGTCCTGCACCCGCACCTCAAGCGGCGCGGCCTCGGATTCGGTGCCGCTGTGCCGGGCCAGATGCCGGAAGGCGGTAGCGATCACCACCTCGCCGCGCTCGTCCTTGCGCAGCCGCGCCGCTTCCGCCGCGTTCTTCACCAGGTTGAGGAAGATCTGCACCAGCTGGTCCTCGTCGCCCTTCACCGGCGGCAGGGAGGGATCGTACATGGCGCGGAACACCAGCCCCTCGCCCACCCCGTTGGAAATCAACGCCCGCACCCGGTCCAGCACCCGGTGGATATTGACCGGTCGCGCCACCGGCCGCCGGGGATCGGAGAAGGACTCCAGCCGCTCCACCAGACGACGGACCCGGTCGGTCTCGTCCACGATCAGCTGGGCCAGCGCCGCATCGTCCGGCGTGGCGTTGGACTGCAGCAGCTGCGCGGCACCGCGGATGCCGGCAAGGGGGTTCTTGATCTCGTGGGCAAGCGTCCGGCCGAGGTTCGCGGCGGTCTGAAGGGCACCGGCGGGCGCATCCTCGTCCCCCTCTCCCTGGGGATGCAGGGTCACCACCACGGAGCCGTCCATGGCCAGGCCCGCCACCGCATCCACCACCAGGGGCGGGCGTCCGGGCAGGACCAGCTCGATCTCCCGCTCCCGCCAGCCACTGCCCCGCCGCACGGCGCGCTCCACGAACTTGCGCAGGGGCGAGCCGGGTGCCGTCAGGCCGAGGCTGGTTGCGCGCCGGGGCGAAAGCCCCTGGCCGAACAGAAGTTCCGCGGCGTGGTTGGCGCAGACGAGATCCCCCTGCGCATCCATGACCAGCAGGGCGCAAGGTGCCGCCTCGAAGGCCGCGAGACGAATTGCCTCATCAATAGGCAGTTTTTCGGTGAGCAACGTCATTGCGTAACAATTAGGCATTCCTCGGGAAAGGTCCAGCCCAAAACGACGACATCTCGCGGCTGGACAAATCCGGTCCGCCGCGAAACAAAGCCGGATGCGATTTTCAGCAATCCTTGTGGCGGCGGGGGCCGGTCGGCGGGTCGGGGGCGACCTGCCCAAGCAGTGGCAGGCCCTGGCCGGTCGCCCGGTGGCCCGGTGGGCCCTGGAGGGCCTCCTGTCCGCTGGCTGCGCCGAGGTCGTGGTGGTCATCTCCCCCGCCTTCCGGGCCGAGGCCGAGGCGGCCTTTGCCGGTCTGCAGGGCTGGACGCTGGTGGAAGGCGGGGCCGAGCGGACCGACTCCGTGCGCCAGGGCCTCGCCGCCCTGTCCCTGCCGGTGGAGGCCGTCCTGGTGCAGGACGCCGCGCGCCCCTTCATTGCCGGGGACTGTGTCCTTGCCCTGATCGCTGCGCTGGAGAGCGCCGACGGGGCCATCCCGGCCCTGCCGCTCAGCGACACCCTCAAGCGCGGCGCGGACGGGCGGATCGTGGAGACCGTCCCTCGGGAGGGCCTGTTCCGGGCCCAGACCCCGCAGGCCTTCCGCCTCGACGCCCTGCGCCGGGCCTATGAGGCGGCCACGGACACGGCCACGGACGACGCGGCCCTGGTGGAGGCGGCGGGCGGTCGCGTGGTCCTGGTGCCCGGCGATCCGCAGATGATGAAGCTGACCTTTCCGGAGGATTTTCCCATGGCCGAAGCCCTCGCCCGGTTCCGGGACCGGACCCCGCGCCAGACCCGGACAGGTCAGGGGTTCGACGCCCATCGCTGGGGACCGGGAGACGCGGTCTGGCTGTGCGGCGTGCGGATCGCGCATGGCCAGACCCTGGTCGGTCACTCGGATGCCGATGCGGGCCTGCACGCCCTGACCGACGCCATACTGGGCGCCCTGGCCATGGGGGACATCGGCGACCATTTCCCGCCCTCCGACCCCCAGTGGAAGGGGGCCTCCTCCGACCGGTTCCTGGTCCATGCGAGGGACCTCGCCGCCCAGCGGGGCGCGCGGATCCAGCATGTGGACGTGACGCTGATCTGCGAGCAGCCGCGGATCAAGCCCCACCGGGAGGCCATGCGCCAGCGGGTGGCAGAACTCCTCGGCCTCGCCCTCGATCAGGTGAGCATCAAGGCCACCACCACTGAAGGCATGGGCTTCACCGGGCGCGGCGAAGGCCTCGCCGCCCAGGCCATTGCCACCCTCGACTGTCCTGCCTGAGCCCGGAGGTTCCATGTCCGCCCTGTTCCCCCTGGAGATCGAGACCCTGGCCCGCCTCCTGCTGGACGAGGCGCGGGCCCGCGGCTGGCGGATCACGACGGCGGAGAGCTGTACCGGAGGCCTGGTGGTCGGGGCCCTGACCGAGATCGCCGGCTCGTCGGACGTAGTGGACCGCAGCTTCATCACCTATTCCAACCGGGCCAAGACCGAGATGCTGGGCGTGCCCGGCGACCTGATCGCCGACCGGGGCGCGGTGTCCGAACCGGTGGCTCGCGCCATGGCGGAGGGGGCGCTCAGCCAGTCCAACGCGCATCTGTCCGTGGCCATTACCGGCGTGGCCGGACCCGGCGGCGGCACGGCTCTGAAGCCCGTGGGGCTGGTGCATTTCGCCACCGCGGCCGCCAATGGCCCGATCCGCCACCGGGAGGAACGCTTCGACCTGACCGACCGCACGGCGATCCGCCTCGCCAGCGTTCAGGTGGCACTGGAGATGTTGCGCGAACGTCTTTGACAGGGTTCGGAATTCTACTGCGAACCTATCCTGTGGATCATGGAGGGTCTGACCTCGATCCGGCGGGTGATCGGCGGGGCCAGCGGGCCGCCGTACCAGGCTGACAGCCGCGCCTTCACATCCGCTTCCAGGTCCCCGTAGAACAGGTTGTAGCCGGGGGAGCGAAGCTTTTCCGCCCAGCTCTGGGCCGGGCGCAGGTCCGGGGCCTCGGGGGTGGAGACGACCAGCAGGCCGTCCCGGCACTCCGCTTCGACCTGGTGCGGCAGAAGCGTCGGCTTCGGCGGCCAGGCCAGGCCCGTGGCATTGGCCGCCCCCAGATGGGCCGACCGATCCGCGGCCGCCGGGTCGACGGTGCCGGTGACCGGATTGACGCAGGCCGGCAGCCGGGACCCCAGGCGATCGAGGTCCCCCGACGGTGTCCAGACCTGGGCCCGGTCCAGCAGTCGGCTGCGATCCGGTCGGCCGCTGGTCTGGCTCATCCAGGCCACCACACAGCCGGCCTGGGCCCGGGTCCGGCACAGGGGCAAGGGGCCGCCGACGGGAAATTCATCGGCCGGGATCACCCCCTCGATCAGATAGACCGCGACGAGGCGCTTCAGCAGGTCCGGCCGACCCTGCGCCTCCCGGGCCAGGCGATCCACCAGCAGGGCCCCCTGCCCCACGCCCACCAGCACCAGCGGCGTCGTCGGACGGCTCTGGGCCAGGAAGGCATCGAAGGCCCTGCGGACGTCCCCATAGGCGAAGATCCGCGCCTCCCGGGCATCGTCCCGCTGGGTCAGGCGGTCTGCGAAGAGGCTGGCCTGGCGATAGCGCGGCGCGAACACGCGCCCCACGCCTGCGAAGGGCCCGGCGAAGTTGGGCAGCACCACATGGGAGACAAGGCGCGCCGCCGTGCGGTTCTGGATCGCGCCCAGCCAGTCCCGGCCTCCGTCGAAGGTGGTGGAGTGGACGAAGAACACATCGGCCTGGGGAGGAACCGCCGCCCCCTCCGGCCGCAGGTACCAGGCGGCCGCCGTGGCGTAGTCCGGGGCGGGCGGAGGCGTGTAGGTCTGGAACGGCTGCCGGGGATCGAGGGACGCCCGGACGATATCCTCCCGCCAGTAGGCCAGCGCGAAGGTGGCCAGTCCGATCAGGGCCGCGGCGATACCGGCTGCCCAGCGCAGATAAAGAATCCGCCGCTCAGTCATGGCGCGGACGACCTCGCGCGGGCGCGCCCCTATCGATGGGGGTCGGCCGTGGACAGGAAGCGGGTGACATAGTCGTTCACGCCCTCCTCCAGGGTCAGGAAGGACGCATTGTAGCCCAGACCGCGCAGGCGCTCCATCCGCGCCTCGGTGAAGTACTGGTACTTGTCCCGGATCACCTCCGGCGTCGGGACGAAGTGGATCTGCGGGTCCCGGCCCGCCGCCGCGAAGGTGGCCCGGGCCAGGTCGAGGAACGAACGGGCGGTTCCCGTTCCCAGGTTGTAGATGCCCGCAACATCGGGCCGGTCCACCAGCCAGGCGGCCACCGCGGCGGCATCGCGCACATGGACGAAATCCCGGCTCTGCCCCCCGTCCGCATAGTCGAGGCGATGGGACTGGAACAGGGACACCGCCTCCCCGGCGGCGACCTTCGGCCAGATCTGGGCCACGACGGACTTCATCGCGCCCTTGTGGCCCTCGTTGGGACCATAGACGTTGAAGAACTTCAGACCGGCCCAACCGGCGGGCGCGTGCCCGCGATCGGCCTCGCGCCGGGCATAGAGATCGAACAGGGCCTTGGACCAGCCATAGGCATTGAGGGGCCGCAGGGCCTTCAGGCTGGCATAGTCGTCCGCATCGTCGAAGCCCGCCGTCCCGTCCCCGTAGGTGGCGGCGGAGGAGGCATAGACCAGGGTCCGGCCCCGGGCGGCCGTCCAGTCCCAAAGGGTCTTGGACAGGCCGAAATTGGTGGACAGGATCAGGTCGGCATCGGGCTCCGTGGTGGCTGAGATGGCCCCCATGTGAACGATGGCGCGGACCCGGCCCTCGTGCCGCCCCAGCCATTCCATCAGGCCTTCGGGGGGGAAGAGATCGACGATGTCGTGCCGGGCGAGGTTGCGCCACTTGCCCGTCTCCGCCCCCTCCAGCCGGTCGCAGACGGCCACGTCCGCGCGGCCCGCCTCGCAGAGGTCGGCGACGATGTTGGAGCCGATGAACCCGGCCCCGCCGGTCACCAGGATCAGATCGCGGCTCATCCGGCGGCCTTTCCCGTCATGCGGCGGATGGCGGCGGTGGTGGAATAGCCGTCCACCAGGTCCGCCAGCCGCACGACGCCGCCCCAGCCCTGCACCTCCGCCGCGCCGACCACGCCCTCGACGGAATAGTCCGCCCCCTTGACCAGCACGTCGGGACGGATACGCACGATGAGATCCAGGGGCGTGTCGGTGTCGAAGCTGGTGACCAGGTCCACCGATCCCAGCCCCGCCAGGACCAGGGCGCGGGACTCCAGATCGTTCACCGGTCGCCCGTCCCCCTTCAGGCGGCGCACGCTCTCGTCGGCATTCACGGCCACGATCAGGCGATCGCACCACCCCCGCGCCTGGTCGAGATACTGGACATGACCCTTGTGCAGGATATCGAAACAACCATTTGTAAAGCCGACGGAAAGGCCTTCGGCCCTCCACTGCTCCGCCTGGGCCGCGGCCTCGGCGACGGAGACCAGCTTCGCCTCCGCCGGGGCCCGGTGGGCATCCAGTTCCGCCGCGATCAGCTCATGCGGCGCCACCGTGGCGGTGCCGAGCTTTCCCACCACCACGCCGGAGGCCAGGATGGCGAAGGCGACGGCCTCGTCCAGGCTGGCACCGGCGGCAATGGCCACGGCGAGGGCCGCGATGGAGGTATCCCCGGCACCGGAAACGTCGAACACCGCCTTGGCCCGGGCCGGCAGGTGCCGCACCCCCTCGCCCCGCACGGCCAGCGACATGCCCGCCCCGGCCCGGGTCACCAGGATCGCCCGCGCCTCGCAGGCCTCCAGGGCGGCGGCGAGGGCGGCTTCCACCTCGGCGTCGGTGGACACCGGCCGCTCGGTGACGATGGCCAGTTCCCGGGCATTGGGCTTGATCAGGTCCACGGGCCCGTACTTGGCGAAGCTGCGCCCCTTGGGGTCGACGACCACGGGCACCTTGCGGGCCCCGGCCGCGGCCACCACGGCGCGGGCCAGGGTCTCGTCCACCACACCCTTGGCATAGTCGGACAGGATGACGGCGGACGCGCCCGCCACCGCGGCGACGGCGGTCTGTCGCAGGGCGGCGGCATCCACGGCGGAGAGGGTGCCGTCGGCCTCGCTGTCCACCCGCAGCAGTTGCTGGCCCGCGGCCACGAACCGGGTCTTCAGGGTGGTGGGCCGGTCGGTGACGGTGACCAGGGCCCCTTCCACCCGCGGCGCATCGTCCACCAGGCGGGTGGCGTCCGCAGCCGCCCCGTCCAACCCCACGGCCCCGGTCAGGACCGCGGTGGCACCCAGTGCCGCGACATTGCTGGCCACATTGCCCACGCCCCCCAGCATCGTCGCCTCGGAGCGCCGGGCCAGCACGGGGATCGGGGCTTCCGGCGACACCCGGGCCACGTCGCCATAGACGTAACGGTCCACCATCAGGTCACCGATACAGGCGACCCGCACATGGACGGCGGCGGCAAGCAGATGCTGGAGGCGGGCGAGAGTCATCTCCCGCCCTATAGGGCATCCCCGCATCCCCGCAAAGCGCAGGCTGCGTCAGCGGGCCCGTTTCGCCAGGGCGTCGAACTCCAGAAGCTCCGCGACCAGGGGCTCGAAATCGGCCAGTGCCACCATGTTCGGCCCGTCCGAGGGGGCGTGGTCGGGGTCGGGATGGGTCTCCATGAAGACGCAGGCCACGCCTACCGCCACGGCGGCGCGGGCCAGCACCGGCACGAACTCCCGCTGGCCGCCGGAGCTGGTGCCCTGCCCCCCCGGCTGCTGCACCGAGTGGGTGGCGTCGAACACCACCGGGCAGCCGATCCGCGCCATTTCCGGCAGGGCGCGCATGTCCGAGACCAGGGTGTTGTAGCCGAAGGACACCCCCCGCTCGCAGGCCAGGGCATTGGGATTGCCCGCGCCATTGATCTTGGCGATCACGTTCTTCATGTCCCAGGGGGCCAGGAACTGCCCCTTCTTCACATTGATCACCCGACCGGTCCTTGCGGCCGCGACCAGCAGGTCGGTCTGGCGGCAGAGGAAGGCGGGGATCTGCAGCACGTCCACCACCTCGCCCACCGGGGCGCAGTGGTCGATCTCGTGCACGTCGGTCAGCACCGGCAGGCCGGTCACCTCGCGGATCTCCGCAAAGATCGGCAGGCTGTCCTTCAGCCCGATGCCCCGCTGGGCGGAGGCGGAAGTGCGGTTGGCCTTGTCGAAGGAGGTCTTGTAGATCAACCCGATGCCGAGGCGGGCCGCGATCTCCTTCAGGGCATGGGCCGTCTCCAGGGCGTGGGCCCGGCTCTCCATCTGGCAGGGGCCGGCAATGATCGACAGGCGCAGGCCATTGCCGATCCGCACGGCCGGGCCGTGGCCGGTCTCGATCTCGATGACGGCATTGGGCGGGACGGCCGCCTGGGCCACGGGAGAAATGCTGTTCACGGGCAACCTCTGGCTTGAATTCCGGCGGACCGTGCGCATTTGGCGTCTATCCCGCGGACAGACAATAGATAAAAATCGCCGATGACCTCCTCTCCTCCGGAACATCCTGCCCGCGCGTCCGTTGGCCACAGTGCGGGTCCGGGCGGCTCGCCCCCGGTGATCGTCTGGTTCCGGCGGGACCTGCGGCTTTCCGACAATCCGGCCCTCCAGCGGGCCCTCGCCCTTGGCCGACCGGTTCTGCCCGTCTATGTGCTGGACGAGACGCCGGACATCCGCACGCCCGGCGCCGCGTCCCTGTGGTGGCTGGGCCGGTCGCTTGCAGCACTGGCCGCCGACCTGGAGGCGCGGGGGTCCCGGCTGATCCTGCGGCGGGGCCCGGCGGCCGACGTGCTGCAGGCCCTGGTGGCCGAGACCGGTGCCGCCCAGGTGGTGTGGAACCGTCTCTATGATCCGGGCGTGGTGGACCGGGATGCCGCCCTGAAGCGCCGCATGCGGGCCAGCGGCGTGACGGTGGAGAGCTTCAATGCCGCCCTCCTGTCGGAGCCCTGGACGGTGACCAACCAGGCGGGAGAGCCGTTCAAGGTCTTCACCCCCTACTGGCGGGCGGCCCAGGCGCACCTGCAGCTCGACCCGGCAGGGCCTGCCCCCGACCGCCACCCGGCCCCGGACGCCTGGCCCGCCAGCGAGCCGCTGGACAGCTGGGGCCTGCAGCCCCGGGCACCGGACTGGACGGGGGGCTTTTCCGACTGGCAGCCCGGGGAAGCCGGGGCCCGGGCCCGGCTGGACGCCTTCCTCGACCGGGGTCTGGCGGACTATGCGGAGGGCCGGGACATCCCGTCGGAGCCTGCCGTGTCCCGCCTGTCCGCGCACCTGCATTTCGGCGAGATCGGACCGCGACAGGTCTGGGTTGCCGTGGCCGAGGCCGAGCTGCGCCGTCCGGGCCTGACCCGCAGCGCCGACAAGTTCCGGGCGGAGCTGGGCTGGCGGGAGTTCAGCCACGCCCTGCTCTACCAGCGCCCGGACCTGGAGACGGCCAATTTCAAGAGCGCCTTCGACCGGTTCCCCTGGCGGACCGATCCGGAGGGCCTGCGGGCCTGGCAGCAGGGCCGGACCGGCTATCCCATGGTCGATGCCGGCATGCGCGAGCTGTGGGCGACGGGGGTGATGCACAACCGGGTGCGGATGCTGGCGGCGTCCTTCCTGGTCAAGCACCTGCTGATCGACTGGCGGGCGGGGGAGGCCTGGTTCTGGGACACCCTCGTCGATGCCGACCGGGCAGCCAATGCGGCAAGCTGGCAGTGGGTGGCTGGCTGCGGTGCCGATGCGGCTCCCTATTTCCGCATCTTCAGCCCCATGGGCCAGGGGGAGAAGTTCGACCCGGAGGGCACCTATGTCCGCCGCTGGGTGCCGGAGCTCGCCCGCCTGCGCGGACCCGGCATCCACGCCCCCTGGACCCTCAGCCCGATGGAACTGCGCGCGGCAGGCGTCACCCTGGGCCGCACCTATCCGGCCCCGATCGTGGACCACGGGCAGGCCCGGGAACGGGCCCTGGCGGCGCTGGGGGAGACCAAGGTCTGACCCGCCCACGCCTTTCGAGTGATTGCAGGTGCGCGCGACCACGCCTAGTTAGGTGAGGTCGGTGCCCCCGACCCTCCTGTGACCCGCTGGCAAGGCCCGGTGCCCGATGAAGACCGTCCCATCCGTCCTCGACGCCATCGGCAACACGCCGCTGATCCGGCTGAACCGGGCCAGCGCGCTCACGGGCTGCGAAATCCTCGGCAAGGCGGAGTTCATGAACCCCGGCCAGTCGGTGAAGGACCGCGCGGCACTGGGCATCATCCAGGACGCCGAACGCCGGGGCGTGCTGCGGCCCGGCGGACTGATCGTGGAAGGAACTGCCGGCAATACCGGGATTGGACTGGCCATGGTCGCCGCGGCCCTGGGCTACCGCACCTGCATCGTCATTCCGAGGACCCAGAGCCAGGAGAAGAAGGACGCGATCCGCCTCCTGGGCGCGGAACTGGTGGAGGTGGACGCCGTCCCCTATGCCGATCCGGGCAACTATGTGCGCTATTCCGGGCGGCTGGCGCAGGAGCGCGCAGCCACGGAGCCGAACGGCGTGCTCTGGGCCAACCAGTTCGACAACATCGCCAATCGCGACGCCCACTTCCAGACCACGGGTCCGGAGATCTGGGAGCAGACGGACGGCCGGGTCGACGGCTTCATCTGTGCCGTGGGATCGGGCGGAACGCTTGCCGGGGTCGCCATGGCCCTTCGGGAGCGCAAGCCCGACATCGCCATCGGCCTTGCCGATCCCTTCGGTGCCAGCCTCTACAACTGGTACACCCACGGGGAACTGAAGGCCGAGGGCACCTCGATCACCGAGGGGATCGGCCAGGGCCGGATCACCGGCAATCTGGAAGGCCTCACCGTCGATCACGCCTACCAGATCGGGGATGCCGAGGCACTGGATATCCTGTTCGACCTCGTGCAGCACGAAGGGCTGTGCCTGGGGGGATCGGCGGGGATCAACATTGCCGGTGCCATGGCCCTTGCCAGGACCCTGGGACCGGGCAAGACCATCGTGACGATCCTGTGTGACTCAGGCTCCAGATATCAGAGCAAACTGTTCAACCCTGCCTTTCTCGCCGAGAAGGGCCTGCCCATTCCGCCCTGGCTTGCGCCGCAGGGCTGACAGAACCGCAAGAGGCCGCCGCAAGATGGACTGCAACCCCTCCGACCCGCTGGTGAGCACAGGCTGGCTTGCCGCGCACCTGGACGCACCGGACGTGCGCATCGTCGATGCCAGCTGGTTCATGCCCGGGACGGACCGGGACGCGAAGGCCGAATTCGCCGCCGCCCACATTCCCGGCGCGGTGTTCTTCGACATCGACGAGATCGCCGACACGGACTCGCCTTTGCCGCACATGCTGCCCTCGACCATGAAGTTCGCCGCCCGGGTGCAGAAGCTGGGCCTCGGCGACGGGGCGCGGATCGTGGTCTACGACTCCAGCGGCATCCTGGGCGCGGCCCGGGTCTGGTGGACCTTCCGCGTGATGGGCCACGAGGACGTGGTGGTGCTGGACGGCGGCCTGCCCCGCTGGCTGGCGGAGGGGCGGCCGGTGGATGATCGCGTGCCCTCGCCCCAGCCCCGGCACTTTACCCCCCGTCTGGCCGGGGATCTGGTCTGCGACCTGGCCCAGATGCGGCGGACGGTGGAGACGGGCCGGGCCCAGATCATCGATGCCCGTCCCGCAGGCCGCTTCACCGGCGAAGTTCCCGAACCCCGGGTGGGCCTTCGGTCCGGACACATGCCCGGGGCCCGCAGCGTGCCTGCCGGCTCGGTCTTCGCCGCGGACGGCACCCTGAAGTCGGCGGACGACCTCTCCGCCCTGTTCACCGGGGCCGGGATCGACCTGAAGAAGCCCATCGTCACCACCTGCGGCTCGGGCATTACGGCCAGTCTGCTCGCCCTGGCCCTGGCCCGGATCGGTCGCCCCCGCACCACGGTCTATGACGGGTCCTGGACCGAATGGGGCGGCCGGGAGGATACCCCGGTGGTCACCGGAGCCTGACCATGACCTATCCCAGCAATGCCGATCATCCGGAGCAGAGCCGCGAGACGCGGATCGTCCATTCCGCCGCCGGGGCGGGTGCCAGCCTGCCGGCGGAGACCGTGGGCCCCGCGATCCAGAAGGCCTCCACCATCCTTCTGCCCAATACCGCGGCCCTGTTCGATTCCAGCCGTCCCAACTACGGGCGTCAGGGCCTGGCCTCGCAGATGGCCCTGTCCCAGGCCATGTGCGAGCTGGAAAACGCCCGGTTCTGCCAGCTGTACGGCTCGGGCCTGGCCGCTCTTACAGGCGCGCTGGTGTCGGTTCTGGCGGCCGGGGACGTGATCCTGGTCACCGACGGGGTCTATCAGCCGGTGCGGCGCTTCTGCGACGGCCAGCTGCAGCGGTTCGGGGTCCGCACCATCTACTACCCGGCGGATGCATCGCCGGACGCGATCCTGGCGCTCTGCCCGCCGGAAACCCGGCTGATCCTGATCGAGAGCCCTGCCTCGCAGACCTTCGAGATGACGGATGTGCCGCAGCTGGCCCGCCTGGCCCGGGCCCGGGGCATCCTGACCCTGATGGACAACACCTGGGCGGCGGGCCTGGCCTTCCGCCCCCTGGAGCATGGGGTCGACCTGTCGGCCCAGGCGCTCACCAAATATGTCTGCGGCCATTCCGACGTCTTCCTGGGATCGGTCTGCGTCAACGACCCGGCGCTGGAGCACGCCCTGCGCCAGACCATGATCGATGCCGGCTTCGCCGTGACCGGGGAGGACGCCTATCAGGGCCTGCGGGGCCTGCGCACCCTTCCCACAAGGTTCGCCCGCCACGCCGCCAGCGCGCTGGAGGTGGCCCGCTGGTTCCAGCAGCAGCCGGAAACGGCGCAGGTGCTCTATCCCGCCCTGCCGCAGGACCGGTTCCACGCCCTGTGGAAGCGGGACTACGACCAGGCCTGCGGTCTGTTCGGGGTGGAGCTGAACCCCATGCCGGAGGCGGAGGTGGAACGGTTCCTCGACGGCCTGCGCCTGTTCGGCCTGGGCTTTTCCTGGGGCGGCTTCGAGAGCCTCGCCACCCTGTCGCGCCCGACGCGCACGGCCAGCCCCTGGACCGGCGGGCCACTGGTGCGCTTCAGCATCGGCCTCGAGAGCCCGGGCGACCTGATCGACGACCTGGACCAGGCCCTGAACCGGCTCCGGGCCTGACGCAGCCGCGTCAGATGCGCAGGGTCAGGCCGCCGTCCGCGGCAATGGCCTGGCCGGTGACGAAGCCACCGTCGTCCGAGGCCAGGAACAGGGCCACCCGCGCCACATCCTCCGGCTGGCCCAGACGCCGCAGCACCGACTTCTTCGCCCAGACCGCCGCCACGTCGGGGCGGGCGAAGCTGGCGGCGGTCATGCCGGTCTGGATCGCGCCGGGCAGGATGGCATTGGCCGTCACCCCGTGCTTACCCAGTTCCAGGGCCAGCGTCCGGGTCAGGCCCAGCACACCGGCCTTGGACGCGCAGTAGGCCGCCAGGCCGTAGTCGGTGCCGAGCGCCATGACGCTGGCCGTGTTCAGGATCCGCCCGGCGGCGGAGCGCACCAGCAGCGGCGTCGCCTCCCGGGTCAGGCGGAAGACCGCCCGCAGATTGACGGCCAGCACCCGGTCGAAGGCCTCGTCCGTCATGTCCTGGGCCAGGGTCGAATTGGAGACCCCGGCATTGTTGTAGAGGATGTCGAGGCCCCCATGGGCTTCGGTCACCGCACCGATGATCCGGGCCGGGGCATCAGCCTCCGTCAGGTCGGCCGCCAGCGCCGTGATCCCGGCCCCCTTGAAGGTCAGGTCCGATCCCGGCCGGTCCACGGCCAGCACCCGCGCCCCCTCCGCGGCAAACAGCTCGGCACTTGCCCGGCCGATGCCGGAGGCCGCCCCGGTGACGATGGCGATCTTGTCCTTCAGGCGGTCCATGGTCACTCCCGGATCCGGATGACCGGCCCGGTGGTTCCGGCGGTCACGTCATTGGCATGGAAGGGCATGGTGACCCACGCCTTGTCGGAATAGAGCCGGGTCTGGTCCGCCGCATGGGGCGAGGCCGGATCGGTGGATTCCGAATAGGTCAGGACCGCCCGGGCCACCGGGCCCTGATCGTCGAAGGTGACGATCTGGATGTAACTGGAGCCGCTGTCGGTGACATAGCCGGTCCCGTCGACCCAGGTGGACCGGTGGGCGTTCAGCACGCCCTCCTCCCCCTCTCCCCCATGCAGGGGAATGCGGCCGTCCCCGTGACCGGCCACGGCCAGCTCACCCCAGGGGGCGGTCAGGGAGAGGCCCCGACCTTCGATCAGCACCACGGCCTCCCCCAGGGCCTGCAGCAGGGCTTCGGTGGTCGGGCCCTCCCGCTTCAGCCCCCGGGGGGTGTGCACCGGGTCCGTCCGGTCGAAGGGTACCGCATAGATGTTCTTCAGGGTCGCGGCCCGGTGCCAGAACTCGTGGAACAGGTGGGCCCCGCGGCTGTCCCGGTCCATCCGCCGGTTCCATTGCGACAGGGCCGCGCAGGCCGGATGCAGGTCCACCACCCGCCCGGAGGCCAGGGTCGTCGACGGATGCGCCTCGCAGATGGCCAGAAGGTCGTCGAGATACAGCTCCGCCGCCAGGTTCCGATTGGCATAGAGCATGGCGGCCACATCGTCCGGCGCCACCTTGGTGCCCGGGCGGCCGTCGGTGCCGGCCAGCCGCGCGGCGATCTCCACCAGCCCGGTCCGGGTGCGCAGGCCCTGGGCATTGTCCACCGGCCCCACCAAGGGAGAGAACCCGGTCAGGGGCGCGGACGGATTGGCCAGCCAGAAGCTGTCATTGCTGTTGGCCACATAGTCTGTCCGCACCGCATGGGGCATGGCGGGCCCGGCCATGTGTCCGGCCATGCTCGACCCGCCTGCCTCGGGCCAGCGGCAGTCGCTGCGGGACCCGTCCAGCACGAACAGCCGGGCGACGGCGCCCAGCAGACCCAGCCCCGACTTCGGCGCGCATCGCGTCAGGTCGGCCTGGGACAGGTTCGGGGTGGAGGTGACATCGGCATACATCACCGTGCCGCCCCGGTCTGCGGCAATGGTGTTGACCCAGGGAATGGCCGCCTCCCGGTCGATGGCCGCCCGGATCTCCGCCACGGACCGGGCCCGGGCGATGTTCAGCCAGGTGTCGCCGGAGCGGGTGTTCAGGTGGTTGGAGTCCTGGACGGCATAGGCATGGGCCGCGGTCCAGGTGAGACGGGCGGCAGGCTCCACGATCACCGGGCCGTAGACGGTCCAGTAGAGGGTGGCGGTGCGCGTCCCCTGCCCCGCCACCTCGAAGCTCACCGTGCGCCGCTCCATGGGAATGTGCCGACCGTCGACGATGTAGACCGTGGGATCGGCGGGATCGAGGGTCAGTTCGAACACGGTGAAGTGCCGGTCGGTGGACACCGTGTGCGACCAGGCCACGTCATGGTTGAAGCCGATGGCCACCCCCGGAACGCCGTAGAGCGTGGCCCCCATGACATCGAACCGGCCGGGAATGGTCAGGTGGGACTCATAGAAGCGGTTGGTGTTGTCCCAGGGAAAGTGCGGGTTCCCCAGCAGCACGCCGGACCCATTGGCCGTCACGTCCTTGCCGAAGGCCCAGGCATTGCTGCCCAGCTCGAAATGGTCCCCCAGGTCCACGGGCGGGACGGAGAGCCGCGCGGACGGCCCCGGACCCGCGGCGGGCGGCCGCGCCGCCACGGCCTGCCGCAGCCAGCGGCCGGAGCCGCCCTGGATCATCTTCTCCTCGTTCAGGCGCAGGAAGTCGTCCAGGGTCGCCGGCTGGACCCAGGCGGCGTTGCGGCAGGCCGCGGGCCGCTTGTCCGGCGGGGTATCCCGAAGATAGCGGTTGTATCCGGCGAGGAAGCCACGGACCAGGGCCCCGTAGTCGGCGGAAAAGCCCGCGGCTCCGGCGCGCAGACCGGGGAGGTCCATCTCCGTGCGGAAGAAGGCGTCGCTCTCCGGGTTGGGAATCCGGGCCATGGCCACCTGGGCCACTCCGTCCGCGCCGAAATACTTCGACCGCTCCCCCCTCAGGGTCACGAAATGGTCGGCGAGGATGCACAGGTTGTCCTGGGCAAAGGCATAGCCCTGGCCATAGCCCAGGCCGCCGAAGTCGTTGGCGCGGATATGCGGAATGCCGAAGGCGGTGCGGCGAATCTCGGCGGAATAGCCTGTCCCGTCGGCCCGGGCCGTGCTCCCCAGGCCCAGCAGGGCCAGCCCCAGTAGAATGCCGGTGATGCGGGAGCCAAGTCCCGCCGCCCGTCCGATGCCTGCCGTCATTTTCCACCCATCCGCGTCGTTGCGCCGAGCTTCGCAACTGACCGAGGGGATTGCAACCATGCCGCCGGGGAAGCGCAGGCCCCGCGGACAGGGACACGGGATGGCGCGTCCGGCAGGACTCGAACCTGCAACCGCTCGCTTAGAAGGCGAGTGCTCTATCCGGTTGAGCTACGGACGCCGCGGCCCCCGAGGACCCTAGTGGGTCCACGGCTCCATGCGGTTGGTGGCGAAGTTGTCCGCATAGGCCTTGATGATCTTCCGGCCGACCTTGGGTTCGGTGACCTGGAAGGGTATGCCGTGACGGGTGGCATAGGCCACCGCCTCTTCCCGGGTCTCGAACTTCAGGCGCACCTGGGCATTCATGTCCCGGGACGAGCTCCAGCCCATCAGGGGATCGGGGATCCGGGCCGAGGCGGGCTCGAACTCCAGCACCCAGTCATGGGTCTTGGCGCGGCCGGACTGCATGGCGGTCTTGGAAGGGCGATAGATACGGGCGAACATCTGGCGCTCAGGGCTCGGCGTGGATCGGAAACAGTCTCATAGGCTGGAACGACGGGATGGCAAAGGGGGCGAGACCATGGTGCGGCACAATCGGTGTGTGAATGCAGGATAATCCTCCCCCCGGCCCGCCCTTTGCCGCGGCCCTGGCCGTCTGGCTGAGGATCGGCGTCACCTCCGTCGGCGGACCCGCGGCACAGATCGGCCTGCTGCACGAGACCCTGGTCGCGCGGCGTCGCTGGATCTCCGAACACGACTTCGACACGGCCCTGAACTTCTGCATGCTGTTGCCGGGGCCGGAGGCGCAGCAGCTGGCCACCTATCTGGGCTGGCGACTGCATGGGGTCCGAGGGGCGGTGGCGGCCGGGGGGCTGTTCGTGCTGCCGGGGGCCCTGCTGATGGCCGCACTTTCGTGGCTGACCGCCAGCCAGGCCTCCGCCCCGTGGCTGCTGGGCGCGCTCAGGGGAACCCTGCCCGTGGTGGCCGTGCTGATTGTCCTGGCCGTGCTGCGCATGGCCCGGCGGAACCTGCGATCGCTCCTGTCCGTGGGCCTGGCGGTCATGGCCCTGGTCGGTCTGGTCGGGCTGCACCTGCCCTTCGTGGCGATCCTTGCCGTCGCCGCGGCCGCGGGCCTGGCGGCCCATGGCCACGCACCCGCAATCGCGCCCTTGCCCGCCGAAGGCACCGGCGTCGTCCGCGGCTGGCCGCTGCTGCGCCGCATCGCCGCTCTCACCCTGGTGTTCGGTGCTCTGTGGGCCGCACCGGTGGGGCTGACTTTGGCCCTGCTGGGACCTGAGCCCTATCTCGACGTGGCCGCGGTCTTCACCCAGGCGGCCTTCGTCACCTTCGGCGGGGCCTATGCCGTGGTGCCCTTCGTGGCCGGACTGGCGGTGGACCAGTACCACTGGATCACCCAGGCAGACATGGTCCATGGCCTGGCCCTGGCCGAGACCCTGCCCGGCCCCCTGATCCTCACCAACCAGTATGTAGGCTACCTGGCCGGGTGGAATGCCGCGGTGAAGGGCCATGCCGGAGGCCTGACACCCGCCCTCGCCGGGGCCGTCACCGCGGCCCTGACCACCTGGATGACCTTCCTGCCCTGCTTCTACTTCGTCCTGTGCGGCGCACCGGCGGTGGAGGGGCTGCAGCGGAACGGGCGCATGCGGGCGGCCATGAGCGGCGTGACCAGCGCCGTGGTGGGCGTGATCGCCTCCCTCGGCCTGTCGGTGATCCAGACGGCCTTCTGGCCCGACGGCCGGATCGATCCGGTGGCGATGCTGGTGGGTGTGCTGGCGGCGCTGGCCCTGGGCTCGGGACGGGTGCCGACCCTGGTCGCCGTGGTCGCGGGTGCCGCCCTGGGCGCCGTGCGAGCCGGAGCGTTCGGTCGACTCCCCTGAGACGATGGTCGGAGCGGCAGGATTCGAACCTGCGACCCTCTGGTCCCAAACCAGATGCGCTACCAGGCTGCGCTACGCTCCGCCGGGCGGACCCGAGGGCTCAGGTGGGTAGTGGGTTTCCACAGGCGTGGCAAGCCCGGCCGTCGGACGGCCCCGCGATCAGGGGCGGTGCGCGGTGTCCACCAGCACCTGGTCTCCGGGGCGGATGCCCAGCTTCGCCGCGAGGCCGCCATTGATCTCCAGCACCGTCCGGGCCGGTCCATCCGAGGGCAGCGGCGTCTCGTCCATAGGCACCGCCTGGGCGGCGATGTTCAGGATGCGCCCGTCCGGGTCGATGAACAGGATGTCCAGGGGCAGGAGGGTGTTGCGCATCCAGAAGGCGCGCTGTGCCACGTCGGGAAAGTCGAAGATCATGCCCTGGTCCGCGGCCATGTCCCGCCGGAACATCAGGCCCATTTCCCGCTGGGCCTCCGTCTGCGCCACCATCACGTGGAAGGTCACCGGCCCCTTGCGGGTCACCACCTGAACCGTCTCCTGGGGCAGGGTCTGGGGCGTTCCCCCGGCCCCGCCGGACTGTGCGTGGGCCGCAGGGGTGCGCAGGCTCACGGCGGCGAGACCCGTCAGGCCGATGAGCACCATCGCCGCCGACATCAGACCAATGGCATTGAAACCGCGCCGCATCACCCATCCCCTCGTTTCGGGAGCTATAGGCCGGGGCCTAGGCCTGCGTCAAAGGCTCGATGTCCGCCACCACCAGCCCCTTCGGACCGGTGGAGAACCGCACCATCACGTCATCCCCGGGCTGCAGGTCCTCGAAACCGCAGCGACGCAGGACCTCGATGTGCACGAAGATGTCTCCCGGCGCATTGTCCCGCACCACGAAGCCATAGCCCTTGGTCCGGTTGAACCACTTGACCTTGGCCCGCTCCGGCGGGGCCTCGCCGCCACCGGCGGGACGGACTGCGGACCAGCCCGGCGAGCGCGTGGTCCGCGCCCCGCCGAAATCTCCGAGACCGTCATTGCGGGCATGGTCGTGGGTCCGCGCCGCCGCCGGCACGGCCGTGGTCTCGTCCAGTTCCACGATGGTCGAGACCTGCCAGCCCTTGGGCCGCCGCACCGCCTCGCACACCACCAGGGAGCCTTCGAGGGCATGATCGCGCCCGCACTGTCGCAGGCTGGTGACATGCAGCAGGACGTCCTTGAGATCGGTCAGGGACGGATCATCCGGAACAATAAAGCCGTAGCCCTTGCCAGGATCAAACCACTTGACCCGGCCACCGATCCGAACGGACTCCGATGCGGGCTCCGCATCCTCAAAAAAGCCAGTCGACATTAGCCCCTCGCATCCACCCAAACCCCGAGGCGAATGATTCAGCTTAACACAGGAAAATTATCCTGTGACGCGAAAATCGTGGAGTAAAGGGCTGCGAGCATTTGAGCGTACATGCAGCACAGCGGTGGTAGGCCCTAGGAGAGTCGAACTCCTCTTCCCAGAATGAAAATCTGGTGTCCTAACCGATAGACGAAGGGCCCGTCCGCGGAGGACGCCGTATACAAAGCGACGCTGCGCC
Organism: uncultured Caulobacterales bacterium; assembly: GCA_903884425.1. Taxonomy (GTDB): domain Bacteria; phylum Pseudomonadota; class Alphaproteobacteria; order Caulobacterales; family Caulobacteraceae; genus CAIMFV01. Next base: position 318,501 of record CAISEP010000014.1, on the reverse strand, counting down.
GCGCAAGACCCCTGTCGCAGAAAATGCGACGAGAGGCCGCATCCGCGGATCAGCGCTGCCTCGGATCGGCGGCATCCTCGATTTCCAGCTGCACGCTCTCCCGTCCCTGCCAGTCGTCCGGCTTCAGCCGACCCACCACGTGGAGGCTGCTTTCGCCCCCCAGCAGCCGCCGACCCAGCTCCGTCTCGGCGGCGCGCCAGGCCACGGCCTTCAGGCGCGCGCCGCGAAGGTCCACGAGGTCGCACCGCACATGGCCGCCTTTCATGGCCATGGGCCGCAGGGGCCGGACATCGGCAAACGCGAACACGCCTTCGGGATTGCCGGGTCCGAAGGGCGCCAGACGGTTGAAGTCCGTCCACAGGGCCCGGTCCGCCGATCCGGGGGTGAGGAGGGCGTCGATCTCCACGCAGTCGGCTTCCGTCGCCCGGGCGGATTCGTCGCCGAGAGTCGTTGTGAGGAACCGTCGCAGCTCGTCGATCCGGCCGGCCTCGATGGTCAGCCCGGCGGCCATGGCGTGCCCGCCCCCGGCCAGCAGCAGTCCGGCATCGTAGGCCGCCTGGATGCCCCGTCCCAGGTTCACCCCGGGCTGCGACCGGCCAGAGCCCTTGCCGATCCCGGTCTCCGGGTCGATGCCGATGACGATCACCGGACGTCGATGACGTTCCCGCAACCGACCGGCGACAATGCCAACCACACCGGGGCGCCACCCCTCCCCCGCCGCGATCAGCACCGGCCCGTCGGCCCGGGCCAGCTGACGCTCTGCCTCCGCCAGGGTGTCGGCCTCGATCTCCTTGCGCTGTTCGTTGAAGGCATCGAGCTCTGCGGCCAGACCGCGGGCCTCCTCCGGGTCGTCGGTGGACAGGAGCCGCGCCCCCACGTCGGCCCGCCCTATCCGCCCCCCCGCATTGATCCGCGGACCCAGGACGAAGCCCGCATGGAAGGTGGTGGCCTCGCCCCCGGTCACGGCGACGTCGGCCAGGGCCCGCAGGCCCGGATTGCGCCAGCTGGAGAGCACCTTGAGCCCCTGGGCGGTCAGCGCCCGGTTGAAGCCGGTCAGCCGGGTCACGTCGCACACGGCCCCCAGGGCCGCCAGATCGAGCCACTGGCGCAGGTCCGGCTCGGGCCGGCCGGCATCGAACAGCCCCCGGCGGCGGGCTTCCCGGTTCAGGGCGGCGAGCAGCACGAAGACCACCCCGGCGGCGGCCAGGTTGCCCTGGCCCGACCGGCAGTCGGCCCGGTTGGGATTGACCAGGGCCGCCGCGGGCGGGGGCGTGGCCCGCATCATGTGATGGTCGATGACCACGACCGGCAGGGCGATCTCCGCGGCGGTGGCCAGGGCGATCTCCGCCGCCGCGCCGCAGTCCACGGTGATCACCAGGGCCGCCCCCTGGTCCTTCAGCTTGCGGAAGACGGCGGGGGTGGGGCCGTAGCCCTCCCGTTCCCGGTCCGGGACATAGATGCCCAGCGTCCGGCCCATCTGCCGGAACCAGCGAACCAGCAGGGCCGCGCTGGTGGCCCCGTCCACGTCATAGTCGGCAAAGACCACGGTCGGCCGCCCGTCCTCCACGGCCTCCACCAGGAGGGCCGCGGCGCGGTCCATGTCGGCGAAGCTCGACGGATCGGGAAACAGCGCCTTCAGGGTGGGGTCGAGGAAGTCGCGCACGGTGGCGGGGGTGACCCCGCGGGACACCAGCGCCCGGGCCAGGGGCTCGCTCAGGCCCTCCGCCCGCATCAGGGTCCGCACCTGATCCGGCCCAGCCGGGCGCATCTGCCACCGGCGGCCGGTCAGGGAGCTGTAGACCTCGAGAAACGCCCCCTGCGGCGCGTCGGTCCCCGTCGGCGACGCCTCGGATTCCGCTTCGCCGCCGGCGACCGGCATCAGAGGCGATGCTTGGTGCGGATCGTGCTGACCGTGCCGGTTGCGGAGGTCATCACCACCGTGTGGGTGTGGATGTAGCCGTCGCGGATCTTCACCCCGTCCAGCAGGGCCCCGTCCGTCACGCCGGTGGCGGAGAAGACCGCATCGCCGCGCACGAGCTCGTCCAGGGCGTACTTGCGGTCGAAGTCGGCATCCTTCAGGCCGAGGCGACGGGCGCGGGCCTTCTCGTCCTCGTTGCGGAACACCAGCCGACCCTGGAACTGGCCGCCGACGCACTTCAGGGCCGCGCAGGCCAGCACGCCCTCCGGCGCGCCCCCCTGGCCGATGTAGATGTCGATCCCGGTGTCGGGGTCGGCGGTGTTCATCACCCCGGCCACGTCCCCGTCGGAGATCAGGTGCACCCGGGCCCCGACGGAGCGCAGGCTGGCAATGATGTCCTTGTGCCGCGGGCGGTCCAGGACGCAGGCGGTGATCTTGTCCGGCGTCACGCCCTTGACCTTGGCCAGCGCCTTCACATTGTCCGCGGGCGAGGCGTCCAGGTCCACCAGTCCGGCCGGATAGCCCGGCCCGATGGCGATCTTGTCCATGTAGGTGTCCGGCGCGTGCAGCATGCCGCCGCCGGGGGCGAAGGCCACCACGGCCAGGGCATTGGCCATGGCCTTGGCGGTCAGGGTGGTGCCTTCCAGCGGGTCCAGCGCGATGTCAACGGCCGGGCCCTTCCCGGTGCCGACCTTCTCGCCGATGTAGAGCATCGGGGCCTCGTCCCGCTCGCCCTCGCCGATGACGATGATGCCGGAGATGTCCAGCTGGTTCAGGGCCGTGCGCATGGCGTCCACGGCCACCTGGTCGGCGGCCTTCTCGTCCCCGCAACCGGCCAGACGCTCGGCCGCAATGGCCGCAGCCTCGGTGACGCGGGCCGCGTCCAGCGCAAGGTTTCGGTCCAGCGAGCCGAGGGCGGGGGGCGCGGCGCTTGCAGTCATGGGACGTCTCCAGATGTTTTCTTGTCAATCAGACGGGAGTTGGGACGAGGTTCTACCTGAATCTCAGATATTGGCGATACGAATCGTCCGCGGCGGTTCGACCACGGCGTCAAGCGCCGCAATATGGGCCACGGCGTCGCGGATGGCCGCCTCCGATGCCACCTGGGTGGTCAGGACAATCGGCACCAGACCGGAATTCTGCACGCTGCGCTGCAGGAAGCTGTCGATGGACAGACCCGCCCGGGCGATTGCGTCAGTCACCGCTGCGATCACCCCCGGACGGTCGGCCACCATGACCCGGATGTAGACGCCGGTGCGGCGGGCGGCGGGATCGGCGGGCTGGAGCGGCTGGAGCGCCTTGGCCGGACGCTGGAAGACCGGACGGGTCGCGCCGGTCATCAGGTCGGCAATGTCCGCCGCCACGGCCGCGGCCGTCGGCCCGGCCCCAGCGCCTGGTCCCTGGAGGAAGATCCGGCCGATCCGGCGACCCTCGATGAACAGGGCGTTGAGCACCCCGCCGGCCTGGGCCAGGGGATGGGCAAGCGGCACCAGGGCAGGCGCCACGCTGACACTGGCCAGGTCGCCGACCTTGTAGGCCTCCGCGATCAGCTTGATGCGGAAGCCCAGGTCCCGGGCCAGCCGGATGTCGAGGAGCTCGATCTGGTCGATGCCGACCACCTCCACCGCCGAGAAGTTCGGGGCCGCGCCGAAGGCCAGCGCCCCCAGAAGGGCGATCTTGTGTCCGGCATCGAAGCCGCCGATGTCGGTGGTCGGGTCGGCCTCGGCAAAGCCGCGGGCCTGGGCGTCGGCGAGGACGTCGGCAAAGCTCCGCTCGCTCTGCTCCATGTCCGACAGGATGAAGTTGCAGGTGCCGTTGAGGATGCCCGCCACCCGGGTGACCTCGTCCCCGACCAGGCCCTCGCGCAGCATCTTCACGGCGGGGGTTCCGCCCATGACCGCGGCCTCGAACAGCAGTGCCGCGCCGGTGCGCTCGGCCAGCGCCGCGAGCTGGGGGCCATGCACCGCCAGCAGCGCCTTGTTGGCGGTGATCACGGGCTTGCCCTTGCCCAGAGCCGCCTCCACCGCCTTGCGGGCCGGGCCCTCGGACCCGCCGATCAGCTCGATGAAGACGTCATTGTCGTCGGACAGGGCCAGGGCCACCGGGTCGTCGAACCAGGCATAGCCGTCCAGTGAAACGTCCCGCGCCCGGGTCCGGTCCCGGGCGGAGACGCCGGTGATCACCGCGGTGCCGCCCGCGGGCGCGAAATCCGGCTCCGACTGGAGAAACCGGACCAGCCCCTGGCCGACCACACCGACGCCTGCCAGTCCGATCCTTACGGTGCGCCGCGCTAAGTCCATGAGTTCTGCCCAGATGGTGAGTGGAGTGAAGGCGGGCCCGCACCGGGCCGCCGGTAGGAGATGCCGGTCTCGCCGTATCAGCGATGGGGCGCAGGCTCCGCAGGGATCGGCGGCGGTTGGAGATTGGTCCGGATCTCGCTGGCGAAGGCTTCGGTCCGGGCCGGCTGATCCTCCGGCGGCGGGGTCAGGCCGCGGGCATCCAGGACATCCCTTGTGGTTGCCAGGAACCGGTCGGTATCCGTCGGCGCCGGCGGCAGGGCGAAGATCAGGTCGTTGAGGGACCGCCGCTCCGACACCAGCCGGATGACGGAGCCCTTGACCACATCCGGCGGGATCAGACCCTTCGGAACCGGGGGAATGTCCGCAAGGCGCGGCGCGGTGACATTGGCGCGGGACGCCGCCACCGTCTGCCTCGCCACCGGAGAGGTGGGCGAGACCCCGCCGGGGTCCAGGGACATCACCTCGCTCAGGTCGGAACAGCCGGACACCAGGCCCGCCACGGCCAGCAGGGCCGCGGCCGACATCCAGGCACCCTTGCGAAGGCGGCGCGGAAGATCTGCAGCATCAAACATCGTGTTTCCGGTCTTATGCGATCATCGACCACAATGCAAAGAGTGGTAAGCTGGCGCACGACTCCCACGGAGATGGCGCATGGCGAAGAAGGCAACGCAGGGCCCGCAGGGGAAGACCGCCCGCTCCCGCAAGGCTTCGGTCGCGCAGCCCGTGCCGACCCCGGAACCGAAGGCCCGGCCCGCCCGGGCCAGGAAGGCGGCCGAAGCGACCGCGCCTGTGGCCAAGGCCCCCGCCAAGGCCGCTGCCCCCGCCGTCGCACCGAAGGCGGCGGCGAAGCCGAAGGCTAAGGCGAAAACAAAGCCCGCGCCGAAGCCGAAGGCCGCCTCCGCTCCGCCTGCCAGGTCCGCGGCCAGGACGGCGCGTCGCCCCGCGCCTGCGACCTCCCCGGAATTCGCCCTCTCCGACGCGGCCCGGGCCGCCAACTCCCAGACCGCCAGGGCCCATGCCGCGTCCCAGGCCGCCGCGGAGGCCCGGGCAGAGGCGTCGAAGCCCGCCGATCCGATCAAGATGCTGACGCCCGACCAGCTGAAGACCCTCGAGACCCTGTCCCTCAACCTGGCCAAGGCGGCGGTGACGGCCCAGGGAGCCATTGCCGAATCCGCCCTGCGACAGGCGGAGCGTCCGGCGGCCCTGTCCCCGGACCCGTTCCATGTGGGCTCGGCCATGGTCGACGTGATGAGCCAGCTGGCCAACCAGCCGCAGAACATGATGCGAGCCCAGGCGGACCTGTTCAACCGCTACATGGAGCTGTGGAGCGCCACCAGCCGCCGCATCTACGGCCAGGAAGCCGACCCGGTGGTGGAACCGGCCAAGGGCGACAAGCGCTTCAACGACCCGGAATGGCGGGAGAACATCGCCTTCGATGTGATGAAGCAGTCCTATCTGGTCACGTCCAACTGGCTGAACGACCTCGTCACCCACGTGGACGGCGTCGATCCCATGAGCCGGCGGCGGGTGGAGTTCTTCACCAAGGCCCTGACCGACGCCTTCGCCCCGTCCAACTTCCTGATTTCCAACCCCGCGGCCCTGCGCAAGGCGGTGGAGACGCAAGGGGCCAGCATCCTGAAGGGGGCGGAGAACTTTGCCGCGGACCTCGCCCGGGGCGGCGGCCAGCTGGCCATCAGCCAGACGGAGTTCGAACGCTTCAAGGTCGGCGAGAACGTGGCCACCGCCCCCGGCAAGGTGGTGTTCCGCAACGAGCTGTTCGAGCTGCTGCAGTTCTCCCCCACGACCGAGTCGGTCTACGAGATTCCCCTGCTGATCTTCCCGCCCTGGATCAACAAGTTCTACATCCTGGACCTGCGGCCCGAGAACTCCATGATCCGCTGGCTGACGGCCCAGGGAATCACGGTGTTCGTCACCTCCTGGGTGAACCCGGACCCGAGCCTCGCCACCAAGTCCCTCGAGGACTACATGGCGGAGGGCTTCTACGAGGCGGTCCGCCAGGTGATGCGCCAGTGCAAGGTGGAGCAGGTCAACACCGTGGGCTACTGCATCGGCGGCACGGCGCTGGCCTGTACCCTCGCCCACATGGCGGCCATCGGCGACACCTCCATCCGTTCCGCCACCTTCTTCGCCGCCCAGCAGGACTTCGCCGAGGCCGGCGACCTCCTGATGTTCACCAACGAGGAGTGGCTGAAGGACCTGGAACGCCGCATGGATGCCGCGGGCGGCGTGCTGCCGGGGGCGGCCATGGCCGAGACCTTCAACATGCTGCGGGCCAATGACCTGATCTGGTCGTTCTTCGTGAACAACTACCTGATGGGCAAGGACCCGACGCCCTTCGACCTTCTGTTCTGGAACTCCGACCAGACGCGCATGCCCAAGACCCTGCACATGCAGTATCTTCGCCGCTTCTATCAGGACAATGCCCTGTCCAGGGGTACGCTGGAGCTGGCCGGGGTCCACCTCGACCCGGGGGCCATCACCCAGCCGGTCTATGTCCAGGCGAGCCGCGAGGACCACATCGCCCCCATGCGCTCGGTGTTTCGGGGGGCCAAGCTGTTCGGCGGCCCGACCCGGATGACGCTGGCGGGCTCCGGTCACATCGCCGGGGTGATCAACCATCCGGACGCGAAGAAGTACCAGCACTGGACCAATGACGCCCTCCCCGACACCCTCGAGGAATGGCAGGCCGGGGCGGTGGAGCATCCGGGCAGCTGGTGGCCGCACTGGCTGGGCTGGCTGGCCCCCCTGTCCGGCAAGAAGGTCCCGGCGCGGGATCCGGCCAAGGGACCGCTGAAGCCCCTGGGCGATGCGCCGGGCACCTATGTGAAGGTGCGCTCCGACGCCGCCTGACGGGCAGACGGGGCTTCAGGCCCCGTCACGGCCTCACAGGCCCGTGGCCTCGTCGAAGCCCGCCATCAGGTTCAGGCTCTGCACCGCCGCGCCCGACGCGCCCTTGCCCAGATTGTCCAGCAGGGCCACCAGCCGGGCCTGGCCCGCGGCCGCATCCCCGAACACGAAGAGCTTCAGGGCGTTGGTCCCGTTCAGGGCCTCCGGCTGCAGGGCCTTCAGGTTCGCGGTCTCCTCCGCCGTGGCCACGCTGACGAACCGCTCCCCCGCATAGGCGGCGGCGAGCACCTCGCGCACCCGCTCGAGGGAGGGACGGGTCGGCAGGGCGAACAGCTGCAGAGGCACCTCCACGATCATCCCCTGGGCGTAGCGCCCGACCGCCGGGGTGAACAGCGGCGGATGCGCAAGGCCGGCATGCCGCTGCATCTCCGGCACATGCTTGTGGCCGAGATGGGTGGCATAGATCCGGTAGGCGTCGTGGCTGTAGGTCGCCCCCCCCTCGTCCTCGAACTCGGCGATCATGGCCTTGCCGCCGCCCGTATAGCCGGACACGGCGTTCACGGTGACCGGCCAGTCGGCGGGCACCAGACCGGCCACCACGAGCGGCCGCACCAGGGCCAGGAAGCCCGTGGGATAGCAGCCGGGGTTGGACACCCGCATCGCCTGGCGGACGGCGTCCCGCTGGCCCGGGGCCAGCTCCGGAAAGCCGTAGACCCAGTCCGGCGCGATGCGGAAGGCGGTGGAGGCGTCGATCACCCGGGTGGTCCGGTTGTCGATCAGCCGCACGGCATCCCGCGCGGCGTCGTCCGGCAGGCACAGGATGACGATGTCGGCGGCATTCAGGGCCTCACGGCGGGCCGCGGTCTCCTTGCGCCGGTCGTCGGGCAGCTGGATCAGGGCCACGTCCGGTCGCGGCGTCAGCCGGTCGCGGATCTGCAGGCCGGTGGTCCCCGCCTCGCCGTCGATGAACACCTTCAGGGCCATGGTCGCCTCCGTGGATCAGAACGCAGCAGCACAAACGAAAAGGGCGCCTCGGTTCCCCGAAGCGCCCCTTCCGATATCGCAGATACCGAGCGGTTTAGCGCTTGGAGAACTGGAAGCTACGACGCGCCTTGGCACGGCCGTACTTCTTGCGCTCGACCACGCGGCTGTCGCGGGTGAGGAAGCCGTGCGGCTTCAGCACCGGACGCAGGCCCGGCTCGTAATAGGTGAGCGCCTTGGAGATGCCGTGACGGATCGCGCCGGCCTGACCGGACAGGCCCGAGCCCTTCACCGAGACGACCACGTCGAACTGGGTGGAGCGGTCGCACACGGCCAGCGGCTGGGCGATCATCATGCGCAGCACCGGACGGGCGAAATACACCGTCTGGTCCCGGTCATTGATGGTGATCTTGCCGGAGCCCGGCTTGATCCACACCTTGGCAATGGCGTTCTTGCGCTTTCCGGTGGCGTAGGCGCGACCGTACTTGTCGATCTGCGGTTCCTTCGGCGCCGAGGATTCGGCGGCGACGGTGCCGAGGCCCTTCAGGGCGTCGAAGCCGGTGGCGGCTTCCGTCTGGGGGGTGTCGGACATGATTACTGGCTCCGAACGTTCTTGGCGTTCAGGTCGGCGAACGCGATTGTTTCAGGGGCCTGGGCTTCGTGCGGATGCTCGGCCGAGGCATAGACCCGCAGGTGGGTCAGCTGCTTGCGGGCCAGAGGGCTTTCCTTGGGGAGCATGCGCTCCACCGCCTTCATCAGGATGCGTTCCGGGAAGCGGCCGCCGAGGATCTTGCCCGCGGTCCGTTCCTTGATGCCGCCCGGATGGCCCGTGTGCCAGTAGTAGGTCTTCTGGTCGAGCTTGCGGCCGGTGAACTTCACCTTGTCGGCGTTCACGACGACGACAAAGTCGCCGCAGTCCACATGGGGGGTGTAGTCGGGGCGGTGCTTGCCGCGAAGACGCATGGCGATGAAGGAAGCGAGGCGGCCCACGACGGCGTTCTCTGCGTCAATCACGATCCACTTCTTCTCGACGTCCGCCGGCTTCAGCGAAACCGTGGTCTTTTGCATCGAAAGTCATCCAGATGATGAGGTCACCCGCGCCCCCTGACGGCGGCACGAACGACGGAAGCGGGGTGTCTAGGGGGGACGACGGCCCATGTCAACAGGACTGTTTGTGCAAACAGGCGCAATCCCGTTGTTTTTGCTCATCTTTTCAGTTTCGGTAATATGATACCGCAACTATTTCGAGGAAAGCTCAGTTCCGCAGGGCCCGCCAGGCCAGCAGGATCGACCAGGTCAGCACCACCACGGCGAAGATCTGGTGGCACATGGCCAGCCACAGGGGGTCGCCGATGCGCAGGGTGAATATGCCGAGGAGAGCCTGCAGCAGGACCAGCCCCGCCAGCCAGTAGCTGGTCCGGCGGACCGGCTGCGCCACGCCCCGGGCCCGGGTCACCTGAACCGCGAACAGGATCACGGCTGTGAACAGGACATAGCCCACAAGGCGGTGATTGAACTGGACCGCAGCCTGGCCATGGACCAGGGAGGCCCCGAGCCCGCGGGCCGCTTCCACATAGTCGCTCGGGATCAGGCGGCCGTTCATCATCGGCCAGTCATTGTAGACCCGCCCCGCATGGTTGCCGGCCACCAGGGCCCCCAGCAGGCACTGGAGATAGGTCAGGCCCACCAGACCGCCGGCGGACCAGCGCCATGGCGTGTCCATGCCCAGCACGTTGCGACCCCGTCCGAACCAGGCTTCCAGCCCCGTCCAGACACAGCCGCTGAAGATGATCAGGGCCATCCCCAGATGGACGGCCAGACGCTCCGGGGCCACGGCGACCCCTCGGTCCAGGCCGCTGGACACCATCCACCAGCCGACAAAACCCTGCAGACCGCCCAGCACCAGCAGCACCCAGCACCGCCAGATCAGGCGCCGCGGGATCGACCGGGTCGCCAGCAGGGCCACGAACGGGACGATGAACACCAGGCCCACGATCCGACCCAGCAGCCGGTGCGCCCACTCCCACCAGTAGATGCCCTTGAACGCCGCCAGCGTCATGCCGGCATTGATGAAGCGGTACTGGGGGATGTGCTTGTACTTCTCGAAGGCCTCGGCCCAGCCATGCTCGCTGATCGGCGGGATCACCCCCAGGATCGGCTTCCATTCGGTGATGGACAGGCCCGACCCCGTCAGCCGGGTCGCGCCGCCGACCACCACCATGGCATAGACCAGACCCGCCACGGCGAAGAGCCACAAGGCCGCGGAATAGGACCTTTCCAGATTGTAGCTCCAGCGCATGGCCTGATACTTCCTTGAGCAAGAACCCTGCTGACTAGCGCCTGGCAGCGCGTCCGTCCACGGGGATCAGGGGCCTGAGCAAAGAGAAGTGTATTCCGGCGGCAAAACCCCTATCTAGCGGGAAGCGGCGGCGGCCGACAGGTCGGGGAGCGACGAAATGGGCGTGCGGACACGGAAATTCATCGGGGCCTTCCTGCTGGTGGCCTTTGTCTGCGCCTATGCCGTGGGGGTGGTAATGGTGGGCGAACACCTGCCGGACCTGGCCTGGGTGAAGGGCGTCTATTTCGCCGTGGCGGGCCTCGCCTGGGGTGCGCCGATCCTGCCGCTGCTGAGCTGGATGAATCGGGGCGGCGGCGAAGGCTGAACGACCGTAGAGGACGAATGGACCAGGGTCTGGTCCTGAACCGGCAAGCTGGGGGGCCGGTTCGGAAAATGGTCGGAGCGGCGGGATTCGAACCCACGACCCCTTGACCCCCAGTCAAGTGCGCTACCAGGCTGCGCTACGCTCCGACATCTCAGTGGACGGGCGTTATAGAGAGCCCCCTCGTCGGCGGCAATGCGGAAAGTCTCCAACATCACGGAAAAAGCGGGCCCCTCCTCCGGAGCCCTCCGGTCAGGACCTTGCCAGCAGTCGGTCGATGCGCGCCTTGACCGATTCCAGATCGTCCAGCACCTCGTTCAGACGGGCCCGGGTGGTGTCGGACAAGGGGGTTCCGGCGAGCGCCATCGAGGGTGCCGCTGCGGGTGCGGCCTCCGGTCGGGTGTCGGCACCGCCGCCGCCGGCCGCGGCCAGCAGGCACTTCGCCCCCTGCTCCTTGTGCAGGCGCTGGACGCCCTTGATCGTGTAGCCTTCGTCGTGGAGCAGGGTCCGCACCCCGCGCAGGATCTCGATGTCCTGGCGCCGGTAGAAGCGCCGTCCGCCCGCCCGCTTCATGGGGCGGATGAAGGAGAACTTGGTTTCCCAGAACCGCAGGACGTGCTGCGGCACGCCGAGTTCCACCGCGGCTTCGGAGATCGTGCGAAACGCGTCGGGGCCCTTCGCGACCGTCACGGTCAGCGCTCCTGTTCCCCGTTGGCGTGGGCGGCGGGGGAGCCGTCGATCTGCGCCTTCATCACCTGGGAGGCGCGGAAGCTGATGACCCGGCGGGGGTCGATGGCCGCCGGCGCGCCGGTCTTGGGATTGCGCCCCATGCGGGCCCGCTTGGCACGGACCTGGAACACACCGAACCCGGACAGTTTGACGGTTTCGCCCGCCTCGAGGGCCTCGGCGACCAGGTCGAGGGTGCGCTCCACCAGACCGGCGCAATCCTGACGGGTCAGTCCCACGTCCTGATGCACCGCTTCGGCCAGGTCCGCGCGCGTCAATGTGCGGCCTTTTGTCATATTACCCCGCCCCGATAGAAAACAGCCAACATCGTTGATGCCGCGAAAACCACGGGAAGTCAAAGGGTTCGAAAGGACTCTGGATCGGCCCCTAGAATCGGACGGCGCAGGCACCCCAGGTCAGACCGCCGCCCATGGCCTCCATCAGCAGCAGGTCCCCCCGCTTCACCCGCCCGTCGGCCATGGCCGTGGCCAGGGCCAGGGGGATCGAGGCGGCGGAGGTGTTGGCATGGTCTGCCACGGTGGACACCACCTTGGCCTCGTCCAGCCCCAGGCGATGGGCCACGCCCAGCAGGATCCGCTGGTTGGCCTGGTGGGGAATGAACCAGTCCACGTCCTGGACCGCGATGCCGGCGGCCCGGGCCGCGGCCTCCACCGCCTCGGCGATGTTGACGACGGCATTGCGGAAGACCTGCTGGCCCTGCATGCGCAGATGGCCGACGCTGCCGGTGGTGGACGGTCCGCCGTCCACATAGAGCAGGTCCTGCTTGGTGCCGTCGCACCGGAGCGCAAAGCCGATCAGGCCGCGATCCTGCGGCGTCCCGGCCGCTTCCTGCGCCTCCAGCACCACGGCCCCGGCCCCGTCGCCGAACAGCACGCAGGTGGTGCGGTCCTGGTAGTCGAGCAGGCGGGTCATGCACTCCGCCCCGATCACCAGGGCCCGGCGGGCATGGCCGCGGGTCAGGAAGCCGTCGGCCACGGCCATGGCATAGACAAAGCCGCTGCACACCGCCTGGACGTCGAAGGCGATGCCCACCGGCGCGCCCAGCTTGCGCTGGACCATGGCGGCCACGGCGGGGAAGGTCAGGTCCGGCGTGGTGGTGGCCACGATGATCAGGTCGATGTCCGCGGCGGTGATCCCGGCATCGGTCAGGGCCGCCCGGGCCGCCTCCACCGCCAGGTCGGAGGTCGCCTGGTCCGGCGCCGCCCGGTGCCGGGCCCGGATGCCCGTCCGCTCCCGGATCCAGGCGTCGGAGGTATCGACGGTGCGGGCAAGGTCGTCATTGGTCACCACGTCCGGCGGCAGATAGCCCCCTACCCCGGTCATCACACTGCGGATCACCGTCACGCCGCACTCCCCGTCGAGGGTTCCACCTCAGGGCTCGCGTCCGGTGCGGAGAGCCGCGCCATGTTCCGCGCCACGTCCTGGAGATAGGTGCTGCCGGCGAGGTTGGCAGCGACCAGATAGGCATTGGCCAGGCCCCGGGCGTCGGCCCCGCCGTGGCTCTTCACCACGGTGCCGTTCAGGCCGAGCAGGGGACCGCCGTTGACGGAGCTGGGGTCGAGGCGGGTCCTGAGGGCCTTCAGGGCCCCGGACGCGAGGACCGCGCCGGCCTTGTTCATCAGGCTGGAACTCAGGGCCTCGCGCAGCGTGGCGGCAAAGAAGCGGGCCATCCCCTCCCCCGTCTTCAGGGCCACATTGCCGGTGAAGCCGTCGGTGACGATGACGTTCACCGCCCCCATGGCAATGTCGTTGCCCTCGACGAAGCCGCGATAGTCCAGGTCCAGCTTGCCGGCGCGCAGGATGGCATGGGCATCGCGCACCTCCTGGTGGCCCTTCATGTCCTCTGAGCCCACGTTCAGCAGCGCCACGGTCGGGCGCGGGGCCCCGTCCCCCCCGTAAACTGCGGCATAGAAGGCCGATCCCAGGATCGCGAACTCCACCAGCTGGTCGGCATCGCAGTCGATATTGGCCCCGACATCCAGCACGGCCGTGACGCCCGTCAGGGTCGGCCAGCCGGCCACGATCGCCGGGCGGTCGGACCCGCCCACCATCCGCAGGATCAGCTTGGAAATGGCCATCAGGGCCCCGGTATTGCCTCCGGACACGGCGGCATGGGCGTCCCCGGCGCGCAGGGCCTCGACGGCGTTCCACAGGCTGGTGCCCTTGCCCCGACGCAGCGCCTGGGCGGGCTTCTCGTCGCCGGAGATCACAGTCTCGGTGTGGCGGACCGAGGCGCGGTCCGCGAGCCGGGGATATCGCGCCAGTTCCGCCCGGATGCGGGCCTCGTCGCCGTGGAACAGGAAGCGGACCGGCCGGGTGCCGAAGCGGTCCAGGGCAAGGTCGGCCCCGGCCACCGTCACCGGCGGGCCGTGATCGCCTCCCATGGCGTCAATCGAAAGAACTATTGGGTCAGACACGGCGCCGGATGGAACTCCCTGGGGCCGGACCCGATCTCCGGCCGAAAGAATCAGCAGGGCCGCCGAAATTCGGGTCACCCGCCGGGCCCGGACCTTAGCGCCCATGTCCGGTGATGCAAGCGCCCGCCCCGGCTGGTTGCGGATTAGCCCGGCTTGTCCGAGCGGTTTTTCGTCGCCAGGTCCTTCAGCACGGCGAAGGGCGTGATCACGCCCGGTTCCTCCGGCGGGACGAACACCGCGCCCGGCTTGCGCGGGAACGGATCCAGCTCGAGGGCCAGGTGCTCCACCAGATAGTCGCCCACCGGGATGGTCGGGCCCTCCACCATGTCCGGCGGATCGTCGGCGTCCGGATCGATGACGGCGTCGGGCTCGTCCTGCGGCGTGTTGGGACTGCCGAGCGGCAGCAGCCGGACGGAGAACTGACCCGACAGGGCCGCCGCCACCGGATCGAGGGTCACGACACAGGACTGCTCCAGGTCCGCCAGCCAACGCCCTTCCAGCACCGCGCCGTCCAGCCACGCGCTGAGGCGGACGGTCGCCTCGAACCGGGACAGGGACACCAGGTCCAGCTGCCGGGCGATGGCGGCCCGCACCGCCTCGTCCGCCACGAGGTCGAGGGTCACGTCCCGCCGGTCCACTTCGGAGAATCTCACGGCCACCGGCCAGATCTGGTCGCTCACAGGGGTTGCCCTCCCAGGTCCACATGCCCCTCCAGGAGCTGTTCGAGGGGCTGTCCGGCCAGTTTCGCCCGGGTGGCCTCGATCCAGCCGATCAGCTGAGGCACCGGCGGGGCCTCCACCCCGGCATAGACGGTGCGGGTCAGCAGCTCCTGCAGCTCCGCGGTGGCCGGCAGGGCTGCCAGCGCCCGGTCCAGGTTCCGGGCCCGGCCATAGAGCGCCTCGCCCAGCTTGCGCATCTTCTTGCCCACGGACAGGTCACCGACCCCCATCTCCCGCAGGCCGTCGTCCAGCCCTCGCAGCAGGGCGTCGAACAGGGCCTGGCTGACCGCCGAGGCCTGTTCGCCCTCTCCGCGCAGCCGGTCGATCACCAGAAGCACATGCAGGGCATAGATCTCGAACCGGCCCTCCACCGTGTCGGGCACGGCCAGGGCCTGATAGAAGACCGGCGTCCGCGCCGCCGCCGCACACTGCGCATAGAGGGCAGCGCCTGCAGTGCGGCTTCGATCGGGCCGAAACAGCCTCTTGAACATTCCTGCCCCTTTTTCGCCGTGCGGCACGGTCATCCTCGTGCCCAATGAACCAGAACCATTGAACTAGGGACGACCGCGGGTTAGGTCAAAGTCTCTTGCGGTGAAATTCGCATGGATCACGCCGCCAACCAGGATCGATCATGAACCGGACCGCCTGTCTTGCCGTTGCCGCGTGCCTCGCCCTGGGGGCGACAGCCTGCGCGCCGATCACCTCCTACAACGGTTTCCAGGTGCAGGACGTGCGTCCCGAACAGATCAAGGTCGGGGAGGACTCCCGCTCCACGGTCCTGACCAAGCTGGGGTCCCCGTCGGTGCGGGCCTCCTTCGATCCGAACATCTGGTTCTACGTGACCCAGATTTCCGACAAGTACTCCTACTACAAGCCTAGGGTCCGCCAGCGGCAGATCTACGAGATCCGCTTCGACAAGGCCGACGAGCGGGTGACGGCGGTGAAGTCCTACACCCTGACCGACGGCTACCAGATCGCCTTCGACAAGCGCGAGACCCCCACCCGCGGCCGCGAACTGTCGGTGATCGAACAGATCCTCGGCGGCCTCGGCCGCGGCGGCATGCTTCCCCAGGACAACGACCCCGGCAATCCCCGCGGCCCCGGTCGCTGAGGCCCGCCGACCCGCTGGCCCGCTGGCCTGACCGTCGCTCCAGACAGAAAAACGCCCCGGAGGCTGACCTCCGGGGCGTTTCCTTGTCCGGCGAGTGCCGAACGGAGGACTAGCCGACCAGACCCTTGGCCAGGACGGCCAGGAGCAGCAGGGCCACGATGTTCGTGATCTTGATCATCGGGTTCACGGCCGGGCCGGAGGTATCCTTGTAGGGATCGCCGACGGTGTCACCGGTCACCGCGGCCTTGTGCGCCTCGGATCCCTTGCCACCGTAATGGCCCTCCTCGATGTACTTCTTGGCATTGTCCCAGGCTCCGCCGCCGGAGGTCATCGAGATGGCCACGAACAGGCCGGTCACGATCACACCGATCAGCATGGCCCCGAGGGCGGCAAAGGCATTGACCTTGCCCCCGCCCGGCAGGGCCGCGATCGCCACGAACAGGACGATCGGCGACAGCACCGGCAGAAGCGACGGAACGATCATCTCGCGGATGGCGGCCTTGGTCAGGATGTCCACCGCCCGGGCATAGTCCGGCTTCTGCTCATAGGTCATGATGCCGG
Organism: uncultured Caulobacterales bacterium; assembly: GCA_903884425.1. GTDB lineage: Bacteria > Pseudomonadota > Alphaproteobacteria > Caulobacterales > Caulobacteraceae > CAIMFV01. The sequence continues at coordinate 302,219 of CAISEP010000014.1, read as the reverse complement.
GCATTTCCCGGAACTGGCGACGCACTTCCTCGACCACGGCACCGGCCGCCCGGCCCACCGCCGTCATCGACATGCCGCCGAACAGGAAGGGCAGCAGCCCCCCGAACAGCAGGCCGACGATGACGAAGGGATTGGACAGGTCGAACGTCACCTGCCCCATGCCCGCAAAGGCCGGGAACAGCTTGGCGTTGGCCGGATCGGAGAAGTAGTGCAGGTCCTGGGTGTAGGCCGCGAACAGCACCAGCGCGCCGAGGCCCGCCGAACCGATCGCATAGCCCTTGGTCACGGCCTTGGTGGTGTTGCCCACCGCGTCCAGGGCGTCGGTGGACACCCGCACCTCGGCCGGCAGACCCGCCATTTCCGCGATGCCGCCGGCATTGTCCGTCACCGGGCCGAAGGCGTCGAGGGCGACGATGAAGCCCGCCAGGGACAGCATGGTCGTGGTGGCGATGGCCACGCCGAACAGGTTGCCCAGCAGATAGGTGGCGACGATGGCCACGATGATCACCATGGCGGGGGCCGCCGTGGATTCCAGCGACACGGCCAGACCCTGGATCACGTTCGTGCCGTGACCGGACTCCGAGGCCTTGGCCACCGAGCGGACCGGCCGGAAGCCCGTGCCGGTATAGTACTCGGTGATCACCACGATGGCCGCGGTGACCGCAAGCCCGATGACGCCGCACCAGAACAGGTTCATGGCGGTGAGGGTGATCGGCACGCCGTTGACGCCCATCACCGTGATCGGATCGGTCACCAGGGCGTTGATCACCCAGTAGACGGCGCCGACGGAGGTGATGCCGGTGACGATCAGGCCCCGGTAGAGGGCGCCCATGATGTTCCGGTCCTTGCCCAGGCGGACGAAGAAGGTGCCCAGGATCGAGGTGACGATGCACACGGCGCAGATGGCCAGGGGCAGCAGCATCATGTTGCTGATGATGGCCGCTCCGGCGCTGCGGAAGAAGATCGCCGCCAGCACCATGGTGGCCACCGTGGTCACCGCATAGGTCTCGAACAGGTCCGCGGCCATGCCCGCGCAGTCGCCCACGTTGTCGCCCACATTGTCGGCGATGGTGGCGGCGTTGCGGGGGTCATCCTCGGGAATGCCCGCCTCGACCTTGCCCACCAGGTCGCCGCCCACGTCGGCCCCCTTGGTGAAGATACCGCCGCCCAGACGGGCGAAGATGGAGATCAGCGAGGCACCGAAGCCCAGGGCCACCAGGGCGTCCACCACGTCCCGGCTGACCGGGTCGAAGCCCAGGCCGAGGGTCAGGTAGGCATAGTAGCCGGTCACCCCGATCAGGGCGAAGCCCGCCACGAACATGCCGGTGACGGCACCTGAGCGGAACGCCAGGGACAGCCCGGCATCGAGGCTCTTGGAGGCGGCCTCGGCGGTGCGGACATTGGCCCGGACGCTGATCAGCATGCCGGCAAAGCCCGCCGCGCCGGACAGGACGGCCCCGATCAGGAAGCCGATGGCCGGATAGATGCCGAGCGTGACGCCCAGCAGCACCAGGATCACCGCACCGACCATGGCGATGGTGATGTATTGCCGACGCAGATAGGCCTGAGCGCCTTCCTGGATCGCAGCGGCGATCTCCTGCATCTTGGCATTGCCGGCCGGTGCCCTCAGCAGGGCTCCGGTCTGTACGACGCCATACGCGACCGCGAGCAAGCCCGCGAGTATGACCAAAACAAGATTATTCATCTCCGTCCCTATTGTTGTACGCCCTCGCCTGAGCTCCCCCGACGTGACGGTTTGATTTCTTCGCCGGCGGGGCACCTGCGCTCCGGACTCTGGAGCAGGGCGTGCTCCGGCGTCTCAGGGGCGCAGATTCCCTCGTCCGGCGAACGAGAAGCTGCACAAGCTTTGCAAAATCATCCGGGCGAAGCAACCGCCCGTAGCGTCAACAGCCGAATTCTCAAGGATTCGGGCGCGGAAGACCCTTCTGCGGGGTCTGTTCGAAGATCTCCACCCGCTGGACCACCCCCCGGCCGACCATTCCCTCGATCACCTTGAACAACATCTGCTCGATCGCGGCGGCATCCACCCGGTTCAGATCGTTGGGGGCATTGAAGGAGGTCCGGTTGGCCGTCCGGACCAGCTTGTCGCGGATATAGGGCTCCTTGGTATGGATGGTGGGGCCATCCGTCGGCCGGAACAGGTGCACCCGGATGCGGACGAACACGTAGTTCACCAGCACGTCGTGATAGAGGATCGGGATCGCCACGGGCATCAGATCCACCTGCTGCGTCATCAGCGGATCATCCTTGCCTTCCTTCGGCTTCTCCTCGGCCGCCGCCATCATGGGCCCGGACAGGACAAGGGCGGCAAGCGCCGCGGAGAGGATGGAGCGTCGGATCATCAGGGGCATCCCGTAAGCCAGACCCCCATGATGGCCCGGATGGGGTAAAGATTGGGTCACTCGAGATGCGACCAGCCCGCGCGGGACACCTGTACCGGCTGTCCGGACATGTGCGCCACCAGGCCGGGCGCGGGGGCCAGAACGCCGATGTCCGTCCAGCCCCGGCCCGCCTCGCCCCCGGATCGGGTCAGCTGCGCCGCTACCGCGGGATCAGCCGCGGCGACGATCTCGTAGTCGTCCCCCCCCGTCGCCAGTGACACAAGAGCCGCGGCCCGGTCGGTCTGGCGCGCCAGCCAGCGCCGGGCGGGCGGGGACAGGGGCACCCGCTCCAGATCGATTTCGCAGCCCGTGCCGCTGGCCAGAGCCACATGCCCGGCATCGGCCAGAAGCCCGTCCGAGACATCGGCCGCGGCGGAACACGCGGCGCGGACCTCCTCCGCCAGATCGGTCCGCGGCTCCGGCCGGTGATAGCGCGAGGCCAGCCAGTCCCGGTCCTCGGCGCTGAAATCCCCCTCGCCCCGGGCCGCCTGCAGCCCCAGCCAGCCGTCGCCGATGGTGCCGCTGACCAGCAGGGTCTGACCGACCGTCCCCCCGCCCCGCCGGACCATCCGCCCCGTTGGCACCCGGCCCAGAAGGGTGAGGCTGGCCTGGAAGGGCCCGGGGGTGCTCACCGTGTCACCGCCCAGCAGACAGACATCGAAGCGCCGGAGGTCTTCCCCGAGACCGCGGGCAAAGGCGGTCCGGTCCTCGGCCGTCCATTCCGCGGGCCAGGCCACCGCCAGCAGCGCGGCATAGGGAACGGCCCCCTTGGCCGCCAGGTCCGACAGATTGACCCGCAGCAGGCGCTGGGCCAGGACAAAGGGTGGCTCCGACTCCAGGGCATGCACGCCCTGGACGATGGCGTCCTTGGTCACCACCAGGTCCTGCCCCGGCACCTGCCGGATCAGGGCCGCGTCATCGCGCAGTTCGAACGCCTCCTCCGCCCCGAAGGTCAGGGGGCGGAACAGGCTGGCGATCTCGTCGAACTCCCGCTGGCCCATGGCCGTGGCCGGGCGCTCAGCTGCGCAGGTCGCGGGCGACGGCGTCGAGGGCGCCGTTCACGAACCCCGAATCGGTCTTGGCGAAGAAGGCCTTGGCCAGCTCCACATACTCGTCCAGCACCACTTCGGTGGGCACGTCCGCCCGGTGCATCAGCTCGTAGGTGGCGGAGCGCAGGGTCGCGCGCAGGGTGGCGTCCAGGCGCTCCAGCCGCCAGTTGGCCGCCAGCCGCCGGGAAACGGCCGCATCGATCTCCGCCTGATGGGTGACCACCCCGCGCACAATGTCGGCGAAGAAGGCCTCGTCGGCATCGGCCAGCTGGTCCGTCGCCGCCCCCGGGGCGGCGATGTCATCCTCGGCCTCCAGGGCCGAGCCGAACCGGTGATCGGAGAACTCGCGCACCACGGCTTCCACCCCGGCACCGGCAACCTCCATCTGGTAGAGGGCCTGGACGGCGGCCAGCCGGGCCACGGACCGCGCCTGCATGGCGGGGCGTTGATCGGATCGGCTCATAGGTCCTGCACCTCGGTCTCCTCGGAAAGGCCTTCCTCACCGAGGAACCGGGCGAAGTCCTGCGTCTCCCGGAAATCGCGATAGACCGACGCGTAGCGGACATAGGCCACCTCATCGAGGGCCTTCAACGCCTTCATCACCAGCTCACCCACCACTTCGGAATTGATCTCGGTCTCTCCCCGGCTCTCCAGCTGGCGGACGATGCCGGACACCATCCGCTCCAGCCGCTCGGTCTCCACCGGGCGCTTGCGCAGGGCCACCGAGACGGAGCGGACCAGCTTTTCCCGGTCGAAGGGTGCCCGGCGACCGGACCGCTTGATGATCGTCAGTTCGCGCAGCTGCACCCGCTCGAACGTGGTGAAGCGGCCGCCGCACTCCGGGCAGGACCTGCGACGTCGGATGGCCGAACCGTCTTCCGAAGGACGGCTGTCCTTCACCTGGCTTTCGGCATGGCCACAGAAAGGGCAGCGCAATCTCTTCGGGCTCCTGGGCATGGGGCGGCGGAACGGACCGCCGCCGGGCATCATCGGACAGACTTAGTCCCCGCACCCGCCCCTGACCAGAGGGGACGCAAATCAGCCGTAGATCGGGAAGCGACCGGTGAGCGCCTTCACCCGTTCACGGACGGATGCCTCCGCGGCGCTGTTGTCGTCCCCGTGGCGGGACAGACCGTCCACCACCTCGGCGATCAGCAGGCCGACCTCGCGGAATTCGGCGGTGCCGAAGCCCCGGGTGGTGGCGGCCGGTGTGCCCAGCCGCACGCCGGACGTCACCGTGAAGGGCGCGGTGTCGAAGGGGATGCCGTTCTTGTTGCAGGTGATGTTGGCCCGCTCGAGGCTGGCCTCCGTCGCCTTGCCGGTCACCGACTTGGGCCGGAGATCCACCAGCATCAGGTGGCTGTCCGTGCCGCCGGAGACGATCTCGACCCCGGACTCCACCAGGGTCGCGGCCAGCACGCGGGCATTGTCCAGCACCTGGCGGGCATAGAGCTTGAACGACGGCTGCAGGGCCTCGCCGAAGGCCACGGCCTTGGCGGCGATCACATGCATCAGCGGCCCGCCCTGCAGACCGGGGAACACGGCGGAGTTGATCTTCTTGCCCAGGTCCTCGTCGTTGGACAGGATCATGCCGCCTCGCGGACCCCGCAGGGTCTTGTGCGTGGTGGTGGTCACCACATGGGCGTGGGGCAGCGGGCTGGGATAGACGCCGGCGGCGATCAGGCCCGCATAATGGGCCATGTCCACCATCAGATAGGCCCCCACCGAATCGGCGATCTGCCGGAAGCGGGCAAAGTCGATGGCCCGGCTGTAGGCCGAGCCGCCGGCGATGATCAGCCGCGGCTTTTCCTTCAGCGCGATCTCCGCAAGGGCGTCATAGTCGATCAGATGATCGTCCGGGCGCACCGTATAGGCCACGGGACGGAACCACTTGCCCGACTGGTTGGCCGGGCTGCCGTGGGTCAGGTGCCCGCCGGCGGCCAGGTCCATGCCCATGAAGGTGTCGCCGGGCTGCAGCAGGGCCTGGAACACCGCCTGATTCGCCTGGGCGCCGGAGTGGGGCTGCACATTGGCGAAGGTGCAGTTGAACAGGGCCTTGGCCCGCTCGATGGCCAGCCGCTCGGCCACATCCACGAACTCGCAGCCGCCGTAATAGCGTCGACCGGGATAGCCCTCGGCATACTTGTTGGTGAGCACCGAGCCCTGGGCCTCGAGCACCGCCCGGCTGACGATGTTTTCCGACGCGATCAGCTCGATCTGGGCGCTCTGACGGGCGAATTCCTCCTGGACGACCCGGGCGATGTCCGGGTCCGCCTCGCCGAGGGCAGCCGAGAAGAACCGATCTGTCGATACGGAGGGCGAATCAAGGGCCACGGTCGATGTCTTTCCGAAAATGGGTCGGGCCGAAGGGCGCGGGACCGAACGGGAGGAAGGTGAAATGGCGCGGGTGACCAGCGGCCAGCCCGGTAAGCTTCTACGCGTCCGGGCCGGGTGTTTGCAATCCACTCCGCCGTCAGCGAACCGCGCATCACATGCAAAATCCTCATGTAATATGGGCAGAGCATCCACCGGATTGGGTTCAATTCAGCACCGCAATCGATAATGGATCAATTCCAGCCCCCATTTAGAGGATCAACCACATCCGAATGAGAGCTGTCCCAGTATACACGGATGCACGGAATTCATATTTCCCATCAGAAACCATCGATTTTTCAGAACAAAACCGGTTTTTTGTTGAATTTACAGATCGCTTATTATACTCAACGTCCCATATTCAAAAAAGTGTCGCCCGCAAAAAGGGCGAAGATCTTGAGGCTGTGAAAATGTCATCAAATGCAGAGGTCGTCGAAATTTCCAAGGAAGAGATCGTTCGACTGTCTACCGAAGTCGTCGCCTCTTATCTTTCGAACAACTCCGTGGAGCCGACGGCGATTCCGGACATCATCCGCGCCGTGCACGCCTCCCTGTCGTCCCTCGGCAAGGAGGAAGCCGCGCCCGTGGCCACGGAACGTCAGCGTCCGGCGGTCCCCATCGCCCGGTCGATCCAGGACGACTACATCGTGTGCCTCGAGGACGGCAAGAAACTCAAGATGCTCAAGCGCTATCTGCGCTCCAAATACAATTTGAGCCCGGACGAATACCGTCGCAAGTGGGGCCTCTCCAGCGACTATCCCATGGTGGCCCCGGCCTATGCCAACCGGCGTTCGGAATTTGCCAAGCAGATCGGTCTCGGCCGCGGCGTTCGTCGACAGAAGGCCTGATCCCGGCGACAGGACGAAAAAAAGGGCGGCGTCCATGGACGTCGCCCTTTTTTATGGCCGGGACCCGGGGGGTCTCGACGCGGGATCGGCTCGGATCAGGCCGCGACGCCGTGGCGCTTCACGTTGCAGCGGGTCCACAGGTCGTTCATCGCCGTGACCAGGTGTTCCATCATCTCGTCCGTGTGGAAGGGCGTCGGCGTGAAGCGCAGGCGCTCCGTCCCCCGGGGTACGGTGGGATAGTTGATGGGCTGCACATAGACCCCGTGATCGGACAGCAGGAGATCGGAGATCAGCTTGCAGTGCACCGGGTTGCCCACCAGGACCGGAACGATGTGGCTGGCCGAGGGCATCACCGGCAGACCGGCCGCCTTGAACCGGGCCTTGAGGGCGGCGGCGCGCTCCTGGTGCTGCTGGCGGACCTCGTCATGGTCCTTCAGCCAGCGGATGCTGGCCGAGGCCCCGGCCGCCAGGGCCGGAGGCAGCGAGGTGGTGAAGATGAAGCCGGAGGCGTGGCTGCGGATGGCGTCGATCAGGTCGGCGTCACCGGCGATGTAGCCGCCCATGACCCCGTAGGCCTTGCCCAGCGTGCCTTCGATGATGTCGATGTCGGCCATCACGCCGTCGCGCTCGGCCACGCCGCCGCCCCGCGGGCCGTAGAGCCCCACGGCATGCACTTCATCGAGATAGGTCAGGGCCCCGTACTTGCGGGCCAGCGCAATGGTCGCGGCCAGATCGGCGATGTCGCCGTCCATGGAATAGACGCTCTCGAAGGCCACCAGCTTGGGGGCGTCCACCGGGGCCGCTGCCAGCAGGCTCTCCAGATGCTCGAGGTCGTTGTGGCGGAAGATGTGCCGCGCCCCGCCGCCGTTGCGGATCCCCGCGATCATCGAGGCGTGGTTGAGGGCGTCGGAGAAGATGATCAGGCCCGGCAGGACCTTGTAGAGGGTGGACAGGGCCGCCTCGTTCGCCACATAGCCCGAGGTGAACAGCAGCGAAGCCTCCTTGCCATGCAGGTCGGCCAGCTCGGCCTCCAGTTCCACGTGATAGCGGGTCGTGCCGGAGATGTTGCGCGTGCCGCCGGAGCCGGAACCGGCCGAATCGATGGCCTCGTGCATGGCCGCCAGCACCACCGGGTTCTGGCCCTGCCCCAGATAGTCGTTGGAGCACCAGACCGTCACATCTCGGGTGGTTCCGTCCTGACGGGTCCAGGTGGCCACGGGAAAGTCTCCCCGGTGGCGCTTCAGGTCGGCAAAAACCCGATAGCGGCCCTCGTCACGCACCTGATCCACAGCGGCACGGAATGCTGACTTGTAGTCCATCACACTCGCTTCCCAAGACGGCGGGGAGCCCCGGCGTCGTTCCAAGTTAGCATATCTGCACCGCAGACGTCTCTAAGTCCATGTCCCGAATATGGCAGGCGGCGTCACCTGCCCTTGCGGCGCATCAATTCCCGGACGGATTGAGGGGGGAGACCGGCCCTTCCGGCAGGGCTGCGGCCACCATCGGCTCCCGGGCCAGCCACCGGCGGGCCACCGTGTTCACCTCGGCCACCGGGATGGAGCTGTAGTCCGCCTGCCAGGTGCGGGCCTGGGCCAGCTTGTAGGGATCGGCGAAGGATCCATCCAGGGTGTTCAGCCACCAGCCCGCCGTTTCCCGGCGATGGGCCGTGTCATCCAGCAGGGGCTTGCGGATCCGCTCCAGCTCGTCGGCGGTGATGTCCCCCCGGGCCAACTCCCGGGCGATGGCCCGCACCTCGTTCACCACCTGCTGCACCGCTTCGGGATGGGTCTCGATGGCTACGGTGAGGGCACCGTCGTCCCCTCCCCGCTCCGTCACATAGGAGACATCCGGCGTGTAGGTCTGTCCGAACTTCTCCCGGACGATGCGCCGGACCCGGTCGGACAGGACCTCCCGCAGAAGGGTCACGGCGCGGACCTCGCGCTGCCGCTCGGGTATCCAGACGAACATGGGCCAGACCACCAGCACCCCGGCCTTGGAGGGCAGCCCGATATGGTGCGCCGTCGCCGCCCGGGGGGAGCGAGTGGGAAAGCGCAGGCGGATAGCCTCCGGACTCGCAACTCCGGTCGGCCCCGATCGACTGGGCAGGGCCCCGAAGCTGCCGGCCAGCAGCCGGGTCGCCTCCTCCTCGGTGATGTCCCCGACTACGGTGACCTCCACCGGATCGCTGAGCAGAACCGGCCGGAACACCCGGGCGAAGTCAGTGGCCTTGAAGCCGGCGGCCACGGCCTCAGGCGGCAGGTTGGCCCCGGGATTGCCGGGCAGCTGGGCGCGCAGGGCCTGCTGGGCCACGAGCATCGGGCTCACCCGCAGGTTGGTGTAGAAGGCCTTGACCGTCTGGGGCACGTCCCGGTCCGATTCCGGCCGGAAGCCGGGGTCGAGCAGATAGGCGGCCAGGACCTGGGTCAGCAGGCCGGCATCCTCCGTCCGCGAGACGCCGGAGAAGTTGAAATGGTCCCGCTCCATCGAAAAGCGGAAGTCCGTGGCGTGCGCCTCCAGCAGGCGATTGAGGGTCTCGTCGTCATGCTTGCCCAGCCCGCCACTGGCGACCACGCCGGCCCCGATCGTGGCCACGCCCAGGTCCGTCGGCGCGAATTCCAGCTCGCCGGCGCCGAACCGGACCCGGATCTCCACCCGGTTGCGGTCGGACGTCAGGGTCTTGATGTTGGCATGCACGCCGTTTTCGAAGGTCAGGCGGACGAAGTTGGGGTCGGTGATCTCCTGCCGGTCGACGACCTTGCCCGGCGGCCCGATCTGCCCATAGGCCCAGGCGGGCAGCGGGGCCTTCTCGATCTGCGGGGGCGGCGGTCGCAGCTGTGCCCCCTGCCAGGCCTTGCTGAGTTCGTCCGGCACGGCCGGATTGATGGAGATCAGGACCAGCTGCGGGTCCGCCGCCATGGACCACTTGTGATGGAGCGAGGCCGCCACGTCCGCCTCGGTGGTCGCGGCCCGCGCCACGTCGAACAGGCGCGCGCTGGTCTCTGCGGTCACGGGGACATCCCGGTCCAGCAGGGTCTGGATCAGCCCCTGGGCGATCTGGGATGAGGTTCGCGACGCGGTGGTGGCCGCCCCGACCCGGGCGGCAATGACCGTCAGGGTCCGCTGGAACTCCTCCGACGTGACCCCGTGCAGCTCCATCCGGCGGATCTCGTCGGACAGGCTGGCCAGGGCGTCCGACCACCGTTCGGGCTTCGGCGTGGCGAACACGCAGGTCATGGCAAAGCGCTTCTGCTGCTCGCTGCGCTCCACCCGGGCGGTGATGAAGGGGGAGTCCGGCGCGCGGGACAGATGGTCCAGCCGCTCCTGCAGGGGCAGCATCCAGCCCACATCGGCCAGCACCGATTTCCAGGCGGCGACGCCGGGCGGCAGGTGGGCGTCTGCCGGGGCCGGACGGCAGATGTCGATCACCCCCTGGGCGAAGTTCGGGGTGTGCACCACGAAGTACGAGGTCTTGCGGGCATAATCCACGCGGCCGGGATCGGGATCGGCCTCCGCCGGACCGGCGGCGGTCCAGCTGGAGAAGGTCGCCTCGACCCTGGCCTTCATCTCGGCCACCGGCAGGTCGCCGACGATGATGACGAAGGCGCGGTCCGGCCGGTAGTAGCGGGTGTAGTAGGACCGGATCGTGTCGGCCGTCATGGCTCTCAGGGTTTCCGGAGTCCCGCCGGGGGAGCGTCGCGGGGCCAGCAGTTCGGGCTGCAGGAACCGGCGGATGGACTCCGACACATTGGTGCCCCCGTCCCGGCGGGCATAGTATTCCGAGGTGACCACGCCCCTTTGCCGGTCCACCGCCTCCGGGTCCAGGATCAGGCCGTCGGCCACGTCGCGCAACCAGGTCAGGGCCAGGTCCAGCTTGGCCGGGGTCACCGCCTGGAGGTCCATGACGTAGTAGGTGCCCGTCAGGTTGGTGAAGGCATTGTGGTCCCGCTCGATGGAGATGCCTGCCTCCTGGAACCGGGACGACAGGGTCGCCCCCGGGATCGCCTTGCCCCCTTCGAAGGCCATGTGCTCGAGGAAGTGGGCGACGCCGCGCTCCGACTCCGCCTCCTGCACGGAGCCGGCCTCGATATAGAAGCGGAACGACACGCTGCTGCCCGGCTTGTGGTTGGACTGCAGAGCATAGCGAAGGCCGTTGGGAAGCCTGCCCTGGACCACCGAAGGGTCGGGCGTCGCCACGTCCGGGCGGTCCGCAGCCTGCGCGAAGCCGCCGGTCACCGGAAGGGACGAAAGCCCCGTCAGCAGCAGACCAGCCACCAGAAGACCGGCCGCCCGCTCTGCGATCCGCCGAACCCTCCCGACCCCGCGCCTGGCGGCGTGTGTCCCGACCCGTATTGCCACGCCCCCACCCTTACGACGCACACATCCCCCGTCGGCGACCCGCGGCACTCAACCCATTAGGGATAATGGCTGCGGACGGTGGAGACTATGTCACTGTCATAGCATCGGCGTTATGAAGTCGTCGCGAAGAAAGATTAACGGACGTCCGCTGGACGCTCCGTTCGTGCAGCGTGTTCAGGGGGAGTGCTGTATGCCCAATGTTTTTGCCGGTCCGGGACAGGATCCGGTCATGACGCAGTTTGATCGGCTGATTGCGTTCATCGTCTATGTGCTGATGTTCATCGGCGTCTTCACCTTTGGTGTGCCGAGCGTGGTGGGACTGGCGCTCGCCCTGGCCCACGGGCACGACAGCCACCCCGTCCTGCGCACCCACTACCGGCATCAGGTCCGCATCTTCTGGATGGGGGCCTTCTGCATCGTCGGGGCCGTGATCGCGGGCTTTGCCGGCAGCGGCGTGTGGCTGGCGGCGCTGGTGAACTGGGGCGAGAAGATCTCCGGCGTCTCCACCGCGACCCTCGGGGTCTCAAGCGCCGGCCAGCAGGCCTGGATCGGCGGCGTCATGCTGGCCACGTCCGTCTCCCTGGTCCTGTTCGGGGCCGCCTGGACCCTCCTGCAGTCCCTGTTCGGGTTCCTGAGGCTTGCCGGAAACCGCCCGATAGGTCACACCCCTGTGGCATAAGCCGCAGATCAGGAATCGGGCATGTACAGAGCTCCGCTGGCCGCCTACCCCGCCCTTCGCCCCCGCAGGCTTCGCCAGGCGGACTGGATCCGGCGGCTGGTGCGCGAGACCGTCCTGACGCCCAGCGACCTGATCTGGTCGCTGGTGGTGCATGACGGGCCGGAGGACGAGATCCAGGTGGCCTCCATGCCCGGCGCGCCGCGCATGTCGGTCAGCCGGGCCGCGAAGGCGGCACAGGAGGCCCGGGCCCTGGGCATTCCGGCCATCGCCATCTTCCCCTTCATCGACCCTTCCCTGAAGGACGACCGGGGCACCGCGGCCACCGACGAGGACGGCCTGGTCTGTCGCGCGGTGAAGGCCATGAAGGATGCCGCGCCGGAGGTGGGCATCATGTGCGACGTGGCCCTCGACCCCTTCACCAGCCACGGCCATGACGGCCTGATCGAGAACGGCCGGATCCTCAACGACGCCACGGTGGAGCGGCTTATCCAGCAGGGCCTGGTCCAGGCGTCGGCCGGTTGCGACATCCTGGCCCCGTCGGACATGATGGACGGTCGCGTGGGTCGCCTGCGCACCAGCCTGGAGGCCGAGGGCCTCACGGACGTGGCCATCATGGCCTATGCCGCCAAGTATGCCTCCGCCTTCTACGGCCCGTACCGGGATGCCATCGGCTCCGCCAGCGTGCTCACGGGCGACAAGAAGACCTACCAGATGGACCCCTCCAATTCGGAGGAGGCCCTGCGCGAGGTCGCCCTGGACATCTCCGAGGGCGCGGACATGGTCATGGTCAAGCCGGGCATGCCCTATCTGGACATCGTCCAGCGGGTGGCGGAGACCTTCGGCCTGCCCACCTTCGCCTTCCAGGTCTCCGGGGAGTACGCCATGATCCAGGCGGCCGCCCAGAATGGCTGGATCGACGGGGACCGGGCCATGCTGGAAAGCCTGCTCGGCTTCAAGCGGGCCGGATGCGCCGGGGTCATCACCTATTTCGCCCCCCGCGCGGCCAGGGCCCTGGCCGGCTGAGAGCCGTCGGCCGGTCGGCTCAGTCGGGCGTCGGTGCCGTGCCGTAGCGGCCGCGGAAATAGGTCAGTCCGTCCCCCGGGCGGCTGTCGAAGGCCCGCACCCGGCCGATGATGGCCACATGGTCGCCCATCGCCACCTGATCATGGGTGTCGCACCACAGCCGGGCCACGCATCCGTGCAGGGCGGGACGCCCGACGCGAGCGAGATCCAGCTCCGACGACTCGAAGCGATACTGGCCGCGCTTGGCGCAGCGGTCGGCGAGCGCCTGCTGGTCCTGGCCCAGGATGTTGACCACGAAATGGGGGGCGGGCCGGAAGTACACGCCCCGGTCCGACGCCTCGCCCAGGCACCAGAGCACCAGGGGCGGGTCGAGGGACACGGACGTGAAGGAATTCACCGTCAGACCCACCGCCTGGTCCCCGTCGGCCACGGTGATGATCGCAACCCCCGTGGCAAAGCCACCCAGCGCCGCGCGATAGGCCTGGCGGGTCTCCGCATCCATCATGATTTCAGCTTGGGACATGGGTCAGGGCGGCCATTGCAGCGAGGGATACCGCACGTAGGCGAACCCGGGCTCCGACGCAACCGCATCTTAACACCGTGGGATTATGGCTGATGATCTGTGAACCTGTGTGTCCGGGGATAGTGGGATGGCTTACGGCGACGCGCCGATCCTGATCAAGAAGGTGAAGAAGGTGTCCGGGGGCGGACACCATGGTGGCGCGTGGAAGGTGGCCTATGCCGACTTCGTCACCGCCATGATGGCCTTCTTCCTGCTGATGTGGCTGATCAACACCACCTCGCCTGAGCAGAAGCGCGGCATTGCCGACTATTTCGCCCCGGCCAGCGTGTCGGAGGCCACCTCAGGCTCCGGCGGCATCCTTGCCGGCACGGCCATGGGCGACAAGGGCGTGAAGAGCGACGGCGCCATCTCCGTCATCCAGAAGATGTCCGTGCCCGCGCCGAAGGACCCGCAGAACGAGGGCAAGACCTCCCAGGCGGCGTCCGGCGATCCCTCCAGCGCGACCCGCGATGCCCAGCAGAAGCACGAGGCCGACCAGTTCCAGAGCGCCGCGGAAAGCCTGCGCCAGGCCCTGCAGGACATGCCGGAACTGGCGGAACTGTCGAAGCAGGTGCTGGTGGACGTGACGCCGGAGGGCCTGCGCATCCAGCTGATCGACCAGGAGGGCCGGGCCATGTTCGAGCAGGGCTCCACCCGTCCGAACGACCGGGCCCGGATCCTGCTGCGCGCCGTCTCCAAGGTGATCAACCAGCTGCACAACCGCATCACCATCGCCGGTCACACCAGCGCCACCACGCCGGGCCAGGCCCGGGGCGGAGATGACTGGGCCCTGTCCGCCTCCCGCGCCAATGCCGCCCGGTCGGTGCTGCAGGAAGCCGGGGTCCCGGCGGACCGAATCTACCAGGTGTCCGGCAAGGCGGTCTCCGAACCGCTGTTTCCCGACGACCCGACCCTGCCGGGCAACCGGCGGATTGCCATCGTGCTGCTGCGCGAGGCTCCGGTGCTGCCCCCCAATGCCGGTCAATAGGCGTAAAAGCGCCCTTTGCCACGCCAATGGCGCTTCCCGGCTTGCGGGGGCGCGCGGACTGTCCCCTAATTGCCCGTGCGCCGGACTGCGGCGAAGCTTCCAGAGCGGGACCCACGTCAGGCCGTGACACAGCACTTTGCGACCGGAAAGCTGCGTTTCTTCCTGACGGCCCCGTCTGCCTGCCCCTATCTGCCCGGACGGGAGGAGCGCAAGGTGTTCGCCCACCTGCCCCTGTCCGATGGTCCCATGGTCAATGACAACCTGACCCAGGTCGGGTTCCGGCGTTCCCAGAACATCGCCTATCGCCCGGCCTGCGAGACCTGCGATGCCTGCGTCTCGGTCCGCATTCCCGCCGCCGACTTCGCCCTGTCCCGCTCCCACCGCCGGATCCTGAAGCGGAACGACGACCTGGAGCGGCATCTGGTGGAGGCGGAGGCCACCTCCGAACAGTTCGACCTGCTGCGCCGCTATCTCACCGCGCGGCACGCCGACGGGGGCATGGCGGACATGGGCTGGCCCGACTATGTGGCCATGGTCGAGGACACCGCCGTCCGCACGCACCTGATCGAGTATCGCCGCCGCACCGATGACCGCGGACCGGGGGAACTGGTGGCCTGCGTGCTGGTGGACCTGCTGCAGGACGGCCTGTCCCTGGTCTACAGCTTCTATGATCCGGACCTGGCGGGCCGCAGCCTCGGCTCCTTCATCATCCTGGACCACATCAACCAGGCCGTCGCCTTGGGCGCGCCCTATGTCTATCTGGGCTACTGGGTCGCGGGCAGCGACAAGATGGCCTACAAGGCCCGCTTCGCGCCGCTGGAGCTGCTGCGTCCCGGCGGCTGGCGGCTGATGTCCGCGCGGGAGCGGGACAGCGGCCGCCTGGACCGCTAGACCCGCTCAGCTTCCCCGGGGCCGGAAGCGCTTGGTCACCGGAAAGCCCTTGGGGGCCAGCTTGCCCGCCGCCGCGCGACGACCCAGCCACTCCCGCCATTCCTTCCAGTCCCGACGACGGCCACCGCTGTCGGTCCAGCCCGCTCCCTCCGCCTCGGCGAACACCGCCACGTCCCGCAGGCCGCCCTCGCGATAGGACTGCAGCTTGACCCCCTTGCCGCGGGGCATTTCCGGCAGTTCGGCGACCGGGAAGATCAGGATCTTGGCATTGTCGCCGACCACGGCCAGATGATCCCCGTCGGCCTCGAGGCAGACCAGGGCCTCGCCCCCGTCCACGTTCAGCACCTGCTTGCCCGCCTTGCGGTTGGCCAGCGCCTCGTCCTCCGGCAGAACGAAGCCGTAGCCGCCGGTGGAGGCTATGATGCGCTTGCGCCCCGGCTTGTGGGCGAAGACCGCCACCAGCTTCACCTTGTCGTCGATGTCCAGCATCAGGCGCAGCGGCTCCCCCTGCCCCCGGGCCGACGGCAGCTTGTCGCAGGGCAGGGTGAAGAACCGGCCGTCGGACGCGAACAGCAACAGCTTGTCCGTGGTCTCCGCCGGGACCAGGAAGCCCAGCTTGTCCCCTTCCTTGAACTTCAGCTCCGACGGGTCCTCCACCTTGCCCTTGGCGGCGCGGATCCAGCCCCGCTCCGACAGGATGATGGTGATGGGTTCGCGCACCACCAGGGCCTCGATCACCGCCTCGGCGTCGATGGCCGGGGCCTCGCCGAAGGTTGAGCGGCGCTTGCCGATGATGCCGCCGGACAGCTGGTCGCGGACCTTGCGCAGGTCCGACGCCACCTTGTCCCACTGCTTCTTGTCCGAGCCCAGCAGGGCCATCAGGCCGTCCCGTTCCTCCGACAGCTCCGCATGCTCGCGGCGCAGCTCCATCTCCTCCAGCCGGGCCAGCTGCCGCAGGCGGGTGTTGAGAATGGCGTCGGCCTGGATCTCCGTCAGGCTGAAGGTCTCGATCAGCTTCTGCTTCGGGTCCTCCTCAAAGCGGACGATGCGGATCACCTCGTCCAGATTGAGGAAGACGATCAACAGGCCGTCGAGGATGTGCAGACGGCTCTCGATCTTCGCCAGCCGCCAGTTGGCCCGGCGGATGTTCACCTCGCGGCGGTGGTCGAGGAAGGCCAGAAGCGCGGACTTCAGCCCCATGACCCCCGGCGTGCCGGTCTTGTCCAGCACGTTCATGTTCACCGGGAAGCGGTTCTCCAGATCGCAGAGGCGGAACAGGCTCTCCATCAGGTGCTCGGGCTCCACGGTGCGGGACTTGGGCTCGATCACCAGCCGGATGTCCTCGGTGGACTCGTCGCGCACATCCCCCAGCAGGGGGGCCTTCTTCAGTTCGATCAGGCTGGCCAGCTGTTCCACCAGCCGGGACTTCTGCACCTGGTAGGGGATCTCGGTGACGATGATGCGCCAGCCGCCCCGCTCCAGCTTCTCCACCTCCCAGCGGGCGCGGACGCGGACGCCGCCCCGGCCGGTCTCGTAGGTTTCCAGCAGCGAGGCGCGGGATTCCACGATCACCCCGCCGGTGGGGAAGTCCGGCCCCTGCACCCGCTCCATCAGGTCGGCGGTGGTGGCCTGCGGGCGCTGCAGCAAGAGCAGGCAGGCGTCGATCAGCTCCGCGGCATTGTGCGGCGGGATGGAGGTGGCCATGCCCACGGCGATGCCCGACGCCCCGTTGGCCAGCAGGTTCGGAAACGCCGCCGGCAGGACCAGCGGCTCCTCCTCCTCCCCGTCATAGGTGGGGCGGAAATCGACCGCATCCTCGTCGATGCCGTCCAGCAGCAACTGGGCAGCGGCCGTCAGCTTGCACTCCGTGTAGCGCATGGCCGCGGCGTTATCGCCGTCGATATTGCCGAAGTTCCCCTGCCCCTCGATCAGCGGATAGCGCTGGGCGAAGTCCTGGGCGAGGCGGACGAGGGCGTCATAGACCGCGGTATCCCCGTGCGGGTGATACTTGCCGATCACGTCGCCCACAACCCGGGCGCACTTCTTGGCCGACGACTGGGGGTCCAGCCGCAGCACCCGCATTGCATAGAGCAGCCGCCGGTGCACCGGCTTCAGCCCGTCGCGCACGTCCGGCAGGGCCCGGTTCATGATGGTCGACAGGGCATAGGCGAGGTAGCGCCGCGACAGGGCCTCCGACAGGGGCTCCTCGATGATGCGGCCGCCGTCGTCCGGCGGGGGCGGTTCGTGCTTGGTCATGGGTCCAGTCTAGCTGAGTCGGCCCTTCGTGGGTCGGGCGTTGCAGGGTCAGAGGCGGTCGGCGTCCTGCAGCTTGTCCAGCAGCCAGACCCGCGCGGGCGGCAGTGGCCGGTTCAGGGGATCGAACACGTGACGCTGCAGGAAGGCCCCGGTCAGGGCGAAGCCGTCGGCAATGTCCCCCGGCTGCAGGCCCGCCTGGGCCCCGAGCAGGAACGGCGGCAGACGCAGCAGCCGGTCCTTGTAGGGCTCCCCCGCCGACCGGCTGACGGCCCGGCCGGTGCGGGGGCTCACATAGATCAGGTCGTCCGTCGCGCCGGTGGCCCCGCAGCGGCTGAGGTCCATGCCGAAGCCCAGGGCCTCCAGCAGACCCGCCTCGAACTTCACGAAGACCGCCGGCCACAGGTCGGTGAGGGTAAGCGTCTGCACCAGGGCCCCGAAGGCCAGATAGACGCCGGGCTGGGGTTCCCGCTCCGGCAGGGCCCCGACGGCCACGCTGGCCGCCGCCGCCAGACCCGCAAGGGCCAGGGGATCATCGAACAGGGCCGAGGGTCCCTCCCCCACCGGCTCCAGGGTGGCGGCGCCCAGCTGGTCCGACGACCGGGCGCGGAACCGGGCCACCACCTGGGCCCCCGGCTGCAGCACCGGCTTCATCCGTCGTGACGCCCCGCCCGCCACATGGGCGGCATGGCGTCCGTGGCCTTCGGTCAGAAGCTCCACGATGGCGCCGCTCTCGCCGAACGCCCGGGCGGAGAGGACATAGGCGTCGTCCTCCCACTCCATCAGGACATCCCGTCAGACATCATAGTCGAGGCCGGTGTCGGAATAGAACTCCCGGCTCTCCTGCCAGTTCTCCCGGACCTTCACGTGCAGGAACAGATGGACCTTGCGGTCCAGGATCTCGCACAGCTCCTCCCGGGCCTTCTGGCCGATCCATTTCAGGGTCTCGCCCCCCTTGCCGAGCATGATGGCCCGCTGGCCGTCCCGCTCCACATAGACGGTCTGCTCGATCCGCACCGCGCCGCCCTTGGCCTCGGTGAAGCTGGTGGTCTCCACCGCCGCCGAATAGGGCAGTTCCTCATGCACCCGCAGATAGACCTTTTCCCGGGTGATCTCCGCGGCCAGCAGGCGCACGGGCAGGTCGGCGGTCTGGTCCTCGGGATAGAGGAAAGGCCCCTCCGGCATCAGGGCGGCCAGGCGGACCTTCAGGTCCTGCACGCCGTAGCCCTTCTCGGCGGAGATCATGAAGACCTCGTCATAGACGCCGGTGGCGAACAGCCGGGCGGACAGGCCCAGGAGGCGCTCCCGCGGGGTCTCGTCCAGCTTGTTGAGGGCCAGGATCACCTTGCGGCCCGAGGCCTTCAGGCTGTCGACGATGCTCTGGGTGTCCTCCACCGCGAAGCGGTCGGCGCCGCTGGCCTTGCCGTCCTCCACCGCCACCTCGGCGGCGGCGTCCACGAGATGGACCACGGCATCGGCCTCGTCCACCCCGGTCCAGACGGAGCGGACCATGGCCCGGTCCAGCCGCCGCTTGGGCTTGAACACGCCGGGCGTGTCCACCAGCACGATCTGGGAGGTCCCCTCCATGGCCACGCCGCGCACGGGAAAGCGCGTGGTCTGGACCTTGCGGGTGACGATGGTGACCTTGGCGCCCACCAGGCGATTGACCAGGGTCGACTTGCCGGCGTTGGGCGCGCCGATGACCGCGACGAAGCCGGCGCGGGTGGGGGCGTCGCTCATGGGCGATTGCTCATTGAAGTCCTTCACGTTTCAGCAGCGCCGTCGCCGCCGCCTTTTCTGCATCCTGACGGGACGGGCCCGTCCCTGCGCCCGGTGCGCATCCATCGACGGTGACGGTCACCGTGAAGACGGGCGCATGATCCGGCCCGACCCGGCCGGTGACCTCGTAACGGGGCGGACCCAGCTTGCGCGCCGCGGCCCACTCCTGCAACTCCGACTTGGGATTCTTGAAGCCCACGGTCTCGATCCGCTCAAAGGCCGGTTGCCAGATCGCCGTGACCACCGACCGCACGGCATCTATGCCCGCTTCCAGATAGATGGCGGCCAGCAGGGCCTCCATGGCATCGGCGAGCAGCGTGTCCTGGTCCCGCGCCCCGCGGCGGGTCTCACCCCCCGGCAGGCGCAGGGCCGGGCCGATGCCGATCTCCCGCCCGACGGCGGCGCAGGTGGCGCGATTGACGAGGACCGCCAGGCGCTTGGACAGGTCCCCCTCCGTAGCGGCGGGATAGACGGCCATCAGCCGCTCCGCCACCAGGAGGTTAAGCACCCGGTCGCCCAGGAACTCCAGGCGCTCGTTGTGCACGACCTTGCGCGCGCCCTCCCCGGCGCTGGCATGGGTCAGCGCCTCCTCCAGCAGGTCCGCCCGCTGGAACCGGTAGCCGAGGCGTGCCTGAAGCGCGTCGATCGCCGCGTGTCGGGTATTCATCTCAGGGGATGCAGGAACCGGTCCCAACGGGCATTGAGGAACCAGGTCCAGGGCTTGAACAGGCTGGCCCCCTGACGCCAGGAGAACAGGATCAGGTCCGCCTTGCCTTCCAGGTTCTCCGCCGGGACGAAGCCCACCCCGCCCTCCAGGGCCGCGGCACCCAGCGCCTCGTCCAGGGCCGGATCCCACGGGCAGCCGTTGTAGGCTGCGACGTCTGGGGTCACCAGCGGGTTGAAGCGGCTGTCGGAGCTGTTGTCCCGGTTGTCGCCCATCATGAAGTAGCAGTGCGGCGGCACCACATAGACGCCGGTATTGTCCGCAGGCCCCGTGGCCCCGAGGCAGCTGTTGATCGAATGGACGACCCCGTTGGGGAGGGTCTCGGAGTATCGCGGCACCTGCTGCACCACGCCCAGGCCCGGGCAGGTGGCGTCTCCGGCGGCCAGCGGCGTGCGCCGCTCGGCCACGTCATTGATGTAGAGCTGTCCGGCCTTCACCTGGATCCGGTCGCCGGGAAGGCCGATCAGACGCTTGATGTAGTCCTTGGAATTGTCCCGGGGCAGCTTGAAGACGATCACGTCCCCCCGGGTCGGCTCACGCCCCAGCACCCGGCCGCGGAACAGGGGCGGGCTGAACAGGATCGAGTGCCGCGACCAGCCGTAGCTGAACTTGGACACGACGATGTAGTCCCCCTCGTACAGGGTCGGCTCCATCGAGGCGGACGGAATGGTGAAGGGCTGGAACAGCAGGAGCCGCACGACCATGGCCAGGGCCAGCGCCACGAACACCGTGCCGCCGAGCTCCGATGCCTGAGCGGCCAGGGTCGGGGCCGGGGCCTCGTCCTTCGGAGCGTCGGCCGTGTCGGTGGATTGGGTCATGGGACAGCCCGGGTTCGAGAGGCGCAACCGGCACCGTCCGTGATGCCAGAGCCTCTAGCTACTGTCTCGCGGGACGCAGGGCAAGTTAGCAATATGTAAGGTTTGCAAGACAAAACGTCGCGCTTAGCTGACAACCGGCACGGCCTCGATGATCACGAAGGCCTGGGCAATGGGAATCTCGTCGGTCAGGCTGAGATGGATGACCGCCGTGTGCCCCTCCGGGACCAGTTGCGCCAGCCGCGCGGCGGCCCCGCCCGTCAGGGCCATGGTGGGCTTGCCGGAGCGCAGGTTGATGACCCCCATGTCCCGCCACGCCACCCCCTGGTGCATGCCGGTCCCCAGGGCCTTGGAACAGGCCTCCTTGGCGGCGAACCGCTTGGCATAGCTGGCCGCCCGGTCGTTCTTGCGTTCGGAGCGCTGGCGCTCCACGTCGGTGAAGATGCGCTGGACGAACCGATCCCCGAACCGGTCGAGGGTCCCCTGGATCCGGCGGATGTCGCACAGGTCCGAGCCGATCCCGATGATCACAGGCCCCTCGCCGCGTCCATGCGCCGCCGCATCTCGGCAATGACCCCGTCCAGGCCGGTGAAGATGGCCTCGCCAATCAGGAAATGGCCGATGTTCAGCTCCACCACCTCGGGGATTTCCGACACCGGGCCGACACTGGCGAAGTCGATGCCGTGCCCGGCATGGACCTCCAGCCCGCGGCGGGCGGCCTCGACGGCACCGCTGCGCAGCTGGTCGAGAAGGCGGGCCGCGGCCTCGGCGTCCCCGTCCTTGACCGCATCGCAATAGGCCCCCGTGTGCAGCTCCACCACCTCGGCCCCGAGGGCCTCGGCGACGGCGATCTGAACGGGATTGGCCTCGATGAACAGGGACACGCGGATACCGGCGTCCCGCAGGCTGCGGACCACGGGGGCGATGGCGTTGTGGCCCCGCGCCACGTCGAGCCCGCCCTCGGTGGTGCGCTCCTCCCGCCGCTCCGGCACCAGGCAGGCGGCATGGGGGCGGTGGCGCAGCGCGATGTCCCGCATCTCGTCGGTGACGGCCATCTCGAAGTTCAGGGGCCGACCCAGGCGCGCGCAGGCGGCGGACAGTTGCTCGATATCCGCATCCGAGATGTGCCGGCGGTCCTCCCGCAGGTGCGCGGTGATCCCGTCCGCCCCTGCGGCAATGGCGGCCTCGGCGGCGCGCAGGGGCTCCGGATGGGTCCCGCCCCGGGCGTTCCGGATGGTGGCCACATGGTCGATATTGACGCCCAGGCGCAGGCGTCGGGTCATGACTTCAGTCGCCGGCTGCCCGGGTCCTCGATGGGGGTGGCGGCCAGTTCCTGCGGCAGGGCGTCGGCGGGATAGGCGGGCACGTCCAGGGTCGCCAGGGCCACCATCGGGGCACCCACATCGGCCCGGCCGCCGGACCGGTCGACGATGCAGGCGGCACAGACCACCTCGCCCCCCGCCTCGCGGATGGCCTCGATGCACTCACGGGACGACAGGCCGGTGGTGACGATGTCCTCCACCATGGCCACCCGCGCTCCCGGTTCGAGATGGAAGCCCCGGCGCAGGCGGAACCTGCCCCCTTCCCGCTCCACATAGACCGACGGCACACCCAGATGCCGGGCCGTCTCGTAGCCGGGTATGATCGCCCCCACGGCGGGGGAGACGACGATGTCCACGGCCCCCACGGCGGCGGTGATCTTGTGGGCCAGCGCCTTGCACAGGCGCTCCGTCCGGTCCGCATGCATGAAGACGAGGTTCTTCTGCAGGAACACCGGGCTGTGCAGGCCGGAAGACAGGACGAAATGCCCCTCGCGGAGGGCGCCGCATGCGCGGAATTCAGCGATCACGTCATCTGAGGTCATGCGCCTCAGGTAAGGTGAAACGGGCGGAAGGAAAAGAGGCCGCGGCGGCTAGTGCGGCGTCCGGCGGAAAATCTCGAACCCGAGAGCCTGCAGGGCCCCGCCATAGGGGTACTTGTCCCGCTCCAGGGTCGCGAACAGGGGCTCCGCCGGGGCCAGGACCCGGCCGGCGGCGATCCAGCGCGCGGCCGCCGCGGTATCCTGCCGCTCCAGTGCCAGGGCCGCGGCCAGGGCATAGCCCGTGACCAGATAGGACTGGGCCGAATCCACGACGATCTTCGAAGCCGTGGACTTGGTGATCGTGCCCACCATGTCGGCCTGGGCGAACAGGGCGTCATCCGCATTGCCGGAATTCACGCGGACTATGTCGCCGCACCGCTCGATCCGGTGACGGCCTGCATGGCGGCGCAGCAGGGCCTCGACCTCCGCGGTCCTTGCCACGACGGCGTCATAGTGTCCGGCCACCAGATCGGCCTGGAGGATGGCGATGGTCCGGCCGTCCTCGATCTCCACGGCATCGCCCAGCTCCGTGCAGGCGGAGACTTCCGGGTCCGGGACGGCCGGGGCGGCACCGGCCCCCGTGGCCAGCATCGCGGCCATCGCCACTGCCAGCAACCCGCGCCGCATCAGCCGCGCACCCGGTCCACCGTCTCCACCGACGGACAGGCCCTGAGGGCAGCGGTGATATGGGTGATGTGCCGGGCGTCGATCACGTCGATGTCGAAATCCACGTCGAAGAAGTCCGACTGCCGGTGATGCATGCGCATGTTGACGATGTTGCCCTGGGCCTCGCCGATCAGGGTGCAGACCTGGCCCAGCACCCCCGGCGCGTCCCGCACGGTGGCGGTCAGGCGGCTGCGGCTGATGGTGTGGGTCTCGGCTTCCGCGGTCCAGTGCAGGTCCCGCCAAAGCGCGTCCTCGTCCTCGAACTCCGCCAGCCGGGTGCAGTCGATGGTGTGGACGGCGATGCTCTCGTCCGGCTGGAGGATGCCCACGATCCGGTCCCCGGGAACGGGGGAGCAGCAACTGGCGAAGTGCAGGCTGGTGCCGCTGGCAATGCCGCCGCCCCGGACATAGAGGCGCGCGCCCTTGCCGTCCTCGATCCGCACCCGGGCCGCGGCCGCGGCGCGCTCGCTGTCCTTCAGCCCGGGGAACACCGTCTCCAGCACCAGGTTTCCCGCCACCCGACCGCGGCCGACGGCCTCGTAGAGGTCCTCCTCCGTGGGCGTGGCGAAGCGGTCGAGCGCCGGGCGCAAGGTCACATCCGCCCGGCTCTTGCCCGCCCGCAGGAAGGTCTGATCGATGGCGGCCCGTCCGATGCGGACGAACTCCTCCTTCTCCACCTGGCGGATATGCCGGCGGATGGCGGAGCGGGCCCGGCCGGTGACGGTCAGGGACCGCCAGTCCGGCGGCATGGCCGGCTTCGGCCCGGTGACCACCTCCAGCACGTCGCCGTTGGACAGGGGGGTCCGCAGGGGCTTCAGCTCCCCGTTGATCTTCACGCCGATGGCCCGGTCGCCCACGTCGGTGTGCACGGCATAGGCGAAGTCCAGCGGCATGGCCCCCCGCGGCAGGCTGATCAACTTGCCCTTGGGGGTGAAGACGAACACCTGGTCGAGGAACATCTCCAGCTTGGCGTGCTCGACCAGGTCTTCGGCATCGCCGCCATGCTCCAGAACCTGGACCAGATGACGCAGGTTGATCAGGGGGTCGCGCCCACCCTGCTCCTGCGCCGCCTCGGCATCGAAGCCGTAGGAGGTGTCCTTGTAGCGCCAGTGGGCAGCAATGCCCTCCTCGGCGATGCGGTCCATGGCGTCGGTGCGGATCTGCATCTCGATGCGCATGCCCCGGGGGCCGACGATGGTGGTGTGCAGGGAGCGGTAGTTGTTCCGCTTAGGCGTGGAGATGTAGTCCTTGAACCGGTCCGGCACGCAGGGCCACGCCCGGTGGATGACGCCCAGCGACCGGTAGCAGTCCTCCTCCGTGTCCACGATCACGCGGAAGGCATAGATGTCCGACAGCTGGGAGAAGGCCACGGTCTTGCGCTGCAGCTTGCGCCAGATGGAATAGGCCTGCTTTTCCCGGCCATAGACCCGGGCCTCGACCCGGGCGTCCATCAGCCGCTGGGTGATTTCCTCCGACACGGCCGAGACCGCCCGCCCCTGATTGGCGCGCATCTGGTCCAGGCGCCGCAGGATCGCGTCCCGGGCCGTGGGGTTCAGCTCGGCAAAGGCCAGCTCCTCCAGCTCGCTGCAGATGCGATGGCAGCCGATGGACCGGGCGAGCGGCGCATAGATTTCAAGGGTTTCCCGGGCGATCCGCTCCCGCTTGGCGGGCTTCTGGATGAAGTGCAGGGTCCGCATGTTGTGCAGCCGGTCCGCCAGCTTCACCAGCAGCACCCGGACATCCTTGGAGATGGCCAGGATGAACTTGCGCAGGTTTTCCGCCTGGCGGGTCTGCTCGGAATTGAGTTCGAGGCGGGAGAGTTTGGTGACCCCCTCCACCAGTTCCGCCACCTCCTCGCCGAACAGGCCGGCAATGTCGTCCCGGGTGGCGGCGGTGTCCTCGATCACGTCATGCAGCAGGGCTGTGACGATGGCGGCGGTGTCGAGGCGGTATTCGGTGAGAATCCCCGCCACCTCGATGGGATGGGCGAAATAGGGGTCGCCGGAGGCCCGCAGCTGGGCCCCGTGCATGCGCATGGCATAGACATAGGCGCGGTTCAGCAGCGCCTCGTCCGCGGTGGGGTCGTAGCTCTTGACCCGGTCGATCAGCTCGAACTGGCGAAGATAGCGCGGACCGGGCTTCGGCTTGGCAGCCTCCGGTCGCGGGGGGGTCTCAAGGGTCGGAACCGGCGCCGGGTCCGACGCCGTTGGAGGGGAAAGCGGCTCGACGCCCGGGGGCGTCAGTAGCGATCCTCCTGGCCGCCGTCCCGGTCGCTCTGCAGCGCGCGGACGAGTTCCTGCTCGCTCATGTGCATGTGCTGGGGATCGGCCAGCAGGGCCAGGGCCTCGGCCTCTTCCTCGGCTTCCGTGCGTTCATCCACCCGCTGCAGGGTGCCGATCATGGACTCGCTCAGGGCATCGGCCTCGACCACGCCGTCGGCGATTTCCCGAAGGGCGACCACGGGGTTCTTGTCGTTGTCCCGGTCCACGAGCAGTTCCGCGCCGGTGGCGATGCCCCGCGCACGATGCGCCGCCAGCAGCACCAGGCTGAAGCGGTTGGGAACTCGTTCGACGCAGTCTTCGACGGTGACGCGGGCCATTCGATCCTCAAGGATAGTCTCGGAACCGGTGTAGATAGGCCGAACAGGCCGGTTTTGCAATCGCGAAGGGAGGTCACCCCGGCATCGCCTGACCCAAGGTCCGGATTGCCTTTCCGGCGCGGCCGTTTAATCCGGAGGGCCCGACGACCGAATGACACCGACAAGGGACGCCCGATGGCCCATGCCGAGCTGATGGACACTGCCGATCTCGAACCCATCCTGGAGACGGTCCGCAAGCTGTGCGCCGATTTCCCCGGCCCCTACTGGCGGGAGCGGGACCGGGAGCGGTCCTATCCCACGGCCTTTGTCGAGGCCATGACCCGGTCCGGCCTGTTGGGCGCGCTGATCCCGGAGGTCTATGGCGGCTCCGGCCTGCCGCTCACCGCCGCCGCGGCGATCCTGGAGGAGGTCCATGCCTGCGGGGCCAATGCCGCGGCCCTGCACGCCCAGATGTACACGATGGGCACGGTGCTCCGGCACGGCAGCGAGCGGCAGAAGGCCACCTATCTTCCGAAGATCGCCAGCGGGGAGCTTCGCCTGCAGGCCTTCGGCGTCACCGAGCCCACCGCCGGCACCGACACCACCAGCATCAGCACCCGGGCCGAGCGCCAGGGCGACCACTATGTGATCAACGGCCAGAAGGTCTGGACCAGCCGGGCGGAGCATTCGGACCTGATGATCCTCCTGGCCCGCACCACGCCGAAGGACCAGGTGGCGCGCAAGACCGACGGCCTGTCGGTCTTCCTGGTGGACATGCGCGATGCCGTCGGCCACGGCCTGACCATCAAGCCGATCCGGACCCTGTTCAACCACGCCACCACGGAAATCTTCTTCGACAATCTGAGGATTCCGGCCGACTCCCTGATCGGGGAGGAAGGCAAGGGCTTCCGCTACATCCTCGACGGCATGAATGCCGAGCGGATCCTGATCGCGTCGGAATGCATCGGCGACGGGCGCTGGTTCGTGCAGACGGCCACGGCCTATGCCAGGGACCGGCAGGTGTTCAACCGCCCTATCGGCCAGAACCAGGGGGTCCAGTTCCCCATTGCCAGGGCCTATGCCGAGGTCCGGGCCGCCAAGCTGATGACCCGGGAGGCCGCCCGGCTCTATGACACCGGTGCCCCCTGCGGGGAGGAGGCGAACATCGCCAAGATGCTGGCCTCCGAGGCCAGCTGGCGGGCCGCCGACATGTGCGTCCAGACCCATGGGGGCTTCGGCTTTGCCGAGGAATACGACGTGGAGCGGAAGTTCCGGGAGACCCGGCTCTATCAGGTGGCCCCGATCTCCACCAACCTGATCCTGTCCTATGTGGCCGAGCACGTGCTGGGCCTGCCGCGATCCTACTAGGCGGTGCGGATCAGCTGGTCGCCTCGCCCCACTCCGTCCAGCCCATGGGCCGGGGCGTGCCGGGCAGGTAGAACTGCTCCTGCCAGCTGACGGAGAGCCCGGCTTCGCGGATCGCCGCCCCGGGCTGGCGGGTCAGATGGCAGCCGCCGCCGATGGGCTTCCAGATGGGCTCGATCCGCCGCTGCCAGCGCAGGACGTCCGCGTCCGGGGCCCGGCCATGCTCGCAGAACAGGAACCTTCCACCGGACTTCAGCACCCGGCGGGCCTCGGCCAGGGTCCGGGCCACGTCCTGGACCGTGCACAGGGTATAGGTGCAGACCACGCAGTCGAAGCGGCCGGTCTCGTAGGGAAGCTGCTCCCCCACCCCGTCGATGAGATGCACGGGAAGGGCGGTTTCGGCCGCGACCTTCTCCGCCCTCTGGCGCATGGAGGCGTTGGGCTCCACGGCAAAGACGCCCGTGACCCGCTCCCGGTCATAGAAGGGCAGATTGGCCCCCGCCCCCATGCCCAGTTCCAGCACGTCGCCGCTGGCCAGGGGCACGACCTTTTCCCGCTGGCGGGAGATGGGCCCCGCCGAACAGGCACAGGCGATCAATGCGGGCCCGATATAGCGGTCATAGAAGCCCATCGGCGCACTCCCCCTCGGCCGCCGGCTCAGCCCGGCTTGCGAAAGCGCCGGGCCTTGGTCAGGAAGGCCATGTCCTCGTCATCCTGGACCAGGCCCACCTCTGCAAACAGGGCGGGCAGGTCCTCCGTCTGGAAGCTGTCATAGAAGGGCTCGTGAAAGAAGACCGGAAAGGCCTGCAGCAGCCGCTCCAGGTCCGGGCGATCCGCTCCCTGAACGGAATCCGCCAGCACCAGCACCCCGCCGGGGCGCAGCACACGGGCGAATTCCGCCGCCACGATCCGCCGGATGCGGGGCGGAAGTTCGTGGAACAGATAGATGCAGGTGATCGCGTCAACGGTCTGATCTGCCAGAGGGATTTGCTCCACATTCGCCTGGATTCGGGCCGTCTGCCCCCCGACCCGGGCCTGTGACAGATAGGCCTCCGACAGGTCGAGCCCGACCACCGTCGCCCGGGGAAAGGCCGCCCGCAGGTCCTGCAGGAAGGCCCCGGCCCCACAGGCGGCATCGACGATCACCAGGCCCCGCTGGTCCCGCGACCGGAGGGCCCGGGCGAGCAGCGACAGCGCGCGGCGGCGCATGGCCCCGACGGTACCCGAAAACAGGGCCTCCACCTGGGACTCGTAGCGCCGGGCGCTCTCCCGGGTGAACCATCCGCCGGACTGGTAGTGGAAATTCTGCCGGTAATAGGCGGGAAACGCGTCGGAATTGACCGCATCCCTCACCTCGACGCCATCCCGCGCCCGGCGACGGCGGTCGACCGCCCGGGCATCCACCAGAAAGTCGATGGCCCGCGCCATCGCTCTTGCGGGTGGCACCACTGGCTCGGTCGCCGGATAGAGCCCGGCGCGGATGTCGGCGGCATCCTTGACGAAGGCCTCCAGCCAGGCGCGGGTCAGGGCCTGCCGGGACGGGGCCGGGGCGGAGATCCGCTCCGGGCGGCGACCGTCTCCGGAGGAGGGCCGGACCAGGCTGCGCGCCGCAAGGCCGTTCAGGGTCCACCAGACCGCCTTGGCCGCCGACAGTCCCGACGCGGCGGCGGCATCGGTGGCAAAGGCGCGGCGCGGGCGGGCGGTATCGACCATGGCAGGGCTACCTTTCGAAGACTCCGACCACCTCAATATGGGGCGACCACAGGAACTGGTCCACCGGCCGGAGGGATTTCAGCCGGAACCCGGCAGCGACCAGCAAGGCGGCATCCCGCACGAAGGTGGCCGGGTTGCAGGACACGCCGACCACGGTCGCGGCCCCCGACCGGGCAATGGACCCGGCCTGTTCCACCGCACCCGCACGGGGCGGGTCGAAGACGATGGCGTCGATGCCCTTCAGCTCCTTGTCGGAATAGGGCCGCCGGAACAGGTCGCGGCAGACCGGCGTGACCGTCTTCAGCCCCGGGGCCCCCGCCAGCGCGGTCCGCAGGGCGGCAATCGAGGCCTCACTCGCATCCGCCGCCAGGACCGGGGCCACGGCCGCCAGGGGGAAGGTGAAGGCCCCCGCCCCGCAGAACAGGTCGGCGATCTTGCGGGCACCGGCGACGGCGGCGCAGGCCTCGGCCACCATCACCGCTTCCGCCCCGGCACAGGCCTGCAGGAAGCCCCCGGGGGGCAGGTTCACCCGTCCGGCACCGAAGGCCACCACCGGCTGGCGGGCCTGATAGAGCATTTCCCCCGCCAGGGTCACCCGCGCCAGGTCCGCCGCCGCGGCAATGTCGGCGGCCCGGCGGCGGGCATCGGCGGACAGGCCGCCGCCCTTCGCCTCCACGCCGGTCACATCCACGTCCAGCCCGGTCTCGGTCAGGGTCACATGCAGGGTCGGTGCGGACTTGGGGCGCTCGAGGAACACCGCGCCCAGACGTCGCAGGGCGGGCAGGGCCGCGTTCAGGGCGGGAACGGCGACCGTGCAGGCCTCGACCCCGATCACGTCCCAGCTTCGCCGTCCCTTGAAGCCCAGCACTGCCTCGTCCCGCCTAGGCCCGCGCCGGGCGTGCAGGGCCAGGCGCCGTCTCTGGCCCGGGCTTGCTGCAAAGGCCGGAAGGATGTCCGTCTCCAGCCGCTCCCGCTCCAGGGTCTGGCGCAGGCGCTCGACCTTCCAGGCGAGACCGGCAGCGGGGGACCAGTGCTGGATGGCACAGCCGCCGCACAGGCCGAAATGCGCGCAAGGCGGCTCCACGCGATCGGCGCTGGGCGTGGTGACGGCGACAAGCGTCCCGCGCTCGCCGCTGCGCCGGGCCTGCACGGTCTCTCCCGGCAGGGTCAGGGGCACATAGACCCGGCTGCCGTCGGGCAGGAGGGCGATGCCCTCCCCCTCCCCGCCCATGGCGACGATGGAGAGGTCCAGGACGGGACCGTCGGGCGGGCTGGCAACGGGTCGGGTTCGGCGCATGCCGTGGCGTGTCACGTCACGGCCTGCAGATCAATGGCCCGCTCCCCCGACGATCGCTCGGGACCTCAGGCGAACAGCTTCTTCAGCTCGTTCTTGAGGATCTTGCCGTTGGCGTTGCGCGGCAGGGTCTCGGTCATGAACACGACCTTCACCGGCACCTTGAAGGCCGCGAGCCGGTCAGCCACGAAGCCGCGCAGCTCCGCCTCCGACGCCTCCGCCCCCGGCTTCAGGGTGACCACGGCCCCGGGCTCCTCGCCCAGGGTCTTGTGCGGAATGCCGACGACGCCCGCATCCATCACCGCCGGATGCTCGTAGAGGGCGTTCTCCACCTCGATGCAGTAGATGTTCTCGCCGCCGCGGATCAACATGTCCTTGGCCCGGTCGATGATGAAGCAGAAGCCTTCCTCGTCGATCCGCGCCAGGTCACCGGTGCGGACCCAGCCGTCGATGAAGGTCTGGGCCGTGGCCTCGGGCTTGTTCCAGTAACCGATCACCACGTTCGGGCCGCGGCCATAGAGTTCACCCACCTGGTTGGGGCCCAGTTCCTCGCCGTCGGGACCGACGATCTTCATGTCGCACACCGGCACGGCGGGCCCGCAGCTGTCGGGACGGTTCAGATAGTCCTCCGCCGCATGGTGGGTGAAGGTGGCGGAGGTCTCGGTCATGCCCCAGCCGTTGCCGGGGAAGGAGTTGGGGAAGGTCTCCCGGATCTTGCGCACCAGTTCCGGTGCCGACGGCGCGCCGCCATAGGACACGCTCTCCAGGCTCGACAGGTCGTAGTTCTCCCGCTCCGGATGCTCGATGAGCTGCCAGGCGATGGTGGGCACGCCGCCCGCCAGATTGACCTTCTCCCGCTCGATCACCTGGAAGGCCTTCACCGGGTCCCACTTGTGCAGCAGCACGATCTTGCCGCCACTCACCAGGGTGGGCGACAGGATGGCGAAGCAGCCGGTGGCATGGAAGAACGGCACGGACAGCAGCATGGTCCGCTGCGGGGCATTCGGGTCCGGGGCGGGGATCGGATCCCCCCGCCGGATCAGCGACCGGGCCCCGGAAAAGGCAGAGGCGATGACGTTGGAGGTGATGTTCCGGTGGGTGGCCAGCGCCCCCTTCGGCTTTCCGGTGGTGCCGGAGGTATAGAAGATCGTCGCCTCGTCATCGGGGCTGATGGCCACGTCAGGCAGCGGCAGGTCGCTGAGGGACGCCCAGTCATTGGGGCCGCCGATCACGGCCTCGAGGCGCTCCACCATGGGGTGGGCTTCCTCCTCCACCCGGCGGCTGACATAGACCTTCTTCAGCTCGGGACAGTTGTGCACGTGCTCGACGATGCGCTCCCAGCGTTCGGCATCGATCAGGCAGACCTTGGAGCCCGAATCGGACAGGCCGTATTCCAGCTCCGGCCCGGTCCACCAGGCGTTCAGGGGCGTGACAATGGCCCCCACGGAAATGGCCGCATAGAAGGCTACCGGCCATTCGGGCAGGTTGCGCATGACCACGGCCACCCGGTCGCCCTTCTTCACGCCGTCGGCGATCAGGCGGGCCGCCAGATGGGCCACGGCCCGGTGGAAGGCCTCGAAGGTGACTCGCTCGTTCTCGTAGACCAGGAAGGTCCGGTCGGCGAAGGCGCGGGACGCGGTCACCTCGCTGCGCAGGTCGGACGGAGCATTCTTCCACACCCGGGTGGCGCGGCCGCGGATGGTCAGGGTCTCCATCTCGAAGGGAGAGCCCGGCTGGGTCAGCAGGGCGTGGGCCTCGGCAATGGAGATGACGGGCCACGGGCGGGCGGGCGCGGTGTCGGATGCAGCGGTGGTCATGACAGGTCCTCCGGTCGGGTCGCCGCTGCGCTCATTGGGGACGGCGCAGCGTTTCGCGGCTCAGGAAGCATGCCCGGCCACGGCTTGTAAACGGCGTTACGCCAAGTTTCAGCCGACGGCGGCCAGACGGGCCAGCGCCGCGGCCATCTTGGCCTTGGCGGCCTCGGCCTCGGCCAGCTTCTCCCGGTTCTCCGCCACCACCGCTTCCGGGGCCTTGGCCATGAACTCGGCATTGTCGAGCTTCTTGCGCACCCGGGCGATATCCCCGTCCAGACCGGCCAGGGCCTTGGTCAGACGGGCCCGCTCCGCGCCCAGATCGATGAACTCGGCAATGGAGAGGCAGCCGGTGGACTCACCGATGACGAACTGCACGGCACCGGCCGGGGCCTGGTCCGCGAACCGGATCGAATCAAGGCGGGCCAGGGTGCACAGGCGGTCCCGCTGCCGGGCCGCCCGGCCCTGGGTCCGGCTGTCGGCCCCGACGAGCACCAGCGGGGCCCGGGCCGACGGCGGCACGTTCATCTCGGCGCGAATCGAGCGGACCTCGTTCACCAGTTCGATGATCCAGTCGATCTCGTCGGCGGCGTCGGCATCGATCCAGCTGTCCGGCAGGTTCGGCCAGCTGGCCTCGATCAGCATGGAGGTCCGCTTCGGGCCGAATTCGGCGATCTGTTCCCACAGGGCCTCGGTCAGGAACGGGGCCACCGGGTGCAGCATCAACAGGGCCTGGTCCAGGGTCCAGGCGGCCATGGCCCGGGTCTCCGCCTTGGCGGCCTCGTCGTCCCCATTGAGGATCGGCTTGGCCAGTTCCAGGTACCAGTCGCAGAGCACGTTCCAGATGAAGCGGTAGAGGGCCTGGGCCGCCTCATCGAAGGCCATGGCCTCCAGCGCCCGCGTGACCTCGGCCTCCGTCCGCACGGTCTCGCCGCGGATCCAGCGATTGACGGTTTCCTTGACGCTGCCCGGATCGAAATCGGCCACGGCAACGCATTCGTTCATCTGGCAGAAGCGCGCGGCGTTCCACAGCTTGGTGCAGAAGTTCCGATAGCCCTCCACCCGCTGGGTGGACAGCTTGATGTCCCGCGCCTGACCCGACATGGCCGTCAGGGTGAAACGCAGCGCATCGGCCCCGTAGGTGTCCACCAGATCCAGCGGGTCGATCACGTTGCCCTTGGACTTGGACATCTTCTGGCCCTTCTCGTCGCGGACCAGGGCATTGATGAAGACCGTGCGGAAGGGGACCTCCCCCATGAAGTGCAGGCCCATCATCATCATCCGGGCCACCCAGAAGAAGATGATGTCGAAGCTCGTGACCAGGGCCGAGGTGGGATAGAACCGTTCCAGGTCCTGCGTCTTTTCCGGCCAGCCCAGGGTCGAGAACGGCCAGAGCGCCGAGGAGAACCAGGTGTCGAGCACGTCCTCGTCCTGGGTGAGCGCGGTGTCCTGGCCGTAGTGGGCCCGGGCGGCGGCCAGGGCCTCGGCCTCGCTCTCCTCGACGAAGATGGTTCCGTCCGGCCCGAACCAGGCCGGGATGCGATGGCCCCACCAGAGCTGGCGCGACACGCACCAGGGCTCGATGTTGCGCATCCACTCGTAATAGGTCTTGGACCAGTTCTCCGGCTCGAACACCATCTGGCCGGTTTCCACCGCCTTGATGGCGGGCTGGGCCAGGGTCTTGGCGTCCACGTACCACTGGTCGGTCAGATAGGGCTCGATCACCACGCCGGAGCGGTCGCCGAAGGGCTGGGCGATCAGCTTGTCCTCCACCTCCCGCAACAGGCCCAGCGCCTCGATCTCCTCGATGATCATCTTGCGGGCGGTATAGCGGTCCACGCCGCGGAACCGCTCCGGCGTGTTCTCGTTCAGGCGAGCGAAGGCGTCGAACAGGTTGATCAGGGGCAGGTTGTGCCGCTTGCCCACCTCGAAGTCGTTGAAGTCGTGGGCGGGGGTGATCTTCACGGCGCCGGAGCCCTTTTCCGGGTCCGGATAGGGGTCGGCCACGATGGGGATCAGCCGGTCTGCGATGGGCAGACGCACCATGCGACCGACGAACTTGGTGTAGCGCGGGTCGTCCGGGTGCACGGCCACGGCACCGTCCCCCAGCATGGTCTCCGGCCGGGTGGTGGCGATGACGATCTCGCTCACCCCGTCGATGGGCTCGCCCTCCAGGGGATAGGCGAAGTGCCACATCTTCCCCTGGACCTCGCGGGTCTCCACCTCGAGGTCGGAGATCGCCGTCTGGAACTGCGGGTCCCAGTTCACCAGTCGCTTGTCCCGATAGATCAGCCCCTGCTTGTGCAGGGTGACGAACACCTTGCGCACCGCGGCGGACAGGCCCTCGTCCAGGGTGAAGCGTTCCCGGCTCCAGTCGCAGGACGCCCCCAGCCGACGCATCTGCCGGGTGATGGTGCCGCCGGACTCCGCCTTCCAGGCCCAGACCTTCTCGAGGAAGGCGTCGCGGCCCAGCTCCCGCCGGGTCATGTTGCCGGCGGCGGCCAGCTGGCGCTCCACCACCATCTGGGTGGCGATGCCGGCGTGATCGGAGCCGGGCAGCCACAAGACCGCCTCCCCCCGCATCCGGTGATAGCGGGCCAGCACGTCCTGCAGGGTCTGGTTCAGGGCGTGGCCGATGTGCAGCGATCCCGTCACATTGGGCGGCGGGATGACGATGCAGTAGGGCCGGGCCTGGGGATCGCGCTTCAGGGCGGGTTCGGGGGAGAACGCGCCGGATTTCTCCCAGCGCTCGTACAGCACGGGTTCCAGGGCCTTGGGGTCGAAGATCTTCTCGAGCATTGCAGATCAGGCGGCGCTGGGTCTCAGCGTCGCCTGCTTTCCTAGTGGGCTGTTCGGAGACAGCGGGCGGCGGAACGGAGCCCGGCCGGGCCCCGCCAACGAAATGTTGCGCCTAGTATACGCGGCGGCGGGAGATCCGCTCAACCTCGGACTGGACCGTCGCTTCGACGATTGCCGTCAGGTGGCTGTCCAGCCACTCCTTCAGCAGGGGCCGCAGCAGGTCCTTGACCACGTCCTCGAGGGTGCGGCCCTCCCCCGGCATGAACACCGTCTGGGCGAGGCTGCCGAAATGGCTGGCGGCCGACTCGGCCACCGTCCGCGACAGCAGCGTGTCCTCCGGGGCCGATGCCGCGAAGGACGGTTCCGGATGACGGACCGGTTCCCGCGGCATTATCTCGATGTCGTCGAAGTCGGCCATGACCGGCGCGGGTGCGGGTGCGGGCGGCGGTGCCGGGGCGGCCACAGGCTCGGTCAGATCGAGAATGTCCTCCGCCACGGGCTCGGGCACCACCACGGGCGCAGGGGCCGGGGCCGGCACCGGCTCCGGTGCCGCGGCCACGGGGGCCTCCGGCGCGGGTGCCGGTTCGGCGGCCGGGGCGTCGTCTTCCGAAATGATCCGGCGGATGGAGGCCAGGATCTCTTCCATCGTCGGTTCTTGGGCCGATGTGTCAGTCATGGCGTGGGTACCGCGCGTCTGAGTTGAGAAGACCGGCCGAGCCTAGGATGACCCGGATCGCTCTGCCAAGGGAATTGCGAAAATCCGACCAAGTGTCTGTGCGAAAACCGTAAACGAGAGCTTTCCACGGACGGGCTTGCGCCCATAAGGCGAAAAATTGCCGCTCCGACCGCCCGCGTCAGGCGACAAACCTCCCCGCTGGGGCGAATCAGAAGGCGAAGCTGGCCACCGGTTCGCACCCCGGAAGCCAGGACGGCGTGGCGTCGAACACTTCCCGACGGCCGATCACCCCGTCTGCCGAGCGGACATGGACCAAGGCCTTGCCCACCGGTCCGTTCCGCTGGATGACGCCGAGCCGCGCCCCGGCCCGCTCCGACCTGTTCAGCGCCTCGAACCAGGCCGCCGGAACTTCGGCCACGGCCCCTTCCACCACCACCAGGTCGTAGCCCTGGCTCGGCGGCACCAGAAGCTCGCCGGCATCGGTGTGGAGGTCGTAGCCGGCCAGCGCCTTGTCGGCGGTCTGGCGGGCCGCCCCGGCGGGCAGGCGCAGGGTCACGTCGAGGCCGATGGTGGCCAGCACCATGGCCGCATAGGGCGCGGCGATGCACAGGGCCCGTTCCCCGGCCCGGGGGCTAAGCGCGTGCAGCAGCTTGGCCATGTCCCGCGGGGTCAGCAGGCACCAGCCAGGCGCATATTCGATCTCGGCATCGGCATAGGCGAGATAGTCGTGACCCGCCGGGCAGAACCGCTCCCGCGGCGCAGCGCCCATGGCATCCTGGATGACCCGGTCCGGCACGTCGTTGGTGCGCACCTGGCTGTCCACCATGTTCAGTCTTGCAGCGGCGAAATCGACAGACATGAGGAATCCGACCCGATTGGCGGCCCGGCCCCGGCAAACCCGAAGCCCGGCAGGAGGAAGACGTCACCCGACGCAACGCTTGGGCCGTTATAGGTCGCCTGCCCCGAGAATGGCAATCGCACTTTGCCCGGCCGGGACTCGACACCCTGAAGTGCCATTTCCCCCGTCGGCCTTGCCCCGCGAGGGGCGTTCTGTTAGCTAGCCCCCTCGCGCGCTCTGGGGCCTGATGGCGGAGTGGTTACGCAGCGGACTGCAAATCCGTGCACCCCGGTTCGATTCCGGGTCAGGCCTCCACCCCTTTCGCGCCAGGACACCGATCGCGCTCCAGCGCGCCGTGTCGTTAACCCGTGATTAACCGCATCAACCCAGCCTGAGCCGGTCTTCTTCATTGGAAGACGCCCACCATCACCAGACTTTTGGCCCGGCCTTCCAGCCGGGCCTTTTTTCCTCCCCCGCACGCTTGCGTGTCCGCGAAAGCAACGGTATAGCGCCCGCTCTGATGTTGATCCGCAGTAGCTCAGTGGTAGAGCAATCGGCTGTTAACCGATCGGTCGTAGGTTCGAATCCTACCTGCGGAGCCATTTCCAGAAAATAGCTCAGCAAAATCAACATTCTAAAAGTTTGGTGCGCCCGCCCTCTCCGAGCCTTTAACCGCGGGTCGAAATTGGGATACCGCCCAGTTTTTGAAATGGGGCGATAGTCCACGACCGAGACCATCCCTCAATGCCCCCTCACCCTGCCATTCCGACCCGATAAGGGCGATATCAGGACACCTGTACACAACGGGGCTGCACGACCAACCCCGATCACTGCACCGAAAACATTCCTCCTGGACAGCGGACAAATCCCTTGTCCAGTTGTCCAGTCCAGCAGTCCGCCCATTGGACAGTCTGCACATATGTACACACCCCATTTAGGGGGTCTTCCGTCTTTGTACAGCGTCCAACGCGATGGACAGGAACTTTCAGAGCAAGAAAATCATATTTAGTCAGTCAATCAGCCATGCCATTAGCGTAGTCGTCATATATATATATTTAATTAGCTAGCCCAACCGACTAGCACTTACTAGCCAGTTGCTGA
Organism: uncultured Caulobacterales bacterium; assembly: GCA_903884425.1. Taxonomy (GTDB): domain Bacteria; phylum Pseudomonadota; class Alphaproteobacteria; order Caulobacterales; family Caulobacteraceae; genus CAIMFV01. The sequence goes on along the minus strand of CAISEP010000014.1, from coordinate 264,775 downwards.
CCAATTGACCTCCACGCCCCTCACCTGTGGGAATGAATGCCTCGCCATCGCCCTCAGAGGAGGTCTGCGCGGCCATGTAGGTGGTAAGAGCTACCAGCATAGCCAAAGCCCATAGAACCGGCTCATCGGGCAATTCTGGCGTTCGGCCATTAAGAGGTTAGTAAGCGTGAATTTGGCTGAATTCAAACGTGGTGGTATCGTTAATTGTCTTGGCAATGGCCGAGATGAAATTCGGAAAGGACCGAATAACATGCAATCTCAAGACCCCACCACAATTGCAACCAGCTTTGTCACCAGCGCCGGTATAGCCCTTTTCGGCCCAAACTGGATCGCGCCATTTGCCGCTAAACTCAATGTGAATGAGCAAACTGTACGCCGTATTGAAGCAGCCGCTCGCGAGGGCATTGGATATCCCGCCGCTCTGAACCTGATTGACCCGATAGACCAATTGCTAAAGGTCGAAATCAACGTTCTGTCTAAGACCGCGAAATTGATAAATGATGCCCGGCCTGCAATGGGCCTTGCACCCTCGCGTTACAAACTGTGCAACCACCTCTCTAGCGAAGGCTAACGACATGAAGGTTTTGGCAGGGGCGCTTGGCGCACTGAGTGTAGCAGCAGCCTTAAGCGGCCCTGCAATTGCCGGAACAAGGTCTGAGCAACACGAGACGTTCAATCAAATTCACTCAGACGTTCTCGAACTACAGTTAGAATATGATAAAGATACTGGTGAAATATCCAAACTTCGCGGTATGAGCAGTGATGAATATTTTTGCTTTAATCAAGGTGCCGTTTATTTTGATCTCGTTGAGGCCCAGATTGACAAATTGTCCGTTGCAATTGACATCATGACAATTCTTGACACGCCACATAGCGGAGCTCCACAATCTAATTTGGCAAATAAAATTGCAAATCAACAAATAGACGCTGCCAAATTGGCGGTTGATGGAGCAATAAAAAACCTCCCTGAACTTCGGTCATACTGCTCTAACAATGCCCTTTTCATATCATATACTGAAAAGTATCGAAATATTTTCAATCGAGCCAAGCCGTCATTAGACTGGTGGGGCGAATATTTCTCAAAAAATTCCAACCCATAGCTCTGGGAAAGCCTAGTGGTCAAACAACACCGTGGGCTTTCGCATCTTTATACGGTCTGCAATGACGCCATAGCGCAACGCATCACAGGCGTGATCAGGACCGCGACTATCCAAATCCTCAACCCGTCTAGGATCGCGTTCAAGGACGGGAAGCGTGGCGATTGCATACTCACATAGAGCGGTCAGATAGAGCCTAGGAACATCCGGCTTTCCAGCATCAGCCAGCAGCCGGCGAAGGGTCTCCGACCCTCGTCCCCGACATCCCGGCCTCAATAGCGCCGCCACAGGCCGATGACCGGTCCCGTGGTGACAGGCAGGTTGCGACCGGCCAGGGTGCGCCGCCAGCCGAGCTGGGCGCGCCAGGCGCCGAAGGTGCGGACGATGCTCTCGTCGAGCTTGACCCAGGACGCGCCCGAGGCTCCGTCCTCCTGCCGCCCGGAATAGACCTGGCTCAGCAGCAACAGTCGGGGGCGGAGCTGGATGCCGAGGGTCCCGTCGATCCGCGTCTGGTTTTCATGACCGCCGCCGAGCAGCCGGGCAGTCTCGGCCTCGGCAAACAGGTCGCGCCCGAAGACGCGGAAGGACCGACCGGCCAGCAACCGCAGCTCCCCCCCGGCCTGACCGGCGGCGGGGTCCGACCGGGTCGCCTGGTCCGCGGCCGGCGTCGTCGCCCCGGCATAGGCGGCGAGATAGCCTCCCCACGGCCGGGCGAGGACATAGCGCACCCCGAGACTGCAGGGACCGGCCCCGTCCACCTGCCGCACCCCCAGGCGGCTGCGCTCGAGCCCCGCCGTCACCTGCAGGCTGAGGTCCGGCGTGAGGCCATAGTCGGCATAGAGGTCGATGAAGGTCAGGGTCTGGCGGGGAATGGCCAGGGTCTGCCCGGCTCCGTCGAGGCCCAGGGTCCCGGTCTCCTCCTCCAGCTTGACGATCACCTGCCCGTGTCCGACCGGTGCGGGCCAGGCCCCGGCCGCAGCGGAACCGGCAAGGCCGAGCCAGATCGCCGCCAGCCCCGTGCCGCGCCTCGCCCACCCCGCTGGCCCCATGGCCGCCTCCTGCCGCCGGATGGGCAGAGCCTAGCGGGGCAGACGGTCCCTCCCCCTGCGACCGATCGCCCCCGGGACCAATCGCCGCAGCCGGTCGGGGTCGGAGGGTCTATTGCCCGAGGGACTATTGATTACGCAGGCCCGGTTCGGCGGTGACGCTGAGGCGGACCTCCATCTCCTCGCGGCCGCCGCCGAATCGGCTGCCACGGACGGGGGCGGCCCCCAGATAGTCCAGCGCCATGGCCACCCGCACATGGGAGTCCGAGGGACAGGCCCCGTTGGCCGGATCGAACCCGACCCAGCCCAGGCCCGGCACATGGGCCTCGGCCCAGGCATGGGCGGCCTCCTGCTCCACCACCCCATCGTCCCGGACGAGATGGCCGGAGACATAGCGCGCGGGAATCCCCAGGAACCGGGCCACGCCGATGAAGATGTGGGCCAGGTCCTGGCAGACGCCCCGGCGCTGCGCGAAGGCCGCGGCCGCCGACCCCGCGGCATCCGTCGCCTCGGTGCAGAAGGTCATGTCCCGGTGGATCGCCGCCAGGAGGTCGTGCAGCAGCTGCAACCGGTCCGACGTGGCCCCGGCCACCTGTCGGCCATAGTCCCGCAGGGCCGCGTCGGCGAGGGTGAGACGGGTCTCCCGCAGGAACACCTCCGGCGCGAACCGCTCGATGGCCCCGCGGAGCACGCCGCCGGTGTCCACGGTCTCCACCTCCCCCGAGACCATCAGCCGCAGGCGCTGCACCGGCCCGTCCACATAGAGGGTGTGGGTCAGGTTGCCGAGGCTGTCCTCGCCGGCCCGCAGGCGTCCGTCCACATCGGTCTCCACCCGCCAGCGGACGATGTGCTGGGCGTCATCGGGCCTGGGGGTCATCCGCAGCACCTGCACCGCCGAGGTGATCGGCCGGTCATAGGCATACTGGGTGGTGTGTTGGATGCGGATCCGCATGGAGCTCTTCGCCGGTCGGCTTCAGGTCAGGTACTGGTCGGTGATGGCCACGCCCAGCCGCTCGTGGTCCACGAGGAACTGGGCGATGAATTCGTGCAGGCCAGTCTGGAACACATCGTCGATGCGCAGGCCCGTCAGCCGGGCCAGGGTGCCCCGGGCCAGCTTCTGCGACGGCCCCCGGCGGCCGTAGAGGTCCCCCAGCAGGTCCAGATGGCGGCTGATCACGTCATAGCAGCTGGACATGGACCGGGGCATCTGCCGGTTCAGGATCAGCAGGTCCGCCACCAGCCAGGGCTTGAGATTTTCCTTGTAGACCCAGCGATAGGCGGTCAGGGCAGAGACCTCCCGCAGGATGGTGGTCCACTGGAAGTAGTCGAGGCCGCCGCCGACGATCTCCGTGGCGGGCAGAAGCAGGTGGTACTTCACATCGAGGATGCGGGCGGTGTTGTCCGCCCGCTCCATCGCCCCGCCGAGGCGCAGGAACCAGTAGGCGTCATTGCGCAGCATGGTCCGCCGGGCGGAACCGTCGAACATCAGGGCCACGCCCTTCACCCATTCCAGGAAGCGGCTCAGCTCTTCGGGCGACATGTTGGGATCGACGGCGTTCAGCTCGTTCCAGGCAGTGTTCAGCGCCTCCCAGGTCTCGCTGGTCAGCGCGGTGCGGACGGCGCGGACATTGGAGCGGGCGGTATTGATGCAGGAGCGGATGGACGACGGATTGTCCGGGTTGAACACCAGATAGTCGCAGACCGTGCGCTCGTTGGCATCGCCATAGCGCTCGTAGAAGCCCGGGGCCGCGCCGGAGGTGGCGATGGCGCTCTCCCATTCGGTGCTGGCCCCGGACCAGCTGGCCGGGAGGGCCTCCAGGCGGTGGGCGGAATCGATCACCCGCGCCAGGAAGTCGGCCCGCTCCACATAGCGGGCGGTCCAGTAGAGATTGTCAGCGGTGCGGGACAGCATGGCGCGACCTCCGAATTTCAGTCATCCAGCACCCACGTATCCTTGGTCCCGCCCCCCTGGCTGGAATTCACCACCAGGGACCCCTCCCGCAAGGCCACCCGGGACAGACCGCCGGGCGTGATCCGCACCGCGTCGGCACCGGTCAGCACGAAGGGCCGCAGGTCCACGTGCCGCGGGGCCACCCCCTGCTCGACAAAGGTAGGACAGGTGGACAGCGCCAGCGTCGGCTGGGCGATGAACTGCTCCGGCGCATGGATCAGCTTGGTGCGGAATTCCGCGATCTCCGCCTTGCTGGCCGTGGGACCGATCAGCATGCCATAGCCGCCGGAGCCGCCCACCTCCTTCACCACCAGCTCCGGCAGGTGATCCAGGACATAGGACAGGGCCGGGGCCTCGCGGCAGCGCCAGGTCTCCACGTTCTGCAGGATCGGCTCGTCCCCGGTATAGAACCGCACAAGGTCGGGCATGTAGCTGTAGACCGCCTTGTCGTCGGACACTCCCGTCCCCACGGCATTGGCCAGGGTGACATTGCCCGCCGCATAGGCGCTCATCAGCCCGGCGACGCCCAGCATGGAGTCCGGATTGAACACCAGGGGATCGATGAAGTCGTCGTCCAGTCGGCGATAGATCACGTCCACCCGCTGGGGACCGTCGGTGGTGCGCATGTAGACCCGGTCGTCCCGCACGAACAGGTCCGACCCCTCCACCAGCTCGATGCCCAGCTTGTCCGCGAGGAAGGAGTGCTCGTAGAAGGCCGAATTGTAGCGGCCGGGGGTCAGAAGGACGAGGGTCGGCTCCCCCTCCGCGCCGCGGGGGGCGACGGAGCGCAGGGTGGCCAGCAGGGCGTCGGTATAGGTCTCCACCGGGGCCACGTGGTGACTGGCGAACAGCTCCGGTGCCAGGCGCATCATCACTTCCCGGTTCTCCAGCATGTAGGAGACCCCGGACGGTGTGCGGGCATTGTCCTCCAGCACGTGAAAGGCCCGTTCCCCGGTGCGCACGATGTCGACCCCGGCAATGTGCACCCAGACCCCGTGGGGAGCCGGCATGCCCGCCATCTCCAGCCGGTACTGGGGATTGGAGAAGATCAGTTCCGGCGGCAGGATGCCCGCCTTCAGGCATTCCTGACTGCCGTAGATGTCCGACAGGAAGGCGTTCAGCGTCTGCACCCGCTGCTTCAGCCCGCGCTCCAGCAACCCCCATTCGGAGCGGGAGATGATCCGCGGAATGATGTCGAAGGGGATCAGGCGCTCCGCGGCATCGGCCTCGCCATAGACGGCGAAGGTGATGCCGATGCGGCGGAAGAACAGCTCCGCCTGGGCCCGGCGGGCGGCCAGGGTCTCGGGCGGCGTCTGCTCCAGCCAGAGCTTCACCTTGCCGTACAGGGCCCTGATGCCGTCAGGGCTGTCTCCATGCATCTCGTCGAAGGGTGTCATGCCAATCCCGGTTCCTGACTGACCTTGCGCGGCCCGCGCCGGGCGGCCACCTCGCCTCCGCCTCGGAGGGCCTCCCCTGCCCCGGGTGACGCTCCCTTGGGCGCTCCAGCCGGTTTCTGCCTGTTTTTTCGGCACGCCCCCGCAGGCCAGCGGGACTTGCGGGCCCCTGCCCCGGCCCGCACACTCCTGGACCGAAGGAGAGCCCGTCCATGATCCGTCTCTATCACTGCCTCGACGCCCGTTCGTTCCGTCCGCTCTGGGCGCTGGAGGAGGTGGGCGTGCCGTATGAACTGCATGTGCTTCCCTTTCCCCCCCGGGCGCTTGCCAGGCCCTATCTCGACATCAATCCCCTGGGCACCATCCCGGCCTTCTTCGACGGCGAGACGGAGATGACGGAATCCGCCGCCATCGTCGAATATGTGGGCGTCCGCTACGGGGCGGGACAGCTGGCGCTTCCCCCCGATCACCCGGAGTTCGGCCGGTATCTCAACTATCTGCACTTCGGCGAGGCGACCCTGACCTTTCCCCAGACCCTGGTGCTCCGCTACAGCCGCCTGGAACCCCGCGAACGCCGCCAGCCCCAGGTGGCCGACGACTACCGCAAATGGTTCCTCGCCCGGCTTCGCGGGGTGGAGCGGGCGCTGGCCGGACGGACCTGGCTGTGTGCCGAGCAGTTCACCGGCGCGGACATTTCCGTCGGCTATGCCCTGCTGCTTGCCCAGTCCCTCGGCCTGGCGGGAGATTTTCCCGAACCCGTCGCCGCCTACTGGGCCCGGCTGCAGGCCCGGGACGGATTCCAGCGGGCCAAGGCTGCCCAGGCCCGGGCCGCCGCGGAGGCGGGAATCGGCCCCACCTTCAGCGCCTCCTGACGCCGTCGGCGGGGCCGCAGGTGCCTACTGGTCGTAGCCCGGCAGGTGCCGGTCGAGCTTGCGCAGGAAGCCCGGCCAGGCGAGCTTGCCCACCGAACCGATGCCGCCGGCACCGGACTGCTTCGCCGCCTCGATCTGGGCGGCTTCCGGCGCGATCAGCACGTGGTCGCGGCCGCCGCTGAGCGCCGCCACCTGCTGGGCGCAGGCCCGCTCCAGGAAGAACATCTGCAGCCAGGTGGCCGCCGCCGTCGGTCCGGCGGACAGGGTGCCGTGATTGCGCAGGAGAAGCAGGGGCTTGTCCCCCAGGTCCGCGACGATCCGTTCCCGCTCGTCCAGGTTCAGGGCGACGCCCTCATAGTCGTGATAGGCCAGGCTCTTGGACACCAGCAGCGCGTTCTGGCTGATGGGCAGCAGCCCCTCCCTCTGCGCCGAGACCCCGACACCGGCGTCCGTGTGCAGGTGCATGACGCACAGGGCATCCTCCCGCGCCGCATGGACGGCGGAGTGGATGGTGAAGCCCGCCGGATTGATGAAATAGGGCGTCTCCTGGACGATATTGCCCTCCAGGTCGACCTTCACCAGGGACGAGGCGGTCATCTCGTCGAAGAACAGGCCGTAGGGATTGATCAGGAAGTGATGCTCCGGACCCGGCACCCGCATGGAGATGTGGGTGAAGATGGCATCATCCCATCCATGCAGGGCGACCAGGCGGTAGAGGGCCGCCAGCTCGACCCGCGCGGTCCATTCCGCCTCCGAGACCTGCCCCTTCAGGGACCGGACCCCGGTCAAAGATCCATCCGCCATGGTCGTTCTCCCGCATTGCTGCCGCCCCTCGGCGGTCACTGGTCCGACCGTCGCGCCGCAGGGTGTCGGCGTCAAGCCGACAGGCCCGCCGCGACCGCGCCTTTCGTCGGGTTAAACTCCTTTTCACAGGCGTGCGTCACACTATCTCGATATACGATGTGGGTGTTCACCGCGTTCGGGACTCAATGACTGCTGCGCAAGCCTTCCTCGACGAACTGCCGACGCTGACCGCCCCGCGGACAACGGGCGATCGGGAGCGGCTGCTGATGGCCGTGGCGGACCTGTGCGACCGCTCCAACCTGGCCGGAGAGCCCCTGGCCAGCCGCGCCGAGATCAATGCGCTGCTGCAGGACATCTTCCTGAACCTGATCGCCTCGGCGGAGCGGGACCTGCGTCGGCGTCTGGCCGAGCGTCTGGGCGGTGCCAGCTGGGCTCCGCACGGCCTCGTCACCATACTCGCCCTGGACGAGATCGAGATCGCCCGCCCGGTGATCGCGGCCTCGCCGGTCCTCACCGAGAACGACCTGCTGAAGGTGCTGATCGAGGCGACGCTGGAGCACCAGATCGAGGTGGCGCGCCGTCCGGAGCTTCCGACCGCGGTGGTGGACGCGATCATCGAGGACAGCCAGCCCCTGGTCATGGCCGCCCTGGCCGACAACCAGACGGCCCATGTTGGGATTGCCCAGCTCACCCGGATGGTCGCGGCCTCCCGGCGTCTGGCGGCCCTGCGCTCGTCCCTCGTGCGGCACCCGAAACTGACTGTGGACCTCGCCTATGCCCTCTATGCCTGGGTCGGGGAGACCCTGCGCGGGGCGATCATGGCCCGCTACCGCATCGACGACGACAAGCTGCACGAGATCATCAATGCCGTCGTCCGCGACCAGCGGGCGGGCGAGGACCATACGGCGCGGCCGGTCCCGGACCTGCCCAGCCAGTCGGAGCTCGACCTCGAGCAACAGCTGATCAGCAAGCTGGATGCCGCCGGCCAGTTGCGGCCCGGCTATCTGCTCCGGGCCCTGCGGGAGGGGAAGCTGTCCCTGTTCAAGGCCTCACTGGCGCGGCTGAGCGGCTTTCCCCGGGACGCGGTGGATGCCGCCATCGAAAGCGGACGGGCGGACCTTCTGGCCCTGGCCTGCGCCACCGTGGGCATCGACCGCAGCGTGTTTCCGACCCTTCAGCGGCTGATCACCGATCTCATGGGCCGGCGGATCATTGCCAGCCCGGCCGCACAGGCGGATGTGGCCGCCGCCTTCGCCGAGCCGCCCGAGACCGCGGCCCGGACCTTCCGGGAGCGGGTCGCCCGGCTGATGCGGCCCGGCGACTGACGCAGGGAAAGCCTTGACGCGGCACCGTTCCCCCCGCTTGCTGCATTTCCCTGCAGAAGGTCCGCCCGCTTGACCCCCTTGCCGCCGATCCACCGCCTTGCCTTCGTCGCCAGCGACCGCCCGGAAGCGATCGAGGCGCTGGGACGGCTGACGGCGATCTATGGCCACCACCCCATCGACGAGGCCCAGGTCGTCGTGGCCCTGGGCGGGGACGGCTTCATGCTGGAGACGCTGCACCGGACCCTGTACGCGCCGCGCCCCATCTACGGCATGAACCGGGGGTCGCTGGGCTTCCTGATGAACGAATATGTCGAGGACGGACTGCTAGAGCGGATCAACACGGCGGAACGGGCGGTGATCCACCCCCTGTCCATGACCGTGATCGACGCCCAGAGGCGCAATCACCGGGCGCTGGCCATCAACGAGGTGTCGATGCTGCGCCAGACCCGCCAGACCGCCAAGCTGCGCCTGTCCATCGACGGCAAGGTGCGGATGGAGGAGCTGGTCTGCGACGGCGTGCTGGTGGCGACCCCCGCCGGATCCACCGCCTACAACCTGTCAGCGCACGGGCCGATCATTCCCCTCACCGCCCAGGTGCTGGCCCTCACCCCCATCAGCGCGTTTCGTCCCCGCCGGTGGCGCGGGGCGCTGCTGCCGCACAATGCCCGGGTCACCGTCGAGGTGATGGAGGCGGACAAGCGTCCGGTGAGCGCCGTCGCCGACAATTTCGAGGTGCGCGACGTGCGGGAGGTCCACATCTCGGAGAACCGGGACCTGAATCTCACCATGCTGTTCGATGCCGGGCGCAGCCTGGAGGAACGGGTGCTGGCGGAGCAGTTCTCCGCCTGACGCACGAACACCCGTCGACGGGGCTGTCCTTTACTGACGCTTACAACTTCTTAAACTTAACCGCGGACAACCTGTCACAGTTGACGGGTCGCGATCCTGCCGCAAAACGGCACGGCCCATGGACGGCGTGCGAACCGGTGCAGAGGACGGCCGAGATGAAAGATCAGACTCCCCCGCCGCAGACCATCGTTCCGCCGAACCTGCTGAAGGCCCGGGTCGCCCCCAAGCTCGGTGTGCTGACCCCCGATGCCCTGGCCAAGGCCGAAGCGGCCCTGAAGAGCCTGTCGGCGAATTTCGGCCAGTGGCTGAACGACGAGATCGAGAAGCTCGAGGCGGCCCGCGCGGCGATCACCGCGCACGGCATGTCCAGCGAAACCGCCGACCAGCTCTATGTCCACGCCCATGACCTGAAGGGCCTGGGCGGCACCTACGAGTTCCCGCTCATCACCCGGGTCGCCGGATCCCTCTGCAAGCTGATGAACGAGAAGGACCAGCGCGCCTCCCTGCCCCTGGTGCTGATCGACGCCCATATCGACGCGATCCGGGCCATCGTCCGGGACAATATCCGCGATTCCGACCACCCGGTGGGCAAGGCGCTCGCCAACGAGCTCGAGGCCCGGGTCAGCGCCTATGTGCCGACGGACGCAAGGTCCTCTTCCACCGCCCCGTAACCGGCGTCGGGGGGGATCACCAGCACCTGGCCGGTCTCCCGGCGCTCGACCCAGGGCGTGACCACCACGCCGGGGCGCGCCAGGGCCGCGGTCGTCGCCGATGCGGAATCCGGGCTCTCCGCCAGCAGTTTCAGGTTCATGCGGGTCGGGAAGATGATCGTGCGGTGCCCCTCTGCCGCCAGCGCCAGGGCGGCGGACGGCTCGATCCACTCCGCATCCACCGTTTCGTGACCGTCGCAGACCGCCAGCTGGTCCGCCGGGGCGGCCGCGAGGAAGAAGTGGGTGTCGAACCGCTTGGGCATCATCACCGGCGTGATCCAGCGGGCAAACGGCGTGAGCGACGGCAGGTCCAGCTTTAGACCGAAATCGCCCACCAGATCGAAGAAGGACGCCTCCCCCCGGGCCACGGCACTGCGGGCTTCCACCGCCTCGTGCGCCCCGGCCCAGACGGCCCCGTCGGCCGTGCGGGCGAGCAGGATGCCCGCCTCCTCGTAGGCCTCGCGGATGGCGGCGATGCGCAGGGTCCGCTCCGCCAGGTCATACCGGTCCCAGCCCAGCACCCGGTCCGCCCAGGCCGCATCGCCGTCGGAGGCTTCGGTCTTGCCGCCCGGAAACACCAGGGCGCCGGAGGCGAAATCAATCTGATGGTGGCGCTTGACCATCAGGACTTCGAAGGACGGCTGGTCACGGACCAGCAGGATGGTGGCGGACAGGCGGGGCTCGGGCGGGGATGAAGACTGGGTCATGACCCCAGCCTAGCACTCCTCCCCGGCGTGAAAAGCCGAAGTTTCAATCCCGGCGTCGAGGCGTCAGGCGGCCCCGACCAGGGACGCGGGGCGATCGTTGCGGCGGGTGTTGAGCAGGTCGAGGCGATCCAGCAGATAGTCCAGGTCCTCCCGCGGGGCCCCGTGGGCCTGGGTGAGGAACCGCTCCAGCAGGCGGGCCTGGAAGGTGGCGGGGTCCAGCGCCTTGCCGTCCTCGCCCATGGCATGGAAGGTGTCCAGTGCGATGCGGAAGGCCGTGAACAGCCGCTGCGGCAGACCGGACCGCTCATAGATGGCCTTGAAGCCCAGTCCGCCGGCATCATGGATCAGCAGCCAGGCGCGATGATGCGGCACCGCGGCCAGAATCCCCAGGCCATGCTCGACGAACTTCATGTGACCGCTGGTCGCCGCCCGCAGCAGCAGGGACGAGGTCAGGCGGTTCTGCTTGTGCAGGTGCCGGACGAAGGCCTCCATGTCCGGGGCGGCGGCGATCTCGTCCAGGATGTCCACCGTGGCGCGCTCCTGCGTGCCGGCGGAGACCGCGGTGGCCTGGGCCGCCGTCAGGCCGTGACGGGTCTCCAGCACCCGGCGGACGTCCTCGGTCACCAGGTGCATCAGCTTCTCGGTCACCGAAGCCGGAAGGACCTCGCGATAGGCCACGGCCCTGGTGACCTTCTGGCTGGCGCGGAACCGGTCGAGGCTGATCACCAGCCCCTGTTCGGAGAAGCTGGCCCCCGGGTTCCCGGCGGCGGTGGCAACGGCATCCTCGCAGCCGCATTCGGCAAGGGCATCGGTCACCCCTTCCGACAGGCTCTGGCGGCTGGCCACGGCGATCTGGCGGGCCGGATCGGCCCGGCGCACGATCTCGGCCAGGTCCGCATCGCTGAACACCGGGGAAAAGGTCAGGATCGGAGTGGCGATGGACTCCACGTCCTCGGCCAGGCGCAGGGCCACGTCCCGCGGCATCACGTCGGAGGCGCGCAGGGTGACCGCCAGGGCGCGGCGCACCATTTCCGCCGCATCGCCCGCCATCACCCGAAGGATCTCGTTGGCCGCTGCCCGGTCGGCCCCGGACAGTTCCACGTCCATCTTCTTGCAGAGCTTGAGCGCCACCGCGGCCCGCTCGTCGTCCGTCGGCCCCCGTACCAGTGCGCGGATATCCGACGGTGTGAAGATCGGCGTGGTCGTGGCGGACTGGGTCATAGGCGGTGTGGCCGTGATTTGCAGACGGTTTCAGCCTGCAGTATCGCTAAACACGCTTAACAGGACTTTACCAATCGATCGGTCAATCACGACCCGGACTCAAGGTTCGTGTTGAATCTCAGTCAAGTTCTAGAAATCGGATGGATGAAAGTGGCCGTACTCCAAGGACTCAAGGTAATTGAGCTGGCAACCTATATTGCCGCGCCAGGTGCTGGCGGCATGCTTTCGGACTGGGGTGCCGAGGTCATCAAGATCGAGGCGCCCGGTGGCGATCCGATCCGCCAGTTCTTCGACACCATCGGTGCCGATACTGCAGGAAACCCCGTGTTCGACCTGGACAACCGGGGCAAGCAGGGAATCGTCCTCGACATCACCAAGCCCGAGGGGCGGGACATCGCCCTTCGCCTGCTGGCGACCGCCGACGTGTTCCTGACCAACCTGCGTCCGGGGGCCCTCTCCCGCGCCGGTCTGGACTGGGACACGGTGTCGGCCCTCAATCCGCGCCTGATCATGTCCAGCGTCACCGGCTATGGCCTGGAGGGGGCCGAGGCGGACAAGCCGGGCTTTGACCTGGCCGCCTTCTGGGCCCGCTCCGGCGTGGCCGCCCTGACCATCCCCAAGGGGTCGGAGCCCTTTCCCCTGCGCACCGCGGCGGGGGATCACACCTGCTCCCTGGCCACGGTCGCCGCCATCCTGGCCGCGGTGGTGGAGCGGTCGACCACGGGGCGCGGGCGGCTGGTGGAGACCTCGCTCCTGCGGTCGGGGGTCTATTCGGTGGGGTCGGACATGGCTATCGCCCTGCGCTTCGGCCGGGTGGCCTCCAACCGGCCCCGGGCGGAGGCGGTGAACCCCCTCAACAACTTCTTCCGCAGTGCCGAGGGCAAGTGGATCTGCCTGCTGCCCCGCCAGGGGTCCGGCGACTGGCCGCGAATCGCCCGGGCCGCCGGGCGGCCGGAGCTGATCGACGATCCCCGCTTCACCGGGGCCCGGGCCCGCAAGCAGAACGGCCCGGCCCTGGTGGCGGAGCTGGATGCGGGCTTCGGTGCCCTGCCCTTCGAGGAGGCGGCCCGGCGTCTGGACGCGGAGGACGTGGTCTGGTCGCCGATCCTGTCGGCCCTCGAGGTCACCCGCGATCCCCAGGCCCTGGCCGCCGGCTGTTTCGTGCCGATGGAGGATGGCGAGGGCGGGCAGCACCTTTCCCCGGCCAATCCCGTGCGCTTTCCGGGGGCGGAGTCCCCGGTGAAGGGTCCGGCTCCGCGCAAGGGACAGCACACGCGCGAGATTCTCGCGGATCTCGGTCTCACGGACCAGCAGATTGCCGACCTGGAAGCCGCCGGAGCGGCGGCGGCGGGTTAGCCACCGGCCGTCAGCGGCGGTCCCTGGCCATCAGCTCGATCAGCTCGGTGGAGAAGACCGAGCCCACGGGGGATCGGTCCGACGCCCCGTTCAGGATGAAGTTCACCAGGGTCTGCTGCTCCCGCAGATGCTCGTTGCGGGCGGCGCTGGCATAGGTGGTGAAGCTCGAGACACTGGTGTCCCGTGCCGGTAGCTGCGGCGCGACCACGGGGCCGGTCTCCACCCGGGTCAGGTTCTGGTACAGCTCGGCCACGCTGATGGCCCGCCCCTTGGCGAAGAAGACGTTGCGGTTGGCGGCGGCGGCATCGGGAAACAGGCTGGCGGCCGTGGCATCGGGCTGCGCGCCCCGGGCCTCGATCAGGCGGGCGGAGCCCTGCGGGCCCAGGAAATGGGCGGCATAGAGTTCCCCCCCCGTGGGCTCACGCCCGGTGCGTCCCCGAAGATAGGCTGCGTGCTCTCCGGCCAGTTCTCCGGCCATCACCGCCGAGGCGTGGGGATCGAGGCGCAGGTCCATGACCGTGCGGCGGGCATCCTCCCCGGCCACATAGAACTTGCCGTCGGAGGTCTCGCGGATCAGGTCGGAATAGCGGGCATAGCCATGGGCCGAGCCATGCCGCTTCAGGGTCTTGAGCCAGGTCTGCTCGGTGAACTGGAAGAGCCCCGCCGCGCTCGAGGTCTGGGCCCGGGCCGAGGCATCGAACCCGCTTTCCCGTTGCGCTGTCCGCATCAGGAAGTCGAAATTGACCCCCGTCGCGTCGGACGCCGTCTTCACGGCCTGTTCGACCACGGTCAGGGCAGCAGCGATGTGATGGACAGCCATGGGCAATATTTGCCGGGAACGAGGTTAACAGGCCGTTTAATCCGGTCCCGACAATTCCGTCCGTAATGACTGGCGGTCGGCGCGGACAGAGGCTAGAACGCCGCAAACCAGTCCCCGTGGCGAGCGCACCTATGTCCGAAGACCTCGAGAATACCCTGATCCTGAACCTCGAGACCGGAAAGGTCGTCATTCGCATGCGCCCGGACCTGGCCCCCGGGCATGTGGCCCGGATCAAGGAGCTGGTCCGCGAAGGCTTCTATGACGACGTCGTCTTCCACCGGGTGATTCCCGGCTTCATGGCCCAGGGCGGCGATCCCACCGGCACCGGCCGCAGCGGCTCGTCCAAGCCCAACCTGAAGGCGGAATTCTCCAAGGCCCGGCACGTGCGGGGCGTCTGCTCCATGGCGCGCACGCCGCACCCGGATTCGGCCAACAGCCAGTTCTTCATCTGCTTCGACGACGCGACCTTCCTCGACGGCCAGTACACGGTCTGGGGGGAAGTGACCGAAGGCATGGACGCGGTGGACAGCCTGCCCAAGGGTGAGCCGCCGCCGAATCCGGGCCGGATCGTCAGCGCCAAGATCGCGGCCGATCTCTGAGCCTGCCCGCGGACAGGCCCTTGTCCGACGCCCTGAGCCTCGCTGATTTCGACTTCGATCTGCCGGAGGCGCTGATCGCCCTGCGCCCGGCGGAGCCGCGGGACCATGCCCGGCTGCTGCACGTGACCCCGGAGGGGCTGGAGGATGGAAGGGTGGATGCCCTGCCGGACCTGCTGCGCCCGGGGGATGTGCTGGTGTTCAACGACACGCGGGTGATTCCCGCCCGGCTGTTCGGCGAACGGTCCCGGGACGGGGCCGTCGTGCCGGTGGAGGCCATCCTGCTGGACCGCACGGCCCCGGACAGCTGGACCTGCCTGATGAAGCCCGGCAAGCGCGTGCGTCCCGGCGACCGGCTGTCGTTCGGCGACCGGCGGGGCGCGAGCCTGCCGGGGCCGCGGGTGGAGGCCACCGTCCTCGCCAAGTCCGCCGATGGCGAGGTGCATTTGCGGTTCGACCTGGCGGGCGAGGCCCTGGACCACGCCATCCAGGCCGCCGGGGTGATGCCCCTGCCCCCCTACATCGCCCAGCGACGGTCGGAGGATGACCGGGACCGCCAGGACTACCAGACGGTCTATGCCCGGAAGGACGGCTCCGTCGCCGCACCCACGGCGGGGCTGCACTTCACCGATCGCCTGCTCGACGCCCTCGACCGGCGGGGAATCGGCCGGGCCTTCGTGACCCTGCATGTGGGCGCGGGCACCTTCCTGCCGGTGAAGGCCGACCGGATCGAGGATCACCGCATGCATGCCGAGCGCGGCGAGGTGAGCGCGGCGACAGCCGACCAGCTCAACCGCGTCCGCGCCGCCGGCGGCCGGATCGTGGCGGTGGGCACCACCTCCACCCGGTTGCTGGAGACCGCCTGCGATGCGGACGGACACATCCACCCGTTCAGCGGCAGCACCGACATCTTCCTCCGCCCGGGCCGGCCGCTGCGCGCCATCGACGGGCTGATGACCAATTTCCACCTGCCCCGGTCCACACTCTTGATGCTGCTGGCCGCCTTTGCCGGACAGGACCGCGTGCGGCGGGCCTATGCCCATGCGGTGGCGGAGCGCTACCGGTTCTACAGCTATGGCGACACCGGACTGTGGTGGCCCCCGACGTCCGTACCCGGCGGGCCGACATGAGCGCCTTTCCCTTCCGGCTGATCGCCACCGACGGGGCCGCGCGCACCGGCGTGCTGCAGACCCCGCGGGGAGACATCCGCACGCCCGCCTTCATGCCCGTCGGCACCGCCGGCACGGTCAAGGCCCTGACCGTCGACCAGGTGGCCCAGACCGGGGCGGACATCCTCCTCGGCAACACCTATCACCTGATGCTGCGCCCGACGGCGGAGCGGGTCCGGCGCCTGGGCGGCCTCCACCGGTTCATGCGCTGGGACAAGCCGATCCTGACCGACAGCGGCGGGTTCCAGGTCATGTCCCTGTCCGGCATCGCCAAGGTCACCGAGGAGGCCGTCACCTTCCGCAGCCATCTGGACGGCTCGAAGCACGTCCTGTCGCCGGAGCGGTCCATCGAGATCCAGGCGGACCTGCTGGGGTCCGACATCGTCATGCAGCTGGACGAATGCGTCTCCTGGCCCGCCCCCCATGACCGCGCGGCCCAGGCCCTGCGCCTGTCGGCCCGCTGGGGCGAGCGCAGCAAGGCGGCCTTCGGCGAGCGGCCGGACCAGGCCCTGTTCGGCATCCAGCAGGGCTCGACCTTCGAGGACCTGCGCCGGGAATCGGCGGAACGCCTGCAGGAGATCGGCTTCGACGGCTATGCGCTCGGCGGTCTGGCGGTCGGTGAGGGCCATGCCGCCATGTGCGAGACCCTGGACTATGCCGTGCCCATGCTGCCGGAGAACCGGCCGCGCTATCTGATGGGGGTGGGCAAGCCCATCGACATCGTCGAGGCCGTGGCCCGGGGCGTGGACATGTTCGACTGCGTCCTGCCCACCCGCTCCGGCCGCCACGGCCAGGCCTGGACCTGGGACGGCCCGATCAATCTGAAGAATGCCCGCTTCGCCGAGGACGACACCCCCCTGGACGAGACCTCGGACTGTCCGGCCAGCCGCGACTATTCCCGGGCCTATCTGCACCACCTGATCCGGGCGGAGGAGATCCTCGGTCAGGTGCTGCTGTCGTGGCACAACATCGCCTTCTTCCAGGCCCTGACCGCGGCCATGCGCCTTGCGATCGCGGAGGGTCGGTTCGAAGCCTTCCGCCGGGACTTCGCCGCCCGCCACAGTCGGCCCGCAGACCGGGGCGCCTAGTTCTTGTTGGGAACCGGCGACGGACCCGGCACCGTGGCCGGGGCCGGCTCGAAGGACAGGGGCGCGGCCGGCCACGCGCAGTTGTGCATCACCCCCAGCCCCTTGAGAAAGGCCCGACGGGCAATGCCCGCGGCGATGGCACGACGGGCCTGCTTGTCCGCCTTCTCGGCCCCGGACAGCTTGCGGACCCAGGTCTTCATGGGAATCACCCCCTCCGCCGTGTCCTTCACCGCGTCGAGGGCGGCCTGGGCGGCGTAGCTGGCGCTCTTGTTGTAGGCGTCCTGATGGTGATTCTCGCTCGGCGTGTCGATGTCGGGGCCGAGCGCCACGTCGAGATCGCCCACCGCCACCAGCAGGGCCGGACAGTTGTCGAGCCCGGCAATGTCATAGGGATTCTGCTGGGCCCGCAGCAGCGCCGCCGGGATGGTGTCGTGCATCAGGTTGAAGTCCCGCAACGGGGCCTGGACCGCGCCGCCGACCTCCGTCGCCGTCTGGGTGACGGTCGAGCCCACTGCGCCGGAACTGCGGGCAGCAATCTCCGTCGGCCGCGCCGCGCCCGACGCGCATCCGCCCAGCAGCAGGACCCCAAGACAGATGATCAGACGACGCACGCGCACCCTCGCACAGTGAGCGTTCAGCATAAGCCAGGTTCCCTCGGTCCGGCGAGGGCCAAGGCCGTCGCGGCCGATCAAATCCGCGCCATCGCCCGAAGTTTCGGCGCAGATGCGGCACAACTTGGCCGACAGCAGGCTTGCACCGGGCCCACGACGCCACTAGGGTCCGGCCTGCTTCGAAGGAAGCACCCCGAGCCTGTAGCTCAGTCGGTAGAGCACGTGACTTTTAATCATGGGGTCCTGGGTTCGAATCCCAGCGGGCTCACCATTTTCTCCCTTCAGGCCCCGGTCATCGTCTGCCTCATCCGAGCAAACGGGCAACCGGCCAACCGTTTCCACACAGCGAAAGAGCCGCCCCCGGCGGGGACGGCTCTTCAACGCGGACTGACCGATCAGGGATCGGAACGGGCGTGTCTGCCCGCGCACCGCCGCACAGGCGGCGGAGTCGCGGTTAGTTGGATCCGGTGAACTTCACCGGAATCTTGATGTCACCCGTCTTCGCACCCATGGGCAGCGATTCGGCGACGCACATGGCCGCCTTGTCGAACCCACGGCCGGGCGCGGTGTTGTCGACAACCTTGCAGTCCGAGAGTTTACCACCCCCCGCGGTGCACTGCAGGGTCACGCTCGCTGCGTCATGAGTATTGGCATGCATCTCAAGACATTTATCGACGCGCTCCTGAAAGCTGGAGCCGGCCGAAGCCGCACCAGCCAGTGAAACGCTCGCAATAATACCGCAAATGACCGAAATCTTGTTTTTCATTGGAAGACACCACCCTAGTTGTGATGCACTCAACATGGACGTAATTGGTAAAAATTTGGCGTAGAATTGAATGCGTAAGCCCATTTTATGATTAATAATCCCGCAATTCGGAACTGCCCTTCCCGATAGTTGCGTTACAGCCTCATTAAGCATTCCTCGATAGTGTCCAAGTTACATCGAGATAACTGCTTCTCACATTGCCGGGGGCTCTATGAAATTCGCACGGTTCACCGACATGCCGATACTGGTGAAGATGGGCGTTGCGCCCGCCTGCGCGGCGCTGATGGTCGCCGTGGCCGCGACGGCGATGATGACGATCGAGGCGCGACAGTCGAGCGAACTGAAGCAGGTCGTGCAGACTGACCTGCCGGTGAGCCTTCGCCTGAAGAGCGTGGCCGAACGGATCACGGCGGCGCACGGGCGCCTCTACATGCTGATGACCCACCAGGCTGCGGACATCGATACGGCCAAGATCAGCGACCAGATGGCCGACCTGCTGACGGAGATCGACAAGATCACCGCGGAGGTGAAGTCCATCGAGGACGCCGCCGATCCGGAGCAGCGCCCCGCCCTGGCCGCCCTGCGCAAGGACCTGGGCGAGACCCGCAGCGCCCTGGACGCCGTGGGTGCCATGGTCGGGGTCGACTTCAAGACCGCGGCCGGGTTCGTGGCCCCCTTCGAAGAAAACTACCAGCACATGGCGGCGCGGCTGACGGACATCGTCGCCAAGCAGACCGCCGCGTCCTCGCGACGGGCGGACGCCAGCTACGCCATGGCCCAGTCCGCGGCCGGTGCCCTGGGGATGGGCGCCCTCGTCTGCCTGCTCCTGGTCCTTGGCTCGGCCTATGCGTCGGTCATGCCGTTCCGCCGGGACATACTGAAGATCGCCGGGGCGACTGAGCGCCTGTCCGAAGGGGACAATTCCGTCGAGCTCGAAAGCCTGCGCCGGGGCGACGAGCTCGGCGCCATGGTCCGCGCCCTTGCCGTCTTCCGGGACAACCAGCGCGCCATTGCCGACATGCGCGAACAGCAGGCCGCCGCCAGCCGGATGACCGAGGATGAACGCCGGGTGGCCGAAGCGGCCCGTGCCACGGCCCAGGCCCAGCAGGCGACCGTGGTCACCCAACTGGCCGCAGGGCTCGAGCGGCTGGCCTCCGGCGACCTGACCTTCCGGATCGAGGAGCCCTTCGCGGGCGAGTACGAACAGCTGCGCACCGACTTCAACAAGGCCATCGGCCAGTTGCAGGACGCCCTGAAGGTGGTGATCGCCAATACCGTCGCGATCCAGTCGGGCACGGTGGAGATCAGCGCCGCGGCCGACGACCTGTCGCGCCGCACGGAGCAGACCGCCGCCAGCCTCGAGGAGACCGCCGCCGCCGTCGAGGAGATCAGCGCCACGGTCAACCGCACCGCCGAGGGCGCCAACCACGCCAAGTCGGTGGTCACCTCCGCCCAGGCCAAGGCCGAGCGGTCCAGCGAGATCGTCAGCGATGCCGTCAAGGCCATGAGCGAGATCTCCACCTCCGCCCGGCAGATCAGCCAGATCATCGGCGTGATCGACGAGATCGCGTTCCAGACCAACCTCCTCGCCCTCAATGCCGGGGTCGAGGCCGCGCGGGCCGGGGATGCCGGTCGCGGCTTTGCCGTGGTCGCCTCCGAAGTGCGGGCGCTGGCACAACGCTCCGCCGATGCGGCCAAGGAGATCAAGACCCTCATCTCGGCCTCCACGGCCCAGGTGAACGTGGGCGTCAATCTCGTCGGCCAGACGGGCGAGGCCCTGACCAGCATCGCCTCCAACGTCACCGAGATCACCGAGCTGGTGAACGAGATCGCCGCCTCGGCCCAGGAACAGGCCACCGGCCTCATCCAGGTGAACTCCACCGTCAGCCAGATGGATCAGGTCACCCAGCAGAATGCGGCCATGGTGGAACAGACCACCGCGGCCATGCGCAGCCTGCGGGAGGAAGCCTCCGAACTGGCGCGACTGTTCGAGCGGTTCAAGATCGGCTCCACCTCCGGCGCGATCCCGGGCCAGGCCCGCGCTCCGGCCGCCCCCGCGCAGCCCCGCGGACGGGTTCCGGCCGTGCCCCAGCGCGCCGCGGTCATGCGCACCACCACCAGCGCGGCCCCCCGGCCGGCCGCGTCCCCCCGCGAGGACAACTGGGACGAGTTCTGACCCACCCGGTACGCCGTCCGCCCGAAGCGGCTGAATCCTCCCCCGGTCCCGTCTATGGCGCCGGGGGATTTTTCATAGGCGCTAAGGCGGTCAGGGACAGGGTGTCCAGCGCCCAGAACGGCCCGGGCCGGGACCGGCGCAACTGCAGGCAAAGCCCGTGGCGTCCGGTCACCGGCGGGAGCGCGACCCGGACAGCCTGCTGCGCCACCCGGGACGGATCGTCGAGGGCCAGGCGCGCGACCACCGCCCCGTCGCACCCGTCCAGATGCACCTCCAGCCCCCCGCCCGGCCCGAGAGTCGGGTCGAGGGCGAGGGCAGCGGCATCCACCCTTGCCTCGACATTGTAGGGCAGCGAAACCAGCCGCAGGCGCAGGCCGGTGATGCCGTCGAGCGCCGCGGGACGCGTCTGCCAGCAGGGATTGCGGGCATCCACCCGCACCACGTCCCCGGTCCCGGACTCCAGACTGAGCGCGAGACCGCTGGTGCACAGCGTCGGGCTCAGGGGCAGTCCTTCCGGGTCCGCAGGGGACGGAATCACCACGTCCAGCGCCCCGGGCAGGACCCGATCGCCCAGAAAGTTCGCCGCGCGGACATGGACCGGCAGGGCGGCCTCGATCGGCAGGCCATAGGCCCTGGCCCCCGGTCCGGGGGGTGTCCCGTCCAGGGTATAGCGAAGGGTGCCCAGCCGCTCCTGGGTGGACAGGGCCAGCACCGCCCGGCCCGGCACCTCCGGATCCACGTTCAGACGGAGACGCAGGGCGCTGTCCGAGGCTCGCACGCCCCGCCGCGCGTAGCCCTCCAGAAGGCCCGGCAGGCGGTTGAGGAAATCCGCCCAGTCCCGACGATCCGCCGGTGTCCAGGCCCCTTCGGCCACGGCGGCCAGCCGGGGGAAGGCCGCATATTCCACCCTCCCCTCGCTCCGCAGCAGCTCGGTCCAGATATTGGCCTGCAGACCCAGCACATGGGCCGCGGCATCGGGTGCCAATTCCGCCGTCCCCGGGTCAAACCCGTAGACCAGCTTCAGGGGAAACACCCCGCGCCCCGGCCCGTCCTGCGGGGTATCCCCCTGGCGGTAGTCGAGATAATAGGGAAGGACCGGGCTCAACACCGCATCATGCCCCGCCCGCGCCGCCGTCCGTCCGGCCCCGGCCCCGTGCCAGGCCATCACCGCCGCCGAAGCGGGCAGGTCGTCGTTCAGGATCTCGTCCCAGCCGATCAGGCGACGGCCATGGGCTTCCAGGTGGGCGGCCAGCTGCCGGACCATCCAGGCCTGGAGGGCGGTCTCGTCCTTCAGGCCCAGGGACCGGATCTGGGCCTGGACCTCAGGCGAGGCCTTCCACGCGTCCTTCACCGCCTCGTCCCCGCCCACATGGATGAAGCGGGAGGGGAACAGGTCCATCACCTCGTCCAGCACGTCCTCCAGCACCTTGAGGGTTTCCGGACGGGGACTGAACAGGTTGGGATAGATGCCCCAGCCGGACGCCGGGACCGCCGGTGCCGGACCGGTTCCCAGCGCGGGATAGGCCGCCAGCGCCGCCGTGGCATGGCCGGGCATCTCGATCTCCGGCACGATCGTCACATGCCGTGCCGCCGCATGGGCGACCAGCGCCCGGACCTGGGCCTGGGTATAGATGCCGCCGGACGGGTGCGGCTCTCCCGCCTCCACCCGCCAGCCGCCGACCTGCGCGAAGCGGGGATAGCGGTGGATCTCCAGTCGCCAGGCCTGATCGTCCGTCAGATGCCAGTGGAGCACGTTGAGCTTGTGCCGGGCCATCTCGTCGATGAAGCGGCGGATCCAGGCGGGGGACTGATAGTGCCGGGCGCTGTCCAGCATCACGCCCCGCCAGCCGAACCGCGGCGCGTCGGTGATCTCCACACCCGGCACTGTCACCTCACCACCCTTCGCATCGTCCGCACCCGGCTCCAGCATCTGGGACAGGCTCACGGCGGCATAGAAGAGGCCGGCATCCCCCCAGGCGCGAAGGGTGATTCCCTGTGGCGTCACCGTCAGCCTGTACCCCTCCTCCGGCAGGGGCTCGGACGCCCGCTCGAGCCGGATCACACCGCCGGTACCGATGCGCACCGGCCGGTGCAGCTGGTCGCGGAGGATGTCGCGCAGGTACGCCGCCGTCGCCCGGGCCGGGACGTCGCCCTCGGGAACCGACAGGACAAGGGTCGGCGGGAGGTGGAAGTCCTCTCCCGTCGGCCGGACCTGGGCCGGGCGCGGGGTGATGGCGATCCCGGGCTCTGCCCGCGCGGGAAGAGTGCTGAGTCCCAGGCAAAGCCCGATCATCAGGGCCAGCCCTGCGGCGCCTGGGCCCGGTCTGCGGTCGTGTCTCATGCCGCCAGCAGACCATAGCCGGGGTCCGCCCACAACTTCGGCCGGTGATTGCGACCGATTGCCTCTTGTGCGGCCTTCCCGGCCTGTGCGAAGGCCGGGCGGAGCGGGGGTCACGGGGCCCGCCGCGACACGAGCTGAAGGCTGATCCATGCGCCCGATCCGAGACATCCTCGCCCTCGCCCCCGTGATCCCGGTGATCGTGATCGAGCGCCTCTCCGACGCCGCTCCCATGGCCGAGGCCCTGTGCGACGGGGGCCTGACGGTGCTCGAGGTCACCCTGCGCACCCCCGCGGGGCTGGGGGCCATTGCCGCCATGAAGGCCGCCCGACCGGACGCGGTGGTGGGGGCCGGAACCGTCAATACGCCGGAGCTGCTGGATCAGGCGGCGGACGCCGGCGCGGACTTCATCGTCGCCCCCGGCCTGACACCCGCCCTGGCCGAGCGGGCCCGGCACCGCGGCCTGCCCTTCCTGCCGGGCACGGCCACGGCGGGGGACATCCTGCGGGGGTTCGAGCTGGGGCTGGACACCTTCAAGTTCTTTCCGGCGGAGACCAGCGGCGGGGTGCCTGCGATCAAGGCGCTGGAAGGCCCCTTCCCCGACATCGTCTTCTGTCCCACCGGCGGGATCACGGTGGAGAGCGCCCCCCGCTACCTCGCCCTGTCCAGCGTGCGCTGCGTGGGCGGCAGCTGGATCACGCCGAAGTCCGCCATCGACAAGGGCGACTGGGCCTTTGTCCGGGACGCGGCGGCGAAGGCCCGGACCCTGGCCCCCTGAGGCATCAGCCCGGCGACTTCCAGCTGTTCACATAGTCGAGGTTCTCCACCACCGACATGGCGTCCGGCACGTCCAGCGGGTCGCGGGTATCGATCATCACCGCATATTCGTCCGTGGCGGGCTTGGACTGGGTCAGCATGTTGCGCAGGGCCTTGGGATGCGGCCCGTGAGTGAAACCCGACGGGTGGAAGGTCATCATGCCCGCGTCGATGTTGTCGCGGCTGAAGAAGTCCCCGGCGTGATAGAACAGCACCTCGTCGTAATCGTCGTTGTTGTGGAAGAACGGGATCTTGATCGCCCCCGGATCGGTCTCGAACGGGCGGGGTGCAAAGGTGCAGACGACGAACCGGTCCGACAGGAAGGTCGTGTGGGCCGACGGGGGCACGTGGTAGCGGTGGCTCATCACCGGGCGGATATGCCGCACGTTCACCCGCACCGGGGCCAGCTCCCCGTGCCAGCCCAGGGCGTCCAGGGGGTTGTAGTCATAGGTGGCGACGGACAGAGCCCCCCGCTTCTTGATGGTCACCGCCACTGGGCCGTCCAAAGCCTGATGGGCGCGGAAGGCGTCGTCCATCACCGGCGTGTCCAGCAGGGCCGGGTCGAAGATGGCGTGACCACCCAGCAGACCCTTGTCCGGCAGGGTGAAATGGCTGTTGCTCGCCTCGATCATCAGCACCTGCAGCGCAGCCTGTGGGGCCAGCCGCCACATGGTGCCCCGGGGCAGGACGACGTAATCCCCCGGCACCACGGCCAGCCGCCCGAAGTCGCAGAAGAGGTCCGCCTCGCCGGAATGGATGAACAGCAGCTGGTCGCCGTCCGCATTGCGCGCCAGCCCCGTCATCGGCCCGTCGAGGCGGAAGAAGCGGATTTCGGTGTGGGCATTCTTCAGCACCACCGGCGCGCGCCAGGGGCAGGCTTCCGGGCTCTCCAGCCGGGTCAGGTCGAAGGCCCTGGGCCGCAGCGGTCCCTCGAAGCCTGACCAGCCCGTGGGGGGCCGCGGGTGATAGAGAAACGCCGCCGGGCCGAAGAAGCCCTCCTTGGACATTTCCCGCTCATAGGTTCCAGGCGGCAGGTCGGCATGGGCCTGGCGGCTGTGAAGGCCCTCGGCCCCGCGCACGGGCAGCCAGTTGCGGCGGGTCACGGCTCAGGCCTCCACCCGGCCGGGCAGCACGCCCCGCCGGATCTGGTCGAGCTCCAGGCTCTCGAACAGGGCCTTGAAGTTGCCCTCGCCGAAGCCCTCGTTCCCCTTGCGCTGGATCAGCTCGAAGAAGATCGGGCCCACCGCGTTCTCGGTGAAGATCTGCAGCAGCAGGCCCTGCCCCTCCGACGGGGCCCCGTCCACCAGGATGCGGGCGGCGCGCAGACGCTCCACATCCTCCCCGTGACCGGGCACCCGGGCGTCGATGCCGTCGAAATAAGTGTCGATCGTGTCCTGGAAGTTCAGCCCCCGGGCCCGGATCGCGTCCACGCTGGCGAAGATGTCGTTGGTGCCCAGCGCGATGTGCTGAATCCCCTCCCCCTTGTAGGAGCGCAGGAACTCCTCGATCTGGCTGTGATCGTCCTGGCTCTCGTTCAGCGGGATGCGGATCTTGCCGTCCGGGCTGGTCATGGCCTTGGAGAACAGGCCCGTCTGCTGGCCCTCGATGTCGAAATAGCGGATTTCCCGGAAGTTGAAGATTCGCTCGTAATAGTCGGCCCAGGTCTGCATGTTCCCGCGGAACACGTTGTGGGTCAGGTGGTCCAGATAGGTCAGGCCGCAACTGGCCTCGGCCTCCCGCGCCGCCGCGCCGGGAATGGGGCGGAAGTCCACGTCATAGATCTCGCTCGCCCCGTACCGGTCCACCAGATAGATGTGCGCTCCGCCGATGCCGACGATGGCGGGGATGTTCAGCTCCATCGGACCCGTGCGGGAGGCCACCGGCTCCGCCCCTCGGCGCACGGCTTCCTCGAAGGCATGGGCGGCGTCGCGGACCCGGAAGGCCATGGCATTGGCGGACGGCCCGCGGGTGGCCCGGAAGTCCGACACCTGCCCCTGGGGCTCGTTGTTCAGCAGGAAGTTGATGTCCC
The DNA here is from genome assembly GCA_903884425.1 of uncultured Caulobacterales bacterium. Classification (GTDB taxonomy): domain Bacteria; phylum Pseudomonadota; class Alphaproteobacteria; order Caulobacterales; family Caulobacteraceae; genus CAIMFV01. The sequence goes on along the minus strand of CAISEP010000014.1, from coordinate 239,034 downwards.
CCTGTTTGTAGCGGACCACGTCCTTGGAGCGATGCCGCGCCACCGCGGTGAAGCCCATCCGCTCGAACAGCTGGGCCAGGGCCGCCGGGTCCGGACTGGTGAATTCCACGAACTCGAAGCCGTCGGTCCCGAGGGGATTCTCGAACAGGTCTGCCACGACGTCCTCCGATGCTGGATAGCGACGCGGTTAAAGTATCATTTGAAACTATCGGCGGCAAGGCGCGCGGCGGTCTGCTCGATCCGGCGAAGGAGGCGCTGGAGGCCTTCCACCTCGGCCTCGGACAGACCGACAATGACCTCCTGCTCGTACTTGAGGGCCAGGGGGGTCACCTCGGCGTGCAGCCGGCGCCCGGTCTCGGTGAGTTCGAGGTGATGGGAGCGGCCGTCGGCGGCATTGGGTGTGCGCTGGATCAGCCGCCGGGCGGTCAGAGCCTGGGCTGCGCGGCTGATGATCACCTTGTCGGTGGCCGTGCGCGCCACCACCGACTGGGGGGTGGAGGGGCCGTCCTCCGCCAGGATGCAGATCAACCGCCACTGGGGAACGGACAGGCCGAAGCGGTCCTCATAGGCCCGGGCGATCAGCCGGGACACCTCGTTGGAGGCCACGCTGAGCCGGTAGGGCAGATAGGCGTCGAGACGCAGCCCCTCGGACGAATCGGTCATGGCAGAGCTCCTGCAACACGCCGGAGCCTAGGACAGGCTCTGCCGGGGCGTCGAGGGCTCAGGCCGCGTATTGCTGCAGCCACTGGCGGGCGGCGCGCTGGGCCTCGGCGACCATGTCCCGGTCCATCTCGGCGCTCAGTTCGCGACGATAGCGCTTGGCGTCCTCGGACCCGCGCATGGCGGCCAGGTTGAACATCATGTGTGCGGATACCAGGTCCAGCGGTGCGCCCCCATGGCCCGTCGAATACAGCAGGCCGATCCGGCAGAGTTCCTCGCCGGTGGAGTCCACGCCCGGCAGCGGCAGGGACGAAGCTTCAGACATGTTCGCGAAATCGGTATGCATTTTTGCCCTCCTGATCCCCACGCATTCGGCGTGCGGGCGGTCATCTCGGAGACCGCAATACAAGAAAAGACTTGCGCGATTGAATTTAGAGTTAACGACGAAATTTATTTGAAAAAATCGAATCCACTAATCATTCATTACTTGGCTTGACGCTGTTTTATTATCGGAAACCATTGCTAATGAACGGATAAGGTCATTCTGGAGCGTAAGACTTGATTCACCCGCCGCGCGCGGCCCCCACTGGACAGAACCCGTTCAGCCGCGGTTCATGCGGGGTGGATCATGGATAACACCATGTGACACGGCGGCCCGCTGCCGCCCCTGTGCTGGAGAGCCGTCATGACCCGCATACGCAGACACTGCTCGGCCACCCTCTCGGCCATGGCCGCCGGCTCGCTGCTCCTCGCCGGCGCGGCCTCTGCCCAGGATCGCGAGCATGAGCGCGGGGGCCGTGAGGGCCCGCGGGCGGCGGAGGCCCCTCAGGCCCGGGCCCCGGCACCGGCCCAGCGGACCGCGCCGCCGACCTACCGCGCCCCGGCCCCAGTCCCGTCCACCGCCCCGCCCCCGTCCCGCGGCACCTACGAGGCCCAGCGCCCGTCATCCTGGCAGGGGACCGCTCCGGGCTCCTATCGTGCCCCGCCGACGGGCGGTCAGCCCCGGGAGGGCGGGCCCTCCGCCGCCTATGGCCGCCCCGCCCCCTCCGCCCGCGACACCGGACGGACCTGGGGCCGCGACCCGCGCGCGGACCGCGCCGGTGCGGACCGTCATGAATGGCGCTATCGCGGGGAAGTGCATCCGGGCTTCCGGGTCGCCCCGTTCCGCTATCCCGGCGGCTGGGGATACCGCTCCTGGCGGATCGGCGAGCGCCTGCCGTTCCTGTTCCTGACCTCGTACTACTTCCTCGACGCCTATGCCTACGACCTGCCGCCGGCACCCTATGGCTGTCGCTGGGTCCGGTACGGGCCGGATGCCCTGCTGGTGAACGTCTACACCGGCGAGGTCGAGGACGTGATCTACGGCGTCTTCTACTGGTAGCCGCACTGGGCGCGGACACGACCGTCGCCCGGCCGCGCCCGCCGTCCGGCGTTAGACCGGATCGGAGACGCCCAGGCGCGACCGCAGGATTTCGTTGACGGCGGCGGGGTTGGCCTTGCCCCCCGTCGCCTTCATCACCTGGCCGACGAACCAGCCAAGCGCCTGGGGCTTTTCCTTCACGGCCGCGGCCTTGTCGGGATTGGCAGCGATGATGGCATCGATCGCGGCCTCGATGGCCCCGGTGTCTGTGACCTGACGCAGGCCCTGGGCCTCGACGATGGCCGCCGGTGCCCCCTCCCCGGCCCACATGCGCTCGAACACCTCCTTGGCGATCTTGGACGAGATCACATCGGTCTCGATCAGCTCCACGAGGCTCGCGATATCCGATGCGGGGATCGGGCTCTGGTCGAACTCCAGCCCGTCCTTGGACAGGTGGGAGAGAAGCTCGTTGGTCACGAAGTTGGCGACCAGCTTGGCATCCCGGCCCGCGGCCGCGGCCTCGAAATAGGCGGCCCGCTCGGCATCGCTGGCCAGCACCCCGGCGTCATAGGCCGACAGGCCGTACTGCGACGACAGCCGCGCGCGCTTGGCGTCCGGCAGCTCCGGCAGGGTGGCCTCGATCTCCTTCACCCAGGCCGCGTCCAGCACCAGGGGCAGCAGGTCCGGGTCGGGGAAGTAGCGATAGTCGTGGGCGTCCTCCTTCGACCGCATGGAGCGGGTCTCGCCCTTGCCGGCATCGAACAGGCGGGTCTCCTGATGGATCACGCCCCCGTCCTCGAGGATCTCCACCTGGCGGCGGGCCTCGTAGACAATGGCCTGCTGGATGTAGCGCATGGAGTTGACGTTCTTGATCTCGCACCGGGTGCCCAGCGGGTCGCCGGGCTTGCGGACGGACACGTTCACGTCGGCGCGGAGGTTGCCCTTCTCCATGTCCCCGTCGCAGGTGCCCAGATAGCGCACCAGCTGGCGCAGGGTCTTCACATAGGCCGCTGCATCCTCGGGCGAGCGCATGTCGGGCCGGGAGACGATCTCCATCAGTGCCACGCCGGACCGGTTCAGGTCCACATAGGTGAGGTTCGGCTCCTGGTCGTGCAGCAGCTTGCCGGCGTCCTGCTCCAGGTGCAGCCGCTCGATCCCCACCTCGAAGGTGGAGCCGTCGTTGCGTTCCACCACCAGCACGCCCTCGCCGATGATCGGGTCCTTGAACTGGCTGATCTGGTAGCCCTGGGGCAGGTCGGGATAGAAATAGTTCTTGCGGTCGAAGCGGGACACCAGGTTGACCTTGGCCCGCAGGCCGAGGCCCGTGCGGATCGCCTGCTCCACGCAGAAGCGGTTGATCACCGGCAGCATGCCCGGAAAGCCCGCATCCACCAGACTGACCTGCTGGTTCGGGGCCGCGCCAAAGCCCACGCCCGCGCCGGAGAACAGCTTGGCATGCGAGGCGACCTGGGCGTGGACCTCGAGGCCGAGGACAAGTTCCCACTCGCCGGTGCGGCCGGTGATGCGGTAGGGGGCGCGGTCTGTCATGGGTCAGTCCTGGTGGAAACAAATCGGTGGGACTCGCGGCGGCGGCCCGCAAGTCCTGTGTTGTCGTTACGCATCATATGGGAACGAGGCAACCTCGGGACCACGCCGCGCTTGTGAGTTTGCCAAAAACCCGCTTCAATCACGGCGCAGAAGAGCAACTCCACTCCTGAGGGAACCCCTATGTCCAAATTCTTCAAGGCCGCCTTTGTCGGCGCCGCACTCAGCCTCGCCACCGTGTCGGTGGCCGGTGCCCAGACCGCGCCTGCGACCGCTGCGGCCGCTGCCAAGTTCTCGGCCGACACCCCGATCGAGACCCTGGCCGCCAATCCGGCTGCCAAGGCCGCGCTGGACAAGGTCGTCGGTGCCGACCTGACCAAGCATCCGCAGTACGAAGCCTTCAAGGGTCTGAGCCCCCGCGCCCTCGCCCCCTATTCGGAAGGCAAGATCACCGACGACACCCTGAAGGCGCTGGACGCCGCCCTGGCCGCCGTCAAGGGCTGAGCCGGACCTTCCAGCCCAGGCTGAATGCAGAAACCCCGCCCTGGCGACAGGACGGGGTTTTTTCATGCCCGATTTCGGCAGTCGGTGGCCGTCAGCCCGCCGTCAGCCCGCCTTCACCCCCACGGCTCCGGCCGCGCGGTGAAGCCTGCGGCCTGCTCCATGGTGGCGGCCAGCGCGAACAGCGAGCCCTCGTCCAGGGCCCGGCCGATCAGCTGCAGGCCCAGCGGCAGGCCCTGGCTGTCGACACCGGCCGGAAGCGACAGCCCCGGCAGACCCGCCAGGTTGGTCGTCACCGTGAACACGTCGTTCAGGTACATGGCCACGGGATCGTCCTGCTTCTCTCCCAGGGGGAAGGCCGCCGACGGGGTGGTGGGGGTCAGGATCGCGTCCACCTCCTCGAAGGCCTTGGCGAAGTCCTCGGCGATGCGGGCCCGGACCTTCAGGGCCTTGAGGTAGTAGGCGTCGTAATAGCCCGCCGACAGCACATAGGTGCCGATCAGGATCCGCCGCTTCACCTCCGGCCCGAAGCCCTCCGCCCGGGTCGTCTCGTAGACGTCGGTGAGGGCCGTGCCCTCCCCGCGATAGCCGAAACGCATGCCGTCATAGCGGGCGAGGTTCGATGACGCCTCCGCCGGCGCGATGATGTAATAGGCCGGCAGGGCGTACTTGGTGTGCGGCAGGCGCACGCTCTTGATCTCGCAGCCCGCGGCACGGAGCCAGGCGACGCCCTCGTCCCACAGGCGCGCGATCTCTTCGGGCATGCCGTCGATGCGGTACTCCTCCGGCACCCCGATCCGCAGCCCCTTCACCGACTTGCCGATGAACTGGGAGAAGTCCGGCACCGGCAGGTCGAGACTGGTGGAATCCTTCGGGTCATGCCCGGCCATGGAGGTCAGCATCCGGGCCGCGTCCGCCACCGTCCGGGTGATGGGCCCGGCCTGGTCGAGGGAACTGGCGAAGGCCACCATGCCGAAGCGGGAGCACAGGCCGTAGGTCGGCTTGATCCCCACCGTGCCGGTGAAGCTGGCCGGCTGGCGGATGGAGCCGCCGGTGTCCGACGCCGTGGCCGCCAGGCACAGGTCCGCTGACACCGCTGCCGCCGAGCCGCCGGAGGACCCGCCCGGCGTCAGGCTGCGGTTCGAGCCCCGGGCCCGCCAGGGGCTGACCACCGGCCCGAAGGCGGAGGTTTCGTTGGACGAGCCCATGGCGAACTCGTCCATGTTCAGCTTGCCCAGCATCACCGCCCCGTCCCGCCACAGGTGCGAGGTCACGGTGGACTCATAGGGCGGCACGAAGTTGCCGAGGATCTTCGATCCGGCGGTGGTCCGCACCCCTTCGGTGCAGAACAGGTCCTTCACCCCGATGGGGGCCCCGTCCAGCGGTCCGGCCGTCCCGGCGGCGCGGCGGGCGTCGGAGGCCCTTGCGGCCTCCAGCGCACGCTCCGGCGTGGTCAGCACATAGGCGTTCAGTTGCGGGTTCACCGCCTCGATGCGGGCGATGAAGGCCGAGGTCAGCTCGACGGACGAGAAGTCCTTGTTCGCCAGCCCGTCGAGGGCGGCGCCGAGGGTCAGGCGGGTCAGGTCGGTCATGCTATTCCACCACCTTCGGCACCACGAAGAAGCCCTGGTCGGCGCGGGGGGCATTGCCCAGCACCCGGGCCGCATTGCCCCCGTCGGTCACCACGTCGTCGCGCATGGGCAGGGTCTGGGCCACGGCGGAGGTCATGGGCTCGACCCCGGTGGTGTCCACCTCCGCCAGCTGCTCGATCCAGGCCATGATGCCGTTCAGTTCCTGAGCGAGCGGCGCGAGACGATCCTCAGGCTCGGCGATCCTCGCGAGCTTGGCGACCTTGCGCACGGTGGCGACGTCGATGGCCATCAGGGCCTCCAGATTCCAGGGCAGTGATCCGAGTGCGTGGGTTAGACGCCGGAGACGGCATTTGACAAGGCCCCGCAATGTGCGGCACGCCGATTGGCATGGCCATTGTCGATATAATGCAGCTGCGCGACGCCCTGCCCCCCCGCACGCCGGTGGTGGGGCTTGATCCGGGGGAGAAGACCCTGGGCGTGGCCGTGTCCGACATTTCCCTCACCATCGCCTCCCCCCTCGCCCTGATCCGCCGTTCCAAGTTCACGAAGGAGGCGGAGGAGCTGTTCGCCCTGATGGAAAGCCGGGGGGCGGCGGGCATCGTCATCGGCCTGCCGGTGAACATGGACGGCACGGAGGGGGCGCGGTGCCAGTCCAACCGGGCGCTGGCCCGCAACCTCCTGCGCCTGCGGGACCTGCCCATCGCCTTCTGGGACGAGCGCCTGTCCACCGCGGCGGTGGAGCGGATGCTGATCGGCGAGGCGGACATGACCCGGGGCAAGCGGGCCGAGGTGGTGGACCGCGCCGCCGCCGGCTACATCCTGCAGGGGGCCCTGGACCGTCTGCGCGGCGGATGAGTTGCGCCGGTCTGCGGTGACGCCTATAGCCTGACTTTCGATGACCAGCGCAGCCGATTTCGAAGCCCAGATCCGTGAACGCGTCTTCGCGTTCCCGACCCCGCATTTCCTGAGTGTCGGCGTCCTGAACCGACCGGACGCGGAACGCCTGCTGGAGCTGGCCGACGCCTTTGTCGCGGTGAACCGGCAGGACGAGAAGAAGCTATCCATCCTGCGGGGCCGGACGCTGGTCAACCTGTTCTTCGAGAACTCCACCCGCACCCAGATGAGCTTCGAGCTGGCCGGCAAGCGTCTGGGGGCCGACACCATGAACATGGCCCCGCGGACCTCGTCCATCGCCAAGGGCGAGACCCTGATCGACACGGCCATGACCCTCAACGCCATGAAGCCGGACCTGCTGGTGGTGCGCCATTCGGCCTCCGGCGCGGCGGAGCTGCTGGCCCGCAAGGTGGGCTGCAACGTGATCAATGCCGGGGACGGCTGGCACGAGCACCCGACCCAGGCCCTGCTGGACGCCCTGACGCTGCGCCGGGCCTTCGGCCGGGTGGAGGGGCTGACCGTGGCCATCTGCGGCGATGTGATGCACAGCCGGGTGGCCCGGTCGAACGTGGGGCTGCTGCAGACCCTGGGTGCCCGGGTGCGGCTGGTGGGTCCGCCGACCCTGATGCCCGCCGGTGTCGACCGCTGGGGCGCGGAGGTGTTCCACGACATGCGCGAGGGCGTGACCGGAGTGGACGTGATCATGATGCTGCGCCTGCAGCTGGAGCGGATGGACGGGGCCTTCGTCCCCTCCACCCGGGAATATTTCCGCTTCTACGGCCTCGACGCGGAGAAGCTCGCCCTCGCCCGCCCCCATGTCCGGGTCATGCATCCGGGCCCCATGAACCGGGGGGTGGAGATCGACAGCGGCGTGGCCGACGACCCGTCCGTCAGCCTGATCCGCGATCAGGTGGAGATGGGGGTGGCCGCGCGCATGGCCGTGCTGGCCTCGCTGGCTGCCCGCGGCGACGGTGGAAACTGACATGCCCCAGAGCCAGCCCACCGCCTTCATCAATGCCCGCCTGGTCGACCCGGAAAGCCGCTATGACGGCCCCGGCAGCCTGGTGGTGGCCGAGGGAGTCATTGCCGATGTCTCCCGCCGCCCGACCTTCGACAGCCTGTCCGCCGACCTGCGGGTGGTGGACTGCGCCGGGGCCATGCTGGCACCGGGCCTGATCGATCTCCGGGTCAAGACCGGAGAACCCGGCGCGGAGCCGAAGGAGACCCTGAAGTCCGCCAGCCGGGCCGCCGCCGCCGGGGGCGTCACCTCCATCGTCGTGCAGCCGGACACCGATCCCGCCGTGGATGACCCGGCCATGGTCGACTTCATCCTGCGCCGGGCCCGGGACATCGAGCTGGTCCATGTCTATCCCGCCGGGGCCGCCACAAGGAACTGCGCGGGCGAGCGCATGACCGAGATGGGGCTGATGCGCGAGGCCGGGGCCGTCTTCTTCACCGACGGCGACCATTCCATCGTCAATTCAAAGACGTTCCGGCGCATCCTGACCTATGCCAAGGCCTTCGATGCCCTGGTGGCCCACCGGCCGGCCGACCCGTGGCTCAGCCAGGGGGCCTGCGCCACGGAGGGGGAGTTCGCCGCCCGTGCGGGCCTGCCCGCGGCACCTGCCGCCGCCGAGCGGATCATGCTGGAGCGGGACCTGGCCATCACCGAACTGACCGGCGGTCGGCTGCTGGTGGACCAGATCACCACCGAGGCGGCGCTGGAGACCCTGCAGCGCCACCGCAGCCGGGGGGTGCGGGCGCTGGCCACCACCTCCATCAACCACCTGTGCTTCAACGAGGTGGACACCGGCGACTACCGCACCTTCTACCGGCTCGATCCGCCGCTGCGTCCGGAGAGCGACCGGCAGGCCCTGATCGACGCCGTGGCCTCCGGCCTGGTGCCGATCATCGTGTCCGCCCACGCCCCCCTGCCCGCCGAGGACAAGCGCCTGCCCTTCTCCGAAGCCCTGCCAGGCGCCGTGGGTCTCGAGACCCTGCTCCCCGCCCTGCTGGGCCTCTATCACGAGGGCCGCTCGAGCCTCATCGACCTGATCCGCGCCGTGACCCTGGCCCCGGCGGAGACCCTGGGCCTGCAGGCCGGTCGCCTGGCAGCCGGGGCACCGGCGGACCTGGTGCTGTGCGACATCGACGCCCCGGTGCGGATCGATGCCGACCGGCTGATCTCGAAATCCAAGAACTCGCCCTTTGATGGCCGCAGGCTTCAGGGACAGGTGCTGATGACCCTGGTCGACGGACGGGTCGTCCACCAGGTCCGCGCCTGACCGGTCCGTCCCGCCGCCATCGCCCGACCAACAAGGAGGGTCCCATGTCCCTGCACGGTATCCGGATCGCCGCCGCCCTCGGCAGCCTGGCCCTCATCGCCGCCGGGCCGGTCAATGCCGCACCGGCCGCGGCCACCGACGCGCCGCCACCCGCCGGCGGTCTGGCCGGGGCCTTCTATGACGGCGCCTATGTGATGGGCTCGCCCAAGGCGCGGATCGTGGTGCAGGAATATGCCTCGGCCGTCTGTCCGCACTGTGCCCGCTTCGATGCCCAGGTCTTTCCGACCCTGAAGGCGAAATACATCGACACGGGCAAGATCCGCTTCGAGTTCCGCGAATATCTGACGCCCCCTGCGGACGTGGCGGCCTCGGCCTTCATCGTCGCGAGGTGCGCGGGCAAGCTCGCCTACTTCAAGTCGGTGGAGGAGATCTTCAAGGCGCAGGGCGAGATGTTCTCCGGCCAGCCGGGGACCGAGCCCGTGGTGGTGCTGATGCGGATCGCCCGCAACAACGGGATCGACGCCACCCGCTTCCAGGCCTGTCTGGCGGACAGAGCCGCCGTCACCGCCCTGCAGGCCCGGATCGAACACGCCATGGACGTGGACAAGATCGACTCGACCCCCACCGTCCTCATCAACGGCCAGAAGGCCGATCCGGGCCTGGGCGAATGGACGGCGGAGAAGCTGAGCGCCCAGATCGACGCGGCCCTCAAGGCCCGGCACTGATCCCGACCCGGAATCCGTGACGGGACCCTGCGCGATTCGTCGCCTTGCGCCCCCGCCGGGGATTGACGACAGTGCGCTCAAAGAGCCGGCGCGCCGTCCGGCCACCCCCGGGGAGCTGACTGAATGATCCTGCTTGGAATGTCGCCCGTGGCCCTGCTGGCCGCCGTCGTCGTGGGCTATCTGCTGGGCTCGATTCCCTTCGGCGTGATCGTCACCCGCGCCGCGGGCGTCGGCGATGTCCGCAACATCGGATCGGGCAACATCGGGGCCACCAACGTCCTGCGCACCGGTCGCCGGGACCTGGCCCTGATCACCCTGCTGGCCGATGCCGGCAAGGCGATGCTGGCCGTGGTGATCCTTCGCGCGATCTATGGGGAGGACGCCGGTGCCGTGGCCGGGGCCGCGGCCTTTACCGGGCACCTGTTCCCCGTCTGGCTGGGCTTCAAGGGGGGCAAGGGCGTCGCAACCTTCTTCGGGGTGATGCTCACCATCAACTGGGAGATCGGCATCATCTCCGGGGCCCTGTGGATCCTGACCGCGGCCATCTTCCGCATGTCGTCCTTGGCGGCCCTGGTGGCGGTGGCGCTGACGCCGCTGGTGATGCTGGCGCTGGGCCAGCCCATGGCCTTCCTGGTGGCGGCCCTGTTCATGGGCTTGCTGATCTTCCTCCGGCACGACGCCAACATCCGCCGCCTGCTCGCCGGTCAGGAGCCGAGGATCGGCGCCAACGCCGCCCCCGCCCCCGCGCCGGGGCCCGGTGCGGGACCCGGTGCGGATCCGGCCAGCCCGCCTTGAGCCGCTTTGACGCAGACGAACGCGTCAATCGCCTCAGACTGGCCCGGACCGACCAGGTCGGTGCCGTCACCTTCCATGCCCTGATCCGCAGGTTCGGATCCGCCGGGCGGGCCCTCGACGCCCTGCCGGAGCTGTCCCGCCGGGGCGGACGCCTGCACGCCCTGCGACCGGTGTCCCGGGGCGAGGCTGAGCGGGAGATCGAGGCCGGTCAGCGCGCCGGGGCCCGGCTGATGGTGTTCGGCGACGGCGACTATCCGCCCCTGCTGGCCGCGGCGGAGCCGGCCCCGCCGGTGCTGTGGCTGGCCGGGAATGGCGAGCTTCTGTCCCGCACCGCCATTGCCGTGGTCGGCGCGCGGATCGCCTCCGCCGCCGGGCAGCGGTTCGCCCGCATCCTGGCCTCGGAACTGGGTGCGGAGGGGGTGCTGATCGTCTCCGGCATGGCCCGAGGGATCGATGCGGCCGCCCACGAGGGGGCCCTGGCCACCGGGACCGCAGCCGTGCTGGCCGGCGGCATCGACGACATCTATCCGCCGGAACATCAGGGGCTCTACGAGAAGATCCGGTCCCGGGGCGTGATCCTGTCGGAAAATCCCCCCGGTCGACGGGCCCAGGCCCGGGACTTCCCCCGGCGCAACCGGATCATCTCCGGCCTCAGCCGCGGCACGGTGGTGGTGGAGGCCGAGCTGCGGTCCGGGTCCCTGATCACCGCAAGGTTTGCGGCGGAACAGGGCCGGGACGTCTGGGCGGTTCCGGGCTCGCCCCTCGATCCCCGCTCCCGGGGGGTGAACGACCTGATCCGCCAGGGGGCGATGGTGTGTGAGGGCGCGGCGGACGTGCTGCGGGAACTGGCCACCGACCGCCCCCTGGACGAGCCGGACCGTTCCACCTGGACCGGCCCCGACCTGGACGAGGCGGCCCTGGCGCGGGCCACCGAACAGCTGCACGCTGCCCTTCTGCACCACCTGTCTCCGGTCCCCGTGCCCATCGACGAACTGGTCCGGACCACGGGCGCGCCGGCGGGGGTGGTCCTGGCCGCCCTGGTGGAGCTGGTCCTCGCCGGACGGGCGGAGCTGCATCCGGGCAGCCTCGCCACCCGGGCCGAAGGCGACCCGACCTGACGCACCGCGCCTAGTTGGCCAACCGGCTGCGCGCCCCCTGATGCTCGCTCACCAGGCGGATCTGCAGGGCCAGGTCCACCTCCCCCTCCCGGTCGGCCAGATTGGCCAGGGCGCGGAGCATCTCGTAGACATAGGTGATGATATCCTCGGGTGCGGTATCGCAATACAGCGAAGGATCGCTTGAGTCGGACATGTCGGGCCTCGCCACCTGTGCGGGCAGTTTAACACAATACAATTAGAGCGCGCAATTAGCGCGGTTGCGGCACCCGGCGGCAGCGCCTATGCAACGGCTCTGTTGACACAGCCCCCCCCGCGCACCCACTTTCCCGCCTCTGCCGCCTCCCCCTGCTGCAGCGCCAGCCAGCCCTCAACCCGATAGGTCGAATGAACGTCGTCGTCGTCGAAAGCCCCGCAAAGGCAAAGACCATCAACAAGTACCTCGGCTCCGACTACACGGTGCTGGCGTCCTACGGACACGTCCGCGACCTGCCCTCCAAGGACGGATCGGTCAAGCCGGACGAGGACTTCGCCATGCTCTGGGACACCGATCCCAAGGCGAAGAAGCGGCTGGCGGACATTGCCGACGCCATGAAGGGCGCGTCCCGCCTGATCCTGGCCACCGACCCGGACCGGGAGGGCGAGGCCATCTCCTGGCATATCCTGGACGAGTTGCGGCGCAAGAAGGCGGTCAAGGGCGCGGAGGTGCAGCGGGTGGTGTTCAACGCCATCACCAAGTCCGCCGTCACCGAGGCCATGAAGCATCCCCGGGAAATCGACCAGGAACTGGTGGACGCCTATCTGGCCCGCCGCGCCCTGGACTATCTGGTGGGCTTCACCCTGTCGCCGGTCCTGTGGCGCAAGCTGCCCGGGGCCCGGTCCGCCGGGCGGGTGCAGTCGGTGGCTCTGCGCCTGATCGTCGAGCGCGAGCAGGAGATCGAGGCCTTCGTCGCCCAGGAATACTGGACAGTGGAAGCCGACGTGTCCGCCGGTTCCGACCCGTTCCTGGCCCGGCTGGTGAAGCACGAGGGCAAGAAGCTCGGCAAGTTCGACCTGCCCAACGAGGCGGCCGCCATGGCCGCGCGGCAGGCCGTGGAGGCCGGGCGCTTCACCATCACCGCGGTGGAGACCAAGCCCGGCAAGCGCACCCCGCCCCCGCCCTTCACCACCTCCACCCTGCAGCAGGAGGCCGCGCGCAAGCTGGGCTTCGCCGCCCAGCGGACCATGCAGGCGGCCCAGAAGCTGTACGAGGGCATCGACGACAATGGCGGCCTGATCACCTACATGCGGACCGACGGGGTGCAGACAGCCCCTGAGGCCATCGAGGAGGCCCGCGGCGTCATCGCGTCCCAGTTCGGCGCGGCCTATGTGCCGGAAAAGCCTCGCTACTATGCGAACAAGGCGAAGAACGCCCAGGAGGCCCACGAGGCGATCCGGCCCACGAGCCTCGCCCGCCGACCGGAGACCCTGCGCCTGGAGGGCGACCTTGCCCGCCTCTACGAGCTGATCTGGAAGCGGATGGCCGCCAGCCAGATGGAAGCCGCCCGGGTGGAGCGGACCACCATCGACCTGACCACCGCCGACGACCGCACGGGCCTTCGCGCCTCGGGCCAGGTAGTGAAGTTCGACGGCTATCTGCGGGTCTATGAGGAGAGCTTCGACGACGCGTCCGGCGACGAGGACGGCGGCCGCCTGCCCGCCGTCAGCCAGGGGGCGAGCGCCACCGTAGCCGAGGCCCGGGCCGACCAGCACCACACTGAACCGCCCCCCCGCTACAGCGAAGCGAGCCTTGTCAAGAAGATGGAGGAGCTGGGCATCGGCCGCCCCTCCACCTATGCCTCCATCATCACCGTGCTGCGGGACCGCGGCTATGTGAACATGGACAAGAACCGCTTCGTTCCCGACGACAAGGGACGGCTGCTGACCGCCTTCCTGTCGCACTTCTTCAAGCGCTACATCGAGTACGACTTCACCGCCGATCTGGAGGGCAAGCTCGACCTGGTCTCGGCCGGGGAGCTGAACTGGAAGGTCCTGATGCGGGAGTTCTGGGAGGGCTTCGACAAGCAGATCGCCGAGGTCGGCGACAAGCGCGTCGGGGACGTCATCGACATCCTCAACGAGGACCTCGGTCCCTGGGTGTTCCCCGACAAGGGCGACGGAAAGAACCCGCGCATCTGCCCCCGCTGCGGCGTGGGCGAGCTGAGCATCAAGCTGGGCAAGTTCGGGGCCTTTGTCGGCTGCTCCAACCGGGAGAACTGCAGCTTCACCCGCCAGCTGCAGGACGGGGCGGCGCCGGACGGCGGCGCGGACAACGGCGACCGGGAGCTGGGTGTCGACCCGGCCAGCGGCAAGCCCGTCTGGCTGAAGATCGGCCGCTTCGGCCCCTATGTGGAGGTGGCGACGGAGGACAAGCCCAAGCGCTCCAGCCTGCCCAAGGGCTGGACCCCCGCGACGGTGGACCTGGACGGGGCGCTGCGCCTGTTGTCCCTGCCGCGGGAGGTGGGTGCCCATCCGGATGACGGCGCGCCGATCACGGCCGGCCTCGGACGCTACGGACCCTACGTGCTGCACAACGGCACCTATGCCAGCCTCGACGGGTTCGAGGACATCTTCGAGGTGGGCCTGAACCGCGCCGTCACCCTGCTGGCGGAAAAGCGCGCCGGGGGCGGACGGCCGCAGCGGGGCCAGGCCACGGCCCTGAAGGAGCTGGGTCCGCATCCGACCACAGGGACGGTGATCAAGGTCCTGTCCGGGCGCTTCGGTCCCTACATCGCCTGCGACGGCATCAATGCCAACGTGCCCAAGGGCAAGGAGCCCGCGGACATCACCCTGGACGAGGCGGTGAGCCTGCTGGCGGAGCGGGCGGCCAAGGGCGGCGGCAAGAAGCCGGCGAAGAAGGCGGCGGCCAGGCCGGCCAAGGCGGCTCCGGCAAAAACGGCTGCTGCCAAGAAGGCTCCGGCCAAGAAGGCTGCGGCCAAGAAGCCCGCTGCGAAAAAGCCTGCAGCCAAGACGGCAAAGGGCGCATGAAGCGGCCCCGCAAGCCGAGACCCGATGCCTCCGCGCCGGGCGACGGCGCGAAGCGGTCGGTCGGCCTGCCCGATCACGCCGCGCTCGCCGCCTATATCCAGGCCGCCGGCGAGACCGATGTGGGGGCCATCGCCAAGCATTTCGGCCTCAAGGGCGGGGAGCGGCGGGCCCTGCGCCTGATGCTGAAGAGCATGGAACAGTCCGGGGCCCTGGGCCGCCGGGGCCGCAAGGGCGTGGCCACGGCGGGCGAAGTGCCCCCCGTGGGCGTCGTCGAGGTGACCAGCAAGGACACCGACGGGGACCTGTTCGTCACCCTGGTGAAAGGGGCCGACGACATCCCCCCCATCCGGCTCGCCCCGGACCGCACGGAAGCCTCCGCCGGGGCCCCGGGCCTGGGCGACCGGCTGCTGGTCCGCTTCGAGCGGCGGGAATCGGGCGATCTGGAAGCCCGGATCATCAAGAAGCTGGGCCAGAGCGCCCATCGCATCCTGGGCGTGGTGCGCAAGAGCCGAGGCGAGGCCCGGGTCGAGCCCGTCGACCGCCGGGTCAAGGAAGGCCTCGTGCTCATGGCCGGCGATGCCATGGAGGTCCGCGACGGCGACCTGGTGCTGGCCACCGTCGCCGCCCCCGGACCGAACCGCTACGGCCCAAAGCGCGGCAAGCTGGTGGAGACCATCGGCCGGGAGGATGACCCCCGCGCCTTCTCCCTCATCGCCATCCATACCCACGGCATCCCCATGGGCTTTCCGGCGGAGGCGGAGGCCGAGGCCAATGCCGCCCTGCCCCCGACGCTGGAGGGTCGCGAGGACCTGCGGGACCTGGGCCTCGTCACCATCGATCCCGCCGATGCCCGGGACCATGACGACGCGGTCTATGCCCATCCCGATCCCGACCCGAAGAATGCCGGCGGCTTTGTTGTCTGGGTCGCCATTGCCGACGTCGCCGCCTATGTCCGGGCGGGCTCGGCACTCGACCGGCAGGCCTGGAACAAGGCCAATTCCGTCTATTTCCCCGACCGGGTGGAACCCATGCTGCCGGAGCGGCTGTCCGCGGGCCTGTGCTCCCTGATCGAGGGCGAGGACCGGGCCTGCATGGCCGTGCGGATGGTGTTCAATGCCGACGGGCACAAGATATCCCACCGCTTCACCCGCGGCCTGATGCGGTCTGCGGCCAAACTGTCCTACGAGCAGGCCCAGGCGGCCATCGACGGCGAACCGGATGAACGCACCGGCCCGCTGCTGGTGCCCATCCTGCGCCCCCTGTGGGCCGCCTATGCCTGCATGGGCAAGGGACGGGACCGGCGCTCGCCCCTCGACATCGAGAGCGCGGAGCGGCGGATCGCCTTTGCCCCCACCGGCCAGATCGCCGCCATCACCCCCCGCGCCCGCCTCGACGCCCACCGGCTGATCGAGGAGATGATGATCCAGGCCAATGTCTGCGCCGCCGAGACCCTGGAGCAGAAGCGCACGCCGCTGGTCTACCGGGTGCACGAGGAGCCGAGCCAGGAGAAGCTGTTCAGCCTGGCCGACTTCCTGGCCACCCTCGCCATCCCCTGGACCAAGGGCGAGGTGGTGAAGACCGAACGCTTCAACCGCCTGCTGGACGAGCACCGGGGCGGACCGCACGGGGAGATCATCAACGAAGTGGTCCTGCGCACCCAGATGCAGGCCCACTATTCCCCGGACAATCTGGGGCATTTCGGCCTGAACCTGCAGAAATACGCCCATTTCACCTCGCCCATCCGGCGCTATGCCGACCTGATCGTCCATCGCGCCCTGATCCGCGCCCATCGGCTGGGTCCGGACGGGCTGAGCGATGCCGAGATCGCGAGGCTGAAGGAAACCGCCGAGCACATCACCGCCGCCGAGCGCCGGGCCATGGCGGCCGAGCGGGACGCCACGGACCGTTATGTGGCCGCCTTCCTGTCGGACCGGATCGGGGCGACGTTCGTCGGGCGAATCACCGGCGTGACCCGCTTCGGCCTGTTCGTCCGGCTGGCGGAGACCGGGGCCGACGGGCTGGTGCCGGTGTCCAGCCTCGGTGGCGAGTACTTCGTGCATGACGACCACGCCCACGCCCTGATCGGCGAGCGGTCCGGCCGCCAGTGGCGCCTGGGCCGCATGGTCGAGGTCGAGCTCAGGGAAGCCACGCCTCTCACCGGCGGCCTTTTGTTCGGCATGCTGAGCGAGCCGGAGGCCCCGCCGCCGGGGTCGCCGGCCCCCCGTCTGGGCGCGCGTCGGCAGGCGGCCTCCCGCGTTCCGCCCCGGGGCGGCGCGCCGCGAAATCCGCCCAAGGGCGTCCGGCGGGGCGAGCGCCGCTGATCCGGCAGTCGACGGCGATCCCATTCCCTGCTCCAATCGGGTCAGGGAAGAGAGACACATGACCAGACCAGAATATGACGCCCCCGATGCCGGTCCGCAGCGGCCGCCGGGCACCCGCGCCGCCCGGCCCCGGGACGCCGCCACCCTGATCCTGCTTCGCCGGGATGCCGCAGCCCCCAGGGTGCTGATGGGACGGCGGCACAGGTCGCACAGCTTCATGCCGGACAAGTGGGTGTTCCCCGGCGGGCGGGTGGACGCGGGCGACTACCGCGCGCCGGCCGCGACTGAGCTGCGCCCCGATGTGCAGTCCGCGCTGGCCCGGACGATCCTGCCCTCCCGCCCCGCGTCCCTGGCCCGGGCCCTGGCCGTGGCCGCGGTGCGCGAGACCTTCGAGGAGGTGGGGCTCCGCCTCGCCCGTCCGGCATCGACCACTCCCGTGGCCGGGGACTGGGCCCCGTTTGCCGCGGACGGCCTGCTGCCCGATCTGGAGGCGCTGGAGCTGATCGCCCGGGCCATCACGCCGCCCATGCGACCGAAGCGATTCGATGCCCGCTTCTTCACGGCGGAGGCCGACCGGCTGGAATCCCTCACCCCGACCGGCGGCAGCGGAGAGCTGGACGAGATCGCCTGGGTCGATCTGGAGGAGGCTCAGGCCCTGGACCTGCCCAGCGTGACCCGGTTCGTCCTGCGGGAACTGGGCCTGCGTCTGGCCGACCCGACGCGCCGACCCCTGTCCCTGCGCTTTGCCCGGGGCGGACGGCAGCTGGAGACATTGTAGCGGCCGCCGCCCGCGGGGCGTTGACTTCTGCCCCGTGATGCGTAATGTCCGCGCTCTCGTTTTTCACGGTCTGACACTGCGTCGGCCCGACAGGAGTCTGTGGCCATGGCGAAGCCGGCTTCCATCAAGATCCGTCTCAATTCCTCGGCGGACACCGGGTTCTTCTACGTGACGAAGAAGAATGCCCGCACCAAGACGGAAAAGCTCGTGCTGAAGAAGTACGATCCCGTCGTCCGCAAGCACGTGGAATTCCGCGAAGGCAAGATCAAGTAGGATCTCGCCACCGCTGCGATCTGCAGGAACGCCCGGCCCGTCCACGGTCCGGGCGTTTTCTTTTGTGCGGAAAGCCCGTCCGGCCTCTTCAGGCCTCAGGCGGCCTGGGCGATGACCAGGTTGCGGCCCTGGGCCTTGGCGTCATAGACGGCGTCGTCGGCCCGCTTCAGGAGGTCCTGGGCCGTGTCCTCGGCGGCGAAGGTCGAGGCCACCCCCACCGAGATGGTCACGCTGAGCGGATCGTCCACCCCCGGCACATGGAAGGGGGACCCGGCCACGTGGCGGCGCAGGCGCTCGGCAATGGCCTTCGCCTCCGCGAGGGACGTGTCGGGCATGATCACCACGAACTCCTCCCCGCCATAGCGACAGGCCAGGTCGACGGCGCGGACATTGGTCGCCAGACGGATGGCGAATTCCCGCAGGACCTCGTCCCCGACGGCATGGCCGAAGCTGTCATTGATCCGCTTGAAGTGGTCGATGTCCACCAGCAGGGCCGACACCGCCTCGCCCCCATGGGTGGCGCGACGGACCAGGGCGGTCAGCTGGCCGGACATGTAGCGCCGGTTGTGCAGCCCGGTCAGCGGATCGGTCACCGCCAGCTCCAGGCTCTGGTCCAGATTGTTGCGCAGGAAGTCGTAATAGCGCTTCTGCCGGATCAGGGTGCGCACCCGGGCGGCCAGTTCCTCGGAATCCACCGGCCGGGTCAGCACGTCGTTCACACCCAGCTCCAGCGCCTTCACCATCCGGGCCCGGTCGCTGGCCTCGACGATGGCGATGATCGGCAGATGGCGGGTGGCCTCGTCGGAGCGAATCTGCGCGGCCAGACGCAGCGCATCGTGGCTGCGGGAGGCGGCATTGATCACCAGCAGGTCGGCGCGCGCCCGTGCGGCGGGCAGTGCCTGCTCCACATTGCGCTCCACCACGATCCGGTGGTCCTGGGTCAGCTCCCGCTCGATGACGCGAATCTGCTCGTCATCATCGTCGGCCACCAGGATCAGCCCGCCGGCACCGGACATGCGGGCCGCCGCACCTTCGATCACGCCCATGCGGCGACCGGACGCCTCGCGGTGGCGAAGCTCGTCGATCACCAGCTTCAGGCGAACCAGGCTGCGCACCCGGGCGAACAGGGCGAGGTCGTCGATGGGCTTGGTGAGAAAATCGTCGGCCCCGGCCTCGAGGCCGCTCAACCGGTCCCGACGCCCGTCGAGGGCAGTGACCAGGATGACGGGGATGTGCCGCGTGGCAGGATCGGCCTTCAGCCGCCGGCAGACCTCGAGCCCGTCCATGCCGGGCATCATCACGTCCAGCAGGATGATGTCTGGAACCTGGTCGGCCGCCACCTTCAGGGCCGAGGGCCCGTCGGACGCGGTCAGGACGTCGTAGTATTCCGCCGACAGCTTCGCCTCGAGGAGGCGGACATTGGCCTCTGCATCATCGACAACGAGGATCCGTGCAGTCATCCCGCCCCTACCCCAGAAACCGACGAACCGTATCGAGGAAATAGGTGACGGAAATCGGCTTGGAGATGTAGGCCTCGCAGCCGCCCTCGCGAATCCGCTCCTCGTCACCCTTCATGGCGAAGGCCGTGACGGCAATGACCGGGATGTGCGACAGGTCGTCGTCCTCCTTCAGCCACTTGGTCACCTCGAGGCCGGAGATCTCCGGCAGCTGGATGTCCATGAGGATCAGGTCCGGACGGTGATTCCGCGCCAGGGCGAGCGCCTGAAGACCCTCCCGGGTCTGCAGCGTCTCGTATCCCTGGGCATCGAGCAGATCATGAAACAGCTTCATGTTCAGCTCGTTATCCTCGACGATGAGGACTTTCTTGGTCATAATCCGATCACGCTCACCCTCGCCCGGCGAACCGCAGTTCACGATCGCCAGCGCAGTTGCACAGGGTGTTACACGCATATCCTTAAGTCCGGGTTAGCCGACCGGCGGTCGGCCGGGTGAGTGACATGACGCACGACCTCCACCGGACGGCCCGCCTCCATCGCCCCGGACTGTGCCGCGACTGCCTGTGGATGACGGACGACCTCACCGACAACCGCTGCCCGGCCTGCGCATCCCCCCGGCTGGTCTCCCATCCGGAGCTCTGGGACCTGACCCTCGCCCACCTGGACTGCGACGCCTTCTATGCCAGCGTGGAAAAGCGCGATCGCCCGGAACTGGCCGAGCAGCCGGTGATCGTCGGCGGCGGTGTGCGCGGGGTGGTGACCACCTGCTGCTACATCGCAAGGACCTATGGGGTGCGCTCGGCCATGCCCATGTTCAAGGCCCTGAAGGCCTGTCCGGAGGCGGTGGTGATCTCCCCCGACTTCAGCAAGTACCGCCGGGAAAGCCGCCGGATCATGGGCCTGGTGGCGGAGCTGTCGCCCCTGGTGCAGCCCCTCTCCCTGGACGAGGCCTGGATCGATCTGGCCGGAACCGAACGTCTGAACGGCGGCCCCGGGGCCTTCCAGATGGCCCGGCTGCAGCGGCGAATCCAGACGGAGATTGGCCTTTCCGTGTCAGTGGGCCTCGGACCCAACAAGACCCTGGCCAAGATCTCGTCGGACCTGGACAAGCCGCGGGGCTTTGCCGTGATCGGCGCGCGGGAGGCCAAGGGCTTCCTGGCCGGACGCCCGGTGACCCTGCTGCCCGGCGTCGGACCGGCCTTTGCCCGCACCCTGGAACGGGACGGGGTGCGGCGCATCGGCGACCTGTCCAGCGTCGGGGCCAAGGTGCTCACCCAGCGCTATGGGGCCTTCGGGCTCAGGCTGGCGGAGCTGGCGGAGGGGCGCGATCTGCGCACCGTCGACCCCCACGAGGCGCGCAAGGGGATCAGCGCCGAGACCACCTTCAACACCGATATCCGCGACCTGCAGAGCCTGAAGGACGAACTGTGGCGGATGAGCGAGAGGGCCGCCGGCCAGGCGCGGGCCCGCGGGGTCGCCGGTCGGGTCGCCACCCTGAAGCTCAAGACCGCAGACTTCCAGATCATCACCCGGCGGCGCACCCTGCCCGGCCCGATCCAGACCGCGACCCTGCTGTTCCAGACCACCTGCGACATATTGACGCGTGAGGCGGACGGCCGCGCCTTCCGGCTGATCGGAGCCGGTCTGAGCGATCTGGTGGAGACCTCGGCGGAGGCCACCGACCTGTTCACGAGCGACGAGAGCCGGGCCCGGGTGCGGGAAGGCACCATGGACCGGATCCGTGCCCGATTCGGTGCCGCCGCCGTCACCACGGGGCGCAATCTGAAGCCGCGGAACTAGAGCGCACATCTCGACTGGACAGGGAGGAAGCGAAGGGGTCTGCTGCGCCCGAGTCCTGGGAGATCCCTTTGAAGCCCATTGCCTTGATGGCGGCCATGTCGGCTGCCGCCCTCGCCCTCGGTGCCTGCGCCGAGACGACCCCCGCACCGGCGACCACACCGGCGACGACAGCCGCGGTGAAGCCGGCGGACAAGTCGCCGCCGAAGCCCCTGCGGGCCGGGCTCGATCCGTGGGCGAATCCGGACCCCTTCCCGTCCACCTACCGTCCCGCCCCGTCCGTGCCGACGGCCATCGTCGGGGCCACCGTCCTGACCGCGGCCGGGGACCAGATCGACGGGGGCACGGTGATCATGGCGGAGGGCCGGATCACCGCCGTGGGCAAGGACATCCCCGTCCCCACCGGCACGCGGGTGATCGACGGGCACGGCAAGTGGGTGACGCCGGGCGTGATCGACCCGCACAGCCATCTGGGGGTCTATGCCTCCCCCGCGGTGGAAGCCCAGTCCGACGGGAACGAGGCGACCGATCCCAATACCGCCAATGTCTGGGCCGAGCATTCGGTCTGGCCGCAGGATGCCGGCTTCAACCGGGCCCTGGCGGGGGGAATCACCACCCTGCAGATCCTCCCCGGCTCGGCCAACCTGTTCGGCGGGCGCTCCGTCGTGCTGAAGAACATGCCGGCCGAGACGGTCCAGCAGATGAAGTTCCCCGGCGCGCCCTACGGCCTGAAGATGGCCTGCGGGGAAAATCCCAAGCGGGTCTATGGCAGCCGCGGCCGGTCGCCGGCCACGCTGATGGGCAATGTGGCGGGTTATCGCGCCGCGTGGATCCAGGCGGCCGACTATCTGCGCAAGTGGGACGACTACAAGGCCAAGATCGCCCGGGGGGAGAAGGCGGACCCGCCCACCCGGAACCTGACCCTCGACACCCTCGCCGGGGTGCTGAAGGGCGAGATCCTGGTGCAGAACCACTGCTACCGGTCTGACGAAATGGCCCAGATGATCGATATCTCCCGGGAGTTCGGCTACCACATCGCCGCCTTCCACCACGCGTCGGAGGCCTACAAGATCGCGCCGCTCCTGGCCAAGGAAGGCATCTGCGTCGACACCTGGGCCCAGTGGTGGGGCTTCAAGATGGAGTCCTTCGACGGCATCGAGGAAAACGCCGCCATGGTGGACCATGCCGGGGGCTGCGCCATCGTGCATTCGGACGACGAGCACCTGATCCAGCACCTCAATGTGGAGGCGGGCGTGGCCATGGCGGCGGGCAATCGCGCGGGCCTCGGCATCACCCGGGCGCGGGCCATCCGCTGGATCACGGCCAACCCCGCCAGGTCCCTCGGCATCCTGGACAAGGTGGGCACGCTGGAGCCCGGCAAGATGGCGGACGTGGTGCTGTGGAGCGCCGATCCCTTCAGTGTCTATGCCCAGGCCGACAAGGTCTTCATCGACGGGGCCCTGGCCTATGACCGAAGCGATCCGGCAAGACAGCCGAAGAGCGATTTCGAACTCGGCCAGCCCGGCCCCCGCGACGTGCTGAAGGGAGGCAACCGCTGATGCGCATCCTGGGACAGACCCTGCTGACGGCCTCGCTGGCCACGGCCCTGCTGACCGGTGTCGCTGCGGCCGAAACCCTGGCCGTCACCCACGCCCACATCCACACCCTGGCCAAGGCCGGCGAGATCGCCTCGGGCACCGTGCTGATCGAGAACGGACGGATCGCCGCGGTGGGACCGGACGTGGCCATTCCGGCCGGGGCCCGGATCATCGACGCCCGGGGCCGCATCGTCACGCCGGGCCTCGTCGTCACCGGTTCCAGCATCGGCGCTGAGGAGATCGAGGGGGTGGACCCCACGGTCAATTCCGGCGTCGAGGGCGGTCCGCTGAGCGCGGGCTTCGACATCCAGTACAGCCTCAACCCGGACTCCACTGTCCTGCCCATCGAGCGGCTGACCGGGGCCACATCGGCCCTCGTCACACCGGTGTTCCGGGGTCGTCGCGGGGACACGCGGGAGACCCTGTTCTCCGGTCAGGCCGCAGTCATCAGCCTGGCGGAGGGGCCGGACATCCTGCTCCGGGCCCATGTGGCCATGGGGGTTGATGCCGGGGACCGGGGTGCCGGTCGGGCCGGCGGGGCCCGCGGGGCCCTGATCCCCGAACTGCGTGGCCTTCTGGCCGAGGCCCGGGCCTATCAGCGCAACCGGGCGGCCTATGAGCAGAACAAGGTCCACCCCTTCGCCCTCCATCGGGAGGATCTCGAAGCCCTAGGCGCGGTGATCGATGGTCGCGAGCCCCTGCTGGTGGAAGTCCACCGGGCCTCGGATATCCGCCAGATCCTGGCCTTCGGACGGACCGAGAAGGTGCGTCTGGTCCTGTCCGGGGTGGAGGAAGGCTGGCGGGTGGCCGCCGACATCGCCGCCGCCCAGGTGCCGGTGATTCTCGACAGTGACGAAGACCTGCCGGTGTCCTTCGAGATGCTGGCCTCGACCCTTGAAAACGCGGCACGGATGACGGCTGCGGGGGTCTCGGTCTCCATCCACGGGCCGAGCCTGACAACCGGCGGGAAGGCCGTGCGGCTGGCGGCCGGTCGTGCCGTCGGCCACGGCCTGCCCTGGGCTGCCGGGCTCGCCGCCGTGACCCTCAACCCCGCCCGGGCCTTCGGCGTGGCGGACCGGGTCGGTTCCCTGGAGCCGGGCAAGTCGGCCGACCTGGTGGTCTGGAGCGGCGACCCTCTGGACACCAGCGGGGCGGCCGATGTGGTGATCATCAAGGGTCAGGTGCAGACCGGACGGTCCCGGCAACTGGACCTCCGGGACCGCTATCTGAAGGGGGCCGACGGCCTGCCGCCGCCCTATCACTGAGGGTCGGTCCGGATCGCAGCTAAGATCGTATAACTACAAATTAATTCGGGGTTTACCGCGACCGCGCACACTGGACACCTGAACCCGGCAAAAGGTGCCCAGTGTGACGATCTCGTTCGACCCCTCCCTGCTCGTGAGCTGGTACAGCGCACGCGAAGGTGTGCCGGTCCCGGGGACGTCCACGGGAACGACAGCCTCCAATTCCACCGCGGCGACGGCCCCCACGCCGCCGTGGCAGACGGCCTCGGCGACGACGACCTCGACCTCCCAGTCGGCGGACCAGAAGGCCGCCGCGGCCGTCGCCCAGGCGACCACGGCCGCGAACAACATCCTGAACGGCCAGCCCCTGATCAATGCGGGCAACACCCAGTTGTCCGTGAACGGAACCAACGCCGAAGCCAATTCCGACTACAAGAACCTGTTCGCCCTCTATCAGGGCGTGACCGCGCTCCAGGGCATCGCGACCCAGGCCAGCACGGCGTCGGCGGCACAGCTGGCGACCTACCAGAAGGCCTTCAGCCAGGGGCTTGGACAGGTCCAGTCCTTCCTGTCCACTTCGCCCTTCTCCCAGTTCTCGCTGGCGCTCGGCGGAGTCACCGCCACGGACACCTCCACGGCCGTCACGCCGACGGAGACCGACACCTACCAGGGCCCGGCCATCTACACCGGGGACCTGTCCGTCCCGCCCCCGTCCCTGTCCGGGAACGTGGCGTTTTCCGCCAATGTGAAGCTGGCCAACGGATCGACCAAGACCGTCAGTTTCGACCTGAGCGAAATGGGCTCGACCCCGCGGACCCTGCCCAATGTGGTGACCTATCTCAACAGCAAGCTCCAGGCCGCCGGGCTGAAGACCACGTTCCAGGACGTCCGGATTCCCGGGGTTGCCAAGACCGTCGGAACCGGCGCGAACGCCTACACCCTGCCCGCCACCGCCGACAGCTTTGCCCTGAAGATCGTCGGGTCGGCGGACGAGACGGTCACCTTCTCTGCCGCCAGCAGCAAGCCCGCGGTCTATGTGTCCCAGACCTCTGGATCGACGGTCGCGACCGAGACCTACACCCCCACGGGCGTGACCACGACACCGGCCGTCAACAGCCAGGTCCTGACCGGGCTCACCGCCGATCCCACCGCCGCCGCCGGGACGCCCGACAAGCTGTTCGGCCAGACCCTGGGGTCCAACACGACCGGGGCCGCCTATCAGGCCACGGGGCCGGACGGGTCGCTCTATGTGGTCAGCACGGATGCGGGCTCCGGCCCCACGGGCCAGGCGCTGCCGGGGCCACAGAACGTCGTGCTGACCAAGTATGATTCCACCGGCCAGGTGGTCTACACTCGCACCCTTGGGACCGCGGGCAGTGCCACGGCCTATTCCGTGGCCGTCTCGCCCGATGGCAAGAGCGTTGCCGTGGCCGGCAGCATCACCGGTGCCCTGAACGCCAAGGACGGCTCGGTAACGCCCGGCCAGTCCGACACCTTCGTCGCCGAGTACGACGCAGCCTCCGGCGACCCCAACTGGGTCACGCGGGCGGGGACCAGCGCGGGGAACGACACGCCCACCGGCGTGACCTTCGACGCCAACGGCTCGGTCTATGTGTCCGGCCAGACCTCCGCCGCCTTCTCGGGCCAGAGCCTCAAGGGCGCGCAGGACGGCTTCGTGCAGTCCTTCTCGTCCAAGGGCGTGGCAGGTGCCGTGCAGGAATTCGGCACCTCCGGGGTCAACAGCACAGCGGGCGTGACCGTCAGCGGGTCCAATCTGGTGGTGGCCGGGGTCGAGGGCGGACACGCCGTGCTCCGGACCTTTGCCATCAGCGGGACGGACACCCTGACCGCCGGCACGGTGCGGGACCTGGGGTCCCTGAACGGCGGCAACGTCGCCGGGATCAGCACCGCGGCGGATGGGTCGGTGGTCGTGGCAGGCTCGACCCACAATGGGGCCCTCAGCGCCGGTTCGGTGACCACGGCCTATACCAGCGGCAAGGCGGCCTTCGTCGCCAAGGTTTCGGCCACCGGCACGGCGAGCGCGTCGGACAGCCTTGCCTATTACTCTGCCGGGGGAGACACCACCACGACCGCCGTCACCACGGCCAATGGCCTGGTCTACATCGCCGGTCAGGTGGCGGGACCGGCGGATGCCGCCAGCAATGGCCTGCCGTCCAACGAGGGCTTCGTGACGGCCATCGACCCGACCACGGGCCAGGCGACCTGGACCAACAGCCTCACCGGGGACGCCGGACAGGATCGCCCCAACAGCCTCGCCGTGTCCGCCACCGGATCGTCCGCCCTGAACCTGCTGGGCCTGCCCGCCCAGACCATCCAGTATGCGCCCTCCCCCTATCTGGTGGACAACAGTGCCCTGCAGGCCGGTGACAAGTTCAGCATCACCCTCGCCAATGGCACATCCAGCACGATCACCATCGATCCCAAGGAAACCCTCCAGACCCTGGCCGCCAAGATCAACACCGCCTCGCA
Source organism: uncultured Caulobacterales bacterium (assembly GCA_903884425.1). Taxonomy (GTDB): domain Bacteria; phylum Pseudomonadota; class Alphaproteobacteria; order Caulobacterales; family Caulobacteraceae; genus CAIMFV01. The sequence continues at coordinate 212,577 of CAISEP010000014.1, read as the reverse complement.
GAACCAGCTGACGGCGTCGGTGGGCATTGCGGTCAACGGCAGCGATCTGACCATCAAGCCCACCAACAGCCGCCAGACCGTGACCCTGAATGCCGGACCGGCCGATGCCGATGCCCTGTCCGCCCTCGGCATCGCGCCGGGCGAGCTGGCCGCGTCGGCCAGCACCTATGCCACCGTCTCGTCGACCTCGAACCTGAAGGTGTCGCCCTATGCGCTGGGGCTCACCGGCAATCTGAGCCTCGACTCCACGGCCGACATCACGTCTGCCCAGACCGAGCTGACCGCGGCCCAGGGCGTGCTGAAGGCGATCTTCACCGACATGACCACCAAGCCCCTGCCGAAGACGGCAAGTTCCGGAACCGGCGGCACGGTGCCCGCCTATCTGACCGCCCAGATCGCCGACTACCAGACGGCCCTGTCCCGCCTGCAGAGCGCGGAATCGACGCCCAGCACGACCGTGTCCCTGTTCGGCTGAGGCACCGCGACCTCAAACCGTGGACCACACTCCGTCGGGCTGAAGGACGAAGCCGTTGTCGCGATAGATGTTGCGCGCGGGGAAGTTGCGTTCTGTCTCGACGATCTGCCCCCTGAGCCGAAGGCCCTGCGCGGCCATCTCGCCCACCACGAAGCCCAGAAAGCGGTGCTCGATGTCCATGCCCAGCGCCCGGCAGCTGACGGCAAAGGCCACGATCTCCTCGCCCTCGACGATGAGCGCCCCCACCACTCCGTGATCCCCGAACCGGTCCGACGCCCGGGCCACGAACACCGACGCCGCGCCGCATTCCAGCATCCGGGACAGCTCCGCCGAGGAGAACCGGCGGCCGGTGGTGGTGAACTGCGTGGTCCGCTGCAGCAGCTCCGCCACCCGGGCGGTGTCGTCGCCGGACGCCAGGGCGCGGCAGTCCAGCACGATCCCGAGGGAGGCGATGAAGGCGTCCCGGTCGTCGAAGCTCTCCCGGCTGCGCCCCCGTTCCAGCGTGGCCCGGGTCATGGCCGTCCGCTCCAGACTGTCGGCGGTCACCACCGGGGGCTGGAGCCGGGGGTCGGTGAGCAGGTGTCGCCTCAGTCCCGCCAGGTCCTCTCCCAGGAGGGCGATCTCGGGCAGGGCCTGGCGGATGCGCTCCCGCTCCACCGGATTGTCGTCGATGAACAGGAAGGCCGAGGGGGCAAAGCCCAGCTCGTCGGCGATCGCGCGGATGTTCTCGGCCTTGTCCGTCCAGTTGATCCGGTAGGTGACGAAGTCGTCCAGGGTCAGCAGCCGGTCCTTCGGATAGTGGTCGGGATAGGTCCACAGGGCCCGGACCGTGGCCTCGTCGTTCTTGCTGACGCAGGCCAGCAGGATCCCCCGGCGCTTCAGGCACAGGAGCGCCTCGTGCAGGCCGAAATAGAGGCCGATGAACGAGAAGGGGCTCGAGACCTCCGCGCTCCAGGCGAAGGGGGCACCGGTCTCCGCCAGGACGCCGGGCCACAGGACCCCGTCGAGGTCCACGATCACGCACTTCCTGGCCTCGTGCCGGGTCACGGACTGGATGGCGTCCAGATGGGCCGTCGCCAGCACCCGTTCGCGGAGATAGGGCTCCCCGTCCAGTTGTTCCGACAGCCGTGTCAGGTCCGGGGGCAGTCCGTGGACGGCGGCCTTCTCGGCCTCGATCCGCTGCAGCAGCCAGCCCGGCGAGCCGAAATGGGTGAAGCCCACCTCCCCGTCGTCCAGCAGCCGCGCCTGGCCCGCCGCCGCCAGGGCCGCGGCCACATCCACCACATGGACATCGGCATAGTCCTCGGCCAGCTCCGCCAGGGCGATATTGGCGAGGCGGAACCGGTTGCGATGCCCCAGCAGGCCCCGCTCCGCGAAGCCCAGGGGCTGGACGGTGGGCTCGGGCAGGTTGTCGATCAGGATCGGGGCCGAGGACACCGCGCGCAGCTGCTCGATCATGTGCCGGGCCGACTGCAGGAAGAGGCCGGTGGGGGGCTCGCCCGTGGCGGGATCCACCGGGTCCATGAGGGCATGGCGGGCACGCAGGGCCCCGATCAGGATCAGGTCGTGGCGGCGATCGACGGCCATGGCGATGTCGTCGGGAAAGCTCGCCGCGATCTGCAGGTCCAGTCCACGGCGCTGGCCTTCCTGCCGCAGGAAGTCCTGCTCCATCTGGACGTCGCAGTCGCCGAACAGCAGCACGTCCAGCCGGTGTCCCGCGGTGGACAGGCCCTCCACCGTGGCGGCCTCGGTCACCGTCCAGTAGTCCTCGCCACCGGTGCGCTTCGCCCGGCGCCGGGCCTCTACCACGGCGGCCGGGTCCCTCCCGTGGGTGGCCCCCAGCTCCGCCGACAGGGCGGCCAGCTCGGCCTCCGGCGTCAGCTCGGTCAGCACCTCCCGCTCCAGGAGGGCGTTCAGCAGCGCCGTGCCAAGGCTCTTCTCGAACAGGGGCTGGGGAACCTGGAACAGCTCGATCACCTGGGCGAGATCGGCATCCACCACCCAGCGCATCTGGTTCACCGCATGCAGGACCAGCACCCGGCCGTCCCCCACCGGGGCCATGTGGATGAAGCGGGACTTGCGCAGGGGCATTCAGACAGGCTCCGGCAGACCGGGAATGAATCGCTGGCCGACCGGCTTCACGGGGCCGAGAACCGGCGGCCGGCGGCCAGGTCCCCCTCCACCTTCCCGGCATTGGCGGCCCGCAGCCGGGCCCCGTCGGCGTCATAGAGGAACGGCACGAAGGTGAAGCGCTCGCCCTCGGTCACCGGCGTCACCTCGTGCAGCAGGCCGCAGGCGAACACCGCGGCCCCGCCGGTCGGCGGGCGGAAGGTCTGGCGGCTGAACTCCGGGAAGCGGATGTCCCCGCCCACATAGTCTTCCGCATTGAGGTTGATGGAGACGGCGAATTTCCGATGCGCGGTCCCGGCGGTGACATTGTCCCGGTGGGCGCTGAAGAAGCCCTGGTTGCCGCCCCGGTAGCGACAGATCAGGAACCGCTCGATCTCCGTCGGCCGCCAGGCAAAGGACCGCTCGATGAGGGGCAGCAGGCGCCCCTCCAGCCGGTCCATCACCCCGGCCAGCAGTCCCTCGTCCTCGATGGCGACGTCCTCGCGGCGCTTCAGATGAGCGGCCACGTGGGTGACGGTACGGCCGTCCACATCTATGGCGAAGCCGGACTCCTCCGCCCCCTGGCCGGCGAAATAGGCGAGCAGGGTGGTGCAGAACTCCGGCTCGAAGATGCGGGGTGCGATCAGGATCGGCGGGAAGCTTGCGGCGTCGGCCGAAGTCTCCGCCTGCCGGGCCGCGGCCAGCTGGTCCAGCACGGCGTCGAGGGCCTCGATCGGTCCGCTGGCGGCGACCCGGAACTGGCGGTCGATGAGGAACACGGTCGGTCGCAGATAGGCACTGTCGATCACGCCAAGGGTCGTGCAGACGGTCCGGTCGAGGTCCCAGAAGAACCGGATGCCCGGCTCGCTGTTGCACAGGCCCCGATCCAGCCGGTCCGCCGGATCGATGGTCACGCCGAAGAACAGGGCGTCGCGGTCGTCGAACAGCGCCCGGCGCTCCAGGACGCGGGCCAGGGCCTCCGCACAGGCCGGATTGCCGAGGGATCCGAACACCATCAGCACCATCCAGCGGCCGGCGGCCACCTGGATGGAATAGTTGGGCACACCGTCGGTGACGGCCGTGAAGAACGGTACCGGCTCACCCCAGCCTGGAGGACTGTCAGCCATGGCGGCCCCCGGAGTCCAAAGGGCCGCCATCCGGCCCACGACCTAACAGAGGTGAGTCTGGGTCCGTGGCAATCCGCACCGTCGACGAAGCGGACCGGCCCTAGCCGGCATTGCCCAGGGCGTCTTCCTCGTCGCGGATCGGCAGGTCGTCCTCCGGCGTCCGGGGCGTGATCATCGGCCGGAAGAACGGGGACACCCAGTTCTCGAACATGTCGATGAACTCGTAGACCACCGGCACCAGGACCAGGGACAGGGCCGTGGAGCTGATCAGGCCGCCGATCACGGCAATGGCCATGGGCTGGCGGAACTCCGACCCCTGCCCCAGGCCCAGGGCCGTCGGCAGCATGCCCGCGGCCATGGCCACGGTGGTCATGATGATCGGTCGCGCCCGCTCCCGGCAGGCGTTCATCAGCGCCTCCACCCGGGGGGTGCCCGCCCGCTCGTCCTCGATGGCGAACTCCACCAGCAGGATGGAGTTCTTCGCCGTGATCCCGAACAGCATCAGGATGCCGATGAACACCGGCATGGTGATGGCCTGCTGGGTGACGATCAGGGCGAGGATCGCCCCGATCATCGACAGGGGCAGCGCCGCCATGATGGTGATCGGCTTGAAGAAGCTGCCGAACAAGAGGACCAGCACCGCATAGATCAGCGCGATGCCCGCCAGGATGGCCCCCAGGAAGGCCGGGATCAGTTCCGCCAAAGCCTCGGCCTGGCCGAACTGGGTGGGCTTCACCCCCGGTACCTTGCCGGCCAGGATCTTCTTCATGATCGGCAGGCGATAGACCTCCGCCGTGGTGGTGCCCAGGAGGGAGTTGTTCAGGTCCGCCTGCACCGACGCCCGGCGTTCCCGGTTGTAGCGCGAGATGGTCGCCGGTCCGGACTCGAAGGACAGGTCCGCCACACTGTCCAGGGTGGTGGCCCCGCCATCGGCCGTGGGCACCCGCAACTGCGACAGCTTGGCCAGGTCCCGACGCTGGGATTCCGGCAGGCGCACCCGGATCGGCAGGCGGCGCTTGCCCTCGGAGAACTTGGCCACCGCCGGATCGATGTCGCCGATGGTGGCCACCCGCATGACGGCGCCCAGGACGTCCGCACTGACCCCCAGCCGCGCCGCGTCGTCAGGCTTGGGACGGATCACCAGCTCGGGCCCCGGCGGCGGCGGCGACGGCCGCACGTCGGAGAGGCTCGAAAGCGTGCGCATCTCCCGCTGGAGCTCCAGCTGGGCCTGGTCGAGCTTGGGACCGTCCTCGCTGGACAGGACGATGTCGATGTCCGACGACCCCCAGCCACCGAGAGTGGTCAGCCGCACGTCCGGCACCCGGCGGATTTCCGGGCGGATCAGGGACTTGAACTGTTCGGTCGTGTGGGCGCGGTCCTCCTTCAGGACCACGGTGATGGTGCCGGTATTGGCCTCCGCCGGGCCGCCGCCGTTGAAGCCGTCCCCGCCCCCGCCGGAGCCCACCTGGGCAAAGACCAGTTCCACGTCCGACTGCCGCCGAAGGACCGTCGTCGCATTCTGGACGATCCGCTCCATGTCCGCATGGGTGGCACCGGGCGGTCCCTGGATGTTCAGATAGAAGTAGCCGGGATCGCCCACGGGCTGGAACCCGACCGGCAGGGCCCCGCTGACCACCAGGCCAAGCGTGCTGATCACCAGGACCGCGGCGATGCCCGCACTGGCCCACATGTGCGACAGGGCCCAGCGCAGCATGCGGCGATAGAAGGACGGCATCTCCGGCGCGGGCTTGGGATGGGCGGTGGGCTTCAGGAAATAGGCCGCCAGCAGCGGGGTCAGGAACCGCGCCACCAGCAGGGAGAACATCACGGCCACGGCGACGGTCAGGCCGAATTCCTTGAAGAACTGACCCGAGATGCCCGGCATGAAGGACACCGGCGTGAACACCACCACGATGGACATGGTGCAGGCCACCACGGCCAGGCCGATGGCGTCCGCCCCGATCAGGGCCGCGCGATAGGGGGTGGCCCCGCGCTCGATCCGCTTCTCGATGTTCTCGATCTCGACGATGGCGTCATCCACCAGGATGCCGATCACCAGGGTCAGGCCCAGCAGCGTGATGACGTTCAGGCTGAAGCCCAGCAGCATCATCACCCCGAAGGTGGGGGCCAGAGACAGGGGCATGGCGATGGCGGCGACCATGGTGGCCCGCCAGTTGCGCAGGAACAGCCACACCACCAGGGCCGCCAGCGCCATGCCCTCCAGCAGGACGTGGACCGTGGCCTCGTAGCTGTGCCGGGTCTCGTCGACCGTGGAAACCACCGGATGGATGGTCAGCCTGGGATTGCGGGCGGCGATCTCCTTGACCTTCTCGGTCACCAGCCGCTCCACGAAGACGTCGCTGGACTCCTTGGTCTTGCTGACCTGGAAGGCCACCACCGGACGGCCGTTCAGGCGGGCGAAGCGCCGCTCCTCCGCCGGGCCGTCACCGACCTCGGCAATGTCGGCGAGGCGGACATAGTGGCCGTTCACCGGGATGGTCATGGCCCGCAGGTCATCCACCGTCTGGGCAGACCCCAGCACGCGGACCGACTGCTCCTGGCCGCCGACATCGGCGCGGCCGCCGGTATTGTCCACGTGGAAGCGGGCCAGCGCACTGCTGACCTGCGGGGCCGTCACGCCGAAGGAGACCATGCGATCGGGGTCGAGCAGGACCTGGATCTCCCGGTCCGCACCGCCGACGCGGGAGACCTGGGCAACGCCCTTGATGGCCTGCAGCTGGGTGGACAGGGTATCGTCCACGAACCAGGCCAGTTCCGTCGGTGACAGGGTGTCGGACGCCACCGTGTAGGTCAGGATCGGGGCCCCATCCACATCGATGCGGGAGACCTGGGGCGCATCGATGGTGGACGGCAGGCTGGGCCGCACCCGGTCGACGGCGGTCCGCACGTCGTCCGTGGCCTTCTGCATGTCCGTGCCGAGGTCGAATTCCAGCCCGATGCTGGTGGAGCCCAGGGTCACCGACGAGGTGACGTGCTTCACATGCTGGATGCTGGCCAGCGCATTCTCGATGGGCCGGGTGATCTGGTTTTCCATCTCCGGCGCCGCCGCCCCGCTCTGGGTCACGTTGACGACCACGACGGGGAAGTTGACGTTGGGATAGTGCTTGATGGGCAGGGCGTTGTAGGCCAGCACGCCCCAGATCGACAGGGCGACAAACAGGATCGCGACCGGTGTCGGGTTGCGGATCGCCCAGGCGGATATGCGGATCCTCATTTCGCGCCGGCCCCGGCCACGCGGACCTTGTCACCGTCGAGCAGGAAGGCCGCTCCGCCCAGCACCACCTGGGAGCCGGCGGGCGGCCCCTCCAGCAGCTGGACGAAGCCCTCGGACCGGGCCCCGGTGCGGATCTTCTGGCGGTGGACGCGCTGGTCGGCCCCCAGCACCATGATGGAGGCCCCGTCGGCATCGAAATTCACCGCCCGCTCCGGCAGGGCCAGGGTCGCGGCTCCCCGGGTGTTGAACTGTGCCCGTGCAAAGCCGCCGGGGCGGACGTCCGGACGGACCGGAAGGGTCAGGCGCACGTGACCGAGGCGGGACTGGGCGTCCACCTGCGGGCTGACCAGCCGGACCACGCCGGTGACCGTGGCCCCTCCGGCCAGGACGACATCGGCCTTTTCCCCGGCCCGGATCTGGGTCAGGGCGGCTTCGGCCACTTCCGCATTCAGTTCCACCACCCCGTCCCGGGCCATGCGGAACATGATCGCCGCATGGCTGGCCACGTCTCCGGGGCGGACGGTGCGCTCGAGAATGCGACCGGCGACCGGTGCGCGCACCGTCATCAGCCCCTCGCGAACCTTCAGGTCCCCGAGCTGGGCGCGGGCCGAGGCCAGCTGGGCCTTGGCCGTGCGGGCGGCCAGGCGGCGCTCGTCGATCTGTTCCTGGGAGATGACCCCCTGCCCGTCGAGACCATCCACCCGGCGGGCTTCGGCCTCGGCGCGCTCGAAATTGGCCTCCTGGTTGGCCACGGCGGCTTCGGCCTGCTCCAGCTGGGCCTTGAGCAGGGTGTCGTCGAGGCGGGCCAGGGGCTGGCCGGCGGCCACCTCAGCCCCCTGGTCCACCAGCACCTCGGCCACGCGGTAGCCGTCCAGCTGGGTGCTGACCGCGGCCTCTTCCCGGGGGACGAGCAGGCCGGAGGCCGACAGACCGCTGTCCATGGTCCGCATCTCCACCGGGGCGAAGGTCGCGGTCAGGGGCTGGTCGTTGCTCGACGACTTGGACTTGGCGGACCCGCAGGCGGCCAGCGTCGTTGCGAGCAACGCCATCGCCAGGGTCGTCAGAACCGGGGATCCGGGCCCATTGGATCGCATATCGCTCATTCCCTCAGTTTCTTCGGCGCGCCGGACCACCCGCCGCCCAGGGCCTTGATGGTGGACACGGCATCATTCAGGGCACCGGCCTGCAGCGCGGTGAGGCTGCTCCGGCTCGCCCGCCAGCTGCGCTCGGCATCCAGCAGGGTGGTCAGGTCGATCAGTCCATCCCGATAGGCGCGCTCGCTGGCCTTGAAGGCAAAGCGGCTGCGGGCTTCGGCCTGGGTCAGCAGGGTCAGGCGGGACTGGTCGGCGTCCAGTTGGTTGAGGCCGTTCTCCGCGTCCCGATAGGCATTGAGGATGGTCTGCTCGAACAGGACGGAAGCCTCCTCGGCGCGGGCCTTCTGCAGGCGCGCCATGGCGATCAGCCGCGGACGGTCGAGGATCGGGGCCGAGGCCCCCGCCGCCAGGGTCCAGATGGAGGTCTCGGACGTGTAGTTGGCTTCCGACCGCTGCACCGCCACGCTGGGATTGAGGGTCAGGGTCGGCAGCAGGGCCAGCCGGTCCAGGGTCAGGGTGCCGATGGCCGAACGCAGCTTCTGTTCCGCCTCCCGCACGTCGGGTCGCCGGCGCAGCAGGGCGCTGGGCGCCGTGGTGGGCAGGACCGGCGGCGGGGCCAGTCGCGCCTCGATCGTCAGCGCGTTCGTGGGCTCTGTGCCGCGCCCGATCAGGGTCAGCAGGGTCCGGCGGGCGGCCGTGGCCAGGGCCTCGATCCGCAGGGCCTCCGACCGGGCGGTGTCGGCATCGGCGTCCAGCCGGGCGGAGTCGGAGGCCGATGACAGGCCGCGCTCGGCCTTCTTGCGGCCGAGTTCGGCCAGGCTTGCGGCGATCCGGGCGGTTTCCCGGGCATCTTCCAGCTGGACGGCCAGGGCGCGGGCCTGGAACAGGCTGGTGGCCACATTGGCTTCCAGGCTGAGGCGGCTGGCCTCGAAGTCGAAGCGCGCGGCCAGCATGTCGGCATTGGCGGCCCGGCGAGCCGCCTTGCGCCGCCCGAACAGGTCGAGCTCCCACGAGACACTGAAGCCGCCCTGATAGGTCTTGGTCTCGTCGGCGGGCAGGAACAGGTTCTCGAGCCCGGCCAGGGCCGGATTGCTGCTGGCCCCCGCGCCGGAGAAGCTGATGCCCGAATAGGTGGTGCCGTTGTGCGCGTCGGAGGCCTGGCCGTTCAGCGCCCCTTGCGGGTTGTAGGCATTGAGCGCGCTGGAACGGATGGCATAGGCCTCCGTCAGGCGGGAGAGCGCCGTGCGCGCGTCCGGGGCCCGGCTCAGCGCCTCGGCTTCCAGCCGGTCGAGTTGAGCGTCATCAAAGAGGGTCCACCAGGCCTGTGGCATCTGGGCCGCATTCGGCTCCGGTGCCGCGGGACGCTCGAAGGTCGCCGGGAGCCGGACATCCGGACCATGCACCTTGCCCCCCGGCGCACACCCTGCCAGAGCGAGCGCGAGGCCGATACCGGCAACCCGCTGTCGCGTAAGCCGCTGCATGAAGAGTTTGCCCTCTTGTCCCCGTCAACCCGTGGAGGTGGACCGCTTGCCCCGCCGACGCAAGTCCCCGGGCACGACATTGCAGCAAGTTAATGCAAATCTGGCACACCCCGCCGCTCCGACCGAAGTCGGGACGACGGACCGCCGTCCGCGAGTTGACCCTTGGTCACAACGATGTAAAGGCGCGTCGAAGGCCCGGCGCGCCTTCTTTCGTCCACCCGACGTCTTGGAAGAAATCAGCCGACGCTGTCGAGATACTCGATGGTCGGTGCCGCGCCGAGTACGCCGCCCAGCTTCGGTCCCGCGGCCCGGTAATGGTCGGTCTTGCCATGGGCGGTCAGGGCGTCCTGGTCGGCATAGAGCTCCAGAACCTTGTAGACACTGGCGTTTTCCCGCGAACGGGTCAGCTGGTAGAGCACGTTCCCCGGCTCGTTCGCCCGGACCTTGGCGGCCAGGTCGGTGAACACGGCCTCGAATTCCGATTCCTTGCCGGGCTGGATGGTCAGGGTCGCGATGATGCCGATCATGAGGTCTCTCCTGCTGTGCGGACCAGGTCGCCGCCGCTGTTCTTGACCCCAATCTAGCGGCGCACCCGTTCGCGACAAGCCTGACGCGGCGTCAATCGGACAGCCCTTCCGCTGACGGGTCGCAGGGTCTATATGTGGGGGGTCGGGTTTCGGCCTGACTATGGAGATAAACGCGCACGAAATAAGCGGACTGGACCCGGGTGCGATTCCCGGCGGCTCCACCATGACCTTCCCGGGGTTATCACCGGCTGGATATGGGGCCGATCAGCATCGACAGACGTGTAAAGGTGTTGCTTTCTCTCGGAATGGGTCCCCGTGATCGGCCCGTTTTATAACTGCGAACGATAACTTCGCTCAAGAGTATGCCCTCGCTGCGTAATGCAGTGCGGTCATCTCGACCTCTAAAGTCCTGACGGCTTGAGCGCTGTCAGGCGGGGCCCGGGGGGGGCCTGGCAACAGAACCCCCCCACTCTCCCCGACACTTTCGTCCCTCCCCTCGCCCTTGCCGACCGCCCCCTGCGAAAGGGGCGCGGACGCGGGGATCGGCGCCGTCACGTGAATTTGCCGCAGGGGATGCATCGCGGGGCGCGACAGCCCGGCAGGAAATGGTGTATTCTCGGGCTCCAATAGTTCCCGAGGACGTGATGTCTGAAGACCGGCCCGCCCACGACCTGATGAATTACGAGCTGCTCGCCCAGGAGGCCCTGCGCGGCGTCGTCAAGGCGGCACTGAAGCGGGCCGCCGTCGGCAACGGCCTGCCCGGTCAGCATCATCTCTACATCACCTTCAAGACCCGCGCCGCCGGGGTGTCCACGCCGCAGGACCTGCTGGAGAAGTATCCGGACGAGATGACCATCGTCCTGCAGCACCAGTTCTGGGACCTGGCGCCGGGGGAGACCTTCTTCGCCATCACCCTGCGCTTCGGCGGCCAGCCCAAGCGCCTGTCCGTGCCCTATGCGGCCATCACCCGGTTCTATGACCCGAGCGTGCAGTTCCTGCTGCAGTGGCCGTCCCCCGATGCGGTGGAGGCGGAGATCATCCCCGCCCCCGTGGCTGCCGCCCGTCCGGAGGGCGAGGCCCCGACCCCTGCGGTCGCAGCCGACGATGCAGACCCGGCCGAGGACGGTCCCAAGATCGTCTCCCTGGACCAGTTCCGCAAGAAATAGCGCGCCGCCGTCCGCTCACCGGCCCCGGGGCCGGTGGGACGTGACGCGGATGGTCACCCGCTCCCGCGGGCCCTCGCACCGCTCCACCACCAGGCGGGCCACCTGGCTGTCGTCGTGGAAGGCATAGCCCTTGATGGCGTCCAGCAGGGCCTTGGCCAGGTTGTCGAGGTCGAGCAGAGGCGGGTCGCCCACATGGTGCATGGTGATCTCCACCGCATGGTCCCCCCAGGCCGGTCGCGCGCCCCGCCATTCCTTGCGGAAGAACTCGTAGAACAGCGGCTTGTAGTACTTGGCCTGGGTGGTCAGGCCGTCGCAGGTCAGCAGCAGGGCCGTCGGGGTCTTGCGCACCCGGACGCGGCCCTGCCCGATCCAGCCCGCGGCATCCCCGTCGAAGTCGTCCGCATCCATGCGCCCTGCGTCTCCCCGTCGCCCCCTGACCGCGCCTCTAAATAGGTCTTTTGAATCCGCGAGTCGCAGCGTATTTTGAGGATCCCTGTTGAACAGCAGAAAGGAGGTGATCCAGTGTCTCATTGTCATCAGCCGCGGTCGCGAGCGACCTGGAGCCTCATGACCGAGGATCACGCCTGAACGCGCTTGTCGCTCACAGGCAGGTTTGCTGATCGCGTCCGCGGACGCGACGATGGAAGGCCGCTTCCCCCCCCGGGGAGGCGGCCTTTTTCATGCCTGCAAGGCGTTTCGGCGGATCAGGCCTGGGGAAAGGCCGACCGGGACGGCCGACCGGAGATCAGGCTGAACAGGAAATGTCCTGCCGCGGGGGCCATGAAGGCAACGCCCACCAGTCCGGTGACCAGATTAGCCACATTGGCCTGCCGGAACATGGACACCAGCGACCCGGCAAACAGCATCACCCCGAGGAGCCCCACCAGGGCATAGGTGATCCGGGTGGTGGGGCCCGGTGCGGGGGCGAGTGGTCTCGGCGGCGGCAGGTCCACCGTGATCCCCGATGACGCGGCCCCTCGTGCGGCCTGGGGCACCGCGTCCGGCCGGGGCGCGACCCATCCGGACGGTGCCACGGGGGCTGCCGGGACGTCCGGAACCGGCGGCGCGGGCGCGGTCGGCTCCCGGACCACGGGTGCGGCCGGAGGGGGCTCCGCGGGGACCTCGTCGACCACCGGCGGCAGGGCCGGTTCCGGGTCCGGGTGCGCGGGCAGGGTCTCCGGCATCGGATCGGGCACCTGCGCGGGCGGGTCTTCGGACGCCGTCGGGGCGGTAGGCTGAAGCGGCGGCAGGGGTTGGGGCCGCGCGGCCTCCCGCAGATAGCGGGAAGGTCTGGGCGGCGGCGTCCAGCGCGGGGGCTCGGGGGCCTCCCCGGTCGCGGGCACGTCCAGCGGGACGGAAGGCGGCGCGGCCGCCGGCTCGACCGGAGCGGTGTCGGTCGCCATGGGGGCGGCGAAGGGTTCGGGGCGGTGGACCTCCGGAGCGGGCACCTCCGGCAGCGGGGCCTCGACATGAAGACCTTCGGGAACGGACGCCCGCGGGGGCTCTGATCGGACCGCAGGTGGCTCCGGTGTCACCGGTCGGCCGAGGAAATGGGCCCGTTCTGCCGCCCGCCGCTGGGCGAGCAGGTCCGCCATCGGATTGCGGGCACTGGCCCCCGCCCCCCGCCACAGGTCCATGGCCGCGGCGGCCGACTCGAAGGCCCCGGCGTTCAGGCTGCGCAGGACGGTGGAGCGTCGGAAATTGTCGAGCCCGATGTGCAGGGCAAAGGCGTTGATCGCCTCGAACTGGGCCTGGGAGAGCGGGGCCGTCACCAGGGTGTCGAGGGCGTCCGCCGTCTCGCTGAGGTCATAGCGCAGGAGGGCATCGGCGTCCCCGGGCTGGATCACCGCCCCCGGCCGGGCGAACCGGGTGTGCCCATAGCCGATCATCCAGCGCCCGTCGGCCTGCGCCTCGGCCTGAAGGCGCAGGGGCTCGAAGGGTCTGACGAGATCCAGGGTGGCGGGCGTGACCCGCGCATTGAGCTTCATTTGACCCATCATGACACGACCCACTCACCGGCCGCGCACCCGTGCAAGAACGTGACCGGTCCCGTTCCGATGATCTAGTCGCGCGACGGGCCGATGACGAGGCGCTGAAACAAAAAAGTCCGGGCGCTGGGCGACCCGGACCTCATTGCCTGATGCGTGATGGTGCGGTCGAGAAGACTCGAACTTCCACGGGTTGCCCCACAGCGACCTCAACGCTGCGCGTCTACCAATTCCGCCACGACCGCTCGCGCCAGAGGGTGGGTGCGTAGCAAACGCCGCCAGCCTTGTGAAGAGCGTAACGCGATATCGTCAGCGAATGCCGCCGGCCATGAAATCATAGACATTGGCGGGTCCGGTGACGCAGATGGAAATCCGGTCGTCGTTGATCTGGATCTCGCCCCGGGCCACGGGATGGTTGTTGGCGAGGATCCACACCTCGTCATGCTCCGCCGCGTCCAGGGGGATCACGGCCCCCCGCCCCATCCGCAGCAGCTGCTGCATGGGCAGGATGCTCCGCCCCAGAAGGATGGAGATCTCGACATTGACGGCGCTGACCTGACTCACTGCGGGACGTTGCCTTCCGGACCTGACAGACTGCCAGCCTCATCGACTCGACACCCGTTTCCATGGCGGGCTGGCGACCCCACATTCGGACCAAGATGCTTGATCCATCGTTAACACCCCCTGCCCCCTCGGGCCTGCTGCGCAGCGACGGCCGCCCGGTCCAGTGGGCCGTCAGTCCAGGCCAGGTGGGCTATGCCGAGGCCGTGGCCGCCATGGAGGCCCGGGCCGCGGCCATTGCCGCCGGAGAGGCCGGGGAGCTGGTCTGGCTGATCGAGCACCCGCCGATCTACACGGCCGGGGTGTCTGCCAAGGACGAGGACCTGCTCCAGGCGGAGCGCTTCCCCGTGCACCGCACCGGCCGCGGGGGCCAGTTCACCTATCACGGGCCGGGCCAGCGGGTGGCCTATGTGATGCTCGACCTGCGGGCCCGGAAGCGGGACGTGCACGCCTTCGTCACGGCTCTGGAGGACTGGGTGATCCTGGCCCTCGACCAGTTCGGGGTACGGGGCGAGATTCGTCCCGGCCGGGTGGGGGTCTGGGTGGAACGCCGACAGGCCGGTGCGCCGACCCGGGAGGACAAGATTGCCGCCATCGGCGTGAAGATCCGCAAATGGGTCTCGTTCCACGGCATCAGCCTGAACGTGGAGCCGGACCTCGACCACTTCTCCGGCATCGTGCCCTGCGGCATCCAGCAGCACGGGGTCACGAGCCTGGTGGACCTCGGCCATCCGGTGACCCTAGACGAGGCGGACGAGGCCCTGCGGATCAGCTTCCGGCAGGTCTTCGGGCCGGTGACACCGGGGTCACCGCCGCTCTGACGGGGACCGGGTCTAGCTGACCGGCTCGGCGGGTGCGGGGCGCAGGGGATTGGCACCGAAGCGGTTGCTGCCCTCCTCCCCCGGCATGAGGCCAAGCTCGATCACCGCCCAGACCACCACGATCAGGAACAGGGCCCGCGGCCCCGAGGCACTGGGCCAGACCAGGGCGAAGGCCAGCAGCACCAGCGCCGCCCACCAGCCCGAGCGACCCCGGTCATGCAGGCGCTTGGACAACAGGCAGGCCGAGGAGAACAGCAGGGCCGGATAGACGACGATGGCCGTCAGCCCCTGCAGGATCAGCGGCACGGCGTTGTCGAACAGCAGCAGCACGGCCATGATCACGGCCAGTCCCACCAGGAACGGCGAGCGCGACATCCGTCCGCTGGAGGACAGAAACAGCAGGCCCCAGTCGATCTGTGCGCCGTTCATGGCTTTCCGCCCATCGTGAGTGGCCCTGTCTTCCGATTCCCGCGCCGTCCGACGGACCGCGCCGTTCTCCTATAGCCGCCCACACCGCGTCGGCGCCAGTCCCGTTGCCCGTCCCGTCATCCGCCGGGAGACGGGGTCAGCCGAATTCCACCAGCACCTCGTCCGCCGCGACGCTGTCGCCAGCCTTGGCCCCGATCATCTTCACCACCCCGTCCCGTTCGGCCCGGATGATGTTCTGCATCTTCATGGCCTCGATCACGGCGACGGTCTCGCCCTCCTTCACCTCCTGCCCGAGCTGGACGTCGAGGGAGACCACCAGGCCCGGCATGGGGGACACGATCAGGCGGGAGGTGTCGGCCGCCTGCTTCTCCGGCAGGCGGGCATGCAGCTCCGCGGAGTTGGGGGTCAGGACCAGCACCCGGGACTTGGCGGCCCGGTGACGGATCACCAGCCCCTCCAGCGCCTGCGCCACATGGGCGGAGAAGGCCGTGCCGTCCAGCCGCGCCCGGAACAGGGGCAGGCCCGGCCGCCAGTCCACATGGGACAGGGTCACGCTCCGGCCCTCGTCCTCGAAGGTCACCGTCAGGGTGCTGTCCGTCGAGGCCAGCCGCACCCGGCGGGAGGATTTGCCGATCACCACCACCCATTCGGAGCGGGGGGCCGCATGCCCGGCATGGCGGGTGGACTGCAGGCGCTGCACATAGGCGGCGACCGCGGCGAACAGGTCGGCCTGGCCCTCCGTCAGCTCCGCCCCCTTGAAGCCCTCGGGGAATTCCTCGGCGATGTAGCCGGTGGTGATCTTGCCCGACTGGAAGCGGGCCTGGTCCATCACCGCCGACAGGAAGGGGATGTTGTGGCCCAGCCCCTCGATGTGGAAGTCCTCAAGCGCCCGGGCCATGCCGGTGATGGCCTCGGCCCGGGTCTCGCCCCAGGTGCAGAGCTTGGAGATCATCGGGTCGTAGAACATGGAGATCTCGTCGCCCTCGCGGACACCGGCGTCGTTGCGCACGGTGTAGCTCCCGTGGTCGCCCTCCTGCGGCGGGGAATAGCGCACCAGCCGGCCGATGGACGGCAGGAACTTGCGGTAGGGGTCCTCCGCATAGATGCGGCTCTCGATGGCCCAGCCGCGGATGCCCACGTCCTTCTGGGCAATGGCGAGCTTCTCGCCATAGGCCGAGCGCAGCATCTGCTCCACGAGGTCGATGCCGGTGATCAGCTCCGTCACCGGATGCTCCACCTGCAGGCGGGTGTTCATTTCCAGGAAGTAGAACTTCCGGTCCTTGTCGACGATGAACTCCACCGTCCCGGCGCTGTCGTACTGCACGGCCTTGGACAGGGCTACGGCCTGCTCGCCCATGGCCTTGCGGGTGGCGGCGTCGAGGAAGGGGGACGGAGCCTCCTCGATCACCTTCTGGTTCCGGCGCTGGATCGAGCATTCCCGCTCGTTCAGGTAGATGACGTTGCCGTGCTTGTCCCCCAGCACCTGGATCTCGATGTGCCGGGGTTCGGTGACGAACTTCTCGATGAACACCCGGTCGTCGCCGAAGCTGTTGCGCGCCTCCGACTGGGCGGCGGGGAAGCCCTCCTCCACGTCCTTGCGGTTCCAGGCGATGCGCATGCCCTTGCCGCCGCCGCCGGCCGACGCCTTCATCATCACCGGATAGCCGATCTCCTCGGCGATCTGGATGGCATGGGGCACGCCCTCGATCACGCCGATATAGCCGGGGACCGTGGAGACCTTGGCGGCGTTTGCGAACTTCTTCGATTCGATCTTGTCGCCCATGGCGTCGATGGCGTGGGGATTGGGACCGATGAAGACGATCCCCGCCTCCGCGCACTGGCGGGCGAAGGAGGCCTTCTCCGACAGGAAGCCGAAGCCGGGATGGATGGCCTCCGCCCCCGTGGCCTTGGCCGCGGCGATGATCTTTTCCGCCACCAGATAGCTTTCCGAGGCCGGGGGCGGGCCGATGAACACGCTCTCGTCGGCCATTTCCACGGCCAGGCTGTCCGCGTCCGCTTCGGAATAGACGATCACGGTCTTCACCCCGAGACGACGGGCCGTCTTGATGATGCGGACCGCGATCTCTCCGCGGTTGGCGATCAGAATCTTGGAAAACATGGGCGCACGATCCTCCATGGTCCCTCCGTCGGAAATCCGGACGAACCTTTCCTCTCCTGCGAGTTAGACGCGACGGACCGGATTGGCAATCATGACGCAAGGGACGGGGGACCTCAGCCCCCCGCCCCTCCGCACCCGGCCCGCCGAATTCCGACGCTAGATTTCGGCGTTGCAGGCGATCTGGGTGTTGCATCCCGCCCCGCCCCCCGCGGTCCGGGCCGGTGCGAGGCTGCTGGCATGCATGACCAGATTGGCGGGGCTGGCAAACACCGCAAAGCTGGTGGTGGACGAGGTGCCCACATCGGCGCAGTCCACCGACACCGGGCCCGGCGGGACCGGCTGGCAGACCGGCGTGGTGCGCATGGCCGGCTGCAGCGCCACCGACATCACCGCCGTGGTCGGGGAGGTCCAGGTGCCCACCAGACCATAGAGGACCGGTGTCAGCTGGTAGTAACGCTGGCACATCCACAGCTCCGCCCCCGGCAGACGGACCTCGCGGGCCGTGGCCATCCCTCCCGCCTCCAGCTGCAGGCCTGCCAGCCCCACCGTGTCCCCGGCGGCCAGCGACCCCAGGCTGAACTCCACCTGTCCCCCGGCGGCAAAGCCTGCAGGCAGGACGAAGCTCTGCTGCACAAAGGTCCAGGCCGGCCCGATGATCCCCATGGAGAACCATCCGACATTCGCCCGGGACGACGCCTGGTCGGGCGTTCCGTAGGCGTAGAGATTGACCCCCAGCGTCAGGGACCGGGACGCCTTCACCCAGCCGGACAGGGTCACCCGCTCCCCCGCCAGGTCCGCGATCATGGCCTGCTCCAGGGTCTGGCTGACGGCGGCGCTGGTCACCGCGCCCCCGCCGCCAGACTCAACGCAGAGCGGGGCCCGCCAGGCAGGCCGCTGGGCTGGAGGGAGGCCGTGGACGGCGCACCGGCAGACCAGACCTGCCAGCGATCGGCGGAAAAGGTGGTCTGGTCGGCGGCACAGGCCATCGACGGGCCCCTCTGCCAGATGTCGAAGCCCCCGTTGATCAGCCGGTTTCGCAGGCCTGGGGATTTCTCGGGGAACAGTTCCATCCAGCCCCCGGCCCCGAGCAGGGCCAGGACCTTCTCGTCCTTCACATAGACCAGCATGCCCTCCACCAGGGGCAGGCTCGACCAGCTCCCGCCCTCGTAGCGGACCAGCTGGCCCACCAGTGCGTTCCAGTCCGTGTCCGTGGGCTGTGGCGGCACGAGCCAGATCTGCCCGTCGAGGGGCGAGGACTGCGGCGCGGTCTGGGTGCGGCTCTCCACCGCGGTCTGGACCAGTCCGTCGAGACTGGCCATGGCCGCGTTGAGGGTCACCTGCTTCTGGGCCTGGCTGGCCGCCAGATAGGGCAGGCCGAGGCGGGGGGTGCTGGAATCGGACATGGAGGGGCTCCTGGAGGGCGGGTGTCACGCCCTCCAGTGTCCCCCACTCCCGGCCGGGGTGGACAAACCTGCCGATATCCTAGGCGGGGGCGAGGCCCCTGGCGTGGCGCACATAGCCGGTCTTCACCGCCAGTTCGGCCTGGGCCTCGTCATATTCGCGGATCAGCCGGGCGATGAACTCGCCTGCGGGCGGGGCATTGCGGATCGCGCCGATGCCCTGGCCGCAGCCCCAGATATCCCGCCAGGCCTTGGCTTCCTGGTTGCCGCCGGAACCGAAGTTCATCTTCGACGGATCGCTCTGCGGCAGGTCGTCGGGATCGAGGCCCGCCTTGACGATGGACGGGGCCAGATAGTTGCCGTGCACGCCGGTGAACAGGTTGGAATAGACGATATCCTCGGCGCTGCTCTCGACGATCATGTCCTTGTAGCCCTGCACCGCATTGGCCTCCGCCGTGGCGATGAAGGCCGAGCCCATATAGGCAAGGTCGGCCCCCATGGCCTGGGCCCCCAGGATGGCGCGACCCGTGGCGATGGAGCCTGACAGGGCGACGGGTCCGTCGAACCACTCCCGGATCTCCTGCACCAGGGCGAAGGGCGACAGGGTGCCCGCATGGCCCCCCGCACCGGCCGCCACCGGGATCAGGCCGTCGGCCCCCTTTTCCACCGCCTTGCGGGCGAAGGCATTGGTGATCACGTCGTGCATCACGATGCCGCCATAGCTGTGGATGGCGTCGTTCACCTCCACCCGGGCACCCAGCGAGGTGATGATCACCGGGACCTTGTGCTTGACGCAGAGTTCGATGTCCTCCTCCAGCCGGTTGTTGGTCCGGTGGACGATCTGGTTCACGGCAAAGGGCGCGGACAGCTGGTCCGGATGGTCCCGGTCCCAGGCGGCCAGTTCCTCGGTGATCCGGTGCAGCCATTCGTCCAGCTGCGAGATCGGGCGGGCGTTCAGGGACGGGAACGAGCCGACGATTCCCGCCTTGCACTGGGCGATGACCAGCTCCGGACCGGAGATGATGAACAGCGGCGAGCCGATCAGCGGCAGCCGCAGGCGATCGCGAAGAATGGGAGGTAGAGCCATGAGGTCCCCGGTGCTGGCGAAAGGGCGTGTCCCCCGGTCAGGGCGACGATGCGGCGCATCCTAGGGCCACAAAGCAGCGGCGCAAGATCACGTGACGGAAGGTCACCTGCTTGACGCCTGCGGGCTTCCGGGGGCAAGTCCGGACCCTTGATCGGATTTGCTTCGGGAGTGGCCTGTGACCCAGACCGCAGATCGCCTGGCCCATGAATTCCCCCCCGCGACCCGCCAGGACTGGCTGGCGCTGGTGGACGGCGTGCTGAAGGGGCAGTCGTTCGAGCGTCGGCTGGTGCGCACCACCGGCGACGGCATCCCCGTCCAGCCCCTCTATACCGCCGACAATGCCGGGCCTGCCGTCGGGCCGCTGATCGGCCCCCGGGACATTGATCGTCCGTGGGACCTGCGCGCCACCATCGCCCATCCCTCCCCCCTGGAAGCGGCGCGGCAGGCCCTGCAGGACCTGGAGAACGGGGCCGCCTCCCTTCTGGTCCGCATCGACCCGACGGGGGCGCGGGGCGTGGCGGTGGCGGACCGCGACGATCTGGCCAGGGCCCTGACCGGCGTCCTGCTGGATCTGGCCCCCGTCGCCCTGGATGCGGGCTTTCTCGGGCCCCAGGCCGCCGACTGGCTGGGGGAGCTGGGCAAGCGCTCCCCCCAGGCCCCGCTGGCCTTCCACATGGACCCCCTGTCCGCCTTTGCCGAGGCCGGGACGAGCCCCGGACCGGTGGAGAGCCACATGATCCTGGCGGCGGAGACCGGCGTCCGCTGGACCGCCCCCTATGCCAGGGCCAGCCTGTTCCTCGCCACCGGCCGGGTGGTGCACGAGGCCGGCGGATCGGAGGGGCAGGAGCTGGGCTTCACCCTCGCCGCCGCCCTCGCCTATGCCAGGGCCCTCACCCGCGCGGGCCTGCCCCAGTCGGAGGCCTTCCAGAGGATCGTGCTGGGGGCCAGCGTGGACGCCACCTATTTCAACGGGATTGCCAAGCTCCGCGCCCTGCGTCTCCTGTGGGGCAAGCTGACCCAGGCCTGCGGCGTCGAGGCGACGGCCCGCATCGAGGCCCGGTCGTCTGCCCGGATGCTCTCACGGCTCGACCCCTGGGTGAACCTGCTGCGGCTGACGGCGGCCGGGTTCGCCGCGGGCGTCGGCGGTGCGGATGCGGTGGTGCTGGCCCCCTTCACCGAGCCCCTGGGACGGCCCACGGACTTCGCCCGGCGGCAGGCGCGCAACACCCAGCTGGTGCTGATGGAAGAGGCCAGTCTCGGCCGGGTGGCAGACCCCGCGGCCGGGGCCTGGTACCTCGAGACCCTGACCGACCAGATGGCCCGTGCCGGCTGGGCCGCCTTCCAGGCCATCGAGGCCGCGGGCGGGATCATCTCCGCCCTGCAGCAGGGGCAGGTCCAGGAGGCCGTCGCCCAGGTCCGCCAACAGCGGCAGCAGGACACGGCCACCCGCAAGTCGGGCCTGATCGGCGTCACGGAGTTCCCGATCCTGACCGACGCGCCGGTGGAGCTCGACACCACCGACGCCACCGCCTTTGCCAGGCCAAGCCCGAAGGTCCAGCTGCCGGGTCCTGCGGGACGGGCGGAACCCCTGGCGCCCTGGCGGGCTGCCGAACCCTTCGAGGCCCTGAGAGCGCGGGCCGCGGCCCTTGCCCCTGCGCCGGTGGCCCTGCTGGCGACCCTGGGCACGGCCCGGGACCACGCAGCACGGGTCGGATTCACCCAGAATGCCCTCGCCGCTGGGGGCCTGGCGGCGGAGGTGCTTGCAGCCTCCGACGTGTCACGGACCGACGCGCGGGTCGCGGTGCTCTGCGGGACCGACGAGGCCTATGTCGCCGAGGGCGAAGCCGCCGCCCGGGCCCTGAAGGCCGCCGGTGTCCGCCGCCTGCTGGTGGCAGGCCGCCCATCCAATCAGGACGCGCTGCGTGCCAGTGGCGTGGACGGTTTCATCCATGCCGGGGCGGACCTCGTCCAGATCCTCGCCGAATGCCTGGAGGCCTTCGCATGACCACCCCCTTCACCACCAAGGACTGGCACGCCGTGCCGACCTTCTCCGGACGGGTCGCGACGGAGGACGACGTGACCGCCGGAAACGCCGTCTACGCCCTCAGCGACACCTTCAACGGCCAGGCCGTGGACGGGGAATTCCCCCAGCCGGTGATCTGGTACGACGAGGATGACGAGTACGGGGCCCTGATCGTCCAGGCAGAGACCCATGACACCGAGGACGGGGAGACCCTGGAGGTGCTGGGCCTCGTCCTGCCCAATGGCGAGACCGTGGTGGCCTTTGCCGACGACGTGGACGAGGTGGACGCCACGGACCCCTTCTGGGTGGCCCTGGTCGAGGCCTTCGACGAGGATGACGACGGAGACGCCGCATGAGCGCGACCTTCCCCGACTTCACCACGCTGGACTTCGACGCCGCCGCCGCGGCCCCCGTCCCGGCACCGCCGACCGGGGCCGAAGCCTGGGAGACGCCCGAAGGCCTGGCGGTCAAGCCGGTCTATGACGCCCGGGACGCAGAAGGGCTGGCCCATCTCGGCGGCTATCCCGGCATCGCCCCCTTCGTGCGGGGTCCCTACCCCACCATGTACGCCACCAATCCGTGGACCATCCGCCAGTATGCGGGCTTCTCCACGGCGGAGGAGTCCAACGCCTTCTATCGCCGCAACCTGGCGGCGGGGCAGATGGGCCTGTCGGTGGCCTTCGACCTCGCCACCCACCGGGGCTATGACAGCGACCACCCGCGGGTGAAGGGCGATGTGGGCATGGCGGGCGTCGCCATCGACTCCATCCTCGACATGCGCACCCTGTTCTCCGGCATTCCGCTCGACCGGATGAGCGTGTCCATGACCATGAACGGGGCCGTTCTGCCGGTGCTGGCCCTCTACATCGTCGCCGCCGAGGAACAGGGCGTGCCGCCGGAGAAGCTGTCCGGGACCATCCAGAACGACATCCTGAAGGAGTTCATGGTCCGGAACACCTACATCTACCCCCCGGCGCCCTCCATGCGGATCATCTCGGACATCTTCGCCTACACCTCGAAGAACATGCCGAAGTTCAACTCGATCTCGATCTCCGGCTACCACATGCAGGAAGCCGGTGCGACGGCGGACCTGGAGCTGGCCTACACCCTGGCCGACGGCATCGAATATGTCCGGGCGGGCGTGGCGGCGGGCATGGATGTGGACGCCTTCGCCCCCCGGCTCAGCTTCTTCTGGGCCATCGGCATGAACTACTTCATGGAAGTGGCCAAGATGCGCGCCGCCCGGCTGATCTGGGCCGGTCTGATGCGCCAGTTCAACCCGAAGGACGCCAAGTCCCTGTCGCTGCGCACCCACAGCCAGACCTCCGGCTGGAGCCTGGCGGCGCAGGATGTGTTCAACAACGTCGCCCGCACCGCCGTGGAGGCCATGGCCGCCGCCGGGGGCCAGACCCAGAGCCTGCACACCAACTCCCTGGACGAGGCGCTCGCCCTGCCGACGGACTTCTCCGCCCGGATCGCCCGGAACACCCAGCTGTTCCTGCAGACCGAGACCGGCCTGACCCAGACCATCGACAGCTGGGGGGGCAGCTACTACGTGGAGCGGCTGACGGCGGACCTGGCCGACCGGGCGCTGGCCCACATCGCCGAGATCGACACCCTGGGCGGCATGGCCAAGGCCATCGACGCGGGCGTGCCCAAGCTGCGCATCGAGGAGGCCGCCGCCCGTACCCAGGCCCGGATCGACGCCAATCGCCAGGCCGTGGTGGGCGTCAACCGCTACCGCCCCGAGACGCAGGAAGCCATTCCCGTGCTGAAGGTGGACAATTCCTCCGTCCGCCAGCAGCAGCTGGAAAAGCTCGCCCGGCTGAAGGCGGAGCGGGACCCCGCCGCGGTCGCCGCGTCCCTGAAGGCCCTGACCGACGGGGCCCGGGGTCAGGCGAACCTGCTGGAGCTTGCCGTCGCCGCCGCCCGGGCCAAGGCCACGGTGGGCGAGATCAGCCTGGCCCTCGAGGAGGTCTTCGGCCGCCATCGGGCGCAGGTGAAGGCCATCGAGGGCGTCTATGGCCGCGAGGCCGGGTCCGACGGCAAGGTGGCCCAGGCCCGGGCCATGGTGGAGGCGTTCAAGCGCGCCGACGGCCGTGCGCCGCACATCTTCATCGCCAAGATGGGCCAGGACGGCCACGACCGGGGCCAGAAGGTGATCGCGTCAGCCTTCACCGACCTGGGCTTCCAGGTGGAGGTGGGCGAGCTGTTCCAGACCCCGGAGGAAGCGGCCCGGGTTGCCGTGGACAAGGGCGTCCATGTGGTGGGGGCCTCGTCCCTGGCGGCGGGCCACCTGACCCTGACCCCGGAACTGAAGCAGGAACTGGACCGGGCGGGGGCCTCCAACGTCATGATCGTGGTGGGTGGCGTGATCCCGCCGGACGATGTGCAGCCCCTGCTCGATGCGGGGGCCGCGGCGGTCTATCCCCCCGGCACCGTCGTTGCCGAGGCGGCCATCGATGTGCTGTCCAAGCTGAACGCGCGCCTGGGCTATGCCCAGGACCCGGCGGCCTAGCCTCCCCCGGCTCAGCCCAGGAACACGATCCGCCGCCGTTCCGCGCCGGAGCGGATGTTCGCGACCAGGGTCTCGTAGTCCGGCTGGCGGCGGGCCTCGGCATGGCTGAGCTCGGAATAATAGGTGTCGTCCATGGCCTTGATCAGCATGTTGGCGCTGGTCCGGTGGGCCCGGAAGCCCGCGGCGATGAGATTGGTGGGGGCCCCCAGCACCACGGCCAGGGGTCCGGCCACCGGGATGGCAAGCACATCCACCGAGCCGATCAGGGTGCGCAGGCCGATGAGGAACACCACGCCGATCAGGGTCGTCAGCGGAACCCGTGCCCGGATCCCCTCGATCACCAGCAGGGCCCCGGCGCTGAGGCTGTAGATCTCGCCGGCGAAGGGGATCATTTCCAGAAAGCCGTCGAGGCCGAAGCGCACGGGGCCCAGATGGATCACGTCGTCGGAGATGTTGCCGATCCGCTCGATCGACAGCCGGATATTGTGGATATCCGCCAGCGTCCTCGCCATGGGTCCCCTCCCGACGGCGCGGGATCCCCCCGGAGAGCCCCTGCGCCCCCTATCCTTAACAGGGCCGCAGGGCGCAGCAAGGGCGCAGAGCCCCCTGTTTGAGCGTCAGACGCCGGGCGATCCCTTGGCCGGCGCCGCCGCCGCCCGGGCCCGGGACGGCCGCTTGCGGGCCGGACGGGTCGTGGCAACGGGCTTTGCCACGGTCGGGATCACCGTCGGGGACGTGGCGGGGGCGGACGCCCCGGCGGCCCGGACCATGGCCCCGACGCTCCACAGCGCCAGGCCCGCGGCAGTGGCGGCATAGAAGGCCGGCCAGAGGGGCGAGGCCAGCCCCAGACCGAGGTGGATCAGGCGTTCGGGAGGCGGGACCTGGGACGGGGGCATCATGTTCACCTCTTCAGTGGCTGGAAGGCGCGGGAACACTCAGGAAACCGGCACGGACGGCGCGGTTATTGTGCAGCGCAGCATAACACGGTCGCGACGGCCGCGCACCGGATTTCGTCACCCGCCGAGGGGATGCACCACCGCCTTCGCCCCCGCCTCGCCGCACAGCTGCGCCAGGTGTTCCGCGGTCGACCGGGCGGCCCCGGCCGTCTCGTCCGCCCCCAGCACGATCATGGCGCAGCCGTTCATCCGCATGGGATTGGCCAGGGGCCGCAGGCGAAGCTGCGCCACATAGCCCCGGGCCTCGGGGAGGACCTCCAGGCGGCGCAGCAGGAAGTCGAGGGTCTCCAGGTCCTTTATGGGTGCCCAGACGGCTACCACCGTCTGCGGGTCGCGGGCCAGGATACGGCCTACGGTCTCCACCACCCGGTCATAGTCGTCGCCCGCCTCGTAGGGGGGGTCGATCAGGACAAGGGTGGTGACCGCCGGGTCCGGCGACAGGGTTGCGGCATAGCCGAACCCGTCCACGGTCCGGACCCGCACGGCGGGACCCGGCCGCGGGACCTGGCGATCCAGGGCGGAACGCAGCAGATCGGCCTCCTCCCCGCGCAGCTCGCAGGCGATCAGACCGTCGGATGGCCCGAGCGCCCGGGCCGTCAGCACGGGAGAGCCGGGATAGAGGCGTAAGTCACCCGCATTCAGGCCCCGCACGGCCACGAGAAGCGCCCCAAGCTGCGCGTCGCCCCCATCCCCCGCTTCGGCCAGCCGCAGGATGCCGGCCGCCGCCTCTCCCGACTTCAGGGTCGGCGTATCCGTCAGGTCATAGAGACCGGCCCCGGCATGGGTGTCGACCACCCGGAGCGGCCGTCCGCGGGTCCGCAGGGCCGCCAGCAGACCCAGCAGCAGGGCATGCTTCAGCAGGTCGGCGAAATTGCCCGCGTGATATGCGTGCCGGTAGTTCATGTCGTGCGCCTCGCCGCCCTTGCAACCGCCCGTGCGCAACGCGATCTACCCCTCATCAGGGAACCCAGACGCCGAACCAGGAGCTTCACGATGCGCTATAACCAGCTTGGCCGCACCGGCCTATTCGTTTCCGAGCTCTGCCTGGGCACCATGACCTTCGGCGGCACCAGCCGGTGGGCCGCCATCGGGGCCCAGGACCAGACGGCCGCGGAGGCGCTGATCCGCACCAGCCTCGACCACGGGGTCAACTTCATCGATACGGCCGACGTCTATTCGGAGGGCCTGTCCGAGCGGATCCTGGGTCAGGCCCTGAAGAACCTCGCCATCAAGCGTTCGGACGTGGTCATCGCCACCAAGGTCTACGGGGCCATGGGCACCGGGCCCAACGACGTGGGGGCCAGCCGGGCCCACATCATGGACGGCGTCCAGCGCAGCCTGGAGCGCCTGCAGCTGGATCACATCGACCTCTACCAGATCCACGCCAATGACAGCGTCACCCCGGTGGAGGAGACGGTGCGCGCCCTGGACGACCTCGTCCGCCAGGGGCTGGTCCGCTATGTGGGCGTGTCCAACTGGCAGGCCTGGAAGATCATGAAGGCGCTGGGCCATGCGGAGCACCGCAACCTCGCCCGGTTCGAGAGCCTGCAGGCCTACTACACCATTGCCGGGCGCGACCTGGAACGGGACGTGGTGCCCCTGCTGAATGACCAGAAGCTCGGGCTGATGGTCTGGTCGCCCCTGGCCGGCGGCCTGCTGTCGGGCAAGTTCGGCCCCGGCTCCAACGGTCCGGAGGAGGCCCGGCGGGCCAGCTTCGACTTCCCGCCGGTGAACCGCGACCGGGCCTGGGCCTGCGTGGACGTGATGCGGGGCGTGGCCGCACGGCACGACACCTCCGTCGCCCGGGTGGCCCTGGCCTGGCTGCTGGCCAAGCCCTGGGTGACCACGGTGATCATGGGGGCCCGGACCGAGGCCCAGCTCACGGACAATCTGGCGGCGGCCGATCTCCGGCTCACCGCTGAGGACATGGCGGAGCTGGACAGGGTCAGCGCCCTGCCGCCGGAATATCCGGGCTGGATGACGGAATTCCAGGGCGCGACCCGCCTGCCGAAGCCCTTCACCAAGGCCTGATCCCCGACCCTGACCCCTGACCGCGATTGTCCCGTTCTGGTTCGTGCCGGAACGGGACCTGGCCTTCGGGCCCTCTGGCGGATTGCCTGACATTCGCACCAAGGCGCGTCGAATGGGCGATTTCCCCCGCTGTCCTCAAACCATCTTGAGTAGATTTCACCGAAAGTCATTTGAAACCGAAGAAGGTGCGCCAAATCGTCGCGACTTTCGGAAATTGACCAAAGTCATCCGAACAAGCCCCTCATTTTGCAAAACATTCCTGGCAGGCATCATCCTGCTCAGGAGCGTCCCATGTCTCTCAGGACCGTGGTCTTCGGCAGTCTGTGCCTGTGGGGTCTGACCGGGGCCCTCCGGTGCCCGGCGCAGACCCTTCCCCCGGGCGGAGGGATCATCCAGTCCAACGGGCGCTACGTCTATGCCACCGCCGTGGCCGTGATCACGGACGCAAGCGGCACCGTGTCGGTGTCGCCCACGGCCATCGGCAATCTCCTCGACACCGGACCCTCCCCGTCCGGGCTGCCCGGCCCGGTGGTCTTCAGCCAGGACGACAGCGCCAATGTGTCCAGCCGGATCCTGGCCCCTGCCGGGGCCGCGGCGCTGGTGGTGGATGGGGCCCAGGTCGGAGTAACCGTGGCGGCCTCGGCCTTCGGCAACAAGGCCGGGCGCAGCGACCTGCAGACCGGGGTCGCCCTGACCCAGACCCTGTCCGGCAACGCCACGGTCAGCGTGGTGAACAATCTCGAGGTGGACAACACCGCAGCCCCGATCAGCGACACACCCAGCGCCTTCGGCAACTCCTATGACGGGTCCCTTGCCTTCGGCAGCCTGGTCCTGTCCCAGTCCACCACCGCCGCCAACCGGTCGGCGGTCAACGACAATTCCAACTACACCAACGATACCGGCGGCCTGACCATCCGCCCGTCCGCCTATGGCAACTTCGCCATCCTGGCCATGTCCACGGCGGGCCAGAGCCCCTCGGACAGCCCCTCCGCCACCCAGACCAATGCCGCCGTCGTCACCGCCACCTACAACGGCACCCTCACCGGGGTCGGGGGGGCCGTGGTCATCGCCCCCCTCGCCGTCGGCAACTATGCCACCACCCAGGCCTCCACCGCGCCCCGGTCGAAATAGCCCGTCCCCATCCCGCAGAAGGAGCGTTCCATGTCGCTGAACTCTCGCCAGATCGCGCGCCTCGCAGGGCGTTGTCGCGCATGCCCGGAGCTTCTTGCGGCCCTGTGGCTCGCCGCCGCGGGCACCCCCGCCGCCGCCCAGTCGGTCGCCACGGCCCCCGGCTGGCTGACCGGCGGCTACAACGGGGCGGCCGCCACCGTCACCCAGCCCTACGTTCCCTCCACCCGGGACGCCAACGGCAACCGGATCGTCAGCAACGGAGAAATCGTCCAGTCGGGCGTGACCACCGTGGCGGACAGGTTCGGCGCCGCAGCCGCCGGGGCCCAGACCTATCTGTCCGGTGCGGGAGCCGGAGGGGGAGCCGGAGGCGCGGCCTATGCCTACGGCAATCTCAACCAGATCCAGGTGACCGGGACCGGAAACACGGTCATCGCCACGGTGACCCAGACCAATTCCGGCACGGTGACGGCGGCCAGCACCGCCACCGTCTCCAGCCGATAGGCCCTGTCATGCGCCCTTCCCTTCCACACGGACGCCACGTCGCCACGGCCCTGGTCGCGGCAGGGCTCCTCACCCTTCCCGGCTGCGCGGCGACGGGCTTTCAGCGGAGCACCGGCCTCTATGCGGCGCCCATGGGCCACGCGCCGGTGACCCGCAACGACACGCCCTATTCCCCGGCCCTGACCTGCCTCGCCGCCTATGCCCGGCAGAACGGGATCACCCCGCCCCGGATCGCGGTGGGCCGCATCGCCGACATGACGGGCAAGAGCGACCAGGTCACCGGCACCCAGCTGACCCAGGGGGCCTCCCTGTTCGCCATGACCGCCTTCGCCAAGGCCGGGGAGCGGCTGGTGGAGCGCTACGACACCGCCGTGCCGGAGATCGAGCTGCGCTATGCGGGCGGCAAGCTCCTGTCCGACACGCCGGACCAGGCGGGCAAGGACGCGGAAAACCACCGCCACGTGGCCGTCGGGCAGATCGCGGGCTCTCAGTATTATCTGGTCGGCGGGGTCACGGAGCTCAATGCCAACCTCCGCTCCGGCGGCCTCGACGGCACGGGCGGAGCGGTGAACCCGCTCAATCCCAAGGGCAGCCTGCAGGCCACCACCTATGTGATGAACGTGGCCGTCGATCTGCGGCTGGTGGACACCCGCTCCCAGGAGGTGGTGAAGCTGGTCTCCTATCAGAAGCAGGTGGTCGGGCGGCAGATCAGCCTGGGGGTGTTCGACTTCTTCAACGGCAACATCCTCGACCTGTCGGGGGGTGCCAGCGGGGCGGAGCCGGCGCATCTGGCGGTCCGCGCCCTGATCGAGCGGGGGGTGTTCGAATTCGTCTCCGGCCTCTACGGCCTGAAGGACCCGAAGACCTGCCTGCCATCGGCCCTCGACCCCCTGGGGTCCTAGTGAAAGTCCCGGGACTTCGGCAGCACCCGGACATTGCGCGGATGGCCGTGGCGCGGGGATGCCACGGGCCGCGCGCCCGGCCTCACCTCGTCTCCCCGGGCCAGGGCCTCCCCCCGGTCGAACAGGGTCGGCTCCGACAGGGCGACAAGCCGCGGGCTCTCGTCCGCCAGCCGGTGGCAGAGCACATGCACGAGGCCTTCGGGGGAGCGCTGGATCCGCCCCTCCACCCGCATCAGCCGGGCGCTCATGATCACCTTGCGGTATTTGGCGAACACCTCCGGCATCACCACCAGATTGGCGACGCCGGTCTCGTCCTCCAGGGTGATGAAGCAGACCTTGCCCCCGCCGGGGCGCTGGCGGACCAGCACCACCCCCGCAGTGGACACGGGACGCCGGTCGGGCAAGGTCTTCAGGACCTCGCAGGGCTTCACCACGGCCCCGTCGAACCCCCGGCGCAGGAAGGACATGGGGTGCGCGCGCAGGGACAGGCGATGGCTCTGGTAGTCGGCCACCACATGCTCCGACACCGCCATCCGCGGCAGGTCGGGCAAGGCCTCCGCCTCCGGCAGCGCGGCCAGCAGCGGGGCCGGCGGCCCGGCCTCCAGCCCCTTGATCCGCCACAGCGCCGCCCGGCGGTCGAGGCCGATCCCGCGCAAGGCGTCCGCATCGGCCAGGCGCAGCATCTGGGCCGGGGTCAGGCCGCTGAACCGCACGAACCGGTCGAAGTCGCCGAACCGCCCCCCCGCCGCCGCCCGCCCCGCGACCAGCCGGTCGACCCAGACCTCCGACGCGCCGTCGACCATGCGCAGGCCCAGACGGAGCGCCGGCCGGGCCATGTCCTCCCCCGGCTCCGCCGGACCGGCACCGTCGCCCCCCGGCTCCAGGGTGCTGTCCCACAGGCTCTCCTCCACATCGATGGGCCGCACCTCCACCCCGTGTTCCCGGGCGTCGCGGACCAGTTGGGCGGGGGCGTAGAAGCCCATGGGCTGGGAGTTCAGCAGGGCGCAGCAGAAGGCCGCCGGGTGGTGCCGCTTCAGCCAGGAGGACACATAGACCAGCTTGGCGAAGCTGGCGGCGTGGCTCTCCGGAAAGCCGTAGGAGCCGAAGCCCTCGATCTGCTTGAAGCAGCGCTCGGCGAAGTCCCGCGCGTATCCCCGGACGGTCATCCCCTCCACCAGCAGGGCCCGGTAGCGTTCGATGGTCCCCACATTGCGGAAGGTGGCCATGGCCCGGCGCAGGCCGTCGGCCTGGGCAGGGGTGAAGCCCGCGGCGGTGATGGCGATCTGCATGGCCTGCTCCTGGAACAGGGGCACCCCCAGGGTCTTGCCCAGCACCTTGCGCAGCTCGTCCGGATCGCCCCCGGCGGGGCCCGGCAGCTCCGCCGTCTCCAGCCCCTGGCGGCGGCGCAGATAGGGATGCACCATGTCCCCCTGGATGGGGCCGGGGCGGACGATGGCCACCTCGATCACCAGGTCATAGAAGGTCCGGGGGCGGAGCCTCGGCAGCATGTTCATCTGCGCCCGGCTCTCCACCTGGAACACGCCCACGGAATCCGCCTCGCAGAGCATGTCATAGACCGCCGGATCGTCCTGCGGCACGTCCGCCAGGTCGGCGAGACCCAGGAGGGCGAAGGCCCGGCGGATGCAGCTCAGCATGCCCAGCGCCAGCACGTCGACCTTCATCAGGCCCAGCGCATCTATGTCGTCCTTGTCCCATTCGATGAAGGTCCGGTCGGGCATGGCGGCATTGACCACGGGCACCGTCTCGTCCAGCCGCCCCTGGGTCAGGACAAAGCCCCCCACATGCTGCGACAGGTGTCGGGGAAAGCCCAGAAGCTCCCGGGCCATGCCCACCGCCTGGGCGATCAGGGGGTTTTGCGGGTCCAGCCCGGACTGACGGATGTGGTCGTCCGGCGGGGCCTCCCCCAGGCCGCCCCAGACCATGCCGGCCAGGGCCCCGGTCACGTCCTCCGACAGGCCGAAGACCTTGCCGGTCTCCCGGATGGCGCTGCGCGGCCGGTAATGGATCACCGTGGCGCAGATGGCCGCCCGGTGACGGCCATAGCGGTTGTAGATGTACTGGATCACCTCCTCCCGGCGCTCGTGCTCGAAGTCCACGTCGATGTCCGGGGGCTCGTCCCGCTCGGCGGAGATGAACCGGGCGAACAGCAGGTCATGCTCGGTGGGGTCCACCGCCGTGACGCCCAGGCAGTAGCAGACCGCGCTGTTGGCCGCCGAACCCCGCCCCTGGCACAGGATCCCCCGGGACCGGGCGAAGCGCACCACGTCATGCACGGTGAGGAAGTAGCGGGCATAGCCCTTCTGGGCGATCAGCTCGAACTCCGACCTGAGGATGGAGGCGACTTTCTCCGGGATTCCATGGGGATACCGCCATCTTGCGCCCTCCCACGTCAGGGCCTCCAGATGCGCCTGGGGGGTGACGCCGGCGGGCACGGGCTCGTCCGGATAGGTGTAGGTCAGCTCGTCCAGGCTGAAGCGGCACAGGTCCGCCAGGCGCAGGGTCTCGGCCAGCGCCGCGGGATGGTCGCGGAACAGGCGGGCCATCTCGGCGGGGGACTTCAGCCGCCGCTCCCCGTTGGCCAGCAGACGCGGCCCCGCCTCGGCCAGGGTCACATGCTCGCGGATGCAGCTCATCACGTCCTGCAGCGGGCGGCGGTCGGCGTCGTGGATCACCACGTCGTTCACCGCCAGCAGGGGCGCCCCCGTCCGCGCCGCAAGTTCCGCCAGCCGGTCCAGCCGCCGGGCGTCCGCGGGGCCGAAGTCCTGGGTCGCCGCCAGCCAGCAGCGGCCGGGGGCCAGGCCCGCCAGCCGGTCGAGCCACGGGGCCAGGCCGTCGTCCGGCCGCGGCGGGGCCATCAGGGCGAACAGCAGGCCGCCGCCGTCGGGGCCCAGCTCCTCCGCCAGATCGTCGAACACCAGCCGACACTCCCCCTTCTGGGCGTCGTCGCGCATGGACCCGCGGGTGATCAGCCGGGACAGGCGGCCATAGGCGGCCCGGTCCTGGGCATAGGCCAAAAGGTCCGGGGCCCCGTCCTCGAAGGCCAGCCGGGCACCGATCACCAGTTTCAGCCCGCAGGTCTTGGCCGCCACATGGGCGCGGACCACCCCGGCCAGGGTGTTGCGGTCGGTCACCGCCAGGGCGGAAAAGCCCAGGTCCTTCGCCCGCTCCACCAGTTCATGGGCGTGGGAGGCGCCCCGCAGGAAGGAATAGGGCGTGGCCACGGCCAGCTCCGCATAGGCCGGGCCGGTCACGCGAACAGCCCCTGCACATACCAGCGGGGCGGGGTCGCATCCGTGTAAAGACCCTGGCGGAACACCCAGTAACGAAATCCCTTTTCATCCTCCAGCCGATAGTAGTCCCGGGGGCCGGCATCCGCGACGGCGGGGCCGCGCCACCATTCCGGCTCGATCCGCTCCGGTCCCTCCGCGCAGACCACCCGGCGGGCGACCCGGCGCCAGCGGAACCGCTCCGGCGGGCCGTCGGGCAGCTCCGCCAGCACCTCGATGGGCTGGGGCGGCTGCAGCAGGCGCAGGGGCCTCAAGGGCGCCCCGGCATAGCGCGCCGCTTCCGCCGGCACCGCCCCGGCCCCGCCCCGGACATAGGGCTCCAGGGTCGCCCCCTCCTCCGGCAGGCGCCGCTCCGGATGCTCGGTGAAGCGGCGCACGGCGTCCGGCCCGAGCCGCGCGGCCAGCCGGTCGGCCAGGGCCGCGAAGTCCGCCGCCCCGTCCGTCTCGCCGCTCAGCTGCATGGCCCGGGGGACCAGGGGCTGCAGCAGCAGGCCGGTCAGCCGCAGCTGGTCGAAGCCGAAATCCGCCTCCAGCCCCTCGTTGAGACCGGCCAGACGCTCCCGGAACAGGGCCGTGACGGCCTCCCGGTCCCGCACCGGGCGGCTGGTGGCCACCTGCAGCCGCCGGACCGCGCCATCGACCCGGCAGAGCTCCAGCACCAGCCGCCGCGCCCCCAGGCCCGCCGTCTCCAGCCGGGTCCCCAGGTCCGCGGCCAGGTCGCCGATCACCGCCAGCACGTGGTCCTCCAGCCAGATGGGGTCCATCAGCCGACGCTCCGCCCGCCAGGGGGGCACCTCCAGCGCCGTGACCAGGGGCGAGGCGCGCAGGCCCAGGGCCTCGTCCAGCCGGTCCAGCAGGGTGCGTCCCAGCCGCCGCGCCAGGGCCGCCCGGGGCAGGGTCGCAAGCTGGCCGATCCGCCGCAGGCCCAGGCGGCGCAGCAGGGCCAGCTGGTCCGGTGCCAGACGCAGCGCCTCGAAACCGAGAGCCGCCAGCAGCTCCGCCCCCGCCCCCACCGGCGCGACGAAGTCCCCGTCGTGCGCCCGCGCCAGGGCCCAGGCCAGGCCCGGCGTGTCAGCCATGGCCATGCGTGGGGCAAAGCCCGCCCCGGTCACCCGGGCCCGCAGGTCGGCCATCAGCGCCGCCTCCCCCCCGAACAAATGCGCCCCGCCGGTCATGTCCAGCACGATCCCGTCCGGGACGTCCACGGCCAGCGCCGGGGTATAGCGACGGCAGGCCTCGGCCAGGCGGGCCAGCGCACGGCCGTCCGCGGCGGGATCGGCCTCCAGCAGCCGGACCTCCGGACAGCGGGCGCGGGCGTCGGCCAGGCTGAGGCCGGGATGCAGCCCCTCCGCCTCCGCCCGGGCGTCCACCGCCGTCAGCCGCAGGGCCCCGCCGGAGCGGGCCACCAGGGCCAGGGCCGAGCCTGCGTCCGCCTCAGGCGACCGCCGCATCCGGTCGGTGGCCAGCCGTTCCAGCCACAGATGCAGGAAGCGCCTCGGGCGTCCGGAAACCACAGTCCTCACCGTCCCACTCCACGATCCAGCGTCCCGAAAGCCCCCCTCCGGCGGCGCTGCGGCGATTGCGGCGCAACACCAGCTCAAGCCCCGGCGCTCCCAGCCTGGGTCGCCGCAGCCCCCGCCGTCGGGCGAAGGCCACCGCCCCCTCGCTGGGGGCCGCCGCCACCTGCCAGCGGGTCATGGCCGCGCTGTTTCCCGAAGGTTGGAGCGCGACGACAATCCCCATGGAGTCATGGCTCTGTGCCCAGAAATTGAACCTCTGGCTGGCGGCCAGGCTGATCTGTTCCCCGGTTTCCAGCTCGGCCACGGCGGCGGCGACGGCCCCGCTGCGCAGGGCCTCGTCCAGCACCTGCAGAACCTCCGCCGGGCGGCGCACCCGCACCAGGGCGAGCCGCGCGGGATCGAGCCCCAGGGCCGCCAGACCGGGGCCGTAGAGGCCGCCCCCCTCCCGCTCCGCCCCGGCGGACTGGACGATCAGGCCCCGCCCCTCCCGGCGAGCGGCCAGGGTGCGGGCCATCAGCATGAGGGCAAAGCCCATGGCCGGCGCGGGAGCCGCCCCGTCGGCCGGGGTCGCCTCATGCAGGCCGAAGGGCAGACCGCCCCCCTGGAAGCAGCTGTCGATCCGCCCCAGCCCCAGGGACACGCCGGAGATCGCCTGAACGCCCTCCTGAACCGCCACCTCCGCCATCCGCCAGTCGGCCTTCAGCCGTCGGTCCGGCCCCGCCGTGGCGCGCCGGGTCCGCTCCAGCGCCCCGATCTGCCGACGCAGGTGGTCCAGCGGGTCTTCCGCCAGGCTCCCGTCATCCATGTCACACCCACAATGTTCTTATTTTGTTCTCCTATAAACCTCCATCCCGGCGAGGAGTCAAGTCGCCGGGACGCAGGTGTGACTAGACCGTGCGCTGGGCCCGGTCCCTGGCATTGGTGGCGGAGATCGCCTCCCGCGCGGCGGCCCAGGCCTCGTCCGTCCAGCTGCGCAGGGCGGAGAAGTTGCCCCCCGTGGCCAGATAGGCCCCGCCGTCGATGGCGATGGTCTGGCCGTTCACATAGGCCGAGCCGGGGGACAGCAGATAGACCGCCAGATTGGCCAGTTCCTCCATCCGCCCGACGCGGCCCATGGGATTGGCGCTCATGTCCGAATAGGCCCGCTGGCCCGCCGTCGGGTTCAGGCGGGCGGACATGCCCTCCGTCGGGAAGGGGCCCGGCGCGATGGAGTTGAAGCGCACACCCTTGTCCCCCCACTCCACGGCGAGCGACTGGGTCATGGCGTTCAGCCCCGCCTTGGACATGGCCGAGGGCACGGTGAAGGGCGAGCCGTTCCACACCCAGGTGGTGAGGATGGAGATCACGCTGCGGTGCTTCACGCCCTCCGCGATCCAGCGCTTGCCCGCCTCCAGGGTGACGAAGAAGGAGCCGCGGAAGACGATGTTGGCGATGGCGTCGAAGGCCCGGGGGGACAGGTCCTGGGTGCGGCTGATGAAATTGCCCGCGGCATTGTTGACGAGGCCGGTGAGCGGACCGCCATCGGCCCAGACCTGGTCCATCATCTCGGTGATCGCCTCGGGCACGCGGATGTCGCAGGCGAGCCCCTTGACCCAGCCACCGGAGGTCGCCGCATGCCGGGCGTTCAACTCCGCCGCCGTGGCCTCGCACACCGCGCCGCGCCGGCCGCAGACATAGACCTGGGCCCCCAGGATCAGGCAGGCCTCCGCCATCTCCCGGCCAAGCCCCGTGCCGCCGCCGGTGATCAGGATCCGCTCCCCCTTCAGAAGGCCGGGCTTGTACATCAGGTCGTCGGGGGTCATGGGCGTCCTCCTGCAGGTTTTCCGCAGTTTGGCCACCACCGTCCGCCCCCCGCAAGCCGGACGCAGCGTCACCCGGACAAGATCGCACCGGACCGGATTTTCCGTGGACGGGGCGCGCGCCGCTCCCCATTGTTGCGTCAACGCCGAACGGCGAACCAGGACCGGCACAGGGAACAGACGACACATGGCCATCGACAACCGCATCACCCGTCTGCTCGGGGTGGAGTATCCGATCATCCAGGCCCCCATGGGCTGGATCGCCCGGGCGCAGCTGGCCTCGGCCGTGTGCGAGGCCGGGGGTCTGGGGATCATCGAGACCTCCTCCGGCCAGCTGGACGCCGTGCGCGACGAGATCCGCAAGATGCGCCAGCTGACCTCGAAGCCCTTCGGCGTGAACATCGCCCAGGCCTTCGTGCGGGACCCGGACATTGTCAGCTTCGTGGTGGATCAGGGCGTGAAGTTCGTGACGACTTCGGCCGGTGATCCAAGGCGTTACTGCGAACAGTTGAAGTCCGCGGGCCTGACCGTCTTCCACGTGGTTCCCTCGCTTGACGCCGCCCTGAAGGCCGTGGCCGCAGGGGTGGACGGACTGGTGGTGGAGGGCGGCGAAGGGGGCGGCTTCAAGAACCCGAAGGAGGTCTCCACCATGGTGCTGCTGCCGCTGATCTGCTCGCAGATCGACCTGCCGGTGGTGGCCGCGGGGGGCATTGTCGACGGCCGGTCCATGGCCGCGGCCTTCGCCCTGGGGGCCGAGGGGGTGCAGATGGGCACGCGCATGGTCTCCGCCGCGGAGTCCCCGGTCCACCAGAACTGGAAGGACGCCATCGTCGCCGCGCGGGAAACCGACACGGTATTCCTGAACCGCTTCGGTCCCGGCCCGGCGCTCCGCGCCATCCGCACGGAGAAGACCGCCGCCTTCGAGCGGACCCCGCCCGAGAACATCATGGCGGAGTTCGCAAGGGTCAGCGAACTCTACTTCGGCGGGGACCTGGAATGCTCCATCGCCCTCACCGGCCAGGTGGCCGGGCGCATCGACCAGGTGAAGCCCGTGGCCGAGATCATTGCCGAGACCGTGGCCGAGTTCGAGGCCGTCACCGCGTCCCTCGGCCGCCAGTACGGCCACCTGGCGGAGGCGGCCCAGTGAGCGCTTCGACCACGACCCTGCCCCCCGAGGAACGGTCCCTGGGGGACATTCCCGAAATCCACGCCGCCCGTCAGCCGGACCAGATCGCCATCCAGGATCACGAGGGGGCGCTCACCTGGGCGGAGCTGGACGCCCGCTCCCACCGCCTGGCCTGGGCCATGGACCGGCGCGGGGTGGGCCTGGGGGACTATGTGACCATCGGCCTGCCCAACAGCATCGGCTTCCTCGAGGCGGCCATTGCCTGCTGGAAGCTGGGTGCCGTGCCCCAGCCCGTGTCCCATCGCCTGCCCCGGGGAGAGCTGGAGGCCGTGCTCGACCTGGTGAAGCCCGCCCTGGTGGTGGCCAGGCCCGACCTGTCCACCGACCGGCCGACGGTGACCATCGACACCCTGCTGGCGGAGGAGACCGGGAACCGCCGGTTCGAGAGCCGCATCTCGCCCGCCTGGAAGGCCCCCACCTCCGGCGGCTCGACGGGACGGCCGAAGCTGATCGTGGCCGGCCAGCCGGGCGTGATGGCCTCGGCCCCCACGGTGATCTGGCGCAATGAACCGGACGACGTGGCCCTGATGCCGGGCCCGCTCTACCACAACGGCCCCTTCGTCTCGGCCACGGGGGCCCTGGCAGCGGGCGGGCGGCTGGTGCTGATGCCCCGCTTCGATCCCCTGGCGGTGCTGCAGGCGGTGCAGGCGGAGCGCGCCACCTGGGTCTATCTGGTGCCGACCATGATGAGCCGCATCTGGGGCCTGGGGGAGGATGTCCGCGCACAGCACGACATGACCAGCCTGCGCACGGTCTGGCACCTGGCCGCCCCCTGCCCGCCCTGGCTGAAAAAGGCCTGGATCGACTGGATCGGGGCCGAGGCCATCTGGGAGCTCTATGCGGGCACCGAGGCCCAGGCCGTGACGGTGATCAACGGCGCGGAATGGCTGGCCAAGCCCGGCTCCGTCGGCAAGGTCGCCGTGGGGGAGATGCAGGTGTTCGACGAGAACGGCACCCCCCAGCCCGCCGGCACCACCGGCGAGATCTACATGCGCCGCCCGGCGGACGCGCCCCCCTCCTACCGCTATGTGGGGGCCGACGCCCGGACCCTGGGCGACTGGGAGTCCCTGGGCGACATCGGCTGGATCGACGGGGACGGCTTCGTGTTCCTGGCCGACCGGCGGACCGACATGATCCTGGTCGGCGGCGCCAACGTCTATCCGGCGGAGATCGAAGGGGCGCTGGAGGAGCATCCGAAGGTGCACTCCGCCTGCGTCATCGGCCTGCCGGACGACGATCTGGGCAACCGGGTGCACGCCATCATCCAGGCCGATGACGGCCTCGACCTGGCGGAGCTGGAGGCGCACCTGGCCGACCGGCTGCTGCCCTACAAGCGGCCGCGCAGCTTCGAGTTCGCCACCGAGCCCCTGCGGGACGATGCGGGCAAGGTCCGCCGGTCGCAGCTGCGGGCGGAGCGGTTGAAGGGGTGAGGCGGGGTGCGTCCTTCGAGACGGGCCTGATGGCCCTCCTCAGGATGACGACGGGTGTAATACGCGCGTCATGGTGAGGAGGCCCGGAGGGCCGTCTCGAACCACGCAAAGCCCCCTACCGCGTGACCCAGCCCCCGTCGATCACCAGCTCCGACCCGGTCACATAGCTGGACTGATCCGATGCCAGATAGAGCACCCCGTCGGCGATCTCCGACGGCACGCCGGGGCGGGCCAGGGGCGCGCCCATGGCGGTCAGGGCGTCCAGGTCGGGACGGTTGGCCCCGGCGGGCTGGCCCTGCATCTCGAGGGACTCGCCGATGGAGTCCCAGATCGGCGTGTCGATGATGCCCGGATGCACCGAGTTGCAGCGGATGCCGTCCCCCGCCGCCGCGCATTCCAGGGCCACGGACTTGGTGAAGAGGCGCACGGCCCCCTTGGTGGCGCAGTAGCTGCTCATCCCCGCCGAGCCCTTCAGACCGGCCACGGACGACATGTTGATGATCGAGCCCTTGCCGCCCCCCTCGCGCATCAGGGGCAGGCAGTGCTTCACGCCCAGGAACACGCCCTCCACATTGATCGACTGCTGCCGCCGCCAGGTCTCCAGGGACATTTCGGTGACGAGGCCGCCGATGCCGATCCCGGCATTGTTGACCAGGATGTCGAGGCGGCCGTAGCGGGTGCGGATGTCCGCCACCAGGGCGATCCACTCGGCCTCCGACGTCACGTCATGGTGCAGGAACACCGCCGTGCCGCCCCGGGCCGTGATGGCCGCGGCGACGGCCTTGCCGGCCGTGTCCTGGATGTCGGTGAGGACGACGGTAGCCCCCTCCGCCGCCAAGGTCTCGCTGCAGGCCCGGCCGATGCCACTGGCCCCGCCTGTCACCAGGGCAATCTTGCCCGCTACCCTGCCCGTGCTCATGAGGTCGTCTCCCGGTGTTGTGTTGATTGTTCCCACAACGCTCCCACGACCCCGACCGCGAGACAATCAGTGCCGTTGCGTCACCTGCCGCGTCAGGCGTCGATGGCGTCCACCACCTGGTGCAGCCACCCGCCCAGCTCCGTCCAGGCCGACGGGTCGTCTGCCGCCAGGCCCAGCCGCACCACCACCGCATTGCGCGAGGGCAGGATCAGGATCACCTGGCCCTGGTGACCCTGGGCGGAAAAGGCATCCATGGGTCCGTGCCCGCGCAACAGGGGCTGCGGGGCCGTCGGCTGCAGCGGGGCCTCGAGCCAGAACCCGGCCCCGTAGACCGGCGAGACCGTCGGGGTTCTTGCAAACCGCACCCAGCCCTCCGGCAGCAGGCGTCGGCCGTCCACCATGCCGTCCTGGCGGTAGAGCTCCCCGAACCGGGCGAAATCCCGGGCGGAGGCATAGACCAGGGACCCGCCCACGAAGGTTCCGGCGGCATCGAATTCCGCCAGGGCCGTGGTCATGCCCAGGGGCTTGAACAGGCGCCGGTCGATCCAGTCGGCCATGGCCTTGCGCTTTGCCCGGGGGTCCGTCAGCCCCGGGAACAGGTGTGCCGCCAGCTCCGCCGCGGCCAGCTGGAAGGCCCCCGTCGAGTAGTTGAAGCGGGTGCCCGGCTTCACCGCCTGGTGCATGGCCGCGGTATAGGCCGCCCCGTCCAGGCGGCCCGGCCCGTAGAGCATCCGCGCCGCGTCGGACTTTTCCGGCTCGTAGGAGGCCTCGTGCCAGTCCAGGCCATCCGTCAGGTTCAGGAGCCGTCGCAGGGTCAGGCCCGGATCGGGGTGGGACACCAGGCTGAGGGGCCGGTCGATGTCCACCACCCCGTCCCCGACCCCGATCCCGACCAGGGCATGGGTGAAGGACTTGGCCATGGACCAGCTGACGTGGCGGACATTCGGTCCGTGATCGGCCCCGTAGCGCTCGAAGGTGATCCTGCCCTCCTGCAGGATCAGCAGGGCATCGGAGCGACCGAGCACCGGCCGTGTGCCCGACATCGCCTCCCGCCAGGCCCGTTCCACCAGATCCTGGCGGCCGCGGAAGGGGGCGACGGCCAGGTCGGCGGCGTCCGCGACGGACCCGCAGGTGCCCCCGAGGGCCGAAGCGGCCAGCGCCGACGCGCCTATGGCAAAATCCCGTCGCTTCATCGATAGTGCTCCTGCGCCGCCCGGCGTCAGTTAGAGGGAATATCGGGTGTCAGGCAAACGTATCCTTGCAGCGGTCGGCACCATTGCCGTCCTGGGCGCCGCCACGGGGGTCACCGCCGCCTATCGCAGCGTCGCGCCCTATGGCCAGATCGGCAACCGGTACCTCGCCAAGCAGATCTGCTCCTGCGTGTTCGTCACCGGTCGGTCGGAGGGCTCCTGCCGCAAGGAGTTCGAACCGGACATCCGGCAGTTCGAGGTGCGCATCCTGCGCGGGGCGAACGGCACCTCCGGCGAGGTCCGCACGCGCCTTGCGGTGTTCGAGGGGCGGTCGACCTTCGATCCCCGCTATGGCTGCGCCATCCCCGACTAGGGCCCGTCACCGCTAGCACACCGCGTCGCGGACGAACTGCTGGAAGGCGGCGACGGCGGTCTCGTGCCGCGGGGACAGGCGGCCGGTGGCATAGACCCCGGCGTCGAGATTGCGCTGCACGGCCTCGACGATGCGGACGTCCTCGGCAGTGACCACGTCGGACAGGGCCATGGTCTCGTCGGACACCTCGATGCCCGGCGGCATGAGATAGATGTAGTCCAGCCGCACGCCCCCCGGACCCGTCGGGCTCATCCGCTCGATCATCAGGCCGACGCCGTAGACATTGACCCCCAACGTCGGCCACATCCAGGCCCACAGGCCGTCATAGATGGGATTGGGGGCCCGCAAGGGGGCCTCGTGGATCGCCACCCGGTCGTCCATGGTCACGGTGTAGCGGGCGGAGTCGATCTCCGCATCCAGGGCCGCGTGGACCAGGGGCACGTGATAGCCCTCCAGATAGTTCTCCACATAGGTCTTCCAGTTGCAGGCCATGGTGTGCTGCCGGACGGTGACGAGGCGCAGCTGCGACCAGTCCCGGCCCTGAAGCCGTC
The DNA here is from genome assembly GCA_903884425.1 of uncultured Caulobacterales bacterium. Taxonomy (GTDB): domain Bacteria; phylum Pseudomonadota; class Alphaproteobacteria; order Caulobacterales; family Caulobacteraceae; genus CAIMFV01. Next base: position 170,620 of record CAISEP010000014.1, on the reverse strand, counting down.
GTTCCAGCGGCGCGACCCAGTCGGCCAGGGGGGCTGCGTCCGCCTCCAGACAGACGAACACCAAGCCCCGCCAGACCTCCACCCGAATCGGCAGAAGGCCGTAATCCCTCGGATCGAAATCCGCGGACGGGCCGAAGTCCCGGGCCGCCCGCAGCCGCCCGTCCAGGGTGTAGACCCAGCCATGGTACTTGCAGACGAACTGGCCGGGGCAGGTGCCACCTCCGTCGTCGGTCAGCGGTCCGGCCCGGTGGCGGCAGACATTGTGAAAGCCCCGCAGCATCCCCTGGTCGTCCCGCACCACCACCACGGGATAGCCGGCGAGGGTCTCGGCCACGTACTGCCGGGGCGCGGCGACCTGGCTCTCGTGGGCGAGATAGAGCCAGCTGCGCCCGAAGATGCCTGCCCTCTCCTTCTGCCACTGGTCGGGATCGGCCCGGTAGAGGGCAGCCGGCAGGGTGGTGGGGGCGCAGGGTCCGGTCATGGCGTTTCGTCCTTCGACGCGGCGCGGGCCGGCCGGTGGCGGGCCATCAGATAGGCCCCGACGCCGCTCAGTATCAGGCAGGCGGAGGCCACCACAAGCTTGACCACCTCCCCGACCTGATCGGCGGCATCCGGGCTCGGCACCAGGGTGCAGACCACTGCCGTGACCGTGCCCAGGAACCCGCCCCAGCCGATGAACAGGGCCATGCCCCGCCCCCCGGGGGCCCGCCAGCTGTCCACCGGAAAGGCGCGGGACTGGACCGCGATCATCACCGCGAACAGGAACAGGAACGGCAGGGCGTAGGACAGCACGCTCATGGCCACCAGGAAGTCATAGGCCCCCTTCAGCGTGTCCCCGGCCTGGGACAGGACGACGATGGCCACCACGATGGCCATCTGCACCAGTATCGCCACGGTCGGGGCTCCCGTCTTCGGGTCCCGCCGCCCGAAGGCCTCGGGAAGGAAATCGTCGAGCCCCGCCGCGAAGGGCAGCCGTGCCGCCACCCCGAACCAGGCGCTGTAGGAGCCCAAGCCGCCGAGGAAGGCGGTCATCAGCACCCACGGCGCGAACTGCCCGAAGCCCAGCCGCTTCAGCCCGGCGATGAGGGCATCGGGCAGGCCGGACAGGCGGGTGGCATCCTGCGGCGTCAGGATGGCCAGCATGCCTGCCGTGCCCAGGACATAGCTGATCACCTGCATGGCCAGGACGACGGCCAGAACGGCCAGGATGGTGCGCATGCCGCCCTGGACGTCATTGCGCAGGAAGGCCAGGGCCTCAGTCCCGCCGACGGCGAAGACCATGGTGGCCCACAGGATGGCGGTGTTGGCATTGAGGGGCGGCACATAGCTGGCGTGGTGGAAATCCGTGGCACTCCCCTGCCCCGCCGCCACCAGCCCGCCGACGAGGATGAGGATGGCGAACAGGACGAGGTTCGACGCGCCTCCCAGGTTCGACAGCCACTTGCCGCTGCCCAGTCCCATCAGGTGGAAACCGCCCACCGCCACCGAGATCGCCAGCGCCACCCCCATGAACAGCATCGGATGGTCCAGCAGCGGCTTGCCCGCGGGCCCCAGCGCGGCTGCCAGCAGGTTGACCATGAAGTAGAGGGTGCCCGAGAAGAACGGCAGGTTGCACGTCCAGTAGAGCCAGCCGCACAGGAACCCCCAGAACGGCCCGAAGGCCTCCCGCGTCCAGGCATAGACGCCCCCCTCCTGCGGGAACCGGGCCGTCAGTTCCGCCGTGGCCAGGATCAGGGGCAGGGAAAACACCACCACCGCGAACAGCCAGAACGGCAGCGAGGCGGGCCCGGCGGCCGCGGCACTGGAAATCCAGCGGATCGACAGCGCCATGGACGCCCCGTAGAGCAGAAGGTCGGGAAACCGCAGGGCTTTGGTGGTCATGCGTCAGAGCCATCCATTCGGGATGCGTCAGACCCCATGGCGTGCCCGGACCGCGCCGTCCAGTTGAGCTTTCTCCGCCGGGCAAGGTCAAGCACGCTTGCGCAAGTCCGCCGGATTGGCGACTGACGGGGCCGACCGACCGCCGACTGCACCGGAGCCTGCGCCCCATGTCCGCAACTGCGCGACGCCTCCTGCCCTCTGCCGCACGGATCCTGGCCGGTGCCCTGCTGCTCGTCAGCGTGGTGGTGGCAGACGGTCGTCCCGTCGTGTTCGCCGATTCCAACATCTATTACTGGATGGGGCAGATGCAGCTGCGGCCCGTCCGCTATGCCCTGTCCCCGTGGATCGGCGGCCCGTCCCGGGCCAGCGAGGATCCCGACGCCGCCGACGAGGCCCCGGCGGAGATGCAGCTGCGCCGGACGGAGATGGCGGCGCGCTCCCCCTGGTTCGGCACCTGGCTCTATGTGGTGGCCGGGTGGGGAAGCCTGTGGTGGCTCACCGCCGCCCAGGCCCTGGCCGCGAGCTTTTCCGTGCATGCCCTCTGGCGCGGCCTCGCCCCCCGGGGACGGACCCGGCACTGGCTGGGACTGATGGCGGGACTGGCCGTGGCCTCCACCCTGCCCTTCTTCGCCGGCTTTGCCATGCCGGACGTCTGGGCGGGCCTGGGCGTGGTCAGCCTCGCGGCCCTGATGTTCGTCCGCCCCCGGATCGGGCCGGTGTCGCAGGCGGGGCTGGGTGTGATCCTCCTCGCGTGCGTGGCCTTCCATCCCACCAACGGACTGGTGCTGCTGCCATCGGCGGTCCTGGCCGCCCTGATCGCGCACCGCGGTCTCGGCCGCCCGTTGGCCGGTCTGCTGGCGGGACTGGGAGCCCTGGCGGCGGCGGTGGTCCTCACCGCCCTGATGAATGCCGCCTATGGGGGCGCGATCCGGTCGGCCACCGGGGAGACCCTGCGGTCTCCGCCGTTCCTGGCGGCCCGGCTTCTGGCCGACGGTCCGGGACGGACCTATCTGCGGGCGTCCTGCGGACCGCCGGGCAGCCCATCGCGGTGGGCGCTGTGCCGCTTTCGCTACCTGCCCCTGACGGACTCCCAGGACATCCTGTGGTCCGGAGATCCTGGCAAGGGCGTGTTCGGTCGCGCCTCCGCCGCCGAGCGGATCCGGATCGACCAGCAGCAGACGGACTTCGCCCTGCACGTCCTGGCCAGCGATCCGCTGGGCGTGGTCGGGGCGGCGGGCCGGAACGCCCTGCAGACCCTGATCAGCGTGCAGCTGGACGATCCCCTGCGCGACCCGCACTTCTATCTCACCGACCCGGACTGGCGAGACACCTTCATCGCCGATCTCGTCCACCATCTGGGCCCCTGCGGGCAGGAGGAGCGGGGATGCCGCCCCCGGTTCACTGAAGCCCAGTCCATCCTGTGGCATGGCGGGGCCTTCGTCCTTGCCCTGGCCGTCATCGGCTGGCGGACCACCCGGCCAGCCTGGCAACGGGGCCTGCGCCGGGGGCATGAGCGGATCGGGGAGACCACCGCCGTGCTGGTGCTGTTCGGCCTCGCCCTCGTCCTCAATGCCGGTCTGACGGGGGCCCTGTCCGGACCCTTTGCCCGGTACCAGGCCCGGCTGGCCTGGCTGGTGCCGCTGGGCGCAGGCCTCGTCCTGTCGCCGGGCTGGCTGGGAAGACTGCGAATAGGCGTTGGCGGGCCGGTCCGGGCGGACTAGATATCAGCCATGACACTTGAACGCATGTTCGACGCGGGCGTGGCCCTGCTCCCCGCCGGACTCCAGCCGATCCTGCGCCGGATCGACCTGTCGTTTTTCCGCTTTGCAATGGTGGGTGCCCTCGGCTTCACGGTGGACCTGATCGTGCTGATGCTGCTGGTGCGCTTTGCCGGATGGACGCCTGTGAGCCTGTCCCTGGCCGGGGCGAAGCTGGTGCTGACCACGGCCATGCAGGCGCGGTTCGTGTCCTTCCCCATCGCCGTGGCCGCCACCTGGGCGCTGAACCGCAACTGGACCTTCAACGGCGTGCGCAACACCAGCCTGCTGGCGGAACTGGCCAGCTATGTCACGGTCCAGGGGGCCGGAGGCATCGCCAATGTCGGGGTCTACTGCCTGGTGCTGTTCCTGCTGCCGGGCCTGCAGGCCTGGCCGGTGGTCCCCCTGGCCATCGGCTCCGGCGTCGGTCTGTGCCTGACCTTTGCGGGGTCGAAATACTGGGCCTTTCGCGCACCGCGATAATTGGACCTTTACAAAATCCTCGTCCTGCGCAATTTCGTCGCAGGCGATCATAACAGAAACGTGATATTGCAATGCAGCAACACGAATCTGCCATCGCCCTGCCCGCATCCTCCCCGTCGCCACCCACAGGAAACCGCCATGGTTGTCGTGCCGCTCAAGCCGCAGGAAGGCAACGTAAGCCACGTGTCCGTTGAACCGAGCTCCCTTGACCTGACCATCCTGATGCCCTGCCTCAACGAGGCGGAGACCATCGAGGTCTGCGTGCGCAAGGCCATGACCTGGCTGTCCTCCTCCGGACTCACCGGCGAGGTGCTGGTGGCCGACAACGGCAGCCGCGACGGATCGCAGGCCATGGCCGAGGCCCTGGGTGCCCGCGTGGTCGCCGTGCCGGAAAAGGGCTATGGCGCGGCCCTGATCGGCGGCATCCGCGCCGCCCGCGGCAAGTACGTCATCATGGGCGATGCCGACGACAGCTACGACTTCTCCAAGCTCGACGCCTTCGTGGAACGCCTGCAGGACGGGGCAGAGCTGGTCATGGGCAACCGCTTCAAGGGCGGCATCGAGAAGGGGGCCATGCCCCCGCTGCACTACTGGCTCGGCAATCCGGTCCTGTCCTTCATCGGCCGCCTGCTGTTCAACATCCCCGTGGGGGATTTCCACTGCGGCCTGCGCGGCTTCAACCGCGACTCGATCCTGGGCCTCGGCCTGAAGAGCCCGGGCATGGAGTTCGCCAGCGAGATGGTGGTGAAGGCCTCCCTCGCCAAGCTGGCCATGGAAGAGGTGCCCACCACGCTGCGCCCCGACGGACGCACCCGCGCCCCGCACCTGCGGACCTGGCGGGATGGCTGGCGGCACCTGAAGTTCCTCATGCTGCACAGCCCCAAGTGGGTGTTCATCTATCCGGGCCTGCTGCTGCTGGCGCTGGGCCTGTTCGGCTCGATCCTGCTGGCGCCGGGGGCCGTGGCCCTCACGCCGACCATCGAGATCGACATCCACTCCCTGGTGGTGGCCTGCTTCTCGGTGATGATCGGGACGCAGCTGGTCATGTTCGGGGCCCTGGCGCGGCGCTATGCCATGATCGAGGGGGTGTTGCCGACCCCGTCGAACTTCCGCACCATCCTGCTGGGGATGGAGCTGGAGCCCATCCTGCGCGTCGCCGCCGTGATCCTGATCGCCGGCCTGATCGGCGTCACCACCGCCGTGGTCCGCTGGGTCGGCAACGGGTTCGGGCCGATTGTCTACAACGACGTGATGCGGATGCTGGTGATCTCGTTGACGGCGGTCGCCGTTGCAGTGCAGATCGCGGCAGCCGGGTTCCTGGCGTCCATGCTCAATATCCGCCGCTGATGAGGCCCGCTCTCGATGCACAGATTCCTGCGACGATCTTGGGTCCAGGTCGTGGTCGGGGCGCTGATGCTCATGGCAGTGGTGGTGGCCAGCGGGCGACCGACGGTCTTCACCGACACAGATGACTACTACGCCCAGGGCCGCGGGGCGGCCCGGGCGCTGAAGCCCATCGTCAGCCAGATCCTGCACCTTCCCCGGGACCTCGACGAGGAGGATGCCGAGCTTCAGGCCGAGGCGGACGAGGACCACACGTCCATGGCCGCCCGCTCGCCGTATTACGGCATCCTGCTCTACAGTTCCTTCGAGATCGGCACCCTGTGGCTGCTGGCGGGCATTCAGGCCCTGGTGGCCGCCTGGACGATCTTCACCCTGATCCGGGGGGCGATGCCCCAGGCCCGCCCGCGGGTCTATCTGTCGGTGATGGGGGGACTGAGCCTTTTGTCCACCCTGCCCTTCTTCGCGGGCTTCGGCATGCCCGACGTGTTCGCGCCGCTCGGAGCCCTGGCGACGGCGGCCCTGACCTTCTACTGGAGCCGGTACGGGCGGCTGGAGATTGCCGGACTGATCGCGGTGATCACCGCGTCCCTGTGGTTCCACACCTCCCACATCCTGCTGGAGGTCGCCCTGATCGGGCTGTCGACGGCCCTCCTGTGGTGGTTCCGGACGGACGGACGCACCCTTGCCCTGCGGGCGGGGGTCCTGTCGCTGATCGTCGTGTCCGCCTTCGCGTCGGACGTGGCCTATCACACGGTGGTCAAGCTCCGCACCGGAGAGGACCTGCACCGTCCACCCTTCCTCAGCGCGCGGGTTCTGGCCGACGGCCCGGGCCGGATCTATCTGCGGGAGGCCTGTGCCAAGGCCAGCCCCTATGTGCTGTGCCGCTTCAAGAACAATCCGCTGGACGATTCCGACGAGATCCTGTGGGCGGACGACCCGGCCCGGGGGATCTTCAACGCCTCCAAGATCGATGTGCGCATCGCCCTGGAGCGGGAGGAGAAGGCCTTCGTCCTGCAGACCATCCTGCACCACCCGCTGGAGCAGCTGGGGGCCTCCCTGTCCAACTGGGTCGAGCAGATGAGCCTGGTGGACCTGTCCGAGCCCCTGCGCGATCCGGGCTACTACTTCACCAATGTCTACTGGAAGGACACCAGCCTTCCGACCCTGATCCCCGGCGGGCATGACTGCCTGAAGCGGCCGCGCCTGTGCCGTCCGTGGATCTCGATCTCCTGGATCTCCTATCTGCACGGGACGGTGATCCTGCTGGCGACGGGGTTCCTGGCCTGGCGCGCGACCCGCCGGGACGTCCGCGCCGTGGTGCTGGCCCGTCGCCCGCTCAAGCCCGGAAGCCGCGAGGCGCTGTTGGCCACCGCGGCCCTGCTGATCCTGGCGGTGATCGTCAATTCCGCCGTCACGGGCATCCTGTCCGGACCCTTTGCCCGGTATCATGCCCGGATGGTCTGGATCCTTCCCGCCGTGGCCGGAGTCACCGCCTGGCGCCTCGGCCTGGGCTTTGACGTGCGCTCCGCATGGGCCTATCTGAACGAGCGGATTCGGCGGCGACCGGCGCGCCAGGCCCGTGGATGAGCGGCGAAAAGATGTCTTCCTCCAGGAATAGGCCCGGCAACAAGCAGGCCTATGTCTTCCATGACCCCAGTGGTCGCCGCGCCCGGAATGTCCGCCTTCTGGGCGGTCTGGCGATTGCCCTGTGCCTGGCCATGTTCGCCGCCTTCGCCGCCACCCTGGCCTTTGCCCCGCATGTGCCGGAGGTCCGCTTCCGCGACCCGCGCACCCTCACCGCCCTGAATGTGAAGGTGCCCCGCCGGGCGACCCCCTGGACCACCACGCCCAAGCGTCCGCGGATCCAGGGCACGGCGGTCCGCCCCCTGACCATCGCCTTCTATGTCAGCTGGGACGAGCAGTCCGCCCAGGCCCTGCGCGAGCACCTGCAGGACATCGACGTCCTGTCCCCGCAATGGGTGATGGTCTCCACGGCGGACGGCCAGCTCACCGCCACCTCCGACCCCCGGGCGGAGGAGCTGATCCGCAATGCCAAGAAGCGTCCGGCGATCATGCCGGTGGTGCACAATGCCGTGGATGGGGTCTGGATCACCCGGCCCATCGAGCAGCTGCTGCGCTCGCCCAAGGGCCGGGCGGCCCTGATCAGGAACCTGCAGACCCTGGCCGACCAGCGGGGCTTTTCCGGCTACATCTTCGACTTCGAGAACCTGACCCCGGCGGCGCTGGCGGCCTATCCCCAGTTCATCGCCGAGGCGAACCTGGCCTTCAACCCGTCCAATCGCGAGATCTGGGTGACGGTGCCGGTGGACGACACGGAGTGGCCCTTGCGCGCCCTGCAGAAGGCCTCCGACGCCATCGTGCCGATGATGTACGACGAGCACTGGCAGACCGGCTCGCCCGGCCCGTCGGCCTCCCAGGCCTGGTTCCAGGCCAAGCTGTCGGAATATCTGAAGGGCCTCGACCCCAACAAGATCGTCCTGGCCCTGGGCTCCTACGGCTATGACTGGGCCAAGGGCGAGGATCACGCCCAGGCCATCACCTTCCACGAGGCCATGCAGTCGGCCCACGATGCCGGGGTACCGGTGGTGTTCGACCATTCGGCCCTCAATCCCACCTTCCGCTATGCCGACGACAAGCAGGTCCCGCACGAGGTCTGGTTCCTCGATGCCGCCACCCTCTACAACCAGATCAAGATCGCCGATGCCTGGCGGCCTCGAGGCTATGCCGTCTGGCGCCTGGGGTCGGAGGATCCGGGCATCTGGTCCCTGCTCGGCCGACGCTATGACACCGCCTCCATCTCGGCCCTGCCCGACATGCCGGCCAGCCACGACATCGACTTCAACGGCTACGGGGAAGTGCTGAACGTGTCGGCCCAGCCGACGCCGGGCAAGCGGACCCTGACCCTCGACAAGCCCACGGGCCTGGTCAGCGACGAGACCTATCAGGTGTTCCCCACCGCCTGGATCGTCCAGCGCCTGGGGCAGAACCCCGGCAAGGTGGCCCTGACCTTCGACGACGGCCCCGACCCCCGCTGGACCCCGAAGATCCTAGACATACTGAAGGCGAAGCAGGCCCCAGCCACCTTCTTCGTCATCGGCCGGAACATGGAGGACTATCCCGAGATCGTCAGCCGGGAGGTGAAGGAAGGCCACATCGTCGGCAGCCATACCTACACCCACCCCAATATCGCCGACGAACCGCCGAGCGCCGTCCCGCTGGAGTTCAACCTGACCCAGCGCCTGTTCCAGACCATCACCGGCCGGACCCTGCGGTTCTTCCGCCCCCCCTACCTGGGCGACGCCTCGCCCTCCACGGCGGCGGAACTGGCCCCCCTGATCACGGCCCAGAAGCTCGGCTATGTCACGGTCGGCCTGCGGATCGACCCGGATGACTGGAACCGCCCCGACAGCAACCTGATCGTCAGCCGGACCCTGGCGGGACTCGCGGAAACCAATCCCGAGATCGCGGGCCAGGTGGTGCTGCTGCACGACAGCGGCGGCAATCGCAGCCACACGATCGAGGCCCTGCCCAACCTGATCGACGCCCTGCGGGCCCATGGCTATCAGCTGGTCACCGTAGCCGATCTGGTGGGCATGCCGCCGAGCCAGGCCATGCCGCCCGCCGCCCGCGACGCCTACCAGCTGCTGCTGGACCGCACCGTCTTCACCTCGGTCCGGGACTTCAACAAGTTCGTGGCCGCGGTGTTCATGACGGCCATCCTGGTGGGCATGGCGCGGCTCCTGTTCCTGGCGGTGCTGGCGGTCTACCACCGGATCCGCATCGATCGCCGCACGCCGGAGGAGATCGATCCGCAGACCGGTCCCTTCGTCACCGTGCTGATCCCCTGCTACAACGAGGAGGCGGTGATCGCCTCGTCCATCCGGCAGGTGCTGCAGTCCGCCTGGACGAACATGGAGATCCTCGTCATCGACGACGGCTCCAAGGACAACACCTCCGCCGAGGTCGAGAAGCACTTCAAGGACCACCCGATGGTGCGCCTGCTGCGGTTCGAGAACGGCGGCAAGGCCATGGCGCTCAACCGCGGCCTGGCGGCGGCCCGGGGCGACATCATCGTGGCCCTGGACGCCGACACCCTGTTCGGCCGCAGCACCATCGGCCGCCTGGCCCGCTGGTTCCGCGACCCGAAGGTCGGGGCCGTGGCCGGCAACGCCCTGGTGGGCAACCAGGTCAATACGGTCACCCGCTGGCAGGCCCTGGAATACGTCTCCGCCCAGAACCTGGAGCGGCGGGCCCTGGCCGCGCTCGGCACGGTGACGGTCGTGCCCGGGGCCGTGGGTGCGTGGCGGCGGCAGGCCCTGGACGCCCTGGGCGGCTTCCCGCACGACACGCTGGCCGAGGACCAGGACCTGACGCTGGCGGCCCAGTCGGCCGGCTGGGTGGTGGAGTTCGATCCGGAGGCCGTGGCCTTCACCGAGGCCCCGCAGACGGTGGAGGGCCTGCTGAAGCAACGCTTCCGCTGGTCCTTCGGCACCCTGCAGTGCGTGTGGAAGCACCGGCGCGACCTGTTCAACCGCAAGCGCCCGGCACTGGGCTTCATCGCCCTGCCGCAGATCTGGCTGTTCCAGATCTTCCTCACCACGGCCGCGCCCCTGGTGGACCTGGCGGTGATCTTCAGCCTGATCGGTGCCGGGTTCGACCGGCTGTCGCATCCGGTGGAGTGGAACGACGAGGGTCTGGTGCGGGCCATGCTCTACTGGACGGCCTTCGTCCTGGTCGATCTGGCCGCGGCCACCATCGGCATGGCCATGGAGCGGCGGGCACCGTGGGGAAGCATGTGGTGGATCCCCGCCCAGCGGTTCGGTTATCGCCAGCTCATGTACTATGTGGTGGTGAAGGCGGTGCTGAGCGCCCTGCACGGCCGCAAGGTGGAATGGGGGTCCCTCCAGCGCACGGCGACGGCGGTGGTGGACGATCGGGGCGACCGCTCCGACGGGCCGCCGGACAGCGGTTCCGACACCCCTTCCCCCAAGGCCGTCGCTTGACCGGTCGACATTGTCGCCCCAGCATGTAGCCTGACTGCGAACCGCCGAACCCTGTTCGGACCTGACAAGATTAGCGACAGACGGCACGCACCAAGACGCGCCGCGGGGGAGACACATATGCGCCTGGATCGATTCGACCTCACTGCGGCCCGCCGTCTGGGCGCCGCCACCGCGCTGGGCCTGGCCCTGGCCGCCGTCGGCCTGACCGGCTGCGACAAGCCGACCGCCGCTGTGGACCAGGACCGGCTGGCCGCCGCCGACAAGGAGCCGGGCAACTGGATGAGCCACGGCCGCACCTGGTCGGAACAGCGCTATTCGCCGCTGGAGAAGGTCAATGCGTCCAACGTCAAGGACCTGGGCCTGGCCTGGCAGTTCCAGCTGTCCACCAACCGCGGGGTGGAGGTGACGCCGGTGGTGGTGGACGGGGTGATGTATGTCACCTCCGCCTGGAGCCCGGTCTATGCCCTCAACGCCAAGACCGGCGCACTGTTGTGGAAATACGATCCCGAGGTGCCGAAGGAGACCGGCAAGTTCGCCTGCTGCGACGTGGCCAACCGGGGCGTGGCCGTCTGGAAGGGCCGGGTCTATTCCGCCACCCTCGACGGCCGCCTGGTGGCGCTGAACGCCAAGACCGGCAAGCCGGACTGGATCGTGCAGACCACGCCCAAGGACCTGCCCTACACCATCACCGGCGCGCCGCGGGTGGCCCACGGCAAGGTCTTCATCGGCAATGGCGGCTCCGAATACGGGGTCCGGGGCTTCATCTCGGCCTATGATGCCGAGACCGGCAAGCTGGACTGGCGCTTCTACGTGACCCCCGGCGATCCGTCCAAGCCGCAGGAGAACAAGGCCCTCGACATGGCCGTGAAGACCTGGAGCGGCGACTGGTTCAAGCAGGGCGGCGGCGGCGGCTCTCCCTGGGACTCCATGTCCTATGACCCGGAGACCAACACCCTGATCTTCGGCACCGGCAACGGCACGCCCTGGGACCGGACCAAGCGGTCGGACGGCAAGGGCGACAACCTGTTCCTGTCCTCCATCGTGGCGGTGGACGCCGACACGGGCGAGTACAAGTGGCACTACCAGACCACGCCGGGGGACGACTGGGACTTCGATTCCACCCAGACCCTGATCCAGGCGGACCTGACCATCGACGGCAAGCCCCGCAAGGTGGTGATGCAGGCGGCCAAGAACGGCTTCTTCTATGTGGTGGACCGCACCAACGGGAAGCTGATCAACGCCCACAACTACGTGACCACCAACTGGGCCACGGCCATCGACCCGACCACCGGCCGTCCCCTCGAGTCCGGCGATCCGCGCTACACCAAGGGTGTGTCGCTGGTCATGCCGTCGGGCTTCGGCGGCCACAACTGGCACCCCATGTCCTTCAGCCCCAAGACCGGGCTCGCCTATATTCCGGCGCAGGACGTGCCCAGCGCCTATGGCTCGGATGACCACTACGCCTACAAGAACGGCGAGTGGAACGTGGCCCAGAACCCGGCCCTGAACGCCATGCCCACGGACAAGAAGGCCCTGGCGGCGGTGAAGAACTCCCTGAAGGGCAAGCTCGTCGCCTGGGACCCGATCGCGGGCAAGGAAGCCTGGCACGTGGACCACAAGGGCCCGTGGAACGGCGGCACGCTGGCCACCGCCGGCGGGCTGGTGTTCCAGGGCACCATCGACGGCCATTTCAACGCCTATGACGCCGCCAACGGCAAGGAGTTGTGGACCCAGGACATCTACACCGCCGCCCTGGCCGGGCCGATGACCTACGAGGTGGACGGCGAGCAGTACGTGGCCGTGGGCGCGGGCTTCGGCACCCTGTTCTACATCATCGGCGGCTTTGCCCTCGACCAGCACCTGGGCGTGCCGGAGAACGGGCGCATCCTGGTCTACAAGATCGGCGGCAAGGCGGTTCTGCCCAAGCCGAACCTGACCAAGATTCCGGTGCCCCAGCCGCCCGCCCAGACGGCCTCCGCCGCCGTGGTGACGGCCGGTCAGATGAAGTACCAGACCTATTGCGTCTACTGCCACGGCTACAACGCCATCGGCGCGGGCGTGATCCCGGACCTGCGCTACTCCGCGCTGATCGGGGACTCCAAGGCCTTCAAGGGCGTGGTGCTGGGCGGGGAGCGCAAGTCGCTCGGCATGGTCAGCTTCGCAAGCGTCCTCAGCGACGCCGATGCCGACGCCGTGCGCGCCTATCTGATCCAGGAATCCGGCCGCGCCTATGCCGACGAGCATGCGGCCAAGGGCAAGTAGGACGGGTTACGGGGCTGGCGACGACCCGTCGTCAGCCTCCGGCCCGGCATAGCTCGGCAGGGACCAGCCCAGGGCCAGGGCCCCGGCGCGCAGGGCAAAGGCGCCGCCCACCCCCACCAGGGCGGCATGGTCCGGGGCCGCACCCATCAGCCGGAAGCCGACGAACAGGCCCGCTCCCAGCACGGCGGCGGAGACATAGATCTCCCGGCTCAGCACCACCGACGGCCGTCCGGCCAGCACGTCCCGCACGATCCCGCCGAAGGAGGCGGTCAGCACCCCCATGGCCACGCTGATCAGGGGCGGCACGCCATAGTCCGCGGCCTTGGCGGCCCCGGCCACCGCATAGGCGGCCAGTCCGACGGCATCGAGCCACAGGAGCACCGCCTGCCCGCCCCGCCGCGCGCCAAGCGCCCAGATGAGCCCTGCCACCGCGATGCAGATGGCGATGTAGCGCGGCTCCCGCACCCAGAAGACCGGCGCGCCGAGCAGCAGGTCCCTCAGGGTCCCGCCGCCAACGCCGGTGACCGCGGCGAAGAAGGCGAAGGTCACGATGGTCTGGCCCCGCCGGGCCGCCGCCAGGGCCCCGGTGGCGGCAAACACGGCAATCCCCGCATAGTCGAGGACGGCCAGGGTGGAACTGTCCGGAAGAAGCGCCATGTCCGCCTCCTGGCCTACCAGACGCCGATATTGGGCTTGCTGAGCCAGGGCTCCGCCGGGGCCAGGGCCGCCCCCTTCTGCAGAAGCTCGATGGAGATGCCGTCCGGCGAGCGGACAAAGGCCATCCGGCCGTCCCGCGGCGGCCGGTTGATGGTCACGCCCCCCGCTTCCAGCCGCGCGCAGCTGGCATAGATGTCGTCCACCTCATAGGCCAGGTGACCGAAGTTGCGCCCGCCGACATAGGCCTCCGGGTCCCAGTTATGGGTCAGTTCCACCGTCGGGGCCTGGTCGGCCATCGCCCGCTCCACGTCCTCCGGCGCGGCCAGGAAAACCAGGGTAAAGCGCCCGGCCTCGTTGTCGTACCGGCGGACCTCCTGCAGGCCGAGCAGGTCGCAGTAGAAGTGCTTCGCGGCCTCGAGATCGGCCACCCGGACCATGGTGTGGAGATATTTCATCGGTCGTCCTTCAGGTTGTCCGTCAGAATGAGATCGGCTTCCGTCCCGGTGTCCCGGGTCTGCTTGCGCCACAGGGACGCATATTCCCCGTCCGCCGCCAGCAGGCTGTCATGGTCGCCCCGCTCCACGATCTCGCCGCCCTTGATGACCAGGATCAGGTCGGCATCGGCGATGGTCGACAGGCGGTGGGCCACCACCAGCATGGTGCGTCCGGCCCGGGCCCGGCGCAATGTCTGCTGGATGGCCGCCTCGGTCCGGCTGTCGAGGGCGCTGGTGGCCTCGTCCAGGATCAACAGGCGCGGATCGGCCAGAAGGGCGCGGGCAAGGCCCACCCTTTGCCGCTCCCCGCCGGACAGCTTCAGCCCCCGCTCCCCCACCTTGGTCTGGAAGCCATCGGGCAACTGGCGGATGAAGGGGCCCAGCTCCGCTGCCTCCGCCGCAGCGGCGATCTCGTCCGCCGTGCTGTCCGGCCGGGCATAGGCGATGTTGGCCCCCAGGGTGTCGTTGAACAGGGCCACGTCCTGCGGCACCAGGGACACGGCGCGGCGCAGCTCCGCCAGCCGGAGCTGCCGCAGATCGACGCCGTCCAGGGTCACGCGCCCCTCCTGCGGGTCTATGAGCCGAAGCGCCAGCCGCACCAGCGTGGTCTTGCCCGCGCCGGAGGGACCGACCAGGGCCACGGTCTGACCGGGCGCAGCCTCGAAGCTGATGCCGCCGAGCCCTTCCGCCCGGGCCCCATGGCGATAGGCCACCTGTTCGAAGCACAGCCGCCCCCCCTGCCCCCGGGGCACCGCCGGCAGGGTCCGGGCGTCCGGCGCATCGGCAATGTCCGGCTCCAGGGCCTTGAGCACCAGCATGGATTCCATGTCGATCAGGGACTGGCGGATTTCCCGGTAGGCAAAGCCCAGGATGTTCAGGGGCTGGTAGAGGGAGATCAGGATCAGGATCGAGGCGGTGACGTCCCCCGGCCCCATGTGCCCGTTGGCGGCCTGGTAACCGGCCAGCAGGGCCATGACGCCCAGCCCCAGGCTCATGATCCCGGACTGGACGATGTTCAGGACGGCGAGGGACGCATTGGCCTGCTCCGACGCCTCCCCATAGGCGGCCAGGGCGCGGTCATAGTCCGCCGCGGCTCGGGTCTCGGCCCCGAAGACCTTCACGGTCTCGTAGTTGAGCAGGGCGTCGATGGAGCGGCCGGAAGCCTCCGAATCCGCCTCGTTCAGCTTGCGGCGATGGCCGATCCGCCAGTCGGAAATGGCAAAGGTCAGGACACCGTAGATCGCCACCGTGGCCACCGCCGTCGCGGCGAACCGCCAGTCATAGGCCTTGGCCAGCACCCCGGCGGCGAACACCAGCTCGAGGGCCGTGGGGGCCAGGTTGAAGACCAGCACGCGAAGGAGGAAGTCCACCGACCTCGCTCCACGATCCACGGTCCGGGCCAGGGAGCCGGTGCGCTTGGTCTGGTGATAGTCCAGGGACAGCCGCAGGGCATGGGCGAAGGTCTCCGCCGCCGAGCGCCGCTGGGCCGCCATGGCCACCGGGCCGAAGACGATGTCGCGCATCTGCGGGGCCGCGGCGGACAGGAACCGGATCACCGCCCAGCCGATCACCAGGGCCGCGAAGCTCAGCCCCACCTGCGCCGCCGGTCCGGCCTTGTGGCTCAGGCGGTTCACGGCCTGCCCCAGCAGCAGCGGGGCGACGACACCGGTGAGCTTGCCCGCCACGGTCAGGAACAGCGCCACGGACAGGCGCAGCCGCAGGTGCGGCGCACCGGACCGGCCGACTATGGCGGCCAGGCTGCGCATGGAGGACCAGAAGGCGATCTGGTCGCCCGGCGGGCTGATCTGCCCCCGGGGCATGGTCCGTCGCAGGGCCCCGCTCATGGCCGGGACCCGGCCAGGGCCTGCTGCGCACTGTCGAAGATCACCGTGCTCTGCACCGCCCGTGGGCCGGAGCGCCAGTCCAGACGCCATCCATCGGCCTGCCGCCGGGCGGCATAGATCCCGTCCAGCGGACCGGGAGGCTGCACCTCGGTCTGGATCTGGGCGGCACCGTCGCTGTTCTCCACCCGGATCATGCGCTGACCGGCCTTCAGGGGCTGCTTGATGGCCGGCGCGATGAAGCGGCCCTGAGCGTCGGTCCGGGCCACCGCCGCCTCGAGCCCGTCGATGGACAGGTGCACGACCGAGCCGGGCCGGGCAACGCCGGCAAGGATTCCGCCACCGCCGCCGTCATAGTCCACGGACATGATCACCGGCCGGATCGACTGCAGGCCGATGCTGCGGGCCCCGTAGCCGGGACGGGCGATCGCCACCGGAATGCCCGGTGCCGGCAGCACCACCACGGCCCCGTCGATGTGCACGGACCGCCCGACCTTTTCCGCCGTCAGGGCCATCATCCGGGGATGATCGCCGACGGGGACGGAAAAGCTCCACTGGCCATCACCGCCCGCCGTCATCCCCCAGCTCTGCCCCTCGGGAGCGGACAGCCGGACGATGGAATCCGGGGCCGCCCGGCCGGAGACCGTCACCTGCCCGTCCGCGGTCCGCGCGCCTGCGAGGACCACCGGGGCCTCCACATAGTCGGCGGCGGTCGGGTCCGGCGGCGGTGGAAGCGCGGTACCCCCCGGGGCATTGGCCTGGACCTGGGGCGAGGCTGCCAAAGCAGACGCTCCGCCGGAGGGATGACCCGCCGTGCCGGACGACCGATCTCCCCCGCACGCCGCCAGGCCCAGGGCAAGGAGCACCCCTGCCGCGAATCGGACCTGCCTCGTCACTTCTTGCGTGGACTGCAACACTCGACCCCAGTTCGTGCCATGGCGCGGTCGTCTCCGCCGTCGCATCGGCAGAGCGTAGATCATCGTCGGCCCCAGCGGATACAAGGTCCCGGGCGACTTTCCAGCAAATCTTTGCCCAGAAACCGCTTGTCTGCGATGCCCCGGGTGCCGAAGCTGGGGCCACGTCCCGCGAATGGAGCCGAACAGATGGCCGAACGCCCGCCCGCACCCTCCCCCGCCAGCCCCGGCTCGCCCCTGTCCGTGTGCCTGTTCTGCGGCTCGTCCAACACGGCCGATCCGGACTTCCTGGCCGGCGCTGCCGCCTTTGGCCGACAGCTGGCCGCCGAGGATGTGCGTCTGGTCTATGGCGGAGGCGGCATCGGGCTGATGGGCGCGGCGGCCAAGGCCACCCACCAGGCCGGCGGCCGCGTCTATGGCGTCATCCCCGACTTTCTCCGTCGGCAGGAGGTCATCTATGACGATGTGGAGACCGTCGTGGTCGACAACATGCATGACCGCAAGCGGATGATGTTCGAGGCCTCCGACGCCTTCGCCGTGTTTCCCGGCGGCGTCGGCACGCTTGAGGAGGTCATCGAGCTGATCTCGTGGCGGCGTCTCAGCCTGCACAACAAGCCCATCGTCTTTGCCGATCTGAAGGGCTTCTGGCAGCCGTTCTTCGACCTGATCGACCACACGGTGCAACAGCGCGTGACCCCGGACTGGCTGCCGGGCAGCTGGGCGTCGGTCCCGACGGCGGAGGAGGTGCTGCCCTGCATCCGCCGGATGCTGGCAGAACGGCCCGCGGCACCGGACCTGGTGGTCACCCGGAGCTGAGGTCCCGGCCCCGGGGGCCCTGGCCTCAATCGTCCCGGTGGACCCGTTCGCGGCGCTCATGCCGCTCCTGCGCCTCGACGCTGAGGGTGGCGATGGGGCGGGCTTCCAGCCGGGCGATGCCGATCGGCTCCCCGGTCTCCTCGCAATAGCCGTAGCTGCCGTCCTCGACCCGGCGAAGGGCGGCGTCGATCTTGGAGATCAGCTTGCGCTGACGGTCGCGGGTCCGAAGCTCCAGCGCCCGGTCGGTTTCAGAAGAGGCGCGGTCGGCAAGGTCCGGATGGTTTTCAGTTTCTGTCTGGAGGTGGCTCAAAGTCTCGCGGGATTCCTTGAGGATATCCTCTTTCCAGTTGAGCAGCTTGGTCTTGAAATATTCGAGCTGACGATCATTCATGAACGGCTCGTCTTCCCGAGGCCGATAATCATCACTCATCGTCATGGCCCCGGCTTTATTACCGACTGAAGCGATCGTCACCATCAGACCGTCCCACGCTCTGAAAACACGCCCCCATATGCGCGGAAGCGCTTATAGCACCGAATTGCGCGGGATCAACGGAGTGCAACGGTCGCGGGGCGTGGCCCGGGTTCAGCGCGCCTTGCGGGCGACCTCGCGCTTGGCAAGTTCCACGGCCGCGCGAGTTTCGATATCGTTCAGGACGCCTTCGAGACCCTCGTCGGAGGTGTCCTCCCGGGCTTCGCGGACCGCCGCCGCCAGTTGGTCCAGGGCCCCTTCCGTGGGGCCCGCCTCCAGCAGGGTGAGCTTGACCTGCTCCAGGTGATCCAGGATGCGTCCGGCCCGCTTCACCGCCCGCCGGCGACGGTCGAGCAGGTTGGGCTGCTCCTGCAGTGCCAGCAGGGCATCGACGCTGGTCAGGGAGGCCGCCCCCATCGTCCGCGCAGCCGGGCTGCCGGACGCGGCACCCTCGACGCCGCCCAGGGTGAAGCCGGACGACGCGGGCTTCGCCCGACCGGTGGCCGGGGCGATGCCCGGAGCGGGACCGGAACCGTTGACCTTCATCGAAACGCCATCCTGTTCATGCGGCAAGAATTGCGCCGCCGATCTTGCCCATTCCTTAACGTCACGGAAATTCTTGCCGGGTGGCCCGCGGCGTTAACCACACGGACCTCTGATTTATATGGGATTTTCAAAATTCCAACTGGCACGGATGTCGCATGGGGACCGGGGGCGGTGGAGTGTGACCGCCCGCACGACGTCAAGGACAGGGTTGCCCCACATGTCATCTGCCAAGTTCCGACTCCCCCTGCTGCTGGCCGCGCTGCTGTCCGGCCTGGTGGTCAGCGGGGTCGCCGAGGCCCGCTCGCGGATCAAGGACATTGTCAGCTTCGAGGGGGTCCGCTCCAACGACCTGGTGGGCTATGGCCTGGTGGTGGGGCTCAACGGCACGGGCGACAGCCTGCGCAACGTGCCGATGACCAAGCAGAGCCTGATGTCGATGATGGAGCGGATGGGGGTCAACACCCGGGATGCCACCATCGACACCAAGAACATCGCAGCCGTCATGGTCACGGCCAAGCTGCCGCCCTTCGCCGCGGCGGGGTCCAAGATCGACGTGACGGTCTCGTCCATGGGCGATGCCAAGAGCCTGCTGGGCGGGACGCTGGTGGTGACCGCCCTGATGGGGGCCGACAACCAGATCTACGCCGTGGCCCAGGGCACGGTGGAAACCGGTGCCGTCTCGGCCTCCGGGGCGTCGGGCAGTTCGGTGACTCGCGGGGTGCCGACCTCGGGGCGCATCGCCTCCGGGGCGGAGATCGAGCGGGAGAGCGAGTTCAAGATGGGCAACATGTCGAAGATGCGCCTGTCCCTGCACAATCCCGACTTCACCACCGCCCTGCGGATCGCCGACGAGATCAACCGCAGCTATCCCGGGGCCGCCTCGGCCGACAACCCCACCATCGTCACCGTCAGCCCCCCGGAAGGCGCCAACATCATGAGCTTCGTCACCGGGCTGGAGCAGCTCGAGGTCGAGCCCGACAATCCCGCCCGGGTGGTGATCAACGAGGTGGACGGCGTGGTGGTGGTCACGGGCGACGTCCGGGTGTCCAAGGTCGCCATCGACCAGGGCAACCTGTCCATCACCGTGAACGAGAAGCCTCAGGTCAGCCAGCCGGCCCCCTTCAGCCAGGGCACCACCCAGGTCACCCCCTCCTCCTCCATCAAGATCGACGAGGAAAAGGGCAAGCGGCTGATCGTGCTGCAGTCCGGGGTGTCCCTCGAGTCCCTGGTCAAGGGCCTGAATGCCCTGGGCGTCACCCCCCGGGACATGATCTCCATCCTGCAGAGCATCAAGGCTGCCGGGGCCCTCCAGGCCGATATCGAGGTGCTGTGATGAGCGCGCTCTCCTCCCCCGGCCTGCCGCAGACCCAGTCCCTGACCTCGGGCATTCCGAGCGTGCCGGAGACCGCCACCCGCAAGAAGATCGCGGACACCGCCAAGACCTTCGAGCAGACCTTCCTGGCCCAGATGATCGGCAGCATGTTCCAGGGGGTGAACGACAACTCCGCCTTCGGCGGCGGAGAGGGAGAAAAGGCCTTCCGGTCGTTCCTGAACGACGCCATGGCCAAGCAGATGGTGGCCCACGGCGGCATCGGCCTCGCCCGTCCGGTGGAGCAGGAAATGCTGCGCCTCCAGGGTCTGTCGCCGCTCACGCCCCCGACCTCCACCCCGACCCCGATTAGCTCCACCGTCCCCCCGATGCCGTCGGCCCCCTCGCCTGCCTCGGCCCGTCAGGGAACCGCAGCCTATGCCAGGAGAGCCTCGTGACCCCTGCCCCTGATGCCCCCGTGGATGCTTCCGCCAATGAGCGGGTGGATCAGCTGATCCTTCTGACCGACCGGCTGACGGCCATGATCCGCCGGGAGACCGAGGCCTTCGAGGCGCGGCGCCCCCAGGACGTGGCCGCGACCGTGAGCGAGACCGCCCGGCTGGCCAACATCTATCGCCTGGAATCCGCGCGGCTGAAGCAGGATCCGTCGGTGCTGAAGCTGGCGACCGAGGGGCGTCGCCGGGCGCTGGTCACGGCCACCCGGGCCTTCGACACGGCCCTGACCCGTCATGGCCAGGTGCTGGAAGCCGCGCGCACCATCACCGAAGGCCTGGTCCACGCCATTGCCAGGGAAGTGATCGCCAATCGCGCCAAGCCGGTCGGCTATACCAGCCGGGCCCGTTCGACCATCGGCGACTCCGTCGCCGTGACCCTGAACAGCCGCGCCTGATCCCCCGGCCGCGGACGATCCGCCCTCAGGAGACCAGGGCCAGTGGGCTGCTGTCTGCCGCGGGCACAACGGCCTCCGGCCAGATCGCGCCGGACACGTGATTCCAGAGGGACCGCACCTCGAGGGAGGCCAGGCTGGACGCGTCCAGCTCCTGGGCGACCCGTCCCTCCCGCACGGAGTTCTGGTAGGCGGCCCGGTAGCGCAGGCCGACGGGTGCCACGGGCAGACCCATGTCCAGCAGCGCCTCGAAGGTGTCGGCGATGATCCGGGGCTCCTCGCCATTCCGGCGGGACGGGGCCTGATTGATCAGGAACATTCCCCGCTTGTTCATGTTGCTCACCAGCTCGACGGTGCGGGTGATGGCCTTGAGGTCGAAATAGCAGGGGCGCACCACGATCAGGCACAGGTCCGCCCAGCGCACCGCCTCGGCACATTCCAGGTCCGTGGAGGGCCGGGTATCGATCACCATCAGGTCATAGCCGTCCCGGGCCGAACTCAGCCGCTGGGTGAACAGGGTGCCGACCTTTGCCTCCGTCACCAGGGGCGTCCGGGCAAATCGCGACCGCTCCCGGGACCATTCACAGGTGGAGCGCTGGGGATCCAGATCGGCCACCAGGGTCTTGCGGCCGCTCAGCTCCGCCTGGACCGCCAGATGCAGCGCCACCGTGGTCTTTCCGGTTCCGCCCTTTCGTGACAGCACGGCCAGGGTGCGCATGGTCTCTCCGCTCAGGCATTCGATCCGCACATGGCACCCGGAACCCCGGCGGTGTTCCAGCGAGCAGTGCCATCTGCCCCCGATTCCGGACCGGTCTGCTCCAAACCTGTCCATCCGGCGGCCTTGTGCCACAGTCGTGGGCAGCCGCCAATTAACCATCTCACCGCCGTGCGATTCTCACAACGCAACCCGCTCGGGCATCAGGCGTTCGACTTGGCGGGGATGCCTGTCCGGGGGACCTTTCGCCGTGTCCTCGGAGTGTCATCTGACCTTTCATTTGACTTGAAAACAAAATTTGTTCTCCTATTGTTCACGTGCGCTTTCCGGTCCATGACCCTACATCCCTCTGGGCAAGCCAGCCCGTTCAGAAAGAGCCCCGCAGCGAATGACCGATCCATCCGCATTCATCCGCGTGCGCGGCGCCCGGGAGCACAATCTGAAGGGCGTGGATGTCGACATTCCCCGCGGACAGCTGGTGGTGCTGACGGGCCTGTCCGGCTCGGGCAAGAGTTCGCTGGCCTTCGACACCATCTATGCGGAGGGTCAGCGCCGGTATGTGGAGAGCCTGTCCGCCTATGCCCGCCAGTTCCTGGAGCTGATGGGCAAGCCGGACGTGGACCTGATCGAGGGCCTGTCCCCGGCCATCTCCATCGAGCAGAAGACCACCTCCAAGAACCCCCGTTCCACCGTCGGCACGGTGACGGAGATCCACGACTACATGCGCCTGCTCTGGGCGCGGGTGGGGGTGCCCTACTCCCCCGCCACGGGCCTGCCCATCGAGAGCCAGACCATCAGCCAGATGGTGGACAAGATCACCACCCTGCCGGAAGGCACCCGCCTGAACCTGCTGGCCCCGGTGATCCGCGGCCGCAAGGGCGAGTACCGCAAGGAGATCGCCGAGTGGCAGCGGGCGGGCTTCCAGCGCCTGAAGATCGACGGGACCCTCTATCTGATCGAGGAGGCCCCGACCCTCGACAAGAAGTTCAAGCACGATATCGACATCGTCGTGGACCGGATCGTGGTCAAGGGCGGCATCGAGCAGCGGCTGGCGGACAGTCTGGAGACGGCGCTCCGCCTGGCCGACGGCCTCGCCACCGCCGAATTCGCCGATCTGGCGGAGAGTGAAACAGAGCCGCGCAAGATCCTGTTTTCCGAGCGCTTTGCCTGCCCCGTCTCAGGCTTCACCATCACCGAGATCGAGCCCCGGCTGTTCTCCTTCAACAATCCCTTCGGGGCCTGCCCCACCTGCGACGGCCTGGGCCAGAAGCTGACCTTCGATCCGGACCTGATCGTTCCCGATCCGGACAAGTCCCTGCACCACGGGGCCGTGGCCCCCTGGGCGCGAGGGCCGTCGCCCCTCTATACCCAGACCCTGCAGGCCCTGGCCCGGCACTACGGCTTCTCCATGGATGCGGCCTGGCGGGACCTGCCGATCAAGGCGCACGAGGTGATCCTGCGGGGCACCGGAGCGGAGAAGATCAAGTTCATCTATGACGACCAGGCCCGCCGGTACGAGGTGGTGAAGCCCTTCGAGGGCGTCATGCCCAATCTCGAGCGCCGCTGGCGGGAGACGGACTCCGCCTGGGTGCGGGAGGAGCTCGGCCGCTACCAGTCCGACACCCCCTGCGAGGCCTGCGGAGGCCAGCGACTGAAGCCCGAGGCCCTGGCGGTGAAGATCGATGCACGGTCCATCGCCGATGTCTCCGCCCTGTCCATCAAGGACGCCCGGTTCTGGTTCGAGGACGTCTCCAACCGCCTCTCGGCCAAGGACATGGAGATCGCCCGGCGCATCCTGAAGGAGATCAACGACCGCCTGCGGTTCCTGAACGACGTGGGGCTGGACTATCTCAGCCTGTCCCGGGCATCGGGCACCCTGTCGGGGGGGGAGAGCCAGCGGATCCGCCTGGCCTCCCAGATCGGGTCGGGCCTGACGGGTGTCCTCTATGTGCTGGACGAGCCGTCCATCGGCCTGCACCAGCGGGACAACACCCGGCTGCTGACCTCCCTCAAGGGCCTCCGGGACCTCGGCAATTCGGTCCTGGTGGTGGAGCACGACGAGGAAGCCATCCTGACGGCGGACTACGTGATCGACATGGGCCCGGCCGCCGGCGTGCACGGGGGGGCCATCGTGGCCCAGGGCAAGCCGCAGGACATCATGGACACGCCGGAAAGCCTCACCGGCCAGTATCTGACCGGCACCCGGGACATTCCGATCCCGGAGACCCGGCGCAAGATCAATCGCAAGAAGCTGCTGCGGGTCATCGGCGCCCGGGGCAACAACCTGAAATCCGTCACGGGCGAGATTCCGGTGGGGGTGTTCACCTGCATCACCGGTGTGTCCGGCGGCGGCAAGTCCACCTTCACCCTGGAAACCCTCTACAAGGCCGCGGCCCGGCGGCTGAACAACGCCTCCGACGCCCCTGCCCCCCACGAGAAGATCGAGGGGCTGGAGCATTTCGACAAGGTCATCGACATCGACCAGAGCCCGATCGGCCGCACGCCCCGGTCCAATCCGGCCACCTACACAGGCGCGTTCGGACCGATCCGGGACTGGTTCGCCGGGCTGCCGGAAGCCAAGGTCCGCGGCTACGGCCCCGGGCGCTTCTCGTTCAACGTCAAGGGCGGCCGCTGCGAGGCCTGCCAGGGGGACGGGGTCATCAAGATCGAGATGCACTTCCTGCCCGACGTCTACGTCACCTGCGACATCTGCAAGGGCAAGCGATACAACCGCGAGACCCTGGAGATCCTGTTCCGTGGCAAGTCCATCGCCGAGGTGCTGGACATGACGGTCGACGAGGCGGCGGACTTCTTCAAGGCCGTGCCCCCGATCCGCGACAAGATGGCCACCCTCAAGCGGGTCGGCCTCGGCTATGTGAAGGTCGGCCAGCAGGCCACCACCCTGTCCGGCGGCGAGGCCCAGCGGGTGAAGCTGTCCAAGGAGCTGTCCCGCCGCGCCACCGGCCGCACCCTCTACATCCTCGACGAGCCGACCACGGGCCTGCACTTCGAGGACACCCGCAAGCTCCTCGAGGTGCTGCACGAGCTGGTGGACCAGGGCAACACCGTGGTGGTGATCGAGCACAATCTGGACGTGGTGAAGACGGCAGACTGGATCCTCGACTTCGGGCCCGAAGGGGGCGACGGCGGCGGCCGGATCGTCAGCCAGGGCACGCCGGAATCCGTCGCCGCCGATGCGGACAGCTGGACGGGCCGCTATCTGGCCGACGTGCTGTCCCGGCACGAAGCCCGTCGCAAGGCCCGGATCAGCGCCATCGACCGGCGGGTCGGCTGACGGCGCACCGGACCGGGGTCAGACCGTCCGGCGCAGGGACAGGATGGCCTGCACCGCCGCGGCACCCGGGGCCTGCAGGACCACGCTGATCAGGACCCCCACCAGGGCCATCCAGGCGGTGGACAGCACCGCCGTGGGCGACGTGAAGCTGACGGAATGCGACGTGTCCAGCAGCTGGAACACCGAGCCGATCACCGCCCCCAGCAGATAGATCAGAACACCCAGGATCGCCGCCATCACATAGGCCCCGGCCAGGACCCAGTGGCGGCCGGTGGTCATGCGCCAGCCGTCGCTGAGGGCGAAGCGACCTTCCACCTGGCTCAGGGCCGGGATCAGGGACAGGCGCACGGCCACATATCCCCCGCCCGCCACCACGGCTGCGAAATAGGCGGCGGCAATCAGCGGCCCGGCGGGTCCCGCGGCACCGGCCAGCAGGGAGACGCCCCCGCCGATGACCGACACACCCAGGGCCCCGATCATCAGGGCGGCCATGCCCAGCAGGTTCACGCCGAACATCCGCAGCTCGTCCACCCCGACGCTGAGGAAGAACGGCCCCGAGGTCAGGGGCTGGGCGACGGCCCGGAACACGGCGGTCATCAGGATGGCCTGCACCGCTAGATCGAACGGGACCAGCCCCAGCAGGGTCGGCAGCAGGGGCTCGGCCGTGCGCTGGAGGTCGTCCATGGAGTGGCCAGCGGCCACCGCGGACATGAAGGCCGTCAGCTGCGGACCGGACACGGCATTCATGACGAAGATTGCCGCCAGGGTGAAGCCGACCCGCACCGCCGCCCAGGCCAGCACGGCCCGCGGCTGCTCGCGGGTCAGTCGGAAGCCTTCAAGGGCGACATCGGTCGCCGGGAATTCGCTCATGGTCCGGATCTTTCACGGGATTGCAGCCGGGTCCGAGATGGATCGGTGCAGCGGGCCTGCTTCAATCACCGACCCGCAGGCCGGTGGCAAGGGGGATGAGGCAAATCCCGTCGCGGCGCGGCGGGCCGATGGCTCAGGCCGCATCCCGGGACAGGGCCAGATAGGCGCTTGCCGCCGTGGCCTGCAGCACCAAAGTGCTGATGACTGACGCCAGGCTGACCGGCAGGAGACCGACCAGGGCCGCGGGCCAGGCCGCCTTGAGGATCGCCAGGGCATCGCCATGGGCCGTCAGGATCGCCGGGCCCCCGCTCGCCACGAAGACCAGTCCCCCGGCCACGATCCCCGTCACCATCAGGGCGAGCGCCACTACCAGCTGGAGGAAATAGGCCAGCACATAGGCCCCCGCCAGCCTCCAGACCTGCCCCCGGGTCCGCCCCCATGACTCGAACAGCCGGAATTCCCTGTCGGCAAAGGTCATGGGCGCGGCCAGGGAGAGGCGGATGGCCACATAGACGATGCCGACCACCCCGACGACACCGCCGATCACCACGGCCCAGAGCACGGCCTTGCCGATCTCGCCTGAATGCAGGCCCGCCGCGGCGATGCCGATGGCAGTGAAGACCACCACGAACAGGACCCAAGCGATCAGGACGCCGGCGGTGATCAGGCCGCAGACCATCTGCACCAGGAACACCCGGAACTCGTCGCCGCCGAAGCCGAGATAGCCGACGGACCGGCTGTCCGGCCGCAGCACGGCCCGCAGGATGGCGGCACCGAGGACGGCGTGCAGGGTGGCACTGACCGGGGTCAGCAGCAGCTGGGTGCCGCGCACCTTCTCCGCCACCGGCTGCAGCACATCGGGTCGGACCCGGCTCTGCAGGGCGCTGATCACGCTGGCGAAGTCGGGGGCGAGGCTGCTCCAGACCAGGCCCACGGAGACCGCGGCGGTCAGCAACACCAGCCCGGTCCAGATCACCAGGACGTCCGGCCTGCGGCGAACGATCCGGAAGCCTTCCACCGCGGCATCCGTCGGGGAGAAGGTGCGCCTCATCCCTCCTGCCCCTCCGCCGCCTCGAGGGTCTCACGGATCGGCGGCACCGCCGGTGTCAGCACTTCCGGCGCGACCGGCGGCGGCGCGGCATCATTGGCAGCCACCGCCGCATCCAGACCGGTTGCCACCGGGTGGAAGGGCCGCGGCGGCAGATAGGCGATCACCTGGACCGGAGGCGGCGCGTCCTGGGCGGAGGGGGCAAGGGCCATGACCGGCGCGCGCCCGGCCTCCTCGGCCAGGTCGTCGGCATTGGCCGCCTCCGGCCGGGGCAGCCCCGGCAGGGCCGGACGGGCCGCAGCGGCGTCGGGCACGACGGGGTCGGCGGCGGCGGGCTCGGCGGCAGCGGCCTCGGGCCCGGAGGATGCCATCACCTCCGGCGGCACCACGCCACTGAGCCAGAACAGGTCCGCCAGATCCTTCTGCGGCGCGGAGTCCAGGCGACGTTCTGCGTCGGGTCCTGACTCGGGCGAGGTTTCGGGCTGTTGCACGGTCCCGCCCTCGACGGCCGCCGCCGGGGTGCCGTCATGGGCCCCGCCCGCCGGTTCCGGCACTGTCCAGGACCGTTCCGGCGCGAGGAGCATGGGGTGCTCCAGGCTCGTCACGGAGGGATCGATGGGGGAGCGGGCATGCTCGTGGCCCTCCCCGTCGAAGACCGGTGGGTGACCGGCGGGTCCGGCCACGCCCAAGACCGGTTCGTAGCTGCGGGCATAGCGCTGGGCCATGGCCTCCATCTCCGGCCACACGCCTTCCGGCACCGGGGTCGGCGCAAGGGGCGCGGGCTCGCCGAACGCCTGTCCGGAGGTGTCGAAGGCGACGGAGCGATGGTCGGGCCACTGGATCCGGTCGGCCCCGATCTGATAGGCGGCGGCGCTGCGCCGGGTCTGCCCGGCCACAAGCCGGTCATCCTGCGGTCGTCCGTAGGCATCGCCGTCATTGGCGGCGGCCACGGCGTCGGCGGCATCCCCT
Organism: uncultured Caulobacterales bacterium; assembly: GCA_903884425.1. GTDB lineage: Bacteria > Pseudomonadota > Alphaproteobacteria > Caulobacterales > Caulobacteraceae > CAIMFV01. The sequence continues at coordinate 143,019 of CAISEP010000014.1, read as the reverse complement.
TGCCCGGCACCCGTCTCCACCAGATCGGCCACCACCCGAAGGACCGGCTTGCGGCGGGCCACGGCGGGCACGTCCGGCCGCCACTTGAGATAGAGATGCGTCAGGGCCCCGGCGAACAGGGCCGGCATCAGGGCCCCGTGGAACAGCCCGGACAGGACCGCCCCGCCCAGGGCATCGAGCACCGGCCAGCGGCTGGCCCCCAGGGCGAAATCTCCGGTTTCCTGCAGGTTCGCCAGCGCCGCCGCGGACAGGGCCAGGGGATAGAGCAGCAGGATCACCACCAGGGGCAGCCCCAGCGCCACCAGGCGCTTCTGGGTCATGGGCCAGGTCTGGAACAGGCGGATGCCGTCCTCCGCCACGGTGGCGACCCCGCCCAGCGCCACCCGCAGGGCGACGAAGGGATAGAGCGCCAGCACGCCCAGCCCGCAATAGGCCCCGTAGCGAAGGGCGCCGAGGACACTGAGTTCCCCCTGGCTGCGGAAGACGAAGGCCACCGCCGCGGCGACCAGCGCCGCCGGGGCCAGGAACAGCACCGCCAGCAGGAACATCAGGATGGCCAGGCCGACCATCCGCGCTTCTCCGCCCCCCAGGCGAAACCCGCCCAGGCCCTTGGGATATCGCCGCGCCTCCGGCCCCGAATAGCGATTGAGTGCGGAGCGATAGAGGCCCGCCGTCAGGGGCGCGAACATCAGGGCCGACCAGGCCGCCCCACCCGCGATCAGGGCCATGCCCAGATCCCGCGAGACCGGGCCATGCTCGCCAAAGAACATCACCGCCGGTCCGAGGACGGACAGCGAGAGGACGAACCACGAATCCCGCCAGGCCGCCAGACTGAAGTGCAGCGCCCGCTCGAGACTGGTCACCCGGGCCGACCGGGCTGAAGACATGCCACTACCCCACACTAGGGCGTCAGACTGACGCTTGAGCAGACATTAACGAATTTTGTTCCGCCGGGACACGAAAGATTTGTGGAAATGATTCGCTGCCTTCAGGTGTTGCGGCAATGCGGCGGTTGATCCTCCCGGTCCTTTGCCTATGGTTCGGCCATGACACTGAAACCCATCCACATCATCGGGGCCGGTCTCGCCGGTTCCGAAGCCGCCTGGCAGGTCGCCGAGGCCGGTGTTCCCGTCGTGCTGCACGAGATGCGGCCGCTTCGCGCTACCCCCGTCCACCAGACCAGCGGCTGCGCGGAACTCGTCTGTTCCAACTCCTTCCGGTCCGATGACTGGGAGTACAATGCCGTCGGCCTGCTGCACGCGGAGATGCGTCGGCTGAACTCCCTGATCCTGCGGGCCGCGGACCAGCACCAGGTGCCAGCCGGCGGGGCCCTGGCCGTGGACCGGGATGGCTTTTCCGAGGCGGTCACGGCGGCCCTGTCGAACCACCCCCGCATCACCCTGGCGCGGGGCGAGGTGGACGGATGGCCGGACGCGGACTGGGGCCAGACCATCATCGCCAGCGGCCCCCTGACCTCGGAGCCCCTGACCCGGGCGATCCTGGCCCGGACCGGGGAGGACCAGCTGGCCTTCTTCGACGCCATTGCCCCGATCCTGCATGCGGACAGCATCGACATGTCCATCGCCTGGCGACAGTCCCGCTATGACAAGGAGGGCCCGGGCGGGGACGCGGCCGCCTATATCAACTGCCCCCTGAACCGGGAGCAGTATGACGCCTTCGTCCAGGCCCTGATCGACGGCCCGAAGGCGGAGTTCCGGGAGTGGGAGACCGACACCCCCTATTTCGACGGCTGCCTGCCCATCGAGGTGATGGCCGAGCGGGGGCGCGAGACCCTGCGCCACGGCCCCATGAAGCCGGTGGGTCTCACCAATCCCCACGCCCCGCTGGAAAAGCCCTACGCCGTGGTCCAGCTGCGCCAGGACAATGCCCTGGGCACCCTCTACAACATCGTCGGCTTCCAGACGAAGCTGAAGCACGCCGCCCAGGTGGAGATCTTCCGCCGAATCCCCGGGCTGGAAAACGCGCAGTTCGCCCGGCTCGGTGGCCTGCACCGGAACACCTTCATCCAGTCCCCGCGCCTGCTGGACCCGCAGCTGCGTCTGAAGAGCGAGCCGCGGATCCGCTTTGCCGGACAGATCACCGGCGTCGAGGGCTATGTGGAAAGCGCGGCCATCGGCCTGCTGAGCGGGCGCTTCGCCGCCGCCACGGCATTGGGGGCGGACCTGGCACCGCCGCCGCCCACCACGGCGCTGGGGGCGCTGATCGCCCATGTGACCGGCGGGCATCTGGCGGACGGCAAGGGCTCGTTCCAGCCGATGAACGTGAACTATGGCCTGCTGCCGCCGATGGAGGCCCCGCGGAAGTCCGAGGACGGGCGCAAGCTGGCCCCGCCGGAACGGGGGCGGGCCAAGAAGCGGCTGATGAGCCAGCGGGCGCTCGCCGACCTCGAGGCCTGGCAGGCGACGGCGGGGGCCGAGCCCCAGCCCGTCTAGACTCGACCCACCGCCACGGCCCAGGTCAGGCGCAGACGACGGCCCAGCGGCCCGGCCTGACGCTCCAGTGCCAAGGCAGCATGGGCAATGGCCGGAAAGGCCGCGGGCGCAAGGCGCGGTGCGGCGCGGGCGGCCAAACGCAGTTGGCCGAGCTTCTGGCCCAGGTGGCGCAGGACCTCGTCGGCACGGCCGGTCTCCTCCGCCAGGGACCGCCAGGTCTGCGGCCACCATGCGGGCGTGGTCCCAGGTGCCGCTTCCCGCTGCGCCAGCCGGGCCAGGCCGGACAGGCGGGCCGCGGCCCGCAGGGCCTGCGGGTCCGCCGCAGCGTCCAGCCGGACCGCGGCCGCGGCCGCCAGGGAGACGTCGAGATCGTCGAGATACTGGTCCAGCCCGGCCTCGTCCTCGAACCAGGGATCGGCCAGCTCCGCATGGCGGGCGGCGATCATGGTGTCGAGGGCGGACAGGGGAAAGCGGCCGTCCGCGAGCGCGGGGGCAAGCGCCGCCAGCACCGGGTGCTCGCCGCCCGCGCCCCCGTCCGCCAGGGCCTCGCACCGCTCCCGCCACCAGGCGAAGCGGATTTCCGCCATCAGGGGGTTGCTGGCGCGCAGGGCCACGGCCCCCAGCTCCAGGTCGAGACTGTAGAGCGCGACGATCTCTGCCCGCGCCTGCGGGTCGGAGATGAAGCGGGTGGCCAGCCACCGGTCGGGGTCGGCGGCCTGCAGGCTGCTGTCGAGATCGGAAGTCATCATGACGTCAACGGCCGGACGGATGCTCTCGAATCCGCCCGGCCGCCGGTGGTCTTTGCCTGAACCTGACGGATCGTCAGCTGAAGATCGTCTGGTTCATGGTCATGGCCGTCAGCATCGGAATGGACAGCAGCAGGTTCGTCCGGGAGAACAGCATGGCCGTGCGGCCGGCCCGGGCCTTGGCGTCGGCGTCGCCCTCGACCATGCCGAGCGCGATCTTCTGGTTCGGCCAGATGAACACCCAGACATTGAGGAACATGATGGTCGCCAGCCACATGCCGACGCCGATGAACACCACCCGCGCGTCATGGAAACCGCTCATCGCGCCCAGGGTATAGGCGTCGAACAGATAGCCGCGGCTCCAGGCCAGGATCACGCCGAACACCCAGGTCGCAAGGGCCGACCAGCGGAACCAGAACAGGGCTTCGGGGGCAATGAACTTGGACACGGCGGGCTTCAGCTCCGCCGGGATGTCGGGCATCTTCCGGATCTGGACGAAGTTGAAGTAGTAGAGCAGCCCGATCCACAGGATGCCGGAGAAGGTGTGCGCCCAGCGCAGCACCGCCTGGACGTAGTTGCCGTGGACCTCCAGCACCCCGTGATACATCTTCTCGTAGTGCATGCCGTAGCCGACCAGGAAGACCAGCGCGATCAGGCAGCTGAGGATGATCGTGTTGCGGAAGTTCGAGAGAAGACCAGCCATGGGAACCCCATCAATTGTGTGATCCCGGTCGCCGAAGCGACGGGAGATTGTACAGGGTATAGGCCTGTTCGTCGCCGGATGCAGCCGGATTTTGCGCAGGCTCAATTTCGCGGGCGGTTTTTCGTCAGTCCACCGGACGCAGGGCCGCGGCCACCCGCCGTCCGTCCCGGGCCATGAGATTGTAGAGCCTGGCCGCCTCCGGCGTGGTCAGGACCTCCAGCCCCAGTCCCGCCTGGCGAAGCGCCTCGCGCAGGGCCGCCCCCGGCGGGGACAGCGCGGGGCCGGTGCCCAGGATCAGGAATTCCACCTCCGCCCGGGGCGCGGCCAGGACCGCGGACACCGCCTCGACGGTGCCCTCCCCGCTCCAGCCCGTGACGGCATCGGACAGGATCAGGACCGGCCCCTCGTGGCGCACGCCCTCGATCCGGAAGCCGCCCCGGCCGAAGGCCTCGATCGCCGGCGGTTGCCTGAGCTCCGCCATGGGGGCCTCAGCCCTCCCGCCGCCCGGCCTTCAGGGCCGCGGCCTTCTGCGCCATGGCCGCCTGGGCCGCACCGCCCACCAGGGTCGGCTCGTCGTCGTCGCCGGACTTGACGCCCCACAGGAGGATGATCGGCGAGGCCACATAGATGGACGAATAGGTGCCGATGGAGATGCCGAAGATCAGGGCGATGGCGAAGGTGCGCAGGGCCTCCCCGCCGAACAGGGCCAGGCCGAACAGGGCCAGCAGCGCAGTCAGACCGGTGATGATCGTGCGGGACAGGGTCTCGTTGATCGACAGCTCGATCACCTCCCGCAGGGACATCCTGCGGAACTTGCGCAGGTTCTCCCGCAGTCGGTCGAACACCACCACCGTGTCGTTCATCGAATAGCCGATGATGGTCAGGATGGCGGCGATGGAGGTCAGGGTGAACTCCAGCTTGAAGATCGCGAACACGCCGAAGGTCAGGATCACGTCGTGGAACAGGGCCGCCACTGCGCCCAGGCCGAACTGCAGCTGGTAGCGGAACCAGATGAACAGCAGCATCAGGAAGATCGCCACACCCAGCGCCACGATGCCGCTGCGGAACAGCTCCCCCGACACCTTGGGGCCGACCACGGAGGTGTTGGAGAAGGTCACCTGCGCCGGGGCCAGCACCGTGCGCAGTCGCTGGGTCACGGCGGTGACCGTCTGGGCGGGATCCGCGCCGGCGGGGGTCTGGAACTTCACCTCCACCGCGCCGGCAGTGCCGAAGGTCTGCACCTCCACATCCCCCAGGCGCATGGCATTCAGGGCCGCGCGCACGGCGGCGGCGTCCACCGGCTTGCCGGGGGTGGCCACGTCGACCACGGTCCCGCCCTTGAAGTCGATGCCCAGCGTCAGGCCCTGGGTGAAGCACAGGGCCAGCGAGCCGATCACGGCGACGATCGACAGGAAGCCCATCAGCCGGGCCACCCCGACGAAGTGCAGGTTGGTCTTGGCAGGCAGCAGGCGGATCAGCGGCCAACGCAGCATGGGGCGGGCTCTCTCTTGCGAACTCATAGGATCGGCAGGGTCTTGGGCTTGAAGGTGCGGAACCACCACCCGATCAGCACCTGGGTGACCACCACCGCGGTGAAGACCGAGGTCAGCACGCCGAAGCCCAGGGTCCAGGCAAAGCCCTTCACCGTGCCGGTCCCGGCCAGGAACATGATCACCGCGGCGATCAGGGTGGTGACGTTGGCGTCGAAGATCGTCACCCATGCCCGGCGGAACCCGGCATCGGCCGCCAGCAGCGGCGAACGCCCGGCCCGGGCCTCTTCCCGCATCCGCTCGTAGGTCAGGACGTTGGCGTCCACCGCCACGGCCAGCGTCAGGATCAGGCCGGCAATGCCCGGCAGGGTCAGGGTCGCCTGGGTCAGGGACATCAGCCCGACGATCAGGAAGCCGTTGACGATCAGGGCGATGGCGGCGAACACGCCGAACAGGCCGTAGGACAGGATGATGAAGGCGAAGATGGCCACGGCGCCGATGGCCAGCGACGTCTCCCCGGCGCGGATGGAATCGGCCCCGAGCTCCGCCCCGACGGTGCGCTGCTCCTGCACGTTCAGCTTGGCCGGCAGCGCGCCGGAGCGAAGCATGTTGGCCAGTTCGTTGGCGCTTTCCTGGGTGAAGTTGCCGGTGATCTCCCCCGATCCGCCGAGGATGGGATTGACGATGGTCGGTGCCGACAGCACCCGGTCGTCCAGGACGATGGCGAAGCGCTTGTTCACATTGTCCTGCGTCACCTGGGCGAAACGGCGGGTGCCCAGTCCATTGAAGCGGAAGTTCAGGGACGGACGGCCGTTCTGGTCGAAGGACGGGCGGGCATCGGTCAGCATGTCGCCGGACACGTCCACCCGGCGCTTCACCACCACGCCGTTGCGGTCATAGGCCTCGTCGGAGGGCAGCAGCACGCTGCCGGGGGGCACCCGGCCGGCCGTGGCCTCTTCCGCCGTGACGCTGTCGTCCACCATCTGGAAGGTCAGCTTGGCGGTCTTGCCGATCACGGCCTTCAGCTTTTCCGGATCGCTCTCGCCCGGGGCCTCGATGACGATGCGGGTGGTGCCGCTGCGGGTGATGGACGGCTCACGCGTGCCCAGCTGGTCGATCCGCTTGCGGATGATCTCGATGGACTGCTCCACCGCCGTGTTGATCGCCGCGGCATCGGCCTGGGGCGGCGGCGCGAGGCTGAGGGTCTGGTTCGGCAGCTGGGTGACCAGCAGGTCCCGCCCGCCGCCGACGGTGGGGGCGGACAGCTTCACCAGTTCTTTGAAGGCGGCGTCCAGCCGGGTGGGGTCGGTGATGCGCACCGTCACCGCATTCGGCGAGGCGGACAGCCCGGTGAAGGCGATCTGCTGCTGGCCCAGGACCCGTCGGACGTCCTCCGTCAGGTTGTTCAGCTTCTCCTGCTTCAGCTGGACGGTATCGACCTCCAGCAACAGGTAGGACCCGCCCTGCAGGTCGAGCCCGAGATTGAGGCGCGCCGCCGGAACCCAGCCGGGCAGGCTGTCGGTCACCGAACGGGGCAGGAGATTGGGAAGGGTGAAGACGACGCCGAACAGGAGGGCGAAGACGACGATGGCGACCTTCCAGGGCCTGAGCTGTAGCATGGAGGTGGTCTTCTCAGCCCTTGGCGTCGTTGGCCACGGTCTCGGTGCGGGACCGCACTTCGGAGACCATCGCCTTGACGACCTTGATGTTCACGCCCGTGGCGATCTCCACCTGGGCCTCGGTATCGTCCACCCGGGTGACCTTGCCGATCACGCCGGAGTTCAGGACGACGGTATCCCCGCGTTTCAGCCCGGAGACCATGGTCTGGTGCTCCTTCATGCGCTTCTGCTGCGGGCGGATGATCATGAAGTAGAACAGGCCGAACAGCGGGATCATGATCACCAGCGGATTTCCGGCCAGGAAATCCATCGACCCGCCCGACGGAGCACCAGGGGCCGGAGTCGGGGCTTGGGCCAGGGCGATGGATGCGATCATGGGAACTCCAGTCGTCGATCTCGGTCAGTCCGTCATCAAGACGGTTCAGAAGGCGCGGAAGCTATGCGTTGCGGTTGCGTTTTGCAATGCACAGCCGTTCAGGCTAGGGAAATCCCCGTGACCGACCCTGCCCTTTCCCCCCTCCTCGCCCGCATAGCCGACGCCCTCGACCGTCTGGCCCCGCCCCCGCGGCCGGTCTGGGACCTGTCGACGGCCCGCCTGTTCCGCTGCGATGGGGAGAGCCTCGCCCTCACCGCGGCCCCCGACTATCCGCTGCCGGTGGACCTGCTGCTGGGCGTGGACCGGCAGAAGCGCATCTTCGAGGCCAATCTCGACCGCTTCGCCCGGGGTCTGCCGTCGAATGCCGCCCTGCTCTGGGGCGTGCGGGGCACGGGCAAGAGCTCCCTGGTCAAGGCCGCCTTCATGGCCGCGGCCTGCCGCCATCCGCAGCTTCGCCTCATCGAGATCGAGGCCGACGACCTGGCCGCCCTGCCCCGCCTGTTCTCCGCCCTGCGCGCGGTGCCGGAGCGGGTGGTGGTGTTCTGCGACGATCTGTCCTTCGAGGAGGGCGCGGGCGCGGCCAAGGCCCTGAAGTCAGCCCTGGAAGGGGGCGTGGCCGGTCCGCCGGCCAATGTGCTGTTCGTGGCCACCTCCAACCGTCGCCACCTGATGCCCCGGGAGCACGCCTCCGACGACGCCATCGCCGCGGCGGAGGATGCGGAGGAGACGGTCTCGGTGTCGGACCGCTTCGGTCTGTGGATCGGCTTTCCGCCCATGGACCAGCCGACCTATCTGGCCGCGGTCAGCGCCTATGCGGACAAGGCGGGGCTCTCGACCCCCGATCTGGAGCGCCGTGCCCTCCAGTGGGCCATCCAGCGGGGCAGCCGCTCCGGGCGCGTGGCCATGCAGTTCATCCGCGACCTGGCCGGGGAACTGGGCCGTCCCCTGCCCTTCTGAGTCGCGGGCGCGGACGCCCGGCTAGCGGTTGTCGCTGGGGGCCAGGATCAGCAGCGGGTTCACCGGGCGGTGCTTTTCCGTCGGCGCGGCGCGGTAGCGAAGCTCGAAGTGAAGCTGCGGCTGGGCGAAGTTCTGGCCCTGGCCGATGCAGGCGATCACCTGCCCCTTCTTCACCTTCTCCTCGTTCTTCACCAGCGAGCGGGACAGCTGGCCGTAAACCGAGGCCCAGTTGTCGTCATAGTGCTTCAGCAGGATGGTCTTGCCCTGACCCGCCACGGCCCCGTTGAAGACCACGTGGCCGTCGGCGGTGGCCACCACCGGCGTGCCGAAGGCGGCGCCGATGTCGATGCCGTCATTCTGCGCCAGGGTCGGCTTGGGACCGAAGGTGGAGATCACCGGCCCCTTCACCGGCCAGACGAAGCGACCCCCGCCGGACTCGACCGCCGCCGTCTCGAAGGGCGTCTGGGCGACCGGGGGCGGTTCGTTGGCGGGCGGGGCCGGACTGTCGGGCGCGATGGCCGTGGGACTGCGCTCGACGGCGGCATAGGCGTCGGCCACCGTATGCGCCGACCGGCGGGAGCGCGCGGCCACCGGGGCCGGGCCACAGCCCACGGCCGCGGCCTCTGCCGCCGTCGCCTCCGACACCTCCGCAGACATGGAGGGCGAGACCGGAGGCGGCACATAGGTCGGCCGGGGCGTCGCCCCGGTGGATGCCGTCGAGGTGGACGAGGACGAGGGAGTTGGCCGCGCGGGGCGCGTCGTCGCCGGTTCCGCCGGTTCACCGCTCACCGCGGCCAGGGTCGGGGTCGGGCTGGGAGGCGTCACGCCAGTGTCCTTCGCCCCGGACGGCAGGGCCAGCGGCTGGCCGACCCGCAGACGCGACTGCAGGGTCAGGTCGTTCAGGCTGGCCAGGCTGTGGACATCCACCATGAAGCGGCGGGCCACGCCGAACAGCGTATCCCCTTCCTGCACCACATGGGTCGCCGGACGCGGGACCGTCAGCACCTGGCCGGCGCGGAGGTCGTAGGGCGGGGTGAGGTTGTTGGCGTCGATGATGCCGCGCACCGGTGCCCGGTTGCGGGCGGCCACGTCATAGATGGTCTCGCCGGAGCGGACGGTCACCCGCAGGGGGGGCGGAACCGGCACGGGCTGAGGCTCGGGCTTCACCGGCGGCAGGGGGGTCGGTTCCGGGACCGGCGCGGGCGGCGGAGCCGTCGCCGGGACGGAAGCTGCGGCACGAGACGATGCCGCCGGAGGCATCGCCTGCGGCGCCGGGGCGCTGTTGGCGGCGATCTGGAACCGGGGCGTGAGGGGCACAAGCCCCCCCGTTCCGGGCGCATCGCCTTCCCGCACCGGATACTGCGGCGAAGCGGCGCAGGCCCCAGTGGCAAGGGCCGCAACGCACACGAGGCCTCTGGCAAGGGATCGAACGACCTTCATATCTGCTCCGGCTATGCCCCTTCGAGGACTCTCCCTCGAAGAGCCCGATATTTGGTTACTGAATAGTGACCAGCCTGTGGCCAATCCACAGCGAAGGCCAAAACGCCTGCGCCGCGACTGCGAAAAGGTCCTCACAATTCCCGCGCCACGCCGGGAAGCAGCGGGACGAAGCGCACGTCCCCCATGTCCTCGACGCGAAACTCGCCGGAGCCGTCTCCCACATAGCGTTTCAGCACCTGCACCGGGCCTCGGCCCACCGGTGCCACCAGGATACCGTTGGGCTTCAGCTGGGCCAGGAGCGCCCGGGGCGTCTCCGGCGCCGCCGCCGTCACCAGGATGCGGTCGAAGGGCGCCTGCTCCGGCCAGCCGTCGAAGCCGTCGGAAAAGCGCGTGATCACGTTCAGGATCCCCAGGGTCTTGATCCGCTGCTCCGCCTCCTGCAGCAGGGTGCGATAGCGTTCCAGGGAATAGACCAGCCGGGCGATGCGGGCGAGGACGGCGGTCTGGTAGCCGGAGCCGGTGCCGATCTCCAGCACCCGGGAGCGGCTGTCCACGCTCAGGGCCTGGGTCATCAGGCCCACGATCAGCGGCTGGCTGATGGTCTGGCCGCAGGCGATCGGCAGGGCCGAATCCTCCCAGGAGCGTTCCTGGAACAGTTCGGGCACGAACAGGTCCCGGGGGGTCTTCTCCACCGCCGACAGGACCGCCGGGTCCGACACGCCGCCGGACCGCAGGCCCAGGATCAGCCGGGCCCGGCGGGTCTCGGCGTCATCGGTCTCGCCGCCGCTCACTGGTCACCCGCCGCATGGAACGTCGGCGGTGCGCCACCCAGCAGGCCCTTCAGCCGGGAGACGGTCTCCTTGTGGGTCAGGTCGATGTGCAGGGGCGTGACCGAGATCCGCCCGCCATAGACCGCCGCCAGATCGACCCCGTCCGGGGGCGTCGACAGCTGTCCCTGGAAGCCCAGCCAGAAATAGTCCCGGCCGCGCAGGTCGGTCCGCCGCTCGAAATGCAGGTGATGCTGGTCGCGGGCCCCCTGGCGGGTCACCTCCACCCCGACCACGTCGGCCACCGGCACGGGCGGGAAGTTGACGTTCAGCACGACATTTTCCGGCCAGCCCAGTTCGATCAGCCGCTGGATCAGGCCCGGGCCGTAATGCTCCGCCACCTCGAAGGATGCCAGCACCCGGTCGTCGAAGCGCATCAGGGCCTGGGACAGGGCGATGGACGGCACGCCCATGGCCATGCCCTGCAGGGCGCCTGCCACCGTGCCGGACAGGGTCACGTCCTCCGCCAGGTTCTGGCCGCGGTTGACGCCGGACAGCACCAGATCGGGCTTGCCGCCGGTGACCAGCTCCTGGATGGCGATCATGGCGCAGTCGGTGGGCGTGCCGGACACGGCGAACACCCGGGGCTCGATCTGCCGGACCCGCACGGGGTCCGAGAGGGTCAGGGCACGACCGGCCCCGGACTGCTCGACCTCCGGCGCACAGACCCAGACATCGTCGGACAGTCGACCGGCGATCCGGCGGAGGACGGCCAGGCCCTCCGCATGGATGCCGTCGTCATTGGTGAGCAGGATACGCACGCGGGCTCAGGCCTCCAGATGGGTCAGTCCGCCCATATAGGGCCGGAGCACCTCGGGTATCGTGATCCGCCCGCCCTCGTCCTGATAGTTTTCCAGGACCGCGACGAGGGTCCGGCCGACCGCAAGGCCCGAGCCGTTAAGGGTGTGGACGAAGCGCGAGCCCTTCTCCCCCGGCGTCTTGCAGCGGGCATCCATCCGCCGGGCCTGGAAGTCCCCGCAGTTGGAGCAGGAGCTGATCTCCCGATAGACCCCCTGGCTCGGCAGCCAGACCTCGATGTCGTAGGTCTTGCGGGCGGAGAAGCCCATGTCGCCGGAGCACAGCACCATGGTGCGGTAGGCGAGGCCCAGCCGCTGCAGGACCGTCTCCGCGCAGGTGACCATGCGCTCGTGCTCCTCGGCGGACTTTTCCGGCGCGGTGATGGAGACCAGCTCCACCTTCTGGAACTGGTGCTGGCGGATCATGCCCCGGGTGTCCCGGCCGCTGGCCCCCGCCTCGGAGCGGAAGCAGTGGGTCAGGGCGGTCAGCCGCAGGGGCAGCTGGTCCTCGCCGATGATCTGCTCCCGCACCAGATTGGTCAGCGACACCTCCGCCGTGGGCACCAGCCAGCGCCGCTCGGTGAATTCGCCCGAGTCCAGCAGGCCCTGCAGGCGATCGGTGTCGAAGGCCGCATAGCGGTCCACCAGCACCTCGATGGCGGCCTGGACCGCCGCGTGGAACTGGTCATCCTCCGGAATGGTCCGGCGCAGGTCCTCCACCAGAGGCGTGATCTGGGCCTGGTTGGCCTCGACCCAGGCCACGCCCATCTCGGCGACGCGGGCTTTCACCCCCTCCCAGTCGATGGACTGGGCGACGAACAGGTCTTCCTTGAACTTGGGCAACTGGCCGGTGCCGAACACCGCCTCGTCCTTCACCAGCAGCGGTGGGGACACCTCGGTATAGCCGTGCTCGGTGGTCTGCAGGTCGAGCATGAACTGGCCGAGCGCGCGCTCCAGCCGGGCCACGCCATTCTTCAGCACCACGAACCGGGCCCCGGACATGCGCGACGCCGCCTCGAAGTCCATGCCGCCCAGGCGCTCGCCCAGCTCCACGTGATCCCTTGGCCGGTTCAGCCGACCCGCAGGGGCCGCGGTCGGGTCCCCGTGCCGGCGCAGCTCGACATTGCCGGCCTCGTCCTCGCCCTGGGGCACGTCGTCGGCCGGAAGATTGGGGAGGGACGCCAGCAGGGCGCGCAGGGCCTGGGACTGGGCCGCCTCCTCCGCCGCCAGCCCGGCCATGTCGCCCTTCAGCGCCTCGACCTCCGCCATCAGCCCGGCGGCGGCGGCCTCGTCCTTGCGGGCCTTGGCGGCACCGATCTGGCGGGAGGCCTCGTTGCGGCGGGACTGGGCGGTCTGCAGGGCGGTCTGGGCCGTTCGCAGGGCCAGGTCGATGCGCAGGATCTCCGGCGAGACCGGCGACAGCCCCCGCCGCGCCAGGGCGCGATCAAAGGCCTCCGGGTCGTCTCGAACGGATTTCACGTCATGCATGGCGGGACTCAGTCAATCTCGGGCCGTCGTTGGGGTCTTCTAAGCGGCTAATGCCGCAAGGCCAACCCGCCACGGCACCTGCGCCCCTCAATCCGGCGCCCTGTGGCGCAGGGATCATCAGCCGGGGATCAGGGACCGTCCCTCGCCGTCGTCATCCTTGCGGCGCAGCTCGATCAGCTTCACGCACCAGATGGACACCTCGTAGAGCAGGTAGATCGGCACGGCGAGCATCAGCTGGCTGATCGGATCCGGCGGCGTGACCAGGGCCGCCACGAAGACGATGGCCAGAAGGGCGTAGCGCCGCACCTCCATCAGTTGCCGCGAGGTGAGAAGGCCTGCCAGCCCCGCCAGGCTCAGCACCACCGGCAGCTGGAAGCACAGGCCGAAGGCCAGTAAAAGCTTGGTGACCAGTTCCAGATAGTCGCTCACCCGGGGCAGCAGCTCCACCTGGATGTTGCCGGACGAGATCTGCTGCGACAGGGAGAACCAGAGCACGAAGGGCAGCATGATGTAGTAGACCAGCGCCGCCCCCATGCCGAACAGCACCGGCGAGGCGATCAGGAACGGCAGGAAGGCCCGCCGCTCCCGCCGGTAGAGGCCGGGTGCCACGAACCGGTAGAGCTGCCAGGCCAGCACCGGGAAGGTGACCACGATCGCCCCGAAACCGGCGAGCTTCATCTTGGTGAAGAAGAATTCCAGCGGCGCGGTGAAGACCAGCTTCAGCGCCTGCACGGACGGCGGCATGGGCTTGAAGCCCGTCACGATCAGCAGCAGGTCGAAGGGGCCGTGGGGATGGTTGGCCGTCTGCTCCGCCAGCAATCCGGCCGCCACCTCGAAGGGGTGCAGCAGGGCGAGATAGATCTCCTTGGCGAAGATGAAGCAGAGGATGAAGCCCACCCCCAGCGCCGCGACGCAGATGATCAGCCGCTTGCGCAGCTCCACCAGGTGCTCCATCAGCGGCGCCCGGGATGCGTCGAGCTCGGCCTCCTCGTCGTAGGTGCTCACGCCCGCGGCTCCGCGGCCGGATGGGCTTCGGTCTCCGGTGCGGGGAGCACCGTTGCAGGGGGTTCGGACGCGGGCTCCGCCTCGATGGCCGCCGTCGCCGGGGCCGGGTCCGGATGCGTGGCCGCGATCACGGAGTCATGGAAGGAGCTCAGATGCGCATTCAGGTCGGCGGCAATGGGCTCGCCGAAGCGGGCATTGCGCAGGGCCTCGACCTCCTTGCGCAGCTCATCCAGCTCGCTCTGCCGGGCCATCTCGTCGAAGCTCGCCCGGAACTCCGCCGCCATGCCCCGCATCCGGGCCAGGAACTGACCCAGCTTGCGCAGCAGCACCGGCAGGTCCTTGGGACCGACCACGATGAGCGCCACGGCGGCCAGGAAGATCAGTTCGAATGCGCCCGCTTCTGGCAACATGAAGGGTCAGGACCTGATGGAGGGACAGGGTTCCAGGACCTGCGGCACGGCACCGGCCGCATCGCAGGACCCGGGAGGGATCAGTTCTTCGTCGTGTCCTTGGACGCGTCGGTCTGCGGCAGGACCTGCGGGGCCGCGGCGGGCTTGTCGCCCTCCCCGTCCCCCTTCAGGCCGTCCTGAAACGCCCGGATGCCCTTGGCGGCGTCTCCCATGATCGACGACAGACGGCCACGTCCGCCAAAGACAACCACGGCGACGAGGCCGAAGATCAGCCAGTGCCAGATGCTCAGAGAGCCCATCATGTGCAGAATCCTCCAAAGGGCGGTGGCGGGTCAATGACCGACCGGGACCCGCCCGTCAATTGCTTGGCGTAGGACCTATATAGGCCCAAGCCGCCGGAAGCGCCATCGGCGCGCCACCACCGATTGATCCGCCCGCGCTGCCGGGGTTCAGCTGCCGGCGTCTTCCGGGGGGTGTTCGCCCTCCTCCCGGGCGGAGGCCGGTGTCCGCGACGGGGCGTCGGCCAGCTTCCGGCGGCGAAGATTGGCGCGCAACGCCTCGGATCGGCGCGCCTCCCGGGCGGCGACGGAATCCGTGGGCGTGGGACGGGGCGGTTTCATGGGACGGACCGGGGCTCGGAAAGACAGGCGGAGCCTCAGTCTAGCAGACCCGCGGGCGCGGCACGACCGTCTCTAGAGCGGGTTCGCGAGCCCCGGGTGGGTCAAGCGCAGGAACTGGCTGAAGGCCGTGGCCGTGTCGGCACTGGAAAACTCGACCTCGGCCCGGACCGCCTCGGCCTCCCGGCCGGCCGTGGTGCGCAGGACGAAGTCCTCGTCCCAGCGACCGGAGTGAAGCTCCAGGAACCGGAAGACCGCCGTCTTGAACATCTCGGTCTTCCGGGATGTCACGGACAGTATGACCGTCGTGTTGGGCATGGTCTGCAGCTCCCGTGCGGCAGGCATCCATCAGAATGGGACACCACCGGACCGGGGTGCAAGACCAGCGCCAGACCCCGTTCGGACCTAGTGCAGCAGGACCGTCGTGACGATCCCGGCAATCGACAGAAGCACGGCCCACAGAACAATGGATCCGATCAGACTGTTGGCCGCAATGACGACCTGGTAACGAATTCCGCCCCGCATCGCTTTAACCCCACCGCCATTCTGGCTTCATTGGCTGTTACACAGCGTGACAAAAGCATTTCACAGACTACGACCGCCATCAATATGACACTCCCGTTAAAAATCGATTATTTTACAGTTAAGTTGCAATAAATTTTCGTTAACCTTAATTATCGGCCACTTGCACTCGCCCCGACAGAAGCAAAATTCAACGAACAGGCCGCTGAATACTCTTGCGGAGGGAATTCAGCCCTGGGCGGCCAGCGCGGCCAGCCGTCGCGTCTCTGCCCCACTGTCATGCAGGAAGGTCAGAAGGACATAGCGTGAGCCGGACAGCACCGGCCGGGCCGCGTGAAGCAGGGAGGCGGAGAACACGGCCGCCGCGCCTGCGGGGGGCAGATAGAGATCGGGCCCGAATTCCGGAAACTCCAGCTCGCCCCCCGTATAGTCGCCGGTATTGAGGTTGATGGAGACCGCGAACTGCCGGAACGCCACGTGCGGGGCGGCATTGTCCCGGTGCCGATGGAAATAACCGCCCGTATGGTCGTACCGGGCGATCAGGATGCGATCGGCATGGGCGACCTCCAGATGGAAGGCCCGATGGAGTTCCGGGGCCAGCCGCTGCCCCAGGACCTGGACGATCTCCCCGTGGAGGGGGTGGTCCTCGTCCAGCAGCAGGTCGCGGCGCTTCTTCTTGCTGTCGGAGATCCGGGCGATGGCTTCACCGTGCTCGTTCACCGACGCCATGGCCCCCTCGGCATGCGCGCCGGCCTCGAAGGCCTCGATGAGGGACCGGCAGAGATCGGGATCGATCAGGTTGGGCACCATCAGCACCGGTGCGGTCGCGAGGCGCACCGTCGGCGGCCCCGGCCGGAGGCGGAGCGCGGCGGCCTCGGCGGCCTTGAGGGCGACCTCCGGGTCAGCGTCCGACAGGCGCGCGACGATCCGCCCGGCCCGGTCGATGACCAGCACGTCGGGAACCTCGCCCTGCCCGCCCAGGGGGCTGAGATCGGCGTCCGGCAGGGCGATCACCACCCCCGGCGTCGGCGGGTTCAGATGCGCCGTCAGGGCCGCCAGCCCCATGGACAGAAGCACCACGGCCTCTGCGCCGACGGCCTGGAAACGGTCCGCCGCACGTGTGACGTGGTCCGCCCAGACGGCCTGCTGCTGCGGCGTGATGCCGTCTGCCAGGACCAGGACCAGCGTCTGTCCCAGCTGGGATTCCAGGGTGAACAGGCGTCCGTCCGTGTGCGACCCGACGATCATCAGGGCGCGGTCGCCGGCTCGCAGCAGGGCGGATGGGGGCATGGCGGGTCTCCGGATGGCCGCTCGGGGGGTGGGGCAAGGGTCCGGCAGAATCCTTCCCGAGGCGTTAACCATGCCGAAATCCCGACGCCTCAGCCTTTCGCGACTGCCAGGGACCGACCGCCATGATTCTCGCCCGCTCGCGCTTCGTGCACCTCCTGCCCCTCGGGAAGAGCCGCTTCCTGGCCGTCCATGCGGTCAGCCATCTGCGCCTGACCATCGATGGGGACATTGCCCGCATCCTCGACTATTTCGGCCGCCCGCGGGTCATGCCGGAGGAGATGGCCCCGCTGGTGGAGGCGCTGGGCTATCCGCAGGATGCGGTGCTGAACACGGTCGCCAACCTCATGGACCGGGGCCTGATCACCGACCGATCGCCGGAGGAGGAACTGGCCGACATCGCCGCCGAGCTTTCCGCCACCCATGGCCGGGACCCCGACGCGCTGCTCGAGCACTACCGCCGGACCCGGTCCGAAGGGGCCCTGCCCGCCTGGGCCGCAGGCGAGGCGCTGGGCGTGCAGGCCCTGAAGGGCGGACAGAAGCGCCTCGACATCCTCCTCCTCGGGGAGTGCGACATCCAGATGGAGGCGGACTTCCTGCGGCGGGAGGGGGAAAGGCGCGGGCTGGACCTGCGCATCGCCGCGGGATTCGTCGACGATGTGGGCCTGGTGGCGGAGCGGCCCCATGACGCGGTGATCATCGGGGCCCTGCGCGCCCGCCGGGCCGTGGCCATGGGCACGGCCGAGGAGAATGGCGGCGACCCCAGCTGGATGTATGTCCTCGAGGCCCGCACGGTGCTGGAGGGCCTGCGCCGCGTCACCGGCAAGCCGATCCTGCTGGACAACCTGCCGGAGCCCACCGTCCAGCCTCTCGGCATGGCCGAGCGCGGGGTGCACGGGCACCGCAACCGCTTCCGCCGCACGAACCTGGCCCTCGCGGACCTCGTGGAGGGCTTCGACGACGTGCATCTGATCGATACCGCGGCCGCCCTCAACCAGGCGGGCTCGGAGCGGTTCCTGGATGACGGGCTGGTGGGCTTCACCCATTTCGGCTCCCCCGGCTGGATGCTGCAACGGCCGGCGGGCGAACGGGCGGCGGTGTTCGACCAGTTCCCGGACCTGGCGCAGCTGGCCGCCCCCCTGAACGACGATCCCTATGGCCGCGAGGCGGTGATGGCGCGGGCCCATGTGGACGCCCTGATCACCCTCACCGGCCACGACCGCAAGAAGTGCGTGATCCTCGACCTGGACGGCACCCTCTGGCCCGGCGTGATCGCCGAGACCGGCGCGCCCTTTGCCTGGACCCCGGAGATCAGCGGGCTCTACAGCTATGTCGGCCTGTGGTTCGGCCTGCACGAGGCCCTGAAGGCCCTGAAGCAACGGGGCGTGGTGCTGGCCTGCGTGTCCAAGAACGACGACGCCGTGGTGCGCCGGCTGTGGACCTATCCGGATCACTATCCCAAGGACCGGCTGCTGACCCTGGACGACTTCGTCACCACCCGGATCAACTGGGGCGACAAGGCGGAGAACATCACCTCCATCGCCGAGGAGCTGGGCTTCAGCCGCGACGCCTTCCTGTTCATCGACGACAATCCGGTGGAGCGGGAACGGGTCCGGGAGCGGCTGCCGGAGGTTGAGGTCTGGGGCGAGAACCTGTTCGAACTCCGCCGCCGCCTGCTCACCGATCCCCGCCTGCAACTGCCCCGGATCACGGCGGAGGCGGCTGGCCGCACCGATCTGGTGAAGGCCCAGCTGAAGCGGACCGAGGCCCGGGCCACCTATGTGGATGAAGGCGACTTCCTGAAGGCCCTGAACGTCCAGACCCGGATCGAGGCCGTCACCGATCCGTCCAGCCTCGCGAGGGTGGTGGAGCTGTTCCAGCGCACCACCCAGTTCAACACCACCGGCCGGACCTATTCGGCGGGGGAACTCGCTCGGCTGGCGGAGACCGGCGGCGGGGTGTTCGTCATGAACGTCAGCGACCGCTACGGCGATCACGGCCTTTCCGGGGCCGCGGTGCTGGAGGCCGGGGTGGTCACCGGCTTTGCCATGAGCTGCCGGGTCATCGGCCTGAAGGTGGAGCGGGAGCTGCTGGCCGCCGTGGCCGCGCGAGCAGCCACTCACGGGACGGAGCTGCGCGGACAGATCATCCCCACGGACCGGAACACCCCCGTCCGGAACCTCTATCGCGACGCGGGCTTTGCCGAGGCGGCGGACGGCTGGTGGACCCTGGCGCTCGATGCGCCGCAGACCCTCGGCCACGGGGCGGGTTGATCCGCGGACGTCCGACTTGCGGAAGCAGGCCGGATGGTGTCGGTTGGGGGCTTCCGACACTGTCAAAGGTCCCGCCATGTCGTTTCCGACCCCTGCCCTCGCCGCTGCCCTGGCGTCCCTGAGCCTCGCCGCCGTCGCCCATGCGGAGGATGTGGCGGTCCAGGCCGGGACCCTGCTGGACGGCGTCACCGACACGGCGCGGCACAATGTCACCATCCTGGTGCATGACGGCCGGATCAGCGGGATCAGCGACGGCTTTTCCGCCCCCGCGGGGGCCCGGGTGATCGACCTGCACCAGGCGACGGTGACGCCGGGCTTCATCGACTGCCACGTCCATGTGACCGCCAAGCTGCCCAGCCGCACCAATGCCACCGAGGACTGGGTGACCCACTCGGCCATCGACCGGGCCTTCGACGGGGAGGTCTTTGCCGCCGCCATGCTGCAGCAGGGCTTCACCACCGTCCGTGACGTCGGCGGCGGCGACGAGTCGGTCGCCTTGAAGCACGCCATCGAGGCCGGCAAGGTCCGGGGTCCGCGGATGTGGGTGGCGCTGGAGCCGCTGGGCCCCACGGCCGGGCACGGGGACCCGCGCTCTGCCCTCGACCCCGACCTCTCCCATCCGGGCTGGGACCTGGGCATCGTCGATACCCCCGACGCCGCCCGCATCCGGGTGCGGGAGCACCGCCGCCGGGGCGCGGACCTGATCAAGATCATGCCCTCCGGCGGCATCGCTTCCACCGGGGACAATCCGCACCTGCAGCTGATGACCAACGAGGAGATGCGCGTGGCGGTGGAGACCGCCCACGGCCTGGGCATGAAGGTGGCCGCCCACACCTATCCCGCCGACGCCATCGAGAATGCCGTCCGGGCCGGGGTGGACTCCATCGAGCACGGGTCCTTCGCCACCGACCAGACCCTGGCCCTGATGAAGGCCCACGGGACCTTCCTGGTGCCGACGCTGAGCGTCTTCGACACCTTCTACGTGGTGGCCCGGGACCATCCGGAGCTGCTGGCCCCCGGCACCGCGCCGAAGGAGCTGGCCAATGACCTGCTGCCCAAGCAGAACCTGCCCCGGGCCATCAAGTCCGGCGTGAAGATCGCCATGGGCTCCGACCTCGGCGAGGGGGATCACACCCTTGAGTTCCAGCTGCTCATCGAGAACGGCATGAGCCCCCGGGCGGCCCTGACCGCGGCCACCCGCTCCGCCGCCGAGCTTCTGGGGGCCACGGATCAGGTGGGCACCGTCCAGCCGGGACGCCTGGCGGATCTGGTGGCCATGGACGGCGATCCCCTCGCCAACCCTGCCCTGTTCCGCAAGGTGTCCTTCGTCATGAAGGGCGGCGAGGTCGTGCGCCTGAACGGCAAGCCCACGGCACCGTAAGGCACCCGCGAGCCCGCCTGCCCCTTACGGACAGGGGTTGGGCTGGGCCTCGTGCAGGGCATCGACCCGGTCGGCGATGGCCTGGGTCCAGGGCATGTCGAAGGCGTCGATGGCGATCTTCAGCTGCTCCATGGTCGTGGCCCCGATGATGGTCGAGGTGACGAACGGGCGGCTGTCGCAGAACTTCAGGGCCAGGGTCTCCGGCCGCACGCCCAGCTCCCGGGCCAGGGCGAAGTAGGACTCCATGGCCACGGAGGCCCCCGGTCCCTCGTAGCGCTGCATCCGGTTGAACAGCTGCTTGCGGGAGCCCTGCGGCAGGGCCCCGCCGGAATACTTGCCGGTCAGATAGCCCTGGGCCAGGGGAGAATAGGCGAGCAGCCCCACCTGTTCCCGCAGCGCGATCTCGGCCAGGCCGTACTCGAAGGTCCGGTTGACGAGGCTGTAGGCGTTCTGGATCGAGGCGATCCGCGGCAGCCCCCGGCTCTCGGCCTCGGCCACGAACTTCATCACCCCGTAGGCGGTCTCGTTGGAGACGCCGATGTGGCGGATGTTGCCCTTCTTCACATGCCGGTCGAGGTTCTCGAGGATGGCCTCGAAGGACTCGTAGTCGTCGGCATAGTCCTGATAGGTCATGCCGCCGAACACCCGGATCGCCCGGTCCGGCCAGTGCAGCTGGTAGAGGTCGATATGGTCGGTCTGCAGGCGCTTCAGGGACTTTTCCACCGCCTCGTCGATCTGCTCGGCGGTGTGGCGGGTGATGGTCTGGTTGTCCCGGGTCCAGCTCATCGGGCTGCGTCCGGCGATCTTGGAGGCGAGGATCACCTTGTCCCGCCCACCGCGGGACGCGAACCAGGTGCCGATGATCCGCTCCGTCGCGCCCTGCGTCTCCGCACGGGCGGGGACCGCATACATCTCCGCCGTGTCCCAGAAGTTGATGCCCCGCTCCAGGGCGTAGTCCATCTGGGCGTGGCCCTCGGCCTCGGTGTTCTGCTCGCCCCAGGTCATGGTGCCCAGGCACACGCGGGACACCTTCAGGCCCGTGCGCCCGAGTTCGGAATACTGCATGTCACATCCCCAGGATGGCCGCCCTCGGGATCGGGGGCCGGCGCGTCGGGGGCCTGACTACGGGGCACGACGGAGCCTGTCCAGCCCCGCGGGCCCGGACAGGCACACCCGTCGGCGCGCCGCTCAGAGGCCGAGCACCGCCTTGGCCATGATGTTGCGCTGGATCTCGTTGGAGCCGCCGAAGATCGAGGTCTTGCGCATGTTGAAATAGGTCGGACCGGCCTTGAAGGCGAAGTCCGGGGAGATGGACTGGACGTTGCCCCCCTCCTTCGGGAACCCGCGGAAATAGGGCGCGCCGTAGTGCCCGGCAGCTTCCAGGGTCAGCTCCGTCAGGCGTTGACCGATCTCCGTGCCCCGGACCTTCAGCAGGGAGGCCTCCGGCCCCGGCCCGCGGCCGCTGCTCTCTCCGGCCAGGGTCCGCAGTTCGGTATATTCCAGCGCGGCCAGGTCGATCTCCAGCTCGGCGATCTTGCGGCGGAAGCTCACGTCCCGCAGCAGGGGCGTGCCGTCATCCGACTCGACGCCTGCCGCCACTTCCCGCAACCGCTCGATCCCGCGCTTTGAGCGGGCAACCCCGGCAATGCCCGTGCGCTCATGCCCCAGCAGGAACTTGGCCACGGTCCAGCCCTTGTTCTCCTGGCCGATGCGGTTCTCCACCGGCACGATGACATTGTCGAGGAAGGTGTCGTTCACCTCGTGGCCGCCGTCGATGGTGATGATCGGCCGCACCGACACGCCCGGGGTCTTCATGTCGATCAGCAGGAAGCTGATTCCCTCCTGCTTCTTGGCCGTGGGATCGGTCCGCACCAGGAAGAAGCCCCAGTCGGCGAACTGGCCCTGGGTGGTCCAGGTCTTCTGGCCGTTGACCCGGTAGTACTCCTTGCCGTCCTCGCCGGTGAAGCGCTCCGCCCGGGTGGACAGGCCCGCCAGGTCCGACCCCGCCCCCGGCTCCGAATAGCCCTGGCACCACCAGATGTCCCCGGCGAGGGTCGGCTTCAGCAGGTTTTCCTTCTGCTCCGCCGTGCCGAAGGTGTAGAGCACCGGCCCGATCATGCCGAGGCCGAAGGACGGCGGGCAGGTATTGGCCCGGGCCAGTTCCTCCGACCAGATGTAGCGCTGCACCGGGTCCCAGCCGGTGCCGCCATACTCCACCGGCCAGGACGGGGTCAGCCAGCCCTTGGCGTAGAGGATCCGGTGCCAGGACAGGATCTCCTCCTTGTTCAGGTGCTCCCCCGTGGCCTGCTTGTCGCGGATGGCCTTGGGGAAATTGGCTTCGATCCAGTCACGGACCTCTGCGCGGAAGGCGGCATGTTCGGGTTTGAAGGCAAGATCCATGGGGCGCGTCCTCGATCGGCGGTCCGGCATCCGTCCGGCAGCCTGTTGTTGGTTCGAGTGTACCGCCGCCCCCCGCCATGGCAAGCCGCGCGTCGGCCGGGTCTGCCGAAGCTTGTGACGGGTTATTCAGGAGGAATAATGGTGCGGCCTGACGACCCAGGTCGGCGGCGTCGGCGAGACGCATACTCCCGCATCTCGCCGGAGCGTAGCCGTTGGCGACGACTGCTAAGGGTGGGGAGCCGCCGGGTTAGCAGCTATGTCTCAAACATCGCTGAAGGGTATGCGCCAAGACTCGGGAACGCCTGCAGCCAGTGCCTGCCCTTGGCTGCTCGGACCAAGTCGTCAACCGTTTCGCGGGCTGCGGAGCGGAAGTCGGTAACGGGCCTGTAGCCAAGGGCGGCTGCCGCGCTCATGTCAGCGATCAACGGGGCGGGGATCGTCCAGGGGGTCCAAGATGCCAGATCACGTGGTGGCCCCTCTAGCGGCTCCAGAACGGCGCCTGAGCCCATAGCGTCGAGCAGTGCCCTACCAATCTCCATGACGGTGAGACACTCGGGGTCGGCGGCATTGAGAATATGGGAGCCACCCGTCTGCACGGCGATGCGGCACAACTCGGCGATGTTCGCAGTGGCGCTGGTGTGGAACCGGCTCTCACCGCTGTAGGCCAGCGGGATCGACGTCATCCCGGCAAGCGCCCGGGCCACGAACCACCACTCCCGAGGGGCGAGGTTGCCCGGCCCATAGACGGCGAATGGCCGAAGGACGATGAGTGGGCGATCGAACCCATCCAGCAGGGCGTCCTCGAGGGCGACCTTGCGGGTCGAGTAGGTGGCGTCACCCGACGGACCACGGGGGTTGGTCTCAGGGATCGGCCCGCCGTAGTCTGGGTAGCCGTTGGTCGCGCCCTCGTCGAGCGTTCGGCCCGCGGCGTCGGCGTAGACGCTGCCGGTGGAGATGACGACCAGCGCCCCGATCTTGCCCGCCAGCGCCCCCCACTGGCGGCCGTGGGCGGCATTGAAGGCCACAGTGTCCACCACAGCGTCAAAGCCGGTCATCAGGACATCCTGCAGGGCAGTGTCGTCATCACGGTCGAGCCGGACCGGCACGACCCCGCGGGCTGTCAGTGACGTCGGCATCTTGGAGGGGTCGCGCTGGGCGCAGGTGACGCCCTAGCCCTCCTCCAGAAAGGAGAGCGCGACAGCGCGGCCAATCTGGCCAGAGCCTAGGACAAGGGCGCGGCGGGTCATTCTGGGGCTCCCTCAGCTGCGCGCCCGCGGTGTTTTTGCAGTTGGGCCATGACCTGCCGAGCATCACAGACATGCCACTCTGGGTGCAAGGCGTGAGTGAGTTCCTACATGCGGACGTCCCGAACTTCTCGGATGTGTGGAGAGCCGCCGGACTGTTGGCACCCCAGACGACGCATCCCTTGCTCCGGCTTTGCAGCCCTTGGATGGCCCCTAGAGGATCGAGGTGCAGAACGCCGCAAGCCGACCTTGGTCAATGCCCTCGAACTTCTCAGGGCGATGACCCAGGGTCGCCTGCTCGAGGATGTACTGGGTAATTGTTTTCATTCGGTCGTTCATGCCCAGCGCCTGGCCGTAGGCCTGGTGGAGCTCGACCCAGTCGCCGGGCGCCAGGATATCCGGATGATTGATCAGGCTCAGCCGTCTCCAGACGGCACCCTCCTCATTCCGCAACTCGTCGAATGCCTTGTAAGTGTCGAAGGCGTCGCTGAAGGCGAGTTTCTCCTTGTGCGGCATGTGGGCCAGCGCCTGTCCGCTGAGCGCGATCTCCCAGCTCCCGGTGCTTGCATTCCATGCCGGCGGCCCGGTGACCGGCTGACGGAAACCCAGCGATTGGCCCCTTGCCTGACGTCGGAAACCGGTTTCGATCTCTGCCAGACGGTGCGCGATGCACGGCTCCATCGCCACCCGGTAAGCAGCGGTGGTCACAGCCTCCGCGGCTTCATCGCGAAGGGCTTCCCGCTCCGTCTCAACCTCGTCGCGCCAATGGACCTGTTCGACCGCCTGTTCGAGGCCGAGTGCGATCAGGATGCCGCACGTGATCGTCCCGATCTCGGTCAGGAATTCGCGCCAGCTATGCGCCGCCTTCGGCTTGTGAATTTCCATCGACGCCCCCGAATTTCTGTGGCGCTCGATTACCATGAGTTCGGGAACGGCAGAAATGGGTCGATTGCTGCTCCCAGGGGCACGCCCAAGGCCGGACCTTCGACGACGACGGCCTTCCGGCCCCCTCGCCTTGGCTCAGGCGTGACGCGTGGCCGCGGCCAGATCAAGACCGCCTGGAGCGCCATGTGCCGCCGCGCCGGAATCACTGACTTCACACCGCACGACTGCCGCCACACCTGGGCGACCTGGCACCATCCGGCGAACCGGGATTTTCGGGTGCTGATGGAACGGGTTGGCTGGAAATCGCCCGACCTCGTCTTGTGCTATGCACACGTCAACACCGAGCACCTGGCACCGAGCATCGACAAGCTGTGGAACGAAGGCCGAACCGAGCGTGTCGGAAGTGTGCCAAAGCAGGGCGCGCGTTCTCGTGCCGTTCCGGGGGGAATCCGGACACACAAGGATGCGGTCGTTTCGGGAATCCCTTGCTGGCCAAGGGAAAAATGGTGCCGCCTGACAGGATTGAACTGTCGACCTCAGCCTTACCAAGGATGCGCTCTACCACTGAGCTAAGGCGGCATCAGGCGACCGAAAGGCGGTGCGCCGGTCTGTGGCCCGGGCGTCCGGATGAACGCCGCGCCGACAGAGCGCGCCTTAAAGCCCGGTTTCGGGGTCGAGGTCAAGGGGTCGCAGATGCCCAGACGCCCCTTTCATCCGCAGGAGAATACCGCCAGACTCCCGACGGCAGGCTGGCCCTCCGCGGGCCCCTCCCCGCCTGCATGATCCGGAGCCCCCGACCATGAGTTCTCTCGCAGGCCTTGTTGCCGCTGCTGCCCTTGCCGGGGCCGCGTCCCCCGCGCCCGAAGCGCCGAGCCTGGTGGTCCACGCCGCCCACCTGGTGGACCCGGCGGCGGGTCGGGTGCTGGACGACGTGGTCATCGTCGTGTCCGGGGACCGGGTCTCGGCCGTGGGCCCCGCGGCCACGACGCCGGTGCCCGCCGGGACCCCGAGGATCGAGCTGGGGTCCGCCACCGTCCTGCCCGGCCTGATCGACGTGCACGTGCACCTGACCTCCAATGCCTCCGACGAGGGGCTGAACGGCCTGGTGAAGACCACCGCCCGGGAAGGGGTCGACGGGGTCGCCAATGCCCGCAAGACCCTGGAGGCGGGCTTCACCACCGTGCGCAATGTCGGGGCCGGGGGCTTTTCCGACGTGGCCCTGCGCGATGCCATCAACGAGGGCGAGATCGAGGGGCCGCGGATGCTGGTCTCCGGCCCGCCGCTGGGGGCCACGGGAGGGCATGCGGACGACAACCTGCTGCCCTTCGACTACCACCATGTGAGCGAAGGGGCGGCGGACGGTCCCTGGGCCCTGCGGGCCAAGGTGCGGCAGAACGTCAAGTACGGGGCCGACCTGATCAAGTTCATGGCCACCGGCGGCGTCCTGTCCCACGGGGACAGCGTGGACGGCCAGCAGATGACCCAGGACGAGATGAACGCGGTGGTGGAAGAAGCGCACATGTGGGGCCGCCGGGTGGCGGTGCACGCCCATGGTGCCTCCGGCATCCGCGGCGCGATCCTGGCCGGGGCGGACTCCATCGAGCATGCCAGCCTGATCGACGACGAGGGCATCCGCCTGGCCAAGGCCCGGGGCACCTACCTGTCCATGGACATCTACAATGACGACTTCATCCTGGCCGAGGGGGAGCGCAACGGGATCGAGCCCGCCTCCCTCGACAAGGAGCGGCAGATCGGCCGTCTGCAGCGGGCCAATTTCCAGAAGGCGGTGAAGGCCGGGGTGAAGATGGCCTTCGGGACCGATGCCGGGGTCTATCCGCACGGAGACAATGCCCGCCAGTTCCCGGTAATGGTGACCTACGGCATGACCTCGATGCAGGCGATCCAGGCCGCCACGGTGAATGCGGCCGACCTCCTCGGCTGGGGCGGCAAGGTCGGCAGGATCGCGCCGGGCTTCTATGCGGACCTGATCGCCGTCGACGGCGACCCGGCGGCCGACGTGCACGCCCTGGAACGGGTCCGCTTCGTCATGAAGGGCGGCGTGGTCTGGAAGAACGGCCGCTAGAAGGGCTCACGTCTCAGGGATTCGACCCCAGACGGGCGAGCAGGCCGGTCTGCAGGCCCACGCCGCTGATCCACTGCGACCCCACCGTGGCCACGGCCACATCCGCCGCCGTGGCGTCCAGAGCCTGGCGCAGGATCCAGGTGGGCTCGAACCCCGTGCAGTGGGCGGCCAGGATCCTGCGCACCCCCAGGGCCTTCAGCCTCGCGCCGGTGGCCTCGATGGAGGCGCGGTTGTTCAGGAACAGGTGCAGGCCGCCGACCACCCCGGCAATGGGTCCGGGACCGAGAATCGCATGGGCCTGCTCGCAGATGTTCATCACGCCTGCATGGCCGCAGCCGGTCAGCACCACGATCCCGTCGGAGCTGTCGATGACGAGGGCGGCATCTTCCGGAACCGTGTCCGCGATCCGCCCCGAGGGTCCGCTGAGATAGCTCCCCGGGCTCCAGTTCCGTTCATTGTGGTTCCTGGGCACCGGCCCGGTGAACCAGACCCCCGGCAGAAGCTCCGTCGGCGCGTCATGGACGACGAAGGTGCCGCCCAGGGCCTCGTAGGCCGGCTTCAGGTCCGCCATGTTGCGGTCCGGTCGGCCGTCCCCCTCCTCCCGCGCCGCGAAGATGCCCGTGGCCACATGGCAGCGGCCCAGGGCCTTTGGATTGGTGCGGGAAAATTCCCGCCGCAGGGTCAGGAGGCCGGAGGTGTGGTCCGCGTGATCATGCGACAGGATCACGTCCTCCACGTCGGAAAGGTCGATCCGCAGCCTGCGCAGGTTGTGCAGGACCATGTCCGGCGAGGCGCCCGTGTCGTAGAGCAGGCGGCGGCCATCCGCCTCCACCAGGGCGGCGAAGCCCCACTCCCCGTCCAGGCCGCTGTTGCCCGCCACCATGGTGTCGAGGATGGTGATCCGCAGGTGACCAACCCGGGCGGTGGAGCCAGACGCCAGGGCCCGCACCGGACCTGCAAGGGCGAAGGCGAGGCCGAGCGCCAGTCCACCCAGGCTGCGGCGGCGATCTAGGGTGGTCATGGCCTGCTACTCCCGTTGCGTCGGGAAGCAAGGCATGCCGACAGGGTCGGCGTCAATCGGATCAGAGGATGACCAGCCCCACCAGGACAAGGATGGTGGCATATTTCAGCGTGTAGTAGAGGCGGCGGTTCCGGGCCTTCAGGGCCTTGCCGCGCTCCATCACCCCGTGGATGCGCTCGAAGAAGCGGTTCACCGCCCCCACCTGCTCGCCCACCTCGTTCGGGGCCCCGGTCGCGCCCATGACGTGGTGGATCATCCACCGGTTCACCGCCCGCAGGGGGGCCCGGACGGGACGCTCCACATCACAGAACAGGATCAGCCGGGTCGTGTCGGCGCCGTTGAAGGCTTCGTGCACATAGGTCTCGTCGAACACCATGGCCTGCCCGTCCCGCCAGCTGGCCCGCTCCCCGTCCACGTCGATCCAGCAGCTGTCGGCATTGGGGGTGCGCAGGCCCAGATGGTAGCGGATCGACCCCGCGAACGGGTCCCGGTGGCGGCCGAGCTTGCCCCCCGGCGGCAGGGTGGCGAACATGGCCCCGTGCACCGTCGGCAGGCTCTTCAGCAGGGCCACGGTCTTCGGACAATAGGCCTCGGCCGAGGGAATGGGGTGGTCGTACCACTTGAGGTAAAAGCGCTTCCAGCCCCGCTTGAAGAAGGTGTGGAAGCCCACGTCGTTGTGGCCGATGGCGGCGGCGATGCGCCCCTCCTCCATCAGGGCCAGGCCCTCGTCGCGGATCATTTCCCACTGGTCGGTGATGGCCTGCATCTCCGGAAACAGCTCCGGGGCCAGGAAGGGCCGGTTCGGCACCTTCGAGAACAGGTAGACCAGCGCATTGTAGGGCGCGGTGAAGGTGGAGTGATCGGTGAGCTGGCGCAGGAACTTCAGCCGCACGCGCCCGCGGTAGTGGACGAAGAGCGCCGCGGCCACCAGGGCGGCCAGAACGCCCAGCCTGATGCCGATGGAAAGTGGTGAGAACATCGATCGATCCAGCCTGTCGGAAGGACCTTTCGCCCCCCACAGGTCCCGCTCATAGCAGCAAAATCCGCCTCAGGCGACGAAACGCGCTTCCGTCCGGTCGCGCAGGTGATCGAGGGTGACCCCGTCGGCCAGCTCCAGCAGCTTCAGGGTCTCGGCGGCCTTGTCCACGGCGAACACGGCAAGGTCGGTGATGACCAGGTCGACCACCCGGGCCCCGGTCAGGGGCAGGGTGCAGGCCTTCAGGAGCTTCGGCGCGCCGGACTTCTCGCAGTGCTCCATGACCACGACGACGCGCTTCACCCCGGCCACCAGGTCCATGGCCCCGCCCATGCCCTTGACCATCTTTCCCGGCACCATCCAGTTGGCCAGGTCGCCGTTCTGCGCCACCTGCATGGCCCCCAGGATGGACAGGTTGATGTGCCCGCCGCGGACCATGGCGAAGCTGTCGGACGAGGAGAAGTAGCTCGAGCTCGGCAGCTCGGTGATGGTCTGCTTGCCGGCATTGATCAGGTCAGCATCCACCTCGTCCGACAGGGGGAAAGGTCCCATGCCCAGCATGCCATTCTCGCTCTGCAGGGTCACCGACATGCCCGGCGGGATGTGGTTCGACACCAGGGTCGGAATGCCGATGCCCAGGTTCACATAGAAGCCGTCCTGCAGCTCCCGCGCCGCGCGGGCGGCCATTTCATCTCGGGTCCAGGCCATCAGACGGCTCCCTGTTCCGGCTCGCGGGTGGTGACCCGTTCAATGCGCTTCTCGAACACCGCGCCCTGGAAGATGCGGTCGACATAGATCGACGGGGTGTGGATGTGATCCGGATCGATCTGACCGGGTTCCACCAGATGCTCCACCTCCACGACGCAGGCGCGACCGGCGGTGGCCATCATCGGATTGAAGTTCCGCGCCGTCTTCCGATAGACGAGGTTCCCGGCCGTATCGCCCTTCCAGGCCTTGACGATGGACAGGTCGGCGGTCAGCGCCGTCTCCATGATATAGTGCTCGCCGTTGAAGCTGCGGGTTTCCTTGCCCTCGGCGATCAGGGTGCCGTAGCCGGTCTTGGTGTAGAAGGCCGGGATGCCCGCGCCGCCGGCCCGGATGCGCTCCGCCAGCGTGCCCTGCGGGTTGAACTCCAGTTCCAGCTCGCCGGACAGGTAGAGCTTCTCGAACAGCTTGTTCTCCCCCACATAGGAGCTGATCATCTTGCGGATCTGGCCGTTCTCCAGCAGCAGGCCGAGACCGAATCCGTCCACCCCGCAATTGTTGGAGATCACCGTCAGGTTCCGGACCCCGTGGGCGCGGAGGGCGGCGATCAGGTTCTCGGGAATGCCGCAAAGGCCGAAGCCTCCGGCCATGATCGTCATTCCGTCGAACAACAGACCATCTAGGGCCTCGGCGGCGGTGGCGACCGTTTTGCGGGACATGGCGGCTCCGGGGTGTGGCGCGGTCTGAGGCGCTTGGTGTCGCCCAATCACCTCCCGATTTCAACCGCACATGTTGCATTGCACACTGAATTGAGGCGTGGGCCGCGGCCTGCGTGACCCTAGGGCGCCCTAGCAAGGCCCTCCCCGCTCCGACTATGATGCCGGGACAGGCCCGCTCGAGACGGGCCGCACGACCCTTCGACGAGGATTCGCCATGCTGCCCTATCGCCACACGGAAGCCGGTGACAAGCCCGCCATGATCATGGCCGGGTCCGGGGAGACCGTGACCTATTCCGCCCTGGAATCCCGGTCCAACCAGATCGCGCAGCTGTTCCGCAGCCTGGGCATGAAGGCAGGCGACGCCGTGTCGATCCTGGTGGAGAACTCGCCGCGGTTCTTCGAGCTGGTGATGGCCGCCCACCGCTCGGGCCTGCGCTACACCTGCATGTCCACCAAGCTGGCCCCGGGGGAGATCGCCTACATCGTCAAGGACAGCGGGTCCAGGGCGCTGATCGCCTCCCACGGCCTCGCGGCGCTTGCGGAGGCGGCCGCCGCCCAGTTCGAAGGCGTCGCCCTGCTCATGGTCGGGGGCGTGTCCGGGGACTTCCGCAGCCTGGAAGAGGCCATGGCCACCCAGCCGTCCACCCGCCTGGCCGACGAGAGCCTGGGGGATGCCATGCTCTATTCGTCGGGCACCACCGGCCATCCCAAGGGTGTCCGACGGGCCCCGGTGGTGCGGACGCTGGACGACCTTCCGGCCCTGTCGCAGATCGGCATGGCCCTCTACGGCTTCACCAGGGACATGATCTATCTGTCGCCCGCGCCCCTCTATCATGCGGCCCCGCTGGGCTGGTGCATGGGCGTGCTGGAGCTCGGCGGCACCGTGGTCATCATGGAGCATTTCGACGCCGAGCAGGCCCTGGCCGACATCGCCCGCTTCCATGTGACCCACGCCCAGTGGGTGCCGACCCACTTCGTGCGGATGCTGAAGCTGCCGGAGGAGACCCGGGCGAAGTACGACATGTCCTCCCTGAAGGCCGTCTATCACGCCGCCGCCCCCTGCCCCGTGCCGGTGAAGGAGGCGATGATCGCCTGGTGGGGCCCGATCATCCACGAGTACTATGCCGGGACCGAGGGCAACGGCTTCGTCGTCTGCAATTCGCAGGAATGGCTCGCGCACAAGGGCACGGTGGGCCATGCCCTGAACTGCGAGCTGAAGATCTGCGACGAGAACGGCGACCCGGTCCCGCCCCGGGTGGAGGGCGAGGTGTTCTTTGCAGGCGGCGGCCAGTTCGAGTACCACAACGACCCGGAAAAGACGGCCAAGTCCCGCAACAAGCACGGCTGGTCGACCCTGGGCGACATCGGCTGGCTGGACGAGGACGGCTTCCTCTACCTGACCGACCGCAAGAGCTTCATGATCATCTCCGGCGGTGTGAACATCTACCCGCAGGAGGTTGAAAACCTTCTGGTCACCCACCCCAAGGTCGCCGACGTGGCCGTGATCGGCGCGCCGCACGAGGAGATGGGGGAGCAGGTGGTGGCCGTGGTCCAGCCCGCGAACTGGGCGGAGGCGGGCGACGAGCTTGCCGCCGAACTGATGCACTACTGCCGGGCCCACATCAGCCACGTGAAGTGTCCGCGCAAGATCGACTTCCGCCAGGAGCTGCCCCGGCACCAGACCGGCAAGCTCTACAAGCGCCTGATCCGCGACGAGTACTGGGGCAAGGCCAAGGCCTGATCCGGCCAGGCCGCACCCGCCGTTCGGTCAGGCCACTCCGCGGACCAGCCGTCCGGGCAGCGCGCCCGTGGGGGCCCCGTCCCGATACGTCACCTGCCCCGCCACCAGGGTGGCGCGATAGCCCCTCGCCGTCTGGGTCAGACGCCGTCCGCCCGCGGGCAGGTCGTGGCTGACCGTGGGAAGGTCGAGGGCGAGGCGGTCATAGTCGATCAGGTTCAGGTCCCCCCGCAGGCCCACGGCGATCCGGCCCCGGTCCGCCAGCCCGGCCAGGGCTGCGGTGGTGCTCGTCTGCATCTTCACCACTGTCTCGACGGAAAACCGAGGCCCCCGAGCCCGGTCCCGGGTCCAGTGGGTGAGGTTCGAGGTCGGGAAGCTGCCGTCGCAGATCATCCCCACATGGGCCCCGCCGTCGGACAGGCCGGGCGCGGTGTCCCGGTGCCCCATCATCTCGAAGGACGGATCGAGGGAGCCGTCCGCATAGTTGAGGAAAGGCAGGTAGATCATTCCCCGGCCGTCATTTTCCAGCATGACATCCAGCGCCGCCTCGAGGGGGGAGACACCACGCCGGGCGGCCTCCGCCGTCAGGCTCTGGTCCGGGGTCGGCTCGTAGTCGAAGCCGTCCCGCAGGGGATACATGGCCGACCAGTTGCCGAAGGTGTCCCGGGCAAAGGGACTGGCCCAGACCGCCTCCTCCGCCAGCAGCCGGCGGCGGAAATCCGGATCCGATAGCGCCGCCACCCGTTCCGCCAGGCTCTTGCCGGACAGGGCCGCGAAGGACGGGTGGAAGCTGAACGGGTTCAGGGTCAGTTCCAGCCCCAGCAGAAGCCCCACCGGCCGCCCGCAGACCTGGGCCTTCATGGGCAGGCCCTCGTCCACCGCCGCTTCCAGCCGGGCCAGAAGACGCCGCCAGCCATCCGGGGCGCGACCGCTCTGGGCCAGGGTGAAGGACAGGGGACGGCCAGACTGGCGGACCAGCCGGGTCAGCATGTCGAACTCCGCGTCCGGATCGACGAAGTCGGATACCACCTGCAGCACGCCCCGGCCCGCCCGCTGCAGTCCGGCGGCGATCCCCGCCAGTTCCGCCTCCGCCGCGGTCAGGGTCGGGGTCGGCTGGCCGTCGCTGGTGCGGTGGTTCAGGGTGCGGGAGGTGGAAAAGCCGAGCGCCCCGGCGCGCATGGCCTCCTCGGCGATCTGCGACATGGCGGCGATGTCGGCCTCGGTGGCGGCCTCGCGGTTGGCACCGCGCTCCCCCATCACGAACACCCGCACCGCCGCGTGGGGCAGCTGGGCCCCGATGTCGATGTCGAAGGACCGGGTGGACAGGGCGTCGAGATAGTCGGGGAAACTCCGCCAGTTCCAGGGCAGCCCCTCCTCCAGCACCGGGAAGGGGATGTCCTCCACCCCCTCCATCAGGCGGATCAGGCGGGCATGGTCGTCCGGCCGGCACGGCGCGAAGCCGACCCCGCAATTGCCCATCACCGCCGTGGTCACCCCGTGCAGGGACGAGGGCTGCAGGCGGCTGTCCCAGGTGGCCTGGCCGTCATAATGGGTGTGGACGTCCACGAAGCCGGGGGTGACGATCAGGCCCCGGGCATCGATCTCCTCGGCCCCCTGCCCTTCGACCTTGCCCACGGCGGTGATCCGGCCGTCCTTCAGCGCCACATCCCCCTCGAAGCCGGGGCGTCCGGTGCCGTCGATGATCTGACCACCGCGGATGACCGTATCGTAGTGCGCCGCCATGCCGTTCCCCGTCCCTTGTCCTGTCTTGTTGGCCGGGATGGTGCGCCTGCGGCCGGAACCCCGTCAAGGCGACGAGGGCACGGACATGCGTGACAGAAGCCGGTTCATCGGCACCGCCAGGGCCGTGAAGATCAGGCTGCAGGCCACGGCAAAGCCCGCATGCAGGGCCCAGAACTGCCAGGTGGGCAGGACGCCGTAGTACTTGCCCAGAGACCCGCTGACCGTGGAGCCGATGAAGATCGCGAAATAATAGGCCGATATGGCCGTGGCCTTGATGCTCCACGGGGCGGCCCGGGCCACCAGGGCCACGATCACGGGCACCGCATAGAGCCAGCCGATGGCGGACAGCATGTGAAAGCTCAGGGCCCAGAGCACCCCCACCGGCCGCCCGCCCGACAGGAGCTCCCCGGCGGCCAGCAGCAGCTCGGACGCGGCGAACCCCAGCGTCCCCCAGACGATCTTGGTCACGTCCGCCGGTTCCGTGCCCGCCTTCTGCTGCCGCGCCCACAGCCAGATGACCACCGGGCCGAACAGGATGGTACCGAGGCTGTCCACCGACTGGAACCAGGTCACCGGGGCCACGAGGCCGAACATGTGCCGGTCCACCCGGTCCCGGACCCACACCGGATAGGCGTTCCAGATCTGCGACTGGGCGACCCAGAACAGGGACGAGGTGGCCACGATCATCACCAGGACCGCGATCTGCGCCCCGTCTCCGGGCTCCAGCGTGACGACGGCGCGGGTGCGGCGGATGGGCGGGTCCGGCGGCAGGCGGTGCTGGGTCGCCAGATAGATGACGAGGCCGATCACCACCACCACCGCGGCCGAGCCGAAGCCGTAATGCCAGCCATAGAGCTCGCCCAGCGTCCCACAGACGAGCGGCGACAGCACCGCCCCGGTATTGGAGGACATCAGGAAGATCGAGAAGCCCTGGTCCCGGCGGCTGTCATCGGCCGCATAGAGCCCGCCCACCTGGGCCGCCACATTGCCCTTCAGCAGGCCGCTGCCGACCAGCAGGGTGGCGAGGGCGAACAGGAAGGTGGGCTCGAAGGCCATCAGCCCGTGGCCGATCGCCATGACGACAAGGCCCAGGATCACCGTCCGCCGCCGCCCCAGCCACTGGTCGCCGATATAGCCCCCCACCACCGGCAGCAGGAACACCAGCCCGCCATAGAGCCCGAAGATCTGCAGGGCCAGGGCCTGAAGCGTCAGGGGTCCGAACACAGCCTCCAGTCCGGCGCGGAAGGGGGCAAAGCCGATCACGTGGTCGACCACGCCGGGCTTGAACAGCCGTCCGGTCATGTAGAGCACCAGCAGGGCCTGCATGCCGTAGTAGGAGAAGCGCTCGAACCCCTCCATGGCGACGAGGTACAGGAGCCCGCGGGGATGGCCGAAGAAGGCCCGGTCCCCGGTCTGGCCGCGGCCCTGGGGGACCCCGCTGTCGACGACCTGCCTCATTCACCCACCCTGCCGGACCCGGACCTTGCCGGCGGAATTGGCGCATCTGTCCGGCAGGATGACAAGCCGGATCGGGGCAAACCCCGGACAAGGGGCCCCGGACCTCGATCCGCGGCCGCAAATGCGGCGGCCATACGCAATTTCTTTGCAGATCGGCGGGAAAATGACCCTCCGGACGGGT
The DNA here is from genome assembly GCA_903884425.1 of uncultured Caulobacterales bacterium. GTDB lineage: Bacteria > Pseudomonadota > Alphaproteobacteria > Caulobacterales > Caulobacteraceae > CAIMFV01. Next base: position 107,475 of record CAISEP010000014.1, on the reverse strand, counting down.
TGTTTTCACCCCGGCTTTGCCGCAAAGAGAAGCCATGACGTCGATCCTCGCCGCCGCAGACCCCATGACCCGCGCCCTGGCCGCGCGGATGGCGGCGTATGCGCTGACGGCGGCGGGCGCGGGCGGCGCGCGAATTCCTCGCCCCTGAGCGCGTTCATGACCGGTCGAGACAGACCGGGACGCTCAGGGGACCCCATGATCCGCGCCCCCATCGCCACCCGTTCCTGCGAGACCTTCCGACCATGACCTCGACCGAGTCCCAGATGACCGCCCGCCCCCAGACCCGCCAGGCCAACCTCAGCTTCGACGACATCGTCGCCGCCGCAGGCCGCCTGAAGGGCCAGATCGAACGCACCCCCATGCGCCACTCCCGGACCCTGTCCGAGATCACCGGCGCCGAGGTCTGGGTGAAGTTCGAGAACCTGCAGTTCACCGCCGCCTTCAAGGAGCGCGGGGCCCTGAACAAGCTTTTGCAGCTGGACGACGCCCAGCGCCGCCACGGCGTCATCGCCGCCAGCGCCGGCAATCACGCCCAGGGCCTCGCCTATCACGGGGCCCGGCTGGGCGTACCCACCACCATCGTCATGCCGAGAGGCACGCCCATGGTGAAGATCCAGCACACCCGCAACTTCGGGGCCGAGGTGATCCTGGAGGGCGACAGCTATGACGACGCCAATGCCTTCGCCCAGGCGCTCTGCGCGGAGAAGGCCCTGACCTTCGTCCATCCCTTCAACGACCTCGACGTCATGGCCGGACAGGGCACGGTGGCGCTGGAGATGCTGGAGGATGTGCCCGACCTCGACATCCTGCCCATCCCCATCGGCGGGGGCGGCCTGATCGCGGGCATGGCCATGGCGGCCAAGACCCTCCGGCCGGACATCCGCATCTTCGGGGTGGAACCGGCCATGTACCCGTCCTTCACCGCCCGGTGGCGCAACATCCCCGCGCGCCTGGGCGGCCAGACCATCGCCGAGGGCATCGCCGTCAAGCAGGTGGGCGACCTGACCTATGCCGCCGCCCGCCCCCTGATCGAGGACGTGCTGCTGATCGAGGAGGCGGATTTCGAATCCGCCATCGCCCTCTACTGCAACGTGGAAAAGACCGTGGCCGAGGGCGCGGGTGCTGCGTCCCTGGCCGCGCTCCTGTCGCATCCGGAAATCTTCCGCGGCCAGAAGGTCGGGCTGATCCTGTGCGGCGGCAATATCGACAGCCGCCTGCTGGCCTCGGTCCTGACCCGGGAGCTGGTGCGGGAGCAGCGGATCGTCACCGTGCGTCTGGCGGGCGACGACCGGCCGGGCCTCCTGGCCATGATCGCCAACCTGATCGGCGATGCGGGCGGCAACATCATCAGCTTCGACCACAACCGGCTGGCGCTGGACGTCCCGGCCAAGGGGGCGGAGTTCGACATCCAGATCGAGACCCGCGACGCCCAGCACACCCGCGACGTGATCGAGATGCTTCGCAAGTCCGGCTATCCGCCGCGACTGGTCTGAGCCCTGCAACGCCTTTCCCAGGACCGAACCATGCCGTCAGAGACCGCCCCGACCGCGACCGAAACCCCTGAGTGGCGGGGCGAGCTCGACGCCCTGCGGGGCAGCATCGACAATATCGACGCGGCCCTCATCCACCTCCTGGCGGAACGGTTCAAGTGCACCCAGAAGGTGGGCCGGCTGAAGGCCCGTTTCGCCCTGCCCCCGGCGGACCCGGCACGGGAGGCCCAGCAGATCGCCCGCCTTCGGTCCCTGGCCGAGGGGGCCCATCTCGACCCCGCCTTCGCCGAGAAGTTCCTGGCCTTCATCGTCCAGGAAGTCATCCGCCACCACGAAGCCATAGCCCGGAACTGACGCCCGTGTCCTTCACCCAGCAACAGGAATTCCACAAGATCCGGCGCCTGCCGCCCTACGTCTTCGAGGAGGTGAACAAGCTCAAGGCCAAGCTTCGGGCCGAGGGCATGGACATCATCGATTTCGGCATGGGCAATCCGGACATGCCGACGCCCAAGCACATCGTCGACAAGCTGATCGAGACCGCGCGGGACCCCAAGGCCGGGCGCTATTCCGCCTCCAAGGGCATTCCGGGCCTGCGCCGGGCCATGGCGGGCTATTACGACAAACGGTTCGGGGTGAAGCTGAACCCGGACACCGAGGTGGTGGCGACGCTCGGCTCCAAGGAAGGGTTCGCCAACCTCGCCCAGGCCCTCACCTCCCCCGGCGACGTGATCATCTGCCCGAACCCGGCCTATCCGATCCACGCCTATGGGTTCATCATCGCCGGCGGCGTCATCCGCCACGTGCCAGCCCTGTCGCCGGAGGAGTATCTGGCGGGGGTGAGCCGGGCGGTGAAGCATTCGGCCCCGCCGCCGTCGGTGCTGATCGTCTCCTACCCGTCCAACCCCACGGCCCAGTGGGTGGACCTCGACTTCTACCGCGAGGCGGTGAAGCTGGCGCAGAAGCACGACCTGCTGATCCTGTCGGACGTGGCCTATTCGGAAATCTATTTCGACAACAACCCGCCCCCCTCGATCCTGCAGGTGGAGGGGGCCAAGGACCTGGCCGTGGAGGTCAACAGCCTGTCCAAGACCTACGCCATGGCCGGCTGGCGGGTGGGCATGGTGGTGGGCAATGCCCGCATGTGCGCGGCGCTGGCCCGGGTGAAGTCCTATCTGGACTACGGGGCCTTCACCCCGATCCAGGTGGCGGCCGCCGCCGCCCTGAACGGGCCGCAGGACTGCGTCGACGACATCCGCGCCATCTACAAGGGCCGCCGCGACACCCTGGTGAAGGCCATGAAGCAGGCGGGCTGGGACATTCCCGCCCCGCCCGCCTCGATGTTCGCCTGGGCGCCGATCCCGGAGATGCACCGGGACGGGGGCTCGCTGCTGTTCGCCAAGCGCCTGATGGAGGAGGCCGGAGTGGCCGTCGCCCCGGGCGTCGGCTTCGGCGAATATGGCGAGGGATATGTCCGCATCGGGCTGGTGGAGAACGAGCACCGCATCCGCCAGGCCGCCCGCAACGTGAAGAAGTTCCTGGGCGGATCCAACAGCGCCAACGCCCGTCCGGTCGAACTGGGCACAGACTAGGCGCGCGCCCGGTACAGCGCCCCCGAATCCTTCGTCAATGAGATGTTATCTCCGCCTTTAGGTCTAAATTCCGTGTTCATCATTCGGGACCTAGGCTGGAATCATTGTCGAATGGCAGGCGGTCGGATCCGGTGCGCCGCGTCGGCCGCGTAAAAGGGCGTGAGCGAATGAACAGGGACGGTCCAGGCGCAGAGGCTTTTGGTGGCGATCTGCAGGACCGCCGTTTCCCGCTGGCACGCATCCGGGCCGGGCTGGTCGCCATTGCGGCGGCGGTCCTGTCGCTGGCCGCCCCGGTGGCGAGCCAGGCGGAGCTCGGCGGCAAGTATGCCAGCGTCGTCGCGGACGGAGCCCGCATGCATGCCAAGCTCCGCAGCCTTCCGGCCACCAACTACACGGTCCATTCCCTGACCCTGGCCAATGGCGGCGAGGTGCGGCAATACGCGACGGCGGACGGGACCGTGTTCGCCGTCGGCTGGAACGGGCCGGGTCGGCCGGACCTGCGCCAGCTGCTGGGCGGGCACTTCGACGCGGTTCAGGCCGACAACGCCCCGGTCCGGGGGCGCTTTCGCCGCCACCCCCTCGCCGTCCAGCGGTCGGATTTCGTGATGCGCTCCAGCGGCCATTCCGGGGCCTTTTCCGGCATCGCCTATCTGCCGCAGGCCCTGCCGACCGGCGTCAGCGAGAAGGACCTCCACTGACCATGGCCGTCATTCGTCTGAGCCGCACCCTCGGCGCCCTGTGCCTTTGCCTGACGCTGGCCGCCTGTGGCGGCGGCGGCGGCGGTGGATCGTCGTCAAGTTCGGGAAGCAGCGGAAGCGGCGGCGGCGGCGGCGGCACCGGCACGCCGACCCTCACCAACTTCGCCACCGTCATCATCGACGGCGGACCCGCGGACGTCGTGGCGCAGGGTGGTGCCTACAACGAGCCCTTCGTCAGCGTGACCCTGTGTGCGCCCGGCTCCACCACCAATTGCCAGACCATCGACCATGTGCTGCTGGACACCGGCTCGGTCGGCCTTCGCATGGAGGCCTCGGCCCTGAATGCCAGCCTGCTCTCAGCCCTCACCAGTGAAACCGACGCCAGCAACAATCCCGTGGGCGAATGCTACCAGTTCGTCGACGGATACGTGTTCGGATCGGTGCGTCAGGCGGACTTCACCCTCGGCGGGGGCAAGGTCGCCGGGCTTCCCTTGATGGTTATCGGCGACAGCGGCCCGTTCGCGACCGCGCCATCCTCCTGCTCGGCCAGCGCGGGGACCTTCCTCAACACGGTGGCGCTGTTCGGTGCCAACGGAGTGCTCGGCATCGGCGTCACCACCACGGACTGCGGCAATCTGTGCGCCGCATCGGTCAACCAGGGCTCGGCGTTCTATTATGACTGCCCCTCGAGCGGGTGCAGCACGGTCATCACCCGCGCCGCCAATACGTCCGCGCCTTTCCAGCAGCTGCCCAATCCGGTGGCGGCCTTCTCCACCGACAACAACGGAACGATCCTGTCCCTGCCCTCCGTCCCGACCGGCGGAAGTTCGACCCTGACCGGCACCCTGTATTTCGGGATCGGCACGGAGACCAACAACGGTCTGGGCTCGGCCACCATCCTGCCCACCTCGACCTCGTCCGGCCCGCACGGGGCGGGGCTGGTGACCATCGTCTACAAGGGCCAGAACCTGGTGGAGAGCTACATCGACTCCGGCAGCAGCGACCTGTTCTTCGTCGACAGTGCCATCACCGCCTGCACCGACAAGAACCTGACCGGCTATTACTGCCCCGCCACGCCGGTGTCCCTGGCCCTGACGGTGAACGGTCAGAACAGCGGCCAGAGCGCCGTCAACCTGACCCTGAACAGCGCACAGATCCTGCTGACCACCCCCTACTCGGCGATTCCGGGGACGGGGTACAATCCCTCGAACAGCAAGACCCTGCAGGCCCCGTCCTCCAGCTTCGACCTGGGCATTCCGTTCTTCTACGGGCGCAAGGTCTACACTGCCATCGAGGGGCGCACCGCCGGTGGAACCGTGGGGCCCTTCATCGCCTTCTGACCGGACGGGCCGGGGCTCGGAAGCGAGAGATCAGGGCCAAGAGATCAGGGCCGAGAGATCAGGGGCGGGTCTGGCCGGTGCCCCGGACCACGTATTTGAAGCTTGTCAGCTGCTCCGCCCCCACCGGCCCGCGGGCATGGAGCCGGTCGGTGGCGATGCCGATCTCGGCCCCGAAGCCGAACTCCCCCCCGTCCGCGAACTGGGTGGAGACGTTGACCAGCACGATGGCGGAATCCACGCCGGCGGTGAAGGCCTCCGCCGCGGCCGGGTCCCCGGTGACGATGCAGTCGGTGTGGCCCGAGCCGTAGGTGGCGATGTGCGCCATCGCCGCCTCGAGGCCGTCCACCACGCGCACGGACAGGATCGGGGCCAGATATTCGGTGGTCCAGTCGGCCTCCGACGCGGCCACCATCTCCGGCACCAGGGCGCGGGCCCGCCCGTCGCCGCGCAGCTCGCAGCCGGCCGCAGTCAGGTCCGCCGCGATCCGCGGAAGCAGCTCCGGCGCGATCCGGGCATCGATCAGCAGGGTCTCCGCCGCGCCGCAGACCGAGACCCGGCGCATCTTGCTGTTCAGCACCACCTGGCGGGCGATGTCAGGGTCGGCGGCGGCGTGCACATAGACATGGTTCAGCCCCTCCAGATGCCCCAGCACCGCCACCCGGGCCTCGGACCGGACCCGGGCCACCAGGCTCTTGCCGCCCCGGGGGATCAGCAGGTCCACCGTGCCGCCGAGGCCGGACAGCAGGAGGCCGACGGCCTCGCGGTCGGCGGTGGGCACCATCGAGACCGTCGCCGGAGGAAGCCCGACGCTCTCCAGCGCCCGGACGATGGCGGCGTGGAGGGCGAGGCTCGTCTGCAGGCATTCGGACCCGCCCCTCAGGATCACCGCATTGCCCGACCGCAGGGTCAGGGCGGCGGCATCGGCGGTCACATTGGGTCGGCTCTCGTAGATCACGGCGATCACGCCGATGGGGGTCCGTACCCGGGCGAAGTCCAGGCCGTTGGGACGCTGCCAGCGGGCGGTCTCCTGCCCGACGGGATCGGGAATGTCCGCCACCGCATCGACGCCTGCGGCCAGACCCTCCAGCCGGGCGGGGTCCAGGGCGAGGCGGTCCAGTTCCGGCCCGGTCAGCCGGGCGGCGGCGGCGGCCAGGTCAGCGCGGTTGGCGGCGAGGATCGCCCCGGCGTCCAGGCGGATCTGCCGGGCCATCTCCCGGATTGCCCGGGTCCGCAGGTCCGCGGTGGTGTCCCGAAGCCGCGCCGCCGCGGCACGGGCCGCCTGCCCCATGGCCAGCATCTCTTCGGTCAGATCGCTCGACAGTCGGCTTGCGGCAGTCATCTCAGCACCAGATCGTTGCGGTGGATCAGCTCGGGACGGTCACCATAGCCCAGAACCGCCTCGATGGCGTCACTGCGCAGGCCGCGGATGCGGCGGGCCGCCTCGGCGTCGTAGCCGGCCAGCCCGCGGGCGACCTCCCGGCCGGTGCCATCCAGGACCGAGACGGGATCGCCCTTGCCGAACTGTCCCCGCACCTCGGTCACCCCGGAGGGCAGCAGGCTCTTGCCCCCCACCAGGGCGCGGAGCGCCCCGTCATCGATGACGATCTCCCCCAGCGGCGACAGGCCGCCTGCGATCCATTGCTTGTAGGCAGCCAACGGCGACCGGCTGGACCGGATCAGGGAGGTCCGGGCCCCGGCCTCGATCCGCGCCAGGGGTCCGCCCTCCGCCCCCGGCCCGACGGGCGGGCGGCCCATGCCGATCAGGGTGGCGCAACCGGCATCCGCGGCGATCCGGGCCGCGGCGATCTTGGTGGCCATGCCGCCGGTGCCCACCCCGTCGGCCAGGTTGGCCCCCTCGGCCATGGCGTCCAGCTCCGGATTGAAGGCATCGATCAGGGGCAGATGGCGGGCCCCGGGGTCCCGGCGGGGATCGGCGGTATAGACCCCGTCCACATCGGACAGCAGCACCAGCAGGTCCGCGCCGATCAGCTGGGCCACCCGCGCGGCGAGACGGTCATTGTCCCCGTAGCGGATCTCCTCCGTGGCCACGGTGTCGTTCTCGTTGACCACCGGGACGGCCCCCAGGTCCAGCAGGGTGCGCACCGTCGCCCGGGCGTTCAGCCACCGGCGGCGGGTCTCGGTATCGTCGCGGGTGACGAGGATCTGGGCGGCCACGGCCCCCACGGGGGCCAGGGCCTCTTCCCAGGCCCGCATCAACAGGCTCTGCCCGGCGGCGGCGGCGGCCTGCTTCTCGTCGAGCACCAGCTTGCGGCGGCTGAGGCCCAGGCGCCGCCGTCCCAGGGCCACGGCACCGGAGGACACGATCAGCACGCTCTGCCCCCGCGCCCTCAGGCGGCCCACATCGGCGGCGAAGCCGTGCAGCCAGGCCTGGTCCACATCGCCCTTGCGCGGATCCACAAGCAGGGCCGAGCCGACCTTCACCACCAGGGTGCGCGCCGACGTGAGGGCCTCGGAAGCGGGATTGGCCGAATGAGTCATAAGGGGGCGGGTGCTACCGCGCATTTCGGCCCCGGAAAAGGCCCCACGGCCACAGAAAGGCAGAAAATTGCCCGAACAGGACGGCCGGACCGGATTTTCGGGTTGATCCTTGCGCCGAAGACGGGCACAAGGCGGCCATGTTGAACGCTGTCGTCCTCATTGGCCTTCTGCTCGTCGCTGCCCTCGCAGTGCCGCAGCGCTGCGCCGTGCGCGTTCGTCCCGGTCGACTAACGCGCCCCTGAGTTCGTCCAGCGCCGCCGGCCATGTCCCTTTCAGGTACACGCAGTCCGGGGCCCGGAGCTCAGGGGGACGCCTCCCGCACGCTGACATTCCCTTCTTCAAGGCTTGAGCCATGAGCATCAATCATCCGAATTTCGGCAGCATTGCCGACAACCAGGTCATCATCTTCGACACCACCCTGCGCGACGGGGAGCAGGCCCCCGGCTTCTCCATGACCGCCGACGAAAAGATCCGCATGGCCACGGCCCTGGCGGCGCTGGGCGTCGACGTGATGGAGGCAGGCTTCCCCGCCGCCTCCCCCAACGACTTCGAGAGCGTACGGCGGATCGCCACCTCCATCACCGGGCCGGTGATCGCCGCTCTCAGCCGGGCCGCCCCGTCGGACATCGAACGCTCCGCCGAGGCGCTGAAGCCGGCGACGCGCCGCCGCATCCACACCTTCATCGCCACCTCCGAACTGCACATGGCGCAGAAGCTGCGGATGAGCCCCGAGCAGGTGATCGAGACCATCAAGGGCTCCGTCACCCTCGCCCGCAACTTCACCGACGACGTGGAATGGTCGGCGGAGGATGCCTCCCGCACCGACCTCGACTTCCTGTGCCGGGCGGTGGAGACGGCCATCCGTGCCGGGGCCACCACCATCAACCTGCCGGACACGGTGGGCTATGCCCTGCCCGGCGACTACGCCAACATGTTCGCCCATGTCCGCGCCCGGGTGCCGGGTGCCGACGGGGTGATCTTCTCCGCCCACTGCCACAATGACCTGGGCCTCGCGGTCGCCAACAGTCTGGCCGCCGTCGGGGCCGGGGCCCGTCAGATCGAGGGTGCCATCAACGGCATCGGCGAGCGGGCGGGCAACACCGCCATCGAGGAAGTGGCCATGGCCGTGCGGACCCGGTCCGACAGCCTGCCCTACCGGATCAACATGGACACCCGCCAGATCCTGAAGGCCTCCAAGCTGCTCTCCGGCATCACCGGCTTCGACGTGCAGCCGAACAAGGCCATCGTCGGCCGAAACGCCTTCGCCCACGAGGCGGGCATCCACCAGGACGGCATGCTGAAGAACGCCCTGACCTACGAGATCATGACGCCGGAAAGCGTCGGCTGGTCCAAGTCGAGCCTGGTGCTGGGCAAGCATTCCGGCCGCGCGGCCTTCAAGGACAAGCTGGTGAGCCTCGGCTATGCCGAACTCAGCCAGGCGGCCATCGACGAGGCCTTCGCCCGCTTCAAGGACCTCGCCGACCGCAAGAAGACCATCTATGACGAGGACGTCGAGGCGCTGGTGGACGAAACCGCTGCCGAGGCGCAAGGCCGCATCCACCTGGTGGACCTGGTCGCCCACGCCCATTCCGACGGCAAGGCCGAGGCCACCATCACCCTCAAGGTCGATGGCGAGGACAAGACGGCCACCGGCTATGGCGACGGGGCGGTTCATGCCGCCTTCACCGCCATCCGCGCGGTCTTCCCGCACGAGGCGGCGCTGAACCTGTTCTCCATCAACGCGATCACCGAAGGCGCGGATGCCCAGGCCCGCACCACGGTCCGGCTGGAGGAGGACGGGCGCATCGTCGACGGCCAGGGCTCGGACACCGACACCATCGTGTCCGCCTCCCGCGCCTATGTGCACGCCCTGAACAAGCTGATCGCCAAGCGCGAGCGCACCATCCAGCTGTCCCCGGCCTTCCTCACCGCATGACCCCTGCAGACAACCGGCGTACCGGCCAGACCTTGTTCGACAAGATCTGGTCGGCGCACCTTGTGGAGACGCTGGCGAGTGATGCGGCGCTTCTCTACATCGACCGCCACCTCGTGCACGAGGTCACCAGTCCCCAGGCCTTCGACGGCCTGCGGGTGAACGGCCGCCGGGTCCGTCGCCCCGACGCGACGCTGGCGGTGCCCGACCACAATGTGCCCACCGCCCACCGGGACCAGGAAATCACCGACCCGGAGAGCCGCCTGCAGGTGGCGACCCTCGTCGAGAACGTGGCCGAGTTCGGCGTGCCCTTCATTCCCCTGAACGATGTCCGCCAGGGCATTGTCCACGTGATCGGGCCCGAGCAGGGGGCCAGCCTGCCGGGCATGACCATTGTCTGCGGCGACAGCCACACCTCCACCCACGGGGCGCTGGGGGCGCTCGCCTTCGGCATCGGCACCTCGGAGGTGGAGCATGTGCTGGCCACCCAGACCCTGGTCCAGGCCAAGGCGAAATCCATGCGGGTGCGGGTGGAGGGCCAGCTGGGTGCCGGCGTCACGGCCAAGGACATGGCCCTCTACATCATCGGCAGGATCGGCACCGGCGGCGGCACCGGCTACGTCATCGAATATGCGGGCGAGGCCGTGCGGGGCCTGTCCATGGCCGGGCGCATGACGCTGTGCAACATGTCCATCGAGAGCGGGGCCCGCGCGGGCCTCGTGGCGCCTGACGACGTGACCTTCGACTATATCCGTGGCCGTCCCATGGCTCCGAAGGGGGCCGACTTCGACGCGGCCGTGGCCTACTGGCGCACTCTGGTCAGCGATGAGGACGCCGTCTTCGATCACGAGGTGGTGCTGGACGCCGCCGACATCGCCCCGATGATCACCTGGGGCACGAGCCCGGAAGCCGTCATTCCCGTCACCGGCCAGGTCCCCGACCCGGCGGAGATCACCGATCCGGCGATCCGCGCCAATCAGGAGCGGATGCTGGACTACATGGCGCTCGTCCCCGGTCCGATCCTGGGCACGCCCGTCGACGTGGTGTTCATCGGCAGCTGCACCAATGCCCGGATCGAGGACATCCGCGCGGCGGCGGCCATCGCCAACGGGCGCAAGGTGGCCGAGGGCGTCCGCGCCCTGGTGGTGCCGGGCTCGGGCCTGGTCAAGCTGCAGGCCGAGGCGGAGGGGCTGGACAACGTCCTGACCGACGCCGGTTTCGAGTGGCGGGACCCCGGCTGCTCCATGTGTCTCGGCATGAACGAGGACAAGCTGACCCCGGGCCAGAGGTGCGTCTCCACCTCCAACCGTAATTTCGAGGGACGTCAGGGCCCGGGCGGCCGCACCCACCTCGCCTCCCCCGCCATGGCCGCTGCGGCGGCCGTCGCGGGCCGGATCGTCGATTGCCGGGAGTATGGCGGATGAAGCCCTTCACCACCCTGACCGGCGTCGCCGCCCCCCTGCCCGTGGCCAATGTGGATACGGACAAGATCATCCCGGCCCGGTTCCTGAAGACGTTGACCCGCACGGGCCTCGGCAAGGCCCTGTTCGACGGTCTGCGCTATGACGCGACGGGGGCGGAGCGGCCGGACTTCGTTCTGAACCGCGAACCCTTCCGCAAGGCGGAGATCCTGATCGCGCTCGACAATTTCGGCTGCGGCTCGTCCCGGGAACACGCCCCCTGGGCGCTGGCCGATTTCGGCATCCGCTGCGTCATCGCGCCGAGCTTTGCCGACATCTTCTACAACAACTGCTTCAAGAACGGCCTTTTGCCCGTCACCCTGCCGCGGGAGGTCTGCGAGCAGCTGATGCAGGACACCGAGCTCGGCTCCAACGCCCGGGTGACGGTGGATCTGGAGCGGCAGATGGTGGTCCGGGCCAATGGGGAGGAAATCCCCTTCACCGTCGACGCCGGTCGCCGCCATTCCCTGCTGAACGGCCTGGACGAGATCGCCGAGACCCTGACCCAGGACCCGGCCATCACCCGCTTCGAAACCGGCCGCGCGGCGCGCGAGCCGTGGCGTCCCGCCATTTCCCTGGAGAGCTAGAGTGTCACGCACCATTCTCGTCACCCCCGGCGACGGCGTCGGGCCCGAAGTCATGACCGAGGCCCTGCGGGTGCTGGACTGGCTGACGGAACACCGCGGCCTCGACCTGGTGCTGGAGGAGGCCCTGGTGGGCGGCGCGGCCATCGACGCGGAGGGCGCGGCCATCAGCGATGAAACCGTCGCGCGGGCCAAGGCGGCGGACGCGGTGCTGTTCGGCTCCGTCGGCGGGCCCAAGTGGGACGGCAAGGGCTTCGACAACCGGCCGGAGATCGCCATCCTGCGCCTGCGCAAGGAGCTCGGCCTGTTCGCAAACCTGCGCCCGGCCATGGTCTATGACCCGCTGATCGACGCCTCGACCCTGAAGCCCGAGGTCATCCGCGGGCTGGACATCATGATCGTGCGGGAATCCACCGGCGGCGTCTATTTCGGCGAGCCCCGGGGGATCGAGACCCTGCCCAACGGCGTGCGCCGCGGCGTTAACACCGAGGTCTATGACACGATCGAGATCGAGCGCGTGGCCCGGGTCGCCTTCGAGCTGGCCCAGAAGCGCGGCAAGCGCCTGTGCAGCGTGGAAAAGGCCAATGTGATGGAGAGCGGCCTGCTCTGGCGGGAGCATGTGACAAGCCTCGCCGGGGACTATCCGGACGTGAGCCTGAGCCACATGTATGCCGACAACTGCGCCATGCAGCTCGCCCGCAATCCCCGGCAGTTCGACGTGATCGTCACCGGCAACCTGTTCGGCGACCTTTTGTCAGACCTGGCCTCCATGCTCACCGGCAGCCTGGGCATGCTGCCCTCCGCCACGCTGGGGGCCCCGGACGCGTCGGGACGCCGTCCGTCGCTCTACGAGCCGATCCACGGCTCCGCGCCGGACATTGCCGGTCAGGGCATTGCCAATCCCCTGGCCCAGATCCTGTCGACGGCGATGATGCTGCGCTACTCCCTCGACCGGGCGGCGGACGCCGACCTGGTGGAGCGCGCGGTGGTCACAGCACTGGAGCGCGGGGCCCGCACCCGCGACCTGGGCGGTGACCTGACCACCCGGCAGATGGGTGATGCCGTGCTGGCGGCGCTGGGCCAGCCCTAGACCGGAAAGCCCCTCGCCCGGGCGTCGAGAATGGCGCAGGCGATGTGGTAGAGGGAGCTGGCGGGGGCCGGCTCTTCAACGAAGGTGCCGTCGGCCTTGAGCTTGTCCCGCCAGGACCCGCGCACCGGCGTCTGCAGGTAGAGCCACAGCCCCTTCACGGCCGCCGCGACGTCGTCGGCACAGGCCTCCCGCTCGGCCTCGGTCTGCGCATATTGGCCGAGGATGGCGGACGCCTTGATCCGCTCGGTCTGGGGCCACAGGCGCGCCCGGTCGCTGACCACGGTCAGATCGGTGGAGATGGCGTCGATGGCCACGCCCCGGACCGGATCGATCCCGTGCGCCACCCCCAGCCGGTGCATCCGCCGCGCCGCCAGGGCCGCATCCTCCCGTCCCCGCAGCCTCGCCCAGCGCATCAGCAGCCAGGCCCACTCGAACAGGTGTCCGGGCTCGACGAGTTGGCCATCGGCCCCGGCGGCAGGGTGCCACTGATCATCGAAGAATTCCCGCAGGGCCCCGGTCGCCGGATCGATGAAGCGGGCAAGCGCCAGCGTGCCGATGGCGTCGGCCTGGTCGGTCCAGCGCCGGGCACGGGGATCCCCCGCCAGAACCGCCTCCCAGGCCAGGGAGGCCTCGAACAGGTGCATGTGCGCATTGGCCTGATAGGGATGGGCGTCCCGCTCGACAAAGCCCCCCGCCGGGTTGCGCCAGTCCGCCAGAAGCCGGTCGTGCAGCCGCTCCGCCGCCCGGACCCGGGCCTCGACCTCCAGGCCGATCCCGGCCGCGGCAGCCAGGGCGAACAGGCAGAAGGCCTGGTCATAGAGGATGACGCTGTCGTCCAGCGGGTCCCCGGCCGGCGTCAGGCTCGCCCGGATCAGGCCGTCGGGCCGCAGGAACCGCGCCGTCATGAAGCTCAGCCCGTGGGCCGCGGCCTCGCGCCAGGGGCCCGGCAGCCCGGCCTCCGCCGCCGTGGCATAGACATAGATCTGGCGACCGATCACCCGGGCCCGGCGGTTCTGTCCGGCGGGCTTGCCGTCCTCCCCGAGGGACTCGTGGAAGCCGCCCACCTCATGGTCCGCGCCCTGCCGCCACCACAGGGGCAGTGCGTCGGTCGCCAGCCAGTCCAGAAGTGTCGGCATCGGCCGCTCCCTTGGTCTTGAACCCGGTATATCCGCAGATGAGCTAGCACCATCCCTTGACCGACGGGTTAAGCCTGCCGCCTTGCCGCGCAAAAATCCCTCAGAAGCCCTGCGCGCGATCTGCTATGGGCAGGACATGACCGAGCCCCCTGCCCCGTCCGCCCGTCGCGGCGCCGTGATCTTCGATCGCGACGGCGTCTTGAACCACGAGGTGGGATTTGCCCACCGCCCGGACCAGATCACCTGGATTCCGGGGGCGCTTTCGGCCGTGAAGGCGGTGAACGATGCCGGGCTGTTCGCCTTCGTCGCCACCAACCAGTCCGGCGTCGCCCGCGGGCTCTATACCGAGGCCGATGTGGTGACCCTGCACGCGTGGATGAACGGGCAGCTGGCGGAGGTGGGGGCCCATATCGATGCCTTCGTCTACTCCCCCTACCATCCGGAGGCACCGCTCGACGCCTATCGCCGGGACAGCGACTGCCGCAAGCCGGGGCCCGGCCTGATCCGCCGGCTGCTGGCCGACTGGCCGGTGGACCCCGGCCGCGTCTGCCTCATCGGGGACCGGGAGACCGACATGGCCGCCGCCCGCGCCGCAGGGATCGAGGGCGTTCTGTTCACCGGCGGCGATCTTGGCGAGACCGTCGCCCCGGTGATTGCCCGCCTCACCGCCTGAGTGCGCCGCCGGCCGCGATCATCGCCGCGCGCTCCTCCGCCGTCAGCACCCGCCAGCGCCCCTCCGGCAGGTCCGCAAGCTCCAGGGGCCCGATCCGGGTCCGCAGCAGGTCCGTGACCCGCAGCTCCACCAGTTCGCACATCCGGCGGATCTGCCGGTTGCGCCCCTCGGTCAGCACGAACTTCAGCACCTGATCCCCGGCAAAGCTCACCTTGGCCGGGCGAAGCTGGCGACCATCCAGGGCCAGGCCGTGGCGCAGGAGGGCCAGCCGCTGGGACGTGATCCGCCCCTCCACCCGGACGATGTATTCCTTGTCCATCTCGGAGTCCGGGCCGATCACCGCCTTGGCCAGGACCCCGTCCTCCGACAGGACCAGCAGGCCGCGGCTGTCCATGTCCAGGCGCCCCACGGGCGGCAGGCTCATCTTCGCATCGGGGATGAAGGGGGCCTCCCCCACCAGCGCCTTCGCCGTCAGCAGGCGCACGGCGGGGATCAGGCCCGGCTCCGGCTGGCCGGACACGTAGCCGACGGGCTTGTGCAGCACCACGCTGAGCTTGGACTCCAGCCGCGCCGCCCCCCGGTCCGCCAGGGTCAGGGTCTGGCCGCGCGCGATCTTGCGGCCCACATCCTCCACCCGGACGCCGTCGATGGAGACCAGGCCGTCGGAGATCAGCCCCTCGGCCTCCCGCCGGGAACAGACCCCGGACTGGGCCAGCCAGCGATTGACCCGCTGGGGTTCGTCCTCGTCATAGGTGCGGGTCCAGCTCATGCGGACCGCGCCAGGATATCCGGGGTGATCTGGTCGATCCGGGTGACCCCGGCGAGCGCCATGGCCACCTTCATCTCGGCGGACAGCAGGCCCAGCACCCGGGCGACCCCGGCCTGGCCGTCCGCCGCCAGGGCGTTCACCCAGGCCCGGCCGATCAGCACCCCCTCGGCCCCCGAGGCCAGCATCCGCACCACGTCCAGGCCCGAACGCACCCCGCCGTCCGCCAGCACGGTCAGCCGGTCGCCGACCGCCTCCCGTACCGCCGGAAGCGCGCGGATGGTGGAGGGCGCGCCGTCCAGCTGGCGACCGCCGTGGTTGGACACGACAATTCCGTCCGCCCCCAGGCGCACCGCCTCCCGGGCATCGTCCGGGTCCAGCACGCCCTTGATGATCAGCGGTCCGTTCCACTCCGCCCGGATCCAGTCCAGGTCCGCCCAGGTGATGGAGGGGTCGAAATTGGCCGCCACCCAGCCGAAGAAGTCCAGCAGGCCGGTCTTGCCCTTCAGCATGGGAGCGACGTTGCCGAGCACATGCGGCCCGCCCTGCAGCCCCACATCCACCGCCCAGCCGGGCCGCTGGGCCACCTGCCACATGCGCTGCACCGTCCCTGCCAGCCCGCTCGCCCCCGCCAGTCCGGAGCGCAGGTCACGATAGCGGGCCCCCGGCACCGGCAGGTCCACGGTGAACACAAGGGCCGAGCACCCCGCCTCCCGGGCCCGGGCGAGCAGGTCGCGCATGAAGCCCCGGTCCCGCAGGACATAGAGCTGGAACCAGAAGGGCTTCGTCGTCGCCGCCGCCACCTCGGCAATGGGACAGACGCCCACGGTGGACAGGGTGAAGGGAATGCCGGCCGCCTCCGCCGCACGGGCGGCCTGCACCTCTCCGCGCCTCGCATACATCCCGGCGAGCCCCACCGGGGCCAGCGCCACCGGCAGGGCCAGGGACTGCCCGAACAGCTCGGTCTGCAGATCGATGGCGGACACGTCCCGCAGCACCCGCTGGCGGATCTCCAGATCCTGCAGGTCCGACACGTTCCGGCGCAGGGTCGTCTCGGCGTAGCTGCCGCCGTCGAGATAGTCGAACAGGAACCGGGGCACCCGTCTGCGGGCAACGGCGCGATAGTCGGTGATGGCGGCGGCCTTCATTCCGGTCTCCTGATCAGGCACTGCGGCGGGTCTAACGCGGTTCGCCCGTCCGGCAACAGGGCGGATGATCCCCAAACGGACACAAGGGTTCAAGGGCCGCAACTTAACCGTTTGTTGCGGCTCCCCGTGCAGTCTGGAACCGGACGATTTGGACCGTCGCCTGCAAGGGGGGACGCGCCAGAAAGGACGTGGGGATGTCGGCTGTCTCGGCCCTGCACAAGGCGACTACGCCGCTCAGACGCGGTGCGCCGCCGGACAGCTCGCAGCAAACGATTGCCGCCCTCATGCAGGCCCACCCGCGGGAGGCGGCCCTGCACAAGGCCATCCTCACCAAGCGCGGCACCGGCGTCGCCGCCGCCTGGCAGAAGTTCGAGCAGTTCCTGGCCGATCTGGGACCGGCACCGGATGACGAGCATGAACTGCGGTTCGTCTATGCGGACGCCTTCGTCTACGGGCCGGGCCTGGTCGCCTGGGTGAAGCGGGACGCCCCCCGGGAATTCAAGCCGCGGCCGTCACCGCCCACCGAGACCTACTCCCAGTGGGCGCAGGTCGGTGGCAAGCCCGTCAGCTACAGCGACTTCGCCCGCGCCGCCGGCGGCACCTTCAAGGAGCTGGCCCCGGTGCTGAACGCCAAGGTCACTCCGGACGAGATCCTCGACCAGAAGGCGACGGCGGAGCGGCACATCCGCCAGGATGCCTCATGGCTGCCGCCGCAGCCGGAACGGCGGGAGGCCTTTCTCGCCGCCTATCGGCTCTGGCACATGCAGGTCCTGCCGAAGTTCGCCGACGCCGCGACACCGGAGTTCCTGTTCCTGTACATCGCCGTCGGCCAGCTGATGAAGGCGCGGGACGAGCTGGATGCCATCGGTCTGTTCTCCAAGACCTCCAATGCGAAGCGGCAGCAGCGGGAGGACCAGCCGGCCTGGAAGCGCTATTGCGAACTCCTGCCCAAGGCGCAGGCGGCACTGGCCAGCATCCCGACCTACAACAGCTACTCCCTGTTCAACGAACTGGAGGAGCTGCACCCGAGGATCACGGCGGCGGAGCAGCGGTTCAGGGGTGTGGGGGCGAAGACGGGCGGGGCCTCAGGCCAGCATTGATCGTGTCCGAAAGGACATCATCGCACCCTACCGAATGACGGTAGGGTCGCAGACGCCGACCCGCCCCCCTGTGCCCGGACCTGTGGATGGTTCCTCAGCTCCGGTCCAGCCTCAGCAGGGTCTGCAGCAGGACATTGGCCCCATTGGCGCAATCCCCCCACCGGGTGAGCTCGTGGGCCGAGTGACTGATCCCGCCGATACTGGGGACGAAGATCATGGCCATCGGCCCCACCATGGCCAGGTTGGCGGCGTCATGGCCCGCCCCGCTGGGCAGGTGCATGGTCGCCAGCCCGAGCGCGGCCGACGCCGCCTCGATCTGGGCCTGGAGGGCGGGGGTGGCGAGGGCCGCGGGGTCGCGGGCCACGGCCTTCAGGCTGATCTCCGTCCCGGTGTCCTCCGCAATGGTGGCGGCGCGCCCGGCGATCCGGTCCCCGATCTGGCGGATCTTCGCCGCATCCAGGTCCCGCAGCTCGATGGTCAGATTGACCCGGCCCGGCACCACGTTGCGGACATTGGGCGAGACTTCCAGATGGCCCACCGTCCCCACCTGCCGGCCGGGCTCCCGGGTGACCTCCGCCTGCACCGCCTCGATCAGCCTTGCCGCCGCCAGGAGCGCATTGCGCCGGTCGGCCATGGGGGTCGTGCCTGCGTGGTTTGCAAAGCCGCGGATCTCCACCTCGTATTCGTCGATGGCCACGATCCCGTCCACCACGCCCACGGGCACTCCGGCGCGCTCCAGTAGGCCGCTCTGCTCGATGTGGAGCTCAAGATAGGCCGCTATCGATCCCTGTGCGATGCGGGCCGTGTCCAGCCGGTCCGGGTCGCCGCCGATGCGCCGCAGACCCTCGGATCGACGGATGCCGTTGAGGACGAGGTTCAGGTCCGCGGGCTTGGTGCTGCCGACCGCTAGGCCGCTACCGATCGTTCCGCCCTCCTCATTGGACCACAGGACGAGCTGCAGCGGATGGCGCAGTTCGGTGTGCGTATCCTCCAGGGTCTGGAAGATTTCCACAGCCGCCAGCGATCCCAGGGCCCCGTCGAAATTGCCCCCGCCGGGCACGGAATCGATGTGCGAGCCGATCAGGATCGGCTTCAGCCCCCGCACCCGACCCGGCCGCGTGGCGACGATGTTCCCGGCGGCATCGATGCCGGGTTCGCACAGGCTCTGCCGGATCAGCTTCATGACATAGGCGCGGCCGGCGATGTCGGCGTCGGAATAGGCGAAGCGGCTGACCCCGTCCTCGAACCCGCCCCCCAGGCGGCGGCCGTACAGGCTGAGATCCTCCAGCGTCCGGCGCAGCCGGTCCGGATTGACCCGCAGGGCCGGGATCGGCGGCGGTGTCGGGGCCGCCAGGGCGGGGGTTCCGGCACTGGCGACGGTCAATGCCGTGCCCGCAGCCACACTCATGAGCCGTCGCCGGGTGAAGTCCTGCCGTCTCATCGCCGCCCCCTGAGGATGATGGACCATGTGACCCCAGTCTGCAGGGGTCGGCAAGCCGACGAACGCCCACGCGCGAACCGGATTGTCACTCCGACAACGCTTCCAGGCTCCGGCCCGAGGTGCGGGGCCCCAGAAGGCCGACGGACAGCACCACCACGGCCATGGCGGCGGCGATGAAGGCGAAGACGCCCGGCGCTCCGAACGCCCCCAGCAGGGCGGCGATGATGAAGCTCGAGAACACCGTCGCCAGCCGGCTCCAGGCATAGACGAAGCCCACCGCGGCCGAGCGGATCCGCGTCGGATAGAGCTCCGCCTGATAGGCGTGGTAGGCATAGGACAGGAGATTGTTTGACAGGGTGACGCCGACCCCCAGCGCGATCAGGGCCAGAGGCTGCGACTGGGTGGCGAAGGTGAGGCCGAGGACCGCCGTGCCGATGGCCGCGATCATGATCTGGGTCTTGCGCTCCAGCCGGTCGGCAATGGCGAGGCACAGGAGCGGGCCGATCGGATAGGCGGCGGCAATGGCGAAGGAATAGCCGAGGCTGTGGGTCACCGAATGGCCCCGGGCGGCGATCAGGGACGGGGCCCAGTTGCCGAAGCCGTAGAAGCCGATGGCCTGGGCGATGTTGAAGATTACCAGCATCAGGGTGCGCCGCCGGAAGGCCGGGGAAAACGCCTCGATCAGCCGCCCGGTGCCGGTCCCCTCCCCCACCGGCGCAGAGCCGGACACCGAAGCCGATCCCGCCCTCCCCGGCTGCGGACGCGCCCCTGCCTCAAGCGCGACCACGATCGCCTCGGCCTCCCCGGCGCGGCCGTGACGCTCCAGCCAGCGGGGGGATTCCGGCAGGCGGGCGCGGATGAGCCACACCACCGCCGCCCCGCTCACGCCCAGCAGCATCACCCACCGCCACCCCGCCACGCCCAGCGGTGCCAGGGGCAGCAGCCGCCAGCAGGCCAGGGCCACCAGGGGCACCGCCGTGAACTGGATGGCCTGGTTGACGGCAAAGGCCCGTCCCCGCAGCCGGGCCGGTGCGATCTCGGAGACATAGGCATCGATGGTCACCAGCTCGACCCCGATGCCGATCCCCGACACCAGCCGCCACAGATGCAGCTGCAGGGCGGTGGAGCTGCAGGCCATGGCCAGGGTCGCCAGGGCGTACCAAATCAGGGAGGCGGTGAAGACGCTCCGCCGCCCGAACCGGTCCGCGACCCGGGCGAAGGCCACCGTGCCGATGAAGAGGCCGAGGAAGGTCGCGGCGGCGAACATGGCCTGGTCGCTCTGGCCGAACAGGCCCGCCTTCCCGGTGTGGAAGATCCCCGCCTGGACCAGGCCCGGCGAGATGTAGGCGGTCATCATCAGGTCGTAGAACTCGAAGCACCCGCCGAGGGACACGAGCACGATCAGCCGCCAGACGGGCCAGCCGCCGGGCAGGGCGTCGAGCCGGGACGCGAGGGAGGGATGAGCCGTCATGCGGGCCTTCCGTGATTGCTCTGCCGCCGGCGTGCCGTCAGCCGAAGAGGTGCGCCGCAAAGGCCGGCGGCTTGTCCCAGAACACGTGCAGTCCCTCGGACAGGCTGCTGAAATTGAGGCTGAACCGCAGGGCGAGACAGGTCAGGCTCCTGCGGGAGAAGAGGCTGATGTGACCATTTCGCGGGGCGGCATACAACCAGTTGATCCGCTGATGGGGGGCGATGTGCCCGTCGGAGGTCAGGGTGGAAAACAGGATCAGGCCGCGCTCCCCCCGCAGGGCGGCGAGGTTGGACATCAGGGCCCCGACGTCGGGGACGTGCTCGAACACCTCGAAGGCGGTGATCAGGTCGAACCGTCCCAGGGACACCGGATCCACGTCAAGGTCCACGAACGGATCGTAGGAGGTGGACGCAAAGCCCTCCGCCCGCAGCCGGTCCGACAGCACGCCGTTGCCGCCGCCATAGTCGAGGTGACGGATCGCGCCGGCCTCCTTGCCGAACAGGGAGGTGAGGAGCCCGGCATTGCCCGCGGGACGGATCAGCTCGTAGTCCGGGTCCACCAGCCGGTAGTCGTCATTGTAGACATGGGCGGCGAAGTCCTCGAGGGACCACTGGTGCATCTCCGGTGCGAAGCAGAACCCGCAGTCCTCGCAGAGCGCATAGTAGATCGGCACCCCCACCACCGGCAGGAAGACGCCCCGGCTCTCCTCGCAGCTCCGGTTGAAATCCATGACGTCCAGCAACCGGCACGCGCCGCTGCAGACCGGACAGGGTGGAACGCTGATCAAGCTCACGGCGGCTGTCCCCGATCTGACCCGTGCGGGCTCCGCCGCGATCCCGTTTCCGCAAGCGCCCGGAGCCTGTTCCCGCTAGTCTGATTCCGTTCCGGTTCCGCCCGGTTGTTGACCCACCCCGGAGAATCCGTCCCCCCTCCCCGTCGTCTGCGCGGGGGGCGGTCCCCGGCGGAAGGCGAGAAAGGATCCGGACATGGCCGACAGCGATCCCGATCCCGGGTTGGCCGCGGTCCAGGCCCTGCTGGCCGCCGGGTCCGAAGTCGAAGCCGACCGGTTGCTGCAGCAGTTGATCGCGCAGGCGCCGCACGCGGCTGCCCTGTGGCGGGAGCGCAGCTGGATCGCCCTGCGCCGGGGCGACGTGGCCGGGGCCAGCGACCTGGCCGGAGAGGCCTTCCGGCTGGACCCCACCGACGTCGGCACCCTGAATGCCCTGGCCTCCTGCGCGCTGCAGTCGCAGCTGCCGTCCCAGGCGGCCGAGCTGGCACGGCTGGCGCTGGAGATTGCGCCCGGGGACCTTCTGGCGGGCATGATCCGCGCCACGGCCCTGTCCCTGCAGGGACGCTTTGCCGATGCCTTCGAGGTGGCGGACCGACTGCCCGAGACCGGGGAGGTGCGGATCATCCGGGCCGAGATCCTGGCCAGCGCCGGGGTCATCCCCCAGGCCCTCTCCATGGTCGAGGCCGGACTGGAGCTCGCCGCCGGGAACGAGGATGCGCGCCTCCTGCGGGCCTCGCTCCTCCAGACCCTCGTCCACCACGAGGCGGCGCTGGAGGAACTGGCCGGAATTCTGGAGCGAAACCCCGACCACTCCCGGGCCCTGTGGCTGCGGGGCATGTCCCGCGTGGCCCTGGGTGACTGGGGAGGCTATGCCGACATGGAGGCGCGGCTCGAGGCGTCGGGGCACTACCAGCCGCCCGCCGGCCTGACCCAGCCTGCCTGGCGGCCGCCCGCCGATCTGGCCGGCCGCTCGATCGTGGTTCACTGCGAACAGGGGCTCGGGGACACGGTCCAGTTCTGTCGCCTGGCGTCCCGGCTGGCCGACCGGGGGGCCGAGGTCCACCTGATGGTGCGCACGCCCCTCATGCGCCTGATGCAGTCCCTGCCCGGCATGGCCAGCCTGACCCGGGTCGGTGATCCGCCCCCGGCCGCCGACTACCGGGTGAGCGTGATGAGCCTGCCGGCCCTGCTGGAGGTCGACGGGGATGCCCTGACGCCCTTCGCGCCCTATCTGGCCGCCGATCCGGAACTCAAGGCCGCGTGGGCCGAGCGGCTCCGGACCATTCGCGCCGCGTCGTCGCGCCCGCTTTTGGGCCTCGTCTGGTCGGGGGGCGTGCATCCGGACCGCCCGGAGACCTACGCCATGAATGCCCGGCGCAACATTCCCCTCGACACCCTGGTCCCGCTCCTGACGCAGGACGTGACCTTCATCGGCCTGCAGGTCGGTGCGGAGGCCGAGGCCGAGCACGAAGCCTTCTGCGCCGCGAACCCGGCGCTGGCCTTCCCGAACCTCGGGCCGGAGCTGTCCGACCTGGCCGACACGGCGGCGGTGATCAGCAGCCTGGACCTCGTCATTGCCGTGGACACCTCCGTCGTGCACGTGGCCGGTGCCCTCGGGGCCCGGACCTGGATGCTGAACCGCCGGGACAGTTGCTGGCGCTGGATGCAGTCGGGAACGGACACGCCCTGGTACCCCTCCCTGACCCAGTTCCGGCAATCCGGCGACCGCTGGGAGCCGGTGGTCGAAGCTGTGGTCGGTGCCCTGGCGGAAGCCTTCGACCTCCGGGGGACCGATCCCCCCACCGGGCCGGACCTGAGCGAACGGCTGGCCGGGATCGTCGCAAGCCTGCAGACCGGCGACCTGGACGGGGCCGAGGCGCTCGCCCGGGCCGCCGTGTCGCAGGCTCCGACCTCCGCCGCCGCCCGCAACGCCCTCGCCCACTGCCTGATCCAGCGCCGCGCTTTTGCGGCGGCGCAGGCCGAAGCCGCCCACGCAGTGCGCCTCGACCCCACACTGGCAGCGGCCCACAACCACCTGGGCCAGGCCCTGAACGGCCTGGGACAGCCGGATGCGGCGGCGGAGGCCTTCGGCCGGGCCCTGCAGCTCTCCCCCCGAGAGCTGGACTACGGACTGAACCTCGCCCACGCCCTGGAGACCGCCGGACGCCTCGATGCCGCCCTCGATTGCGTCGAGGGGCTCCGCCGGGTGTATCCGGCCGCCACCGCGGTCTACCTCCTGCGGGCGGACCTGCTGGAGAAGCTGCAGCGCTACCCCGAGGCCCTGGAAAGCTACGAGACGGCGATCGCCCTCGATCCCGACAATCCGATGGCCCACTGGTGGTACAGCCTGTGCCTGCTGCTGACCGGCCGCCATGCCGAGGGGTGGCGGGAATTCGAATGGCGGCTGCAGGGACTGAAACTGGGGCCGCCGGTCCGTCCGCGGAGCATGCCCCTGTGGCGGGGGGAGGACCTGACCGGCCGCACGATCCTCGTCCACGCCGAGCAGGGGTTCGGCGACGCCATCCAGTTCGCCCGCTACGTGCCCCTGCTCCAGCAGGCCGGGGCCCGGGTGATCGTGGAAGCCTTCCCGCCCCTGGTCGAGCTGTTCGAAACCCTGGCCGGGCACCCCACCGTGGTGCCCGTCGGGTCGCCTGCGCCGGATGCGGACTATCACTGTCCGTTCATGAGCCTGCCCTTCGCCCTGCAATCCCGCCATCCCGACATCCCGGCGGAGGTGCCCTATCTGTCGGTCCCGACCCGGGTCGCGGCCCGGTGGGCGGCCCGCTTTCCCCCGTCCGGGGACCTGCGCATCGGGCTTGTCTGCAGCGGACGGCCGACCCATCCCAATGACGCGAACCGCAGCCTGCCGCTGGAGGTCCTGGCCGACGCCCTGCCGCCGGGGCCCCGCTACGTCCTCCTCCAGCAGGAGCTGCGGGACACCGACCGGGCGGTGCTGCGCCGTCGGCCGGACATCGTCAGCCTGACGGACGACCTCAAGGACTTTTCCGACACGGCCGCCGCCTGCGCACAGATGGACCTGGTGATCAGCGTCGACACCAGCGTCGCCCACCTGGCCGGGGCCCTCGCCCGCCCCCTGCTGATCCTGCTGCCCTTCCAGCCGGAGTGGCGGTGGGGTCTCGCCTCGGAGGCCTGCCCCTGGTATCCGACCGCCCGCCTTCTGCGCCAGACCGGGCGGGGAGACTGGTCGGCCCCGCTGGCTGCCGTGACCGCGGCCGTGGAGGCACGACTGTCGGACGACACGACGACACCCTGACCTGCCCCGGCCACCGAGATTGACACGGCCTCCCGACTCTTGGGCCCCATCCGCAGGGGAGCGGCCGAAGTCCTCGCAACCTCTCGAAAATCCGATGTTCCGGACATCATCCAAGCCCGACGGGTCGATCACCATGGACACTTCCGCAGATCCGCTGGTCGCCCAGGGCCTGGCCCTGCACCAGTCCGGACGCCTTGCGGAGGCGGAGAAGCACTACCGCTTGGCCCTGGCTCAGGACCCGCGGCACTTCAGCGCCCTGCATCTGCTGGGCGTGGTCTGCCTCCAGACCGGACGCCTGGACGACGGGGTCGACCACCTGCAGCAGGCCCTGCTGATCCGACCCGATGTTCCGGCCGCCTGCACCGACCTTGGCACCGCCCTCATCCGGCTGAACCGGTTCGAGGAGGCACTCAGCCTGTGCGAGCGGGCCATCCGCATCGATCCCCTGTACGGCCCGGCCTTCGGCAATCGCGGCGGGGCCCTTGTCCAGCTGGGTCGGTCGGAGGACGCGCTGGAGGCCTACCGGCGGCAGGTCGAGATCGATCCGGCCAATGCCCGCGCCCACCTCAATGTCGGCACGGTGCTCCGCAGCCTGGGCCGGCTCGAGGACGCCCTCGACAGCTTCGACCGGGCCCTGGCCGCGGCCCCGGACTTTGCCGACGCCTTCCGCTATCGCGGGGTGACGCTGTTCGACCTCGGACGCCTGGAGGAGGCGCTTGAGAGCCACTCCCAGGCGATCGTCCTGGGCGGGGCCTCGGCGCAGGGCTATCTCGGCCTGGGCACGACCCTGCTCGGTCTGCGGCGTCTGGACGACGCGCTGCTGTTCCTGGACGAGGCGATCCAGGCCCAGCCGACCTTCAGCCAGGCCCACAGCTACCGCGGGGTCGTGCTCGCCGAGCTTGATCGCCCGGAGGAGGCACTGGACGCCTTCAGCCGGGCCATCGCGCTGGACCCCGGCAATGTTCACGCCTTCTGCAACCAGGTCGGCACCCTGCTGGCCCTCGGCCGCCCGGGGCAGGCCCTGGCCAGCTGCGAGACGGCGCTGACCCTCGATCCTGACCACGCGGAGGCCCACCACAACAAGGCCGCGGTCCTCTATGAGCTGCGGGACCTGGAGGGGGCCGTGGCCTGCTGCAACCGCGCCATCGCGCTGAAGCCGACCCTTGCCGAAGCCTACAATGCCCGGGGCGTGGCGCTCTTCGAGCTGCGCCGTCTGCCCGACGCCATCGCGAGCCTGGAAGCGGGCCTCGTCCACGCCCCCGGCGACGCGGAGGCCCGGCATCACCTGGCCATGGTGCGCCTCGCAAACGGCGAGCTTCGTCCCGGGTGGGCCCTCTATGAGAGCCGGCGGGAGACCCGGCAGTTCGCGAGGATGCGCCGAAGCCTTGCCCAGCCCCTCTGGCTCGGCCAGCACACCCTCGCGGGCCGGACCCTCCTCGTCCACGCGGAACAGGGCCTGGGCGACACCCTGCAGTTCTGCCGCTACGTGCCCCGGCTGGCCGACCGGGGGGGCCGGATCGTCCTCGAGGTGCAGCCGGGCCTCGCCCCCCTGCTGGCGGGCCTCGCGGGCGTCGACCACATCGTGACCCGGGGCGAGCCCCTGCCGCCCTTCGACGTCCAGGTGCCGCTGATGTCCCTGCCGCTGGCCCTGGATGCGGGACCGGAGAGCCTGAGCAGCCCCTACCTGGTGGCCGATCCGGCGCGGACGGCGGCCTGGGCTCGTCGCCTCGGGCCCGCGCACGACCTCCGCGTCGGCCTGGTCTGGGGCGGCGGGACGCGGCCGGACGACCGGGTGGCGCATCTGACCGACCTTCGCCGCTCCCTGCCCCTGTCCGCCCTCCGGCCCCTGCTGGAGGTGCCCGGCATCCAGTTCCACAGCCTGCAGCTCGGCCCTCCCGCGCAGCAGCTGGCGGACCTCCGGGCGCGGGAGGCGATCTGGGGATCGATCCGCGATGTTGCACCCGACCTGCAGGACTTCTCGGACACGGCGGCGGCCATGGCCCAGCTGGACCTGGTGATCACCTGCGACACCGCCGCGGCGCACCTGGCCGGGGCCCTGGGCGTTCCGGTCTGGATCCTGAACCGCTTCGACGCCTGCTGGCGCTGGTTCGGGGGCGACGGCGCAACCCCCTGGTATCCCAGCGCGAAACTGTTCCGTCAGGCGCAACCCGGAGACTGGGACAGCGTCATCGCCCCTGTGAAGGCCGATCTCCAGCACCTGAGCGCCGCGCGGCTGGGGGACTAGTTCCCGCAGGCAGGGGGTGGGTGCCGGGGGCCAGAGGCGCTCCGAGGATCAGACCGCATACACTATGGCCCGCAGGGGCGCGGATTGCAGGTGACGGCCATGTCGAGCGCCCTCCGGATACAGATCTCAACACCTGATCTTCCGAGCAACATCTGAGAATTTGCGCAGACTATAAAATTTTATTTAATAAAGTTCTCGATCATGACGGTCATTACCGGGTTACAGTTTGGAAACAATATAGCAATAAAACCCACACATGCCGATGTGACAGTGGGGGATGATTCAGGGGCGAGACTTCATCTGGCAGCATCTGCCGAAATGCGCCGGCCATACGATTGAAATGGCCCTGCGAGCCGGGCTGATCGGACGGCCCGACATCAAGTTCGATCCGCGCTTTCCCGAATATGTCGGCTGGCACGATGGCGTGCGATCACGCGCATGGCGTGACCCGGCCTTCAATCCCCAGGGCAAGACCGTCATTTCGGGTTTTCGACGCCTGCCGCACTGGCTGCTGAGCCGGGTGCACTACGAGGCAAGTCGCCCCCCGCATCACTGCGCCACTCGGGACATGGTCCGTGAAGGCCGATATTTCGAACAGTCCGGCGAGATCGTCGCCGCAGACACGCTGCTGCAGCATTATGTCTGCCCGGAGAACCCCCAGAAGTGGATCCGCGTCGAACACCTAGCGGCCGATTTCCGCGAGGCGTTTTCCGGTGTGCTGGGCCCGCGGATGCCGGCCGCCGAGTGGCAGTTGCGCCGGGTCCGCAACCCCACAAGGATCCGCTATCTGGAGGCGGTGGAGTTCCACTTCACGAATGAGGACCTGGCCGCGCTGTATGATGCCAACCCCGTGTGGGCATCCCTCGAGCGAACCCTCTATGGCGACACGCTTGCGGACGCGGTCCATTCGCACCCGGCACCGGCCACCGCTGCCAACGGCCGCCCCTAGCCCGCCGCCACGCTGAGCAGGTACCGGCCATAGGCTGTCTTTTCCATGGCATGCCCGGCCGCGCGCAGGGTCTCTCCATCGATGAAACCCTTGCGGAAGGCGATCTCCTCGAGGCAGGCGATCTGGATGCCCTGGCGATGCTGGATGGTCCGCACAAACTCGCTGGCTTCCAGCAGGCTGTCATGGGTGCCGGTGTCGAGCCAGGCATAGCCGCGGGACATCTTCTCCACGTGCAGTGTGCCGCGCTCCAGATAGACCCGGTTCAGGTCGGTGATCTCGTACTCCCCCCGGGCGGAGGGCTTCAGCTTGCGGGCGATGTCGACCACGTCGTTGTCGTAGAAATAGAGACCGGTGACGGCGAAGTTGGATTTCGGCCTGGCCGGCTTCTCCTCGATGCTCAGGGCCATGCCGTCCGCATCCAGCTCGACCACGCCATAGCGTTCCGGGTCATCGACGCGATAGGCAAAGACGCTCGCCCCCGTCCGGCGGGAGGAGGCCAGCGCCAGCAGGTCGTCGAGCCCCGCCCCGAAGAAGATGTTGTCCCCCAGCACCAGCGAGACCGGGTCATCCCCGATGAACTCCGCGCCGATGGTGAAGGCCTGGGCCAGCCCCTCGGGCTTCGGCTGGACCTTGTAGGAGATGGTCATGCCGAGCTGCGAGCCGTCGCCGAACAGTCGGACGTAATTGTCCAGATATTCCGGTGCCGAGATGATCAGCACCTCCCGGATCCCCGCGAGCATCAGCACCGACAGGGGGTAGTAGATCATCGGCTTGTCATAGACCGGCAGCAACTGCTTGTTCACGGCCAGAGTCGCGGGATGCAGCCGCGTCCCCGAACCGCCGGCCAGGATGATACCCTTCATCGGACAGTCGTCTCCGTTTGCAGCAGCTGGTCCACGATGCGATCGACACCGTCGCGCCAGTCGGGAAGCACAATGCCATAGGCCTGTTCGAGGCGCGCCGTCGACAGGCGCGAGTTCAGCGGGCGACGAGCGGGCGTGGGATAGTCCGACGTCGGGATCGGCGTGACAACGGGAACGGTGCGCCCGTGATGCGCTGCCCGCGCGAACACGGCCTCGGCCACCCGCCGCCAGGTGGTCTCGCCGCGATTGACCGTGTGGAACACGCCGGTGGGGGCGTCCGGTGCCTCGATCAGTCGACAGGTGATCTGCAACAGGGCCGCGGCCAGGTCCTGGGCCGAGGTGGGTGCCCCCCACTGGTCATCCACAACCCGCAGTTCCGGACGCTCCGCCCCCAGGCGCAGCATGGTCTTGACGAAGTTGTTGCCGAACGGGCTGACCACCCACGAGGTCCGGGCGATCACGTGCCGGGGCACCGCAGCGCGGACGGCAAACTCCCCCGCCGCCTTGGACGCCCCGTAGACCCCGAGGGGGCCGACGGCATCGGCCTCGACATAGGCCCCGTCCTTGTCCCCGGGATAGACATAGTCAGTGGACACCTGGACCATGGGGATGCCGGCGGCGGCACACAGGCGCGCGATCCGGGCCGGAGCGGCGGCATTGATCGTCCAGGCAAGCGCCGGCTCGCTCTCCGCCCGGTCCACGGCGGTGTGGGCCGCCCCGTTGATGACCGCGGCCCACGGCCGGGAGGCCATCACCGCGTCAATCGTCTCCGGCCGGGTGAAGTCCAGCACGTCGAGGCCCGGTGCCACCAGCGCGTACCCCTCCGGCACCGGCAGGCCGCACAGGGACGTGCCCAACTGGCCATCGCCGCCGGTGACGAGGATCGGCCGGATCATGCTCACGCGCCCTTGCTCGCCAGCCCGAGCCGCTCGCCGGAATAGCGCCGCGCCTGGATGGCGCGCCACCAGGCCTCGTTGTCGAGGTACCACTGCACGGTCTTCTCGAGCCCTGACTCGAACGTCTCCTGCGGCGTCCAGCCGAGTTCGTCCCGGATGCGCGAGGCGTCGATGGCGTAGCGCTGGTCGTGCCCCGGACGGTCGGCGACGAAGGTGATCAGGTCGGCATAGGGCCCGGCCGCCCTCGGCCGCAGGCGGTCGAGACAGGCGCAGATCGCCTGGACCACAGACAGGTTGGTCCGCTCGTTCAACCCGCCGATATTGTAGGATCGGCCCGGCGTCCCGCGCTCGAACACCACCTGCAGCGCGCGCGCGTGGTCCTCCACGTGCAGCCAGTCCCGGATCTGGTCGCCCTTGCCGTAGACCGGCAGCGGCTCGCCCGCCAGCGCCTTGATGATCACCAGCGGGATCAGCTTCTCCGGGAAGTGGTAGGGGCCGTAGTTGTTGGAGCAGTTGGTCATCACCACCGGCAGGCCGTAGGTGTGGCCCCAGGCCGAGACCAGGTGGTCAGACGCCGCCTTGGACGCCGAATAGGGCGAGCGCGGATCGTAGGGCGTCTCCTCCGTGAACAGGCCTTCTG
Source organism: uncultured Caulobacterales bacterium (assembly GCA_903884425.1). Classification (GTDB taxonomy): domain Bacteria; phylum Pseudomonadota; class Alphaproteobacteria; order Caulobacterales; family Caulobacteraceae; genus CAIMFV01. The sequence goes on along the minus strand of CAISEP010000014.1, from coordinate 77,400 downwards.
CGCCGAGCGAGCCGTACACCTCATCCGTCGAGACGTGATGGAAGCGGAACGACGCGGCACGGTCGGCAGGCAATTGGCGGTAGTGCTCCAGAGCCGCCTGGAGAAGAACGAAGGTTCCCACGATATTGGTCTGGATGAACTCACCGGGACCATCAATGGAACGGTCCACATGGCTTTCGGCCGCGAGATGAACGATGATGTCGGGGTCGAACGACGTCATGGCCTCTCGAACAGCCCCCAGATCGCAGATGTCGGCCTGAACAAACCGATAGCGGCCGGACTGACTCACCGGCTCGAGGTTGCTGAGGGATCCAGCATAGGTGAGCTTGTCGAATACCAGGACATCGTGCCCGGTCGCGGTGATCAGTTGCCGGACCAAGGCTGACCCGATGAACCCCGCGGCACCGGTCACGAAGACACGCATAAGCTCTCCCTCAACAGCAATTCGCGGCCTTGGCCTTCGCGAAGACCAACGGCTCCCGGCGGGGTACGCTCGCCCGCGCAAGGCGCGCCGGCAGCGGTCCAGCAGGCCCCATGCGATAGCGAGCAATCCCTGACTCCGCAAGGTCGCCCCTGGGGTCGCAGGCCCCTGCCCCGGCCCTAGGTTCCCGAGTCCGGACCATGGCACTCGCGCAATCCGCCAGAACGGATTAGAGACGGTCCGCGACTCCCGGGTGGTTGCGACGTTCGCGACCTGCCCGGACAGGCGTGGAAGGATGGGAAAGGTCTGTCATGCTGGTCGAACCGACAAACATACCGGAAGTCAAAAGGATCGTTCCCCGGCGGTTTGGCGACGACCGGGGATATTTTGTCGAGGTGTTCAATCAGCGGGCCTGGGCGGATGCTGGCATAGAGTTTCAGCCGATCCAGGAAAACCAGTCCCTGTCGCGGATCGTGGGGACGGTCAGGGGGCTGCACTTCCAGCGCCCGCCCGCCGCACAGGCCAAGGTCGTACGGGTGCTGAAGGGCCGCATCTATGACGTGGCCGTCGATATTCGCATGGGATCTAAGACCTACGGGCACTGGGTCGCGACCGAACTGTCAAGCGAGGGGGGTGAACAACTCTACATCCCCCGTGGATTCGCCCACGGGTTCTGTACCCTGGAGGCCGACAGTGAAATCGCCTACCTCGTGGATGACGTCTATGCGCCCGAATGCGACGGATCGATCCACTGGAGCGATCCCGCCCTCGGAATCCGTTGGCCGGACCTTGCCGGAACGGTCATTTCCGACAAGGACGCGAAGGCCCCCCGGCTTGCCGACATCCCTGCCCCCTTCCCCGCATAGTTGGCAGACCTGAAGTCTCTCCAAAGGCGAGGTGCTGCGGGGACACTACCGCTTGTTCGCCTTGGCGACCTCTGCTATGGCCCGCAGAGCAAGGCGCGTGTCGATGGCGGAACGGAATCAAATGAAACTAACGGCCAAGAAGAATTTCTTCGTCGAGTTGAGATCCAGTTATGCTGATTTCACGGAAGCTTTTGCGCGTTTTCAACTCGCACTAAACCTCGCCATCCAAGACACCATGGCCCGTTATCGGGGCTCCATATTGGGACCCTGGTGGATAACAATCACGAGCGGGTCACTCATCTTGGGGATTGGGCTCTCTTACACTTATTTGTTGCGGATCCCGATCGAAAAACTTGTTCCTTACGTTGCAGTCGGCATCGTGTCGTGGGGGTACATGGCCTCCAGCATCTCGGAGGGCGGCGAATCCTTCGTCTCCTCTGCGACAATACTGCGTCAGTCCTCACTTCCGCTGCCAATCTTCATTCTGCGGACCATGATCCGCAATATCATCAATCTTGCGCACCAACTTTTGATTGTCGTGGGCGTCCTGGTCTGGTTCCGGATTTTTCCCGGCGTGGGGATTCTGTGGTCCCTGATCGGGCTGGTTGCGGTGACAGTGAATCTTGGATGGCTGGCGACCCTCGTGGCGTTGATTTCGGCGCGGTTCAGAGACATCCCCCAGATCGTCTCTTCAGTCCTTCAATTCGTCTTCTTCATTTCGCCGATCTTCTGGGTCGTGCCCCCGGCGCTGGAACACAGCCCCTTCGTGATTGCCAACCCGTTCTTCCTCGGCATCCAGGCGATCCGGAGCCCCCTTCTGGACGGCGGACACTTTCCGGCGCTGGAGCTGGCAATGCTGGGTGCCATCGGGTTTTTCGGCTGGATCTTCGCCCTTGTCGTTTACACCGTGACCCGTCGCCGGGTCGTGCATTACCTCTGAGGCAGCACGGCATGAGCAAGATTGATGTCCGCGATCTGTCGATCCACTTCCCGGTGATCGGGGCCGACAGCCAGTCCCTGAAGCGTTACCTCAAGCATGTCGCGGTGGGCGGTGGCCTCGCCAAGCGCAACATCCGGTCCAACGCGCCCCTCCTGGTGGCGCTTCGGAATGTGAACCTGTCCCTGCGCCCGGGAGACCGGCTCGGCCTGATCGGGTCCAACGGATCAGGGAAGACCACCCTGCTGCGCTGCCTGGCCGGTGCCTATGAACCGGACCGCGGAGAAGTCGAGGTCGAGGGACGCGTGGCTTCCCTCCTCGATCTCAGCCTGGGCACGGACCCTTCGGCGTCCGGCCTCGACAACATCCGGCTGCGGGGCCTCGTTGCCGGCCTCACCCGCAAGCAGATCCAGGCCAAGACCGAGGAAATCGCGGAGTTCAGCGGTCTCGGCCCGTTTCTGGCCATGCCCATGAAGACCTACTCCTCCGGCATGCAGGCCCGCCTGGCCTTTGCCGTCGCGACCTCCATCGAGGCCGAGGTACTGCTGATGGACGAATGGATCGCGGTGGGCGATGCGGACTTCAAGGTCAAGGCGCAGGAGCGGCTCACCTCGCTGGTCGAAAGCGCCCACATCCTGGTCATCGCCTCCCACGATTCCAGCCTGATCAAGGGGCTTTGCAACAAGATCATGCGTCTCGATCATGGAATTGCGTCGGATGTGGTCCCCATCTCCGACTACGAAGAACTGATGTCGCGGCCCGCGGCCGGATCGACGCTCTAGCGGGCGGGAGCCCGGCCGCAGCCAGGGCCCGTCCAACGGAAGGTTTCCGGCAGCCCTGCCCGGCTGCCTGGCGGTAGAGGACGGAACCGAACTACACGTTTGGGCCCGGCGATTTAAGGTGCGGGCCGGTTGCCACGAATTGCACGCTAACCTAAAGTCCGATGGGCCGTAATTACAGGATTCTAAGACATGACGGACAGACCGGTAGTGTCTGACTTACAGGTTCGTGAAGTTATTGTGAACACCGCATTCAATTGCGGGGAGTCCGCGCATATCGGCGGAAGTCTCAGCATGGTGGAACTTCTGAACGTTCTATTTGGCGAGGTGTTGAAACACCGCCCCGCAGAACCTGAGTGGCCGGACCGGGACCTGTTTATTCTGAGCAAGGGACATGCGGTCCTGGGTTACCTGGCGATTCTGCACTTGTATGGTTATTTCGACGCGGACAAGCTGGCCACCTTCCAGACCAACGGCAGCGATCTGATCGCGCACCCCGTCAAGAAGCTGAAACTGGGTATCGAAAGCTCCAACGGCAGCCTGGGCCAGGGCCTGTCGTTCGGGCTGGGCCTCGCCATCGGCATGGAGATGAAGGACGAGGATCGCCGGGTCTATGTCATGCTCGGCGACGGGGAGTGCAACGAAGGGTCGGTCTGGGAAACGGCGGCCCTGGCGGCGGAGCGCGGAACCCATCGCCTGTGCGCCATCGTCGACGAGAACCACTTCCGGAACGACGGTGCCAACACCACCTACGCGAACAAGATCAAACTGGCGGGCATCTGGCGGGCCTTCGGCTGGAACGTGATCGAGATCGACGGTCATGACCGCGCCCAGATCCGCGACGCCTTTGCCGCCGCGCGGGCCCATGAGGCGGGACCGACCGTGATCGTGGCCAGCACGATCAAGGGACGGGGTATCGACTTCATGGAAGCCAACAACGATTGGCATCACAATCGGATCACGAGCGCCGTCTATAGCGAGTGCCGCCGCGCCCTGGGACTGGAGCCTGTCGATGGTTGAGTTTTCGAAGCGCAATGCGCGGACCTGGGCGCGGATGGGCATCCGGGCGACCTATGGGCAGGCCCTTTCGGGCTATGCCGCGGAGAATCCCAACGTCCTCGCCCTGTCGGCAGACCTCGGTCGCTCCTCGGGGCTGGACCGCTTTTCCAAGGAGTTCCCGAAGCAGTTCATCAATACCGGCATTGCCGAACAGAACATGGTGGGCGTGGCCGCCGGACTGGCGCGCTCGGGATTTGACGTGTTCGCCTCCACCTTCGCGCCGTTCGCCTCGATGCGCGCGAGCGAGCAGGTGCGGATGAACATGGGCTACATGCAGGAGCCGGTGAAGCTCGTCGCCCTGGGCAGCGGCTTTGCCATGGGCTTCCTGGGCAACTCGCATTACGGGCTCGAGGATCTGGCCGTCATGCGGGCCATCCCGGGGCTGACCATCATCTCCCCGGCCGACTGCTCGGAAATCTACAAGACCCTGGAGGCGTGCATCGGCTATCCGAAGCCGGTCTATATCCGGCTGACCGGAGCGGTGAACTGTCCGATCGTCTATGAGGATGACTACGAGTTCACCATCGGCAAGGCCATCTGGATCAAGCCGGCGGCGGACATCACCCTGGTCTCGTCGGGAACGACGGTGGGCCACTGCCTGGAGGCCGCCAACCGGCTCGCCGAGGAAGGCGTGACGGTCGGCGTCCTCAACATGCACACGATCAAACCCCTGGACACCGACGCCCTGGACCTGGCGGCCTCGACGGCATCGACGCTCATCGTCGTGGAAGAGCACATGCGCACCGGCGGGCTCGGCAGCGCGGTACTGGCCCATTTCGCCGACGCGGGTAACCCCGGCTGCCGCATCGTCACCCACGGGATCGCGGACCGCTACGGCGAGACCGGCAACTATGCCTATCTGCTGAAGATCGCCGGCCTCGATGCCGACGGCGTGGTCGACCTGGTCAAGCGCGAGACGGCGAATGTCTGAGCCCGGCCTGCCGACCTGGTACATCTACGGTGCCGGTGGCCTTGGGGTGGAGACGCTGGAGATCTGTCTCAGTGCCATGGCCGCCGGCCAGGCCCCGCAGTGCAGGCTGAGCTTCATCGTCGATGGCTCGGAGCAGACGGAGGTGCTCGGCTATCCGGTCGTGGGTCTGGAGGCATGCAAGCCCGGCTCCCCGGTGACCATCGCGGTGGGCGAACCCGCCGCCCGGGCCAAGCTTGCGGCCCGCGCCACGGCGGCCGGACTGCGCCTTGCTTCGGCCATCGCCCCCTCCGCCGTCGTCTCCCCCAGCGCAACCGTCGAGGAGGGCGTGATCATCGCCCCCCTGTGTTCGGTTCAGGCCCGGGCCTTCATCGGTCGGAACGCGGCGGTGAACACCATGGCCATCGTCGGGCATGATGTGCGGGTCGAGGAGGATGGGGTGATATCGTCCATGGTGAACCTGGGCGGTGCCGTGACGGTGGCCGCCCGCGCCTATGTGGGCATGGGGGCACTGATCCGCGAGAACCTGTCGATCGGGGCTGACAGCATCGTCAGCATGGGCTCCATCGTCCACCGGGAGGTGCCGGAGGCCGTGATCGTGATGGGCGACCCCGCGCGGGTCATCCGCCGCAATGAAGACAAGACCGTTTTCCGCAAGACTGGAGATTGAAGTTGGATAATAACCAGAAATACGACGCCGCGTTCATGACGGTGTTCGAAATCAACGCCGATCAATTGAACGACGAACTGAAGTACCAGAGCATCACGACTTGGGACTCGGTCGGCCACATGGCGCTGATGGCCGAACTCGAGGGCATCTTCGACATCATGCTGGAAATGGATGACGTCGTGGATTTCGGATCCTATGCGACCGGCAAGACGACGCTGGAGAAGTACGGCGTTCGGTTCTGAATGTTCTGGCACGACAGAGATCTGGCCAGCGATGCTCGGGCCTTCCTGGCCACCCAGGATCGCGTCCTGAGCTATGCAGAGGTCTTTGACGCCGGGGAGACGCTCTACAGGGGCTGTTCCCGCGGCGTTGTCGTGCTCCTTTGCGACCGTTCTCCCGAGACCATCACGGCCTATGTCGGCGCACTGCGCGCAGGTCTGGTCCCGCTGCTTCTGGACGGATCCGCCCCGCCCGCCGCCACGGCCCGGGCGCTGGAAGCCTATCGGCCGGCCTATCTGTTCAGCTCCAGGGGAGCGGCGCCGGAGGGCTTCACCCCGCTTGCCCGCCTCGGTGGCGAGGGCGTGCTGTTTGCCGCACCCGATCCTGCGACCACGCCCCTCGGTGAGGATCTCGCCCTCCTGATCCCCACGTCGGGTTCCACCGGTGATCCGAAGAGCGTCCGCATCACCGGCCACAACCTGCAGAGCTGCACCGATGCGATCTGCGACTATCTGGCTATGGCGGAGGACCGGGTCACGGTGACCCTTCTGCCGCTGCACTATTCCTACGGCCTGTCGGTGCTGCACAACACCATGAACGTCCGCGGGCGCATCGCCCTGACGGAGCTTTCGGTCCTGGACCGGGAGCTGTTCGGCTATCTCGAGCGGCAGGGCGTCACGGACCTGGCGGGCGTTCCGTTCATCTTCGAGATCCTCCGCCGCTCGCGGCTGCCGGAGGGGCTTGCGAAGTCGCTGGTCTGCGTCACCCAGGCCGGCGGCCGGCTAGATCCCCGGATCACCAAGCATTTCCTGGAGCTGTTCTCCGGCACCGGCACCCGGTATTTCACCATGTACGGCCAGACCGAGGCCGCTCCGCGCATCTCCTACGTGCCGCCGGAAGCGGGCCTGGAAAAGCTGGGCACCGTCGGTGTGGCCATCGCCTGCGGACGGGTGAGCATCGACGGGGATCAGGAAGGGGAACTGATCTATTCCGGCGAGAACGTCGCGCTGGGCTATGCGGTGGGCCATGCCGATCTCGCCCGGGGGGACGACTTCAAGGGCGTCCTGCGGACCGGCGATCTGGCGACCCTCGACGGCGACGGATTCATCACCATCACCGGGCGCCTCAAGCGGTTCATCAAGCTCCACGGCACGTCCGTGAACCTGGATCACGTGGAAAGCGTGCTCATAGGTGCCGGGATCGACTGCATGGTCGTGGGACGCGAGAACCGCATCACCATCTGCTACCGGGGCGCGGCCCCGGCGGAGGTCCGCGATGTCGTGAACCGCAACTTCTCCTTCCATCCGTCGACTCTCGGCCTGCAGGAGGTCGACACCCTGCCGCGCACCGCCTCCGGCAAGCCGGACTATGTGGCGGCGCTCGCTGCTTATGGAGACGCCCGTTGAGTTCTCCGATCCTCGAGGACCTCATTTCCCTGACCGACCACCACCGTTTGGCCTGTCAGCCCTATGCCGACTATTGCGACACGCTGTTTTCCGGACCCGAGGCCCCGGGAAGCCTGGCGGAGCTTCCCTTCCTTCCGGTGCGGGCCTTCAAGGAATTCGATCTGCGCAGCGTCAGCGAAGCGGACGTGTTCAAGGTGATGACGTCGTCAGGCACCTCCGGCGCGCGCTCGCGCATCTATATCGACCGGGAAACGGCACAGTTGCAGACCCGGGTGCTGACGACGATCTTCGGCGACACCTTCGGCAAGGCCAGGTCGCCGATGCTGGTGATCGACTGCGAGAGCACTGTCAAGGATCGCATGCGCTTCTCAGCGCGCACGGCCGCGGTGAACGGCTTTTCGATCATGTCCCGGGAACGCTGCTTTGCGCTCGACGACGACATGACCCTGAATGTGCCGCGGGTGGCGGAATTCATCGAGAAGTACAAGGAGCAGAAGATCTTCATCTTCGGCTTCACCTTCCTCGTCTGGCAGGCCTTCTGCGGGGCGCTCGCGGCGCAGAACCAGACGCTCTCCCTGGAGAATGCCTTCCTCCTGCACGGAGGCGGCTGGAAGAAGCTGGAGGCGGAGAAAGTCTCCAACCAGGATTTCAAGGACACCATCTCCCGTTGGACGGGGTGCCGGAACGTCCGGAACTATTACGGCATGGTGGAGCAGACCGGCACCATCTTCATGGAATGCCCCGAAGGGCGACTGCATGCCAGTGCCTGGTCCGATGTGCTGACACGGGACGTGCGGACCCACGCGGCGCTGCCACATGGCGAGATCGGCCTGATCGAAGTCTTCTCCACCATCCAGAAGAGCTATCCGGGTCACGCGCTCTTGACGGAGGATGTGGGACGGACCCTGGCCGCCGCCGACTGTGCCTGCGGCCATCCGGGGACGATCGTCGAGGTTCATGGACGCTTGCCGGCCGCAGAGGTGCGGGGGTGCAGCGATGCCTATAGTTGACGCCCGCAGCTTCGAATCCGGTGAGTGGCGCGCAGATTTCGATTTCGGCGGCGTAACGGCCTTTGCCGACGAGCAGGTGCTGGACTTCCTTCGGGCCCTGTCCCGGCTGTTGCTCACCGACCGGGAGGCCCGTCGTTATCCGGACCTTGCGACCTTCGGATATTTCTGTCGCCAGGCGAACCTGGCCCGGGCGATCTCGGAAACGCCGTTTGTCACCTCGCGCTTCGGCTGGGGTACCGTGGTGCACATCGCCCCCGGCAACATTCCGCTGAACTTTGCCTTTTCCTTCGTGATGGGGCTTCTGGCGGGGAACTCGAACATCGTCCGCCTCCCCTCCCGGAATTTTCCACAGACCCAGCTCTGCATCGACCTGATCGACCGCCTGCTCGCCGACCCGGCCCATGCCCCCCTGGCCAGGACGCTGCGCTTCGTGCAGACCGAGCGGGACAGCAGCGCGCTCAATGCCCTGGTCGCCGAAGCCGCCGGGATCGTGGTGTGGGGCGGAGATGCCACGGTGCGGCAGTTCCGGGCGCTGCCCAAGTCCCCGCGTTGCGTCGAGGTCTATTTCCCGGACCGGGTGTCGTCCCTGCTGGTGGATGCCGCCGGCTACCTTGCCCTGACCGACGAGGAGGCGCGGATGAGCGCCCGGCGGTTCTTCAATGACACGTTCCTGGTCGATCAGAATGCCTGCTCCTCGCCCAGCATGGTCTTCTGGCTCGGTGACAGCGAACGGATTGCCCGCGCCCAGGACCGATTCTGGTCCCTGCTCGCTCCCGTTCTCGACGCGGACTACGCGATGGATCCGATCGCGCGCATCAACCGCAGCCTCGACCTGATGCGGGACGTCATCACGGTGGGCCATGCCCTTAAGCTGCGCCAGGACCACGACGTCTGGCGCATCGGCAATGCGGAGGTGGCGGGCCTGCCGCTGCGGTTCGGCACCTTCCTCGAGCTGCCGGTGAGCCAGGTGACGGACGTGCTGGACCACCTGCGTCCCAACGAGCAGACCCTCACCACCCTCGGCGTGACGCCGGAGGACGTGTTCCGCCAGATGGTCGACCGGGGGCGCATTCCCGGCATCGACCGGATCGTGCCCGTGGGCTCGGCCCTCGACATTTCATTCACCTGGGACGGAAAGGACCTTCTTTCGGTTCTGTCCCGCCGGGTGCAATTTCCGCAGAACAAGGCCGTCGCCGGCGACAACGGCTGACCACGAACAAGGGAACTGAACAATGGCATTCTCTCTGGATTGCGAAGAACTCAAGGCCTACCAGCCCAACCGCTTTCCGTTCCTGATGATCGACGTGGTGACGGAGGTCGAACCGGGGAAATACGCCAAGGGATACAAGAACCTGACCAACAACGAGTGGTACTTCCCGATGCACTTCCCCGGGGCTCCCAACATGCCCGGCGCGCTGCAGCTGGAGGCCCTGGCCCAGATGCTGACCGTGGCCATCACGACCCAGGAGGGCCTCAAGGGCAAGGTGACCCACGCGCTGGAGCATACGGTGCGGTTCCGGAAGGAAGTGCGCCCGGGCGATCAACTGGTCATCGAGGCGACGATCAACAGCTGGCGCAGGGGGGTCTGTGTGGGCCGCGGGGTCGGCTACACCAATGGCGAAGTCGCCTGCGAAGCCAAGATGATGATCACCATCCCCGACATACTTGAACAATATCTCCCCAAGTAAATGAGCGACTTCGACGCCATCATCATCGGCACCGGCGCGGCCGGCGCGGCGGCGGCATGGCGGCTGGCATCCAGGGGCTTCAAGGTCGCCTGTGTGGAACGGGGTCCCTGGATGGATCCCGGCAGCTATCCGAGCACACGGCCGGACTGGGAGATCCTGAAGCGGACCACCATGTCGCCGGTCGCGGCCACCCGCCGGGCGGCGCAGGACTATCCGGTCGATGACAGCGCCTCCCCCGTCGCCGTCTGCAACTTCAATGCGGTCGGCGGTTCGACCATCCTCTACTCGGGACATTTTCCACGGTTCCTGCCGGACGACTTCCGCCTGGCCAGTACCGAGGGCCTGGCGGACGACTGGCCGATTTCCTACGACCAGCTGCGCGCCTATTTCGAGATCAACGAGGAGATGATGTCGGTTTCGGGGCTGGCGGGTGACCCCTACTATCCGGACATCGAGAGCCTGTTGCCGCCCGTCCCCCTCGGCGAGGTCGGCACCCGCCTCGCTCGGGGCTTCAACGCCAAGGGCTGGCACTGGTGGCCGAGCTATGCCGCCATTGCCACCCGGGCGCGGCGGGGACGTTCCGCCTGCCTCAACCTCGGCCCGTGCAATACCGGCTGTCCGCAGGGGGCCAAGTCGAGTGCGGACAACACCTATCTGGCCCGGGCAAGGGACTTCTCCCTGGTCGTCTTCGACGAAACCGCCGCGTCGCACCTGGTGATCGAGCACGGACGCGCCACAGGCGTCTGCGTGACCGGCAAGGATGGCACACGAACCACCCTGCGAAGCCCCCGCGTGATCCTGGCCGCCAGCGCGATCGGCACCCCGCGCCTGCTTCTCAACTCCCGCAGCGATGCGCATCCGAACGGTGTGGGCAACGCCCATGACCAGGTCGGCCGCAATCTGATGATCCATCCGCTGGGCTATGTGGAGGGGGTCTTCCCCGACGCCCTGGATACCGATGTCGGCCCGCAGGGCTGCATGCTCTACAGCCTCGAGCACTACCGCAGCCCGGACGCCCAGCACCGGCTGGGATACATGATGCATGCCCTGCGCGGGACAGGTCCGCTGGAAACGGCGCTGTCGGCCTATGGAAGGCGGAAACTGCGCTTCGGCGCGGACCTGCACGACGATTTCATGGCCTTCTGGCGCAAGCAGGCGGTGATTTCCATCATCTGCGAGGACCTGCCGGACCCCGCCAATCGCGTGGAGCTGGACGAGCGAAATCCGGATGCCCACGGCGATCCCGGCGTGCGGGTCAGCTATACGCTCGGCGACAATACGCGGAAGATGATGACCCACGGCATGAGCCGGGCGCGGGAAGTGATGAGCGCGGCGGGCGCGCAGAGGGTCTACGCCCATGGCCCGGTCCGCAATTCCGGCTGGCACGTGATGGGCACGGCGCGCATGGGCAACGACCCCCGCACCTCGGTCGTCAATCCCCGGGGCCAGGTGCACGGGGTCGAGGGGCTGTATGTCGTGGACTCCAGCGTGTTCGTGACGGCCTCCTGCGTGAACCCGGCCAACACCATCCAGGCGGTCGCCCTCCTCCTAGCCGACGCCATCGCGGAGGATGCCGGCCATGTCCGGTGAGGCCCTGCTGGCGGCAATGTTCCCGGGGGATCCGGGTCGCGGATTTCCCGCCTATGCCGATCTGGCGGTCAAGCGGCCCGTGCCTGTCGATCCGGCGTTTTCCGAGGCGATCGATGCGGCCCTGGAGGCACATTCCGGGGACGACCCGGGGGATGTGAACGCTGTCCTGCGCGCATTGCGGCAATCGCATCCGGAAGCGGCACAGGCCTTCATCGATGCGGCCCTGACCTGCTACTTCACGGCTCCGGAGGTCGTCCGGCCGCTGCGCCAGGGCCCGGACACCCTGTTTCCCCACGCGCGGGCCCTGCCCGACATCGATTACACGCTGCTGGAGCCCGTGCTCGAGCGCCCTCCCCCGAGGTGGTCAAGATGAGCGAGACCGAGACATTTGCCGTCGTCACCGGGGCCAATCGCGGCATCGGCCTGGCGATCACCCGGCGATTGGTGGCCGAAGGCTATCGGGTGGCAGCCTGCGCCCGCCAGCCGTCCGACGCCCTGGCCGAGCTGCTGCCCGAGGCGGCGGGGCACGTGATCGTGCCGTTGGACCTGCGCCGGGACGAGACCATCTCCGAGGCCGCCCGGGCCGTGATGAAATGGTCAAAGCGGATCGACGCCCTGGTGAACTGCGCCGGCGTCGCCAGCGGCAGCCTGTTCGCCATGACCCGCATGGACGAGATGCGGGACCTGTTCCAGGTCAACACCTTCGGGCCCCTGCTGTTCACCCAGTACATCTCGCGGATCATGACAAGGAACCGGGCCGGATCGATCGTCAACATCGGCTCCACGGCCGGACTGCTGGCGGACCCCGGCACCCTGGCCTATGGCGGGTCCAAGGCCGCGCTGATGCACGCCACCCGGGTGCTGGCCACGGAGCTCGGCCCCAGCGGCATCCGGGTCAACGCCATCGCCCCGGCCGTGGTGGAAACGGACATGGCCGCGCAGATGGACGACGCAGCGCGCGCGGCCCTCGACACCCGCTCGGCGCTGCCGGGGCGGATCCAGCCGGATGATGTCGCGGACCTGGTGATGTTCCTGGTCTCCGCCCGGTCCGCGAAGATGACCGGACAGGTCCTGCGCCTGGACCGCGGCCTGATGTCGTGAGGTGTCCGGCGGTGGAAGGCCCATGGTCAAGCTGAACCGGCCGATCATCGTCAACTGCCCGCCGTTCAACGAACAGAGCGGGGGCTGCGTCGTCCTGCACTATCTCACCCATCGCCTGCGCGGCATGGGCGTGGAGGCCTATGCCTTTCCCCTGTTCGGAGACCCACCCTCCAGCCTGCCGAAGCCGCTGCGCGACCTGCGTCGACAGGTGACCATCCGCAAGTTCATCGCCGGTCAGCACCCGTTTCCGACCCACCCGGCGCTGGATACGCCGATGGCCTCCCTGGCGGACCTGCGGCGGGGCATCGGGGTCTATCCCGAGATCGTGGCGGGCAACCCCCTCGGCTTTGCGCATGTGGTGCGATGGATCCTCTTCACACCGGATCCGCACGGGCCCGGCCAGCCCTTCGACTGGCCCGTGCCCGGTGAGGAGGTCTTCTACTTCCAGGCCCCCTTCATCGAGGGTCTGCCATGGATCCCCCGGGAGAACGCCCTGCGGCTGCAATGGCATCGCGAGGACCTGTTCCATGACCCCGGCGCGGTCGAACGCCCGACCGTCTGCCGGATGATCCGCAAGGGAACGGCCACGGCCGATCTGGTCCCCCCCGGAGCGGAGGGGGCCGTGCTTCTGGACGGACGGAGCAATGCGGAGATCGCCGAGGTCTTCAAGCGGTCCAGCCTGTTCTACTGCCACGACCCCTACAGCATGTACTGCGACTATGCGGCTTTCTGCGGGTGCCTGCCGATCGTGGTTCCGCCGCCGGGGATGACCCTCGACGCCTGGCGACCCGAGCCGGACCGCCGCGGCATCGCCTTCGGCGACAGTCCCGAGCAACTGGACTGGGCTCTGCGGACCCGGGAGGGGCTGTTCGAACGCATCCGCGACCTCAAGCGGCAGGAGGACGCGATGCTCGAGCATTTCGTCGCGCGCCTGGCTGCGGCCTTCAACTGAGCGGACGGACCGAGACGCGGGTTGTCGCCGAGGTGCCCCGCCCTTCGGATGGCCGGTGGCTCAACTCCCGACGATCAGCATGGCCCGCGCAACACCCCTCAGCCCCGACGTGGCAAGGGTGTGGTACATGTAACCCAAGGTCTTGTCGGAATGGCCCGCGACAAAGCGATAGAGCCCCCTGACCAGCAGGAAGAGTCTTCGCTGACGGAACAGGAGGACGGCGAATTCGGCCTCTCGGTCAGCGAGCTCGCGCTGCAGGCTGGCGATCTTCACCCGCAAGGCGACGGATTCACTTGTCGGTGCGGCCGGAGGAGCCTCGACCGCTACCGTCGCACGGGCCGCGTCCCCGGTGGGGCCTTGTCGCGCGATGAGCCCGCGAAGCAGCTGGATGCGCGGCCCCATCTGCGCATCCAGGCTGTGGACATCGCGCAGGGTCTTGATCGCGCGCTCCCCGAGCGCTTTCAAGGCTTCCGGATTCCTGTAGTGGGCTTCGATCTTCGCGACGATATCGGCTACGTCATAGTTCACGACGATGACGTCCTCGCCGTCGATGTAACTGCCACCGACGGACCCGAATTCATCCGTTGCGAAGATCGCGGTCCCCCGCATGCCGGCCTCGACACAGCAGCCCGTCGGGAAACCGTCCGTGGAGCCGGAATAGATCTTGCCGCTGATGTTCGGCGACAGGATGATATCCATCCCTTGGAAGAATTCGTCGAACTTGTCCGGCCCCAGCGGGCCGTGGAACTTGATGCGACTGCCCAGTGCACTGACATCGATGACGTGCTGGTCGAACCCGCCTGCTACGTGAAAGAAGACATTGTCGTATTTGGCTGCAAGGTTCCGGGCAACCTCGACGAATACGTCGTACCCCTTGTCCTCTCCCCGGGGCGTATATTTGTGCGCCATGAAACAGATGTCGAGTTGTGTCTTTTCGAATCCCCACCGGCGTCGCGTGAGGGTGCGGACATCCGGGGCCTCGGGCATGACCCCCCCGTAGATGATCTCGATCTTGTCCGGCGGACAAAAGCTTTTTCCGATCAAATACTCGTAGATGACCTTCTGGGTCACAATGACCTTCCGGAAGAAGGGAGAGGCAAAGACCCGGGCGAGCTGGCGATCCACATCCGGATTGTTGAGGGCAAATCCCCCGCCCGGATAAAGCGTGAAGGCAAAATCCACACCTGCTTCCTCGATTTCCGGAAGCATCGCATAGGTGTTGTGCAGGAACATCGTGTAGACGAGCCGCGCCAGGTGAAGGGGGAAGCGCCCCCGCTTGGCCATGACCCGGTTCCCGAGTTCCGGATATTTCCGCTGGTAGCTCAGGATTAGTGAGTCATGGGGCGTCGGGTCCACCAGTCCGGTCGCCGCCCCCGTGCTCAGAACCAAAGACGACGGGAACTCACGAAGATATTCCGTGAATTCAAGATATCGAAATCCGTTTTTCGGGGTCGGAAACGTGTCATCCAGTATGATGAGATCAATTTTCTTAAGGTCGTAGTCCGTATAGGCAATGGAATTTCCCAGAACCCCATAACAGAACTCGCTTGCCCCACAGCATTGTTCCCAGAAATTGAAATCGAACTTGGGATTTATGGCATCAATTGACGAGACAACCTTACTGGCTCGGGAAATGCTCCACGGGGCGTCCCGGAACGTTGCCGACACCGTCCGGCGGCTCGTCGTCAGAGGCTTGTTCAGGTTACCGATGGGCCCGATCTGTCCGCAATAGATAGCGAGCGTCCAGATGTCATTCCCATCGTCGGCGTCCAGCAGGGTTCCGACGGGAATGAGGTCGGCCATTTCACCGCGGAAGACGGTCGCGCCCGGGCACGCAATCGGGTTGTTCAGGACGACATCGGCACCGGAAATGGTCTGCTCCGCGATGATCGCGCCCCCTGATCGCCTCGCCGCATCCGTCGCAGCGGCAGCGGGGTTGTAGGACATGACCGCCTTCGGCCATTTCCGAAGGAAGTTGACGTGCTCTTCGATCCTACGTTCGGACGTCCACAGGTCGTCACCGCTGCAGGGCGCGACATAGTCCGCGCCCTTCGCCCAGTTCAGGGCCTGTGCCCAATTGGACCTGGCATCCTTCGGCACGGAATTGACGATCAGGTCCATCCGAACCGTCCCGTCGTGATGCCCGGACATGACCTTCCGGATCATCGCCTCCGTCCCGTCGGCGGACGCATTGTCAATGATCAGGACGCGCATTGCGAATGAGCCGCGCTGGCCCAGGATGGCCCTCAGGCACTCGACGATGCCATCTTCCTGATCTTGCGCCATGAGTACCACAGCGACCTCCGGCACCTTCGGACCGGCCGCCAATCGTTCCGCACGGAGCCGCTGCATTTCACGAATGCGGAGGAAGAGATCGACCTGATACCGAACGCTCCGGGGCGACCTTTCCCCTTCGACCGGCACGTGGATGGAGAGGCCTTCCGACTCGAATACGGGTTCGAAGCCGCCACGCCCGACCCCGGACTCCGAAGCCGACAAGGGTCCTGATTCAACGGGTGCCTCCGCCGGATCCTGTTCGACACACACCATGCCCCGGGGGGACAGATGGTCGAGCAGGTCGGCCGTGCTCAGCGAGCGATCCCTCAACACGGATCCGCTCACAACCAACAGATCGATGCCCACCTTCAGACCGTCGTAGCGATCCCGGGTTGCGATCCATTCCGACCTGTCCGCGATCACCTCTATGGTTTCGAGACTGAACTCCCGGCACATGAAATTATACAGAGTTAGCCTGTCGCCGCCCGAGAGATTCAAGTGAAGACCACCGATGAAACGGCCGTCCTCGATCCCCTCGCCTACCGGACGCCCGATCATGACCTCCGTGGCATCGCGAAACGTCCCGCCCACGCTACCCTGGGGAGAGTGAGCAACGCCATTTTCGGCAACTACGGAATTCTGGGAGTTATCTACCGTCATCTCGCTTCCGTATGCTCCGATTGACTGGGCCTGGGGAGCACCTCGAATTATCCGAGACGCCAAACTTCCGTAGTCCGCCTGTGAATTATTTGCGTGACAGTGATGTGTCCGACCGCCGGACCAGACCTAGTCCCATTCCGCCCCCGTCGCCGGACTTATATTGCTTCGCAAACTCAGCGGCAACATGGGTCCCAGCGGTTTGTTCGCGGACTTCCTGCCAGAGCCGGCCCACCCCCGGCCAGTTCCGGGCAACGATGTCGTGGAACAGGATCATGCGCGGTCCGTCACCGACCAGTTCATAGTCGTGCCTGACCCCCTCATAGCTGTGGTCCCCATCGATGAAGACAAGGTCGGGATTCGCATGCCGGACCGCCCCCCTTGCCGCCTCGGAGGTGGAGTATTCCTGCACATAGCGTACTTCGATGACGCGCTGATCACCTGTACTGCCCAGATATCGATCATATTCCGCGATCAGCGGCGACATGTCTGCGGGATCGAGGGCCGTTGCGAGCCGGAATTCCGGCGAGAACCGCCGCAGCCACTCGGACAGAAGAATGAACATCCCGCCCCATCGCACCCCGATCTCCAGATAGCTCCGGATTCCCTGGGCGTGGTCCGCCAGCCAAACCAGGAAGGGCGCGACCTGGCAGGGCAGCTGCAGCAGATGCAGCCCCTTGCCGGACAGATGCGCCACCTCGTCGGGAAAGGACCATTCCTCCTCCGCCAGCCCCAGCTCCGGAATGACCACATGCTCGAGATAGTCCACGTCCCGACACTGGGCGTCGGTCAGGGCGCGCAGCCTTTCGATCCTGGGGACCAATCCGCCCCGGGTGAGCTCGATCTGCGCGTAATCCACATCCCGGGACGACGCCGGCTTCTGACTGTCGGAAGGCTCCATGCGAAGGGACTCGAGGGACACGCCGGTCGTCCTCATCAAGTGGATCAGCCAGGTCTCCAGACGCCGCAGCCGGACCGCCTGATCCGCATGACCGTGCACAAGCTGGCGGAGCAGGCGAACCGCCTCCCGCTCTGCGGGGGTGTCTCCCTCCGCGGGAAGCGGGACATCCGCCCGCCTCAGCCACGCCTCCACGGTCGCGGCGCTGCAGCCCAGTAGGGCGGCCACCGATCCGACCGCAGCCCGCCGGGACGGATAGAGATGTGCGTTCTCCACCACCCACCGCACGGCCCGCTCGCGCGCTTCGGGCGGGAATTTCACCGTCTTCCTGGCCATTTCCGGGGTCCCTCCGGATCTCACGGGCACGGAACCGGCGGAAGCCCCCCGCGCCATCCCTCAGGTCCGCCGAGCGGGTGACCATCCGAACTGGGGGCCGGGAGGAAAACGTGGTAGAATCGCCTCAAGACAGAACTCCCGGCAGAGGGGTGGTCGCGATCCGTCCACCCACTCGGGGCCCGGCACGAAACGATACCTGAGGATCACAAGATGACTTCAAATGACAAATCCGCATCATTGCCTTGCCAATCTGTCCATGCTAGTCGATGAGGCGATATAATCCGAATAAATGACAGTTGTATAGTTGAACAAGTCGGATTCAATAGTCCAGAATTTCGCACATTGGAAGCCGGAGGATGCGTTGTTGGGCGAGCAGAATTTGGATCATGACGGCGCACCCGCAGAGCCGCGGCACCCGCCGGTGATCGACAAGCCGGTTCTGATCGCCGAACCGCTTCTGCCGGACCTCAAGGACCTGATCCCCCTGCTCGAGGGCATCTGGGAGCGGAAATACGTCACCAACCACGGTCCCTTGCACGAACAGCTCGAGGCGGCTCTGGCCGATCATCTGGGCGTCAAGACCGCGATGCTGTTCAACAACGCGACCATCGGGCTCATCGCCGCCCTCAAGCTCTTCGACCTGCCGCCGGGCAGCGAGGTCATCACCACCCCCATGACCTTCGCGGCGACGGCACACGCCATCAGCTGGAACGGTCTGACACCGGTCTTTGCCGACATCCTGCCCGGCACCATGACCCTCGACCCGGCGGCCGTGGAGAAGGCCATCACCTCGCGGACCTCGGCGATCCTGGGTGTGCACGTGTACGGCACGCTGTGCGACGTGGACGCCTTTGCGCGGATCGGTGCCTCCCGGGACATCCGGATCATCTACGACGCCGCCCACGCCTTCGGCGCGACCCGGTCAGGCGTGCCGGTCAGCCAGTTCGGGGACGCCTCGATCTTCTCCTTCCACGCCACGAAGCTCTTCAACACGCTAGAGGGCGGGCTTGTCGCCACGCCGCGGGAAAGCGATCGGAAGAAGATCTACTACCTCCGCAACTTCGGCATCAAGAATGAAGAAGAAGTGGTGGAGATCGGCATCAACGGGAAGATGAATGAAGTTCAAGCGGCCATAGGCCTGCTGAACCTGCGGCTGGTTGCCGCGGAAAAGGCGAAGCGTCGAAGGCTCCGCAACCGATATATCGAGATACTTGGCGATCTGGACGGCATCCAGCTCCCCGCGGAGCAGCCGGAAGTGGAAAATTCCGAACAGTATTTTCCGATCGTCATTGACGAGACCCGGTTCGGGCGGACGCGCGACCAGATCTACGATGCCCTGAAGGCGCGGAAGGTCTTTTCAAGAAAGTACTTCTACCCGATCTGCACGGATTTCGAGCCGTACCGTCATCTGAAGATCGTCTCGACGCGCGCGATCCCCTATGCGGAGGAGGTGAAGATGCGTGTCCTCTGCCTGCCATTCCACAGCAACGTCAGCGAGGACGCCGTTTCGGTCATCCATGACGTGATGCACGCCCGGCCGTAATCCCCCGTTCCGCCGTGGCGGTGCCCCCGCGACCTGCGGGGGTGCGCGCGGTGCAGTGCCCGGAGCGCGTCGTGCCGGTCTGGGGCTTTTGACAATCCGAAGTCCGTGTTCCACCCTGCGACCGGCAGGATTCCCCCGTGCAGCACAACATTTCCAGAGGATTCACGTGACGTTCAAACCCGTGTTCGACCGGCCCGGCGATCCTCTAGTTTCCGAAACCATCCCCCTCGTCAAGCCCACCGGCTTCCGGGAGTACGACGCCCGCTGGATCCTGGACAAGGAGATCAACCTCCTGGGCCTGCAGGCGCTGGGCCTCGGGCTTGCGACCTTCGCCCACGAGATCGGCGTGCCTGCGAGGATCGTCGTCGGCCACGACTTCCGGTCCTACTCGCTGGCGGTGAAGCAGGCCCTGACGCTGGGCCTGATGACGGGCGGGATGGAGGTGCTGGATATCGGCCTGGCGCTGTCGCCCATGGCCTACTTCGCCCAGTTCGATCTCGACGCCGCCTGCGTCGCCATGGTCACCGCCAGCCATAACGAGAACGGCTGGACCGGGGTGAAGATGGGGTCGCAGCGCCCCCTCACCTTCGGCCCCGACGAAATGTCCCGACTGAAGGAGATCGTGCTGTCCGGTGCCGGCGTTGAGCGCCCGGGCGGCAAGCTCGTGCGGGTGGACGGCGTGCGCGAACGCTACCTCGCCGACATCACGAGCCGCGTGCAGATCAAGCGCAAGCTCCGCGTCGTCTGTGCCTGCGGCAACGGCACGGCGGGGGCCTTCGCCCCCCAGGCGCTGGAGGCCATGGGCGTCGAGGTGATCCCCATGGATACGAACCTCGACTGGACCTTCCCCAAGTACAACCCCAATCCCGAAGACCACGAGATGCTGATGTCCATGGCCGAGGCCGTGCGGCGCGAAGGCGCGGACCTGGCGCTGGGCTTCGACGGCGACGGCGACCGCTGCGGCGTGGTGGACGACACCGGGGAGGAGATCTTCGCCGACAAGATCGGCCTGATGCTGGCCCGCGACCTGTCGGCCCTGCACCGGGACGCCACCTTCATCGTCGACGTGAAGTCGACGGGCCTCTACGCCACCGACCCGATCCTGAAGGCCAACGGGGCCACCACCGTCTACTGGAAGACCGGCCACAGCTACATCAAGCGCAAGACTTCCGAACTGGGGGCGCTGGCGGGCTTCGAGAAGTCCGGCCACTTCTTCTTCAACACCCCCATCGGCCGGGGCTATGACGACGGGATCGTGGCGGCCAGCGCCATCCTCGCCATGCTCGACCGAAACCCGGGCCGGAAGCTGTCGGAACTGAAGCAGGCCCTGCCGCCGGCCTTCACCTCCCTCACCATGAGCCCGCACTGCGCCGACGAGGCCAAGTACGCGACCGTGGACGCGATCGTGAAGGAATATCAGGACCTTGCCGCGACAGGCGGAACCATCCTCGGACGCCGGATCAAGGAGGTGATCACCGTCAACGGCGTCCGCGTGGCGCTCGAGGATGGCTCCTGGGTGCTGGTGCGCGCGTCCTCGAACAAGCCGGAAATGGTGGTGGTGGTGGAGAGCATGTCCAGCGCCGACGACATGCGCGCCCTCTTCCGGGAGGAGGTGAAGCCGCGTCTGGCACGGCATCCGGCGGTCGGGGCCTACAACCAGGAAATCTGAAAGGACCTTCCGGTTAGCGGCCTTTCAACGAGTCCGGTCTAGGGTGGGCGCTGTCCGGCGATGTCCGTGCAGCAGGAAAGCGGCCCCTTGAGCACCATTTCGATCACGCCCGTCATTCTCTCCGGCGGGGCCGGCACGCGCCTTTGGCCCCTGTCCCACGGGGACATGCCCAAGCAGTTCCACGCGCTGGCGTCCGAGCGGACCATGCTGCAGGACACCGCGCTGCGCACCACCAGCGGCGACGGGGTCCGCTTCGAGGCCCCGGTGGTCATCTGCGCCCAGCCGCACCGGGCCGAGATCGTGCGGCAGCTGGCCGAAGTCGGCATCACGGCGGCGAAGATCGTGCTGGAGCCCTTCGGCCGCAACACCGCCGCCGCCGCCTACATCGCCGCCGCCGTGGTGGCGGAGCTGGTCCCGGGGTCGCTGGCCCTGCTGCTGCCCGCGGACCACGTGATCGCCGACCCCTCCGCCTTCCGCCAGGCCATGGCCGAGGCGGCGGAGACGGCCCGGGGCCGGATCGTGACCTTCGGCGTCACCCCCGACGGCCCTGAGACGGGTTACGGCTACATCCAGCAGGGCCCGTCCCTGGGCGGGCGGGTGTTCGAGGTCGCCCGCTTCGCCGAGAAGCCCAGCCGGGCCGTGGCCGAGGCCTACCTGGCCGAGGGCGGCTATTCCTGGAACGCCGGCATCTTCCTGTTCGCGCCCAGCGTGATGATGGCGGAGATGGCAGCCCACGCCCCGGCCATCGCCGAGAAGAGCCTTCTGGCCCTCACCCGGGGCCGCGTGGACGGCACGGCGCTGGAACTGGATGCGGAGGCCTTCGCCGCCTGCCCGTCCGAGCCCGTGGACATCGCAGTGATGGAGAAGACCGCCCTCGCCGCCGTGATCCCCTGCGCCATGGGCTGGGCGGACGTGGGCTCCTGGAGCGAGCTCCATAAGCTCGGACCTAAGGACGGCGACGACAACCTCCTCCACGGGGCGGCCGTCGCCGTCGACACACGCCGCGCGCTGATCTGGGCCGACGGCCCACCCGTCGCCGTGGTCGGCCTAGATGACATCATCGTGGTGTCGACGCCGCAGGGTGTCATAGTGCTTCCAATGGACCGCGCGCAGGACGTGAAGATGGCTGTTGCGGCGCTGAAATCACGCCAAGAAAGCTAACCCGGAAGCTGGAAATTGGTGGCCTCCAAGGGGGGGCTTGCCAGTCGGCGACGAACCTGACATAACTTCATAGCCCCCTACCTTATTGTATCTGACCTTAATCTGACGCACGGGCCCGCGCGTTGGTTGGTGCATGCTCAATCGCATTCTTGCGTGAGCACGCGGTCAGACGGGTGCGGGGCAACAGTGTCGGACGGTCGGATTGCGCTCAGGCGGGGGGATGTTCCAACCGGTTCGGAGACGCCCCATGACCAATTTCTCTCAAAATTCGAGGCTGGCGGCCGCCAGGGTCAGCCCACCAGGGTTCACCCAGGGGGAGCTCTTTGCTGTTGCGAAGATGCTCGATGTTGACGCCACCCCGGAAGATGCCCCCCCACCCAACCTCCCTCCTCGGGGCGCAGATCCCCCGCAGGGGAAGCCGCGCGAGAAGCCCCCATCCAAGACAGATCCCGCAGCCGGGAGGCGAGCCGCAGACGGGGACGCAACTCACTGCACCGCGCGGAGGGCCCCACGGCGGCCCACCCCAGACGGACCGGGAAGTCGCCTCTCTGCGGCTCTCGGACCACCGGGGCTCCTGCCGGAGGAGGATGCCGGCGCCTACGACCTGATCGAGGCCGAGTTCTTCAACATCATCTCCCCCCGGAACATTGTCGAACAGACCTGGGTCCGCGAACTCACCGACGGCGTCTGGGAGGAGCGGCGCCTCCTGCAGGCGAAGGCCGTCTCCATGAAACTCGGGCGCCGCCTTGGGGTTGAGGCGACCGTCGAAGCCGTCCAGGGCCCACGGCTCACGCCCCTGGGCTACGGCACCCCACCCGCCACGAAGGCCTCGATCAATTTCATGTCGGGCAACCGCGACGCGGAGGAGACCTACGCCGACTGCGCCGAGAAGATCGGCCTCACCGAGGGCGACGACGTCGCCGCCATCTACGTGGCGCGCCTGGGGCAGCTGATGCGGATCCAGGACGCCATCGACAGAGGACGCAGAAACCGCAGCCGGCTCCTCCACGACATCGAACGCCGCCGCGAAGACATGGCGAAGCTCGCCAGGACGGCGTCGGAGCGCCTGCTGGAGGGTAACGGCGACCCGAAGGCCCCAGACGGGAGCGACCGCGGAGTGGCCAATGGTTGACCGCCCCACCACCCCGGAGCCGCGCCCCGTCTCGGAGGCGCGGCTCCGGGCCAACCGCCAAAACGCACTCCGGAGCACCGGCCCGAGGACGGACGCGGGGAAGGCCCGCGCGAGCCAGAACGCCCTCAAGCACGGCCTCACGGCGGGGCCGCGACCTCCCCGCTCGGGGTCTCATCGGGCGGCGCCCCATTTGGCGACCGGGGACGCCCCCGGAGCTGCGGGCGGCGGCCTCGCGAGCAGGGTGTCCGCCGAGATCGGGCGCCTCCGCGCCATTCAGGACTGGAAGCTGGCCCTGCTACGGGGTGAGGTCCTCCGGGTCGCCGCCGCCGCACCGGACACCGATCTGCCGGAGGCCGTCGCGGTCGCCTCCGCGAGCCTCATCGGGGCGCTCACGCGCCTCGCGGACTACGACCGCAAGTCCCGCTCCCGCATCCGGTCCCTGATCAGGGACGCCGCATCTCCCGAGTTTGCGGGAGACGCCGGCTCCGGCGCGGACTTGGCGAAACGAAGCCAATACTGCGAGACGCCGCACAACGGCGTGGGCCCGCCACCCGACCGGGATGCGGAGCCAACCGCAGGGGGCACGCTGGCGAAACGAAGCCAATTCGCAAATGACCGGATGGCCCGCACCTCCCCAAAGCCGCCCCGCCCGGCTGCGCCAGATAGGGCGTCACTCCACTCTGCGCCCCGCCACATCCCGGCGGCGGCTGGCCGACCAGGGCGTGAGCGCCATCAGGGGCAGCAGCCGGGCATAGGCGCGGCTGTTCCCGGATCGCCGCGCCCGCAGGAACGGAGCACGACCACGCCAGGCATCGGCATAGGCGCGCTGGAGGATCCCGGACACCCCCTCCTGGCTGCGATACCGCCAGATCAGCCACAGGTTCGCCGCCAGGTGATAGGGCAGGAACAGCCACAGCCACAGGCCAGGCGTGTTCTTCAGGAAGGTCCAGACCCGGTTGCGGTGCCCGTGATAGAGGGTGAATTCGGACACCCGACCCGTCGTGCCCGACCCCGCATGCAGCAGGATCGCCCCCGCCACCCGCCGGGAGCTCCGTCCGGAGAGGCGCAGGCGCAAGGCCAGGTCGATATCCTCGCAGTAGCAGAAGAACCGCTCGTCGAAGCCGCCGATGGCCATGAAGTCCGAGCGCCGATAGAGGGCCCCCGCCGCGCAGGGCCCCATGATCTCCGCATCGTCGATGGGGCGCCGGGGCTGACCCTCCAGCGCCCGCCAGGCAATGCCGGCCACGTGCCAGACGTCCCCCACCCCGTCGAAGATCGTCCGGTCGTCCATCCGGATCT
Source organism: uncultured Caulobacterales bacterium (assembly GCA_903884425.1). Lineage (GTDB taxonomy): Bacteria > Pseudomonadota > Alphaproteobacteria > Caulobacterales > Caulobacteraceae > CAIMFV01. The sequence continues at coordinate 52,802 of CAISEP010000014.1, read as the reverse complement.
GGACGGAGCCGAAGCTGGCGGCCTCCGGATGGGCGCGGGCGGCGCTCACCAGGGCGTCGAGCCAGCCGGGCTCGGCCACCGTGTCGGCATTGACGAGCCCCAGGAACTCCGCCCCGGACGCCGCCGCGACCCGGTTGTTGGCGGCGGCAAAGCCGAGGTTCGCGCCCATGTCCTGCACCCGGAACCGGGCATCGGGAAGCTGCAGCGCCGCGATCGATCCGTCGGTGGAGGCATTGTCGGCGATCACCACCTCGAAATCGGCAAGGGTCTGGGCCGCCAGGGCCGCGAGGCAGGGCTGCAGGTAGTCGCCGGAATTGTAGGCGACGATGATGAGGGTGACGGCTGGGCCATCCATTTTGCCTGAACGCTCCGCGTCACCCTGCCCGCCCCTCGCCGCCGGGGCCCTGCCGCCTCTATCGGACGTGTCGCGCGCGCTGGCAACCTCGACGTTTCGCCGCCCTCCTGCCGGATCAGGCGGGTCCGTGCGCCTCCGCGGCGCTCGGCTCGAAGGTGCCATCCAGCGCCCGGCGGATACCCTCGGCCAGCCGGGCCGGCGTGATCGGCTTGGACATGTGGAAGTCGCAGCCGGACTCCAGGGCCTGGTCGATGTGCTGGCGCGTGACATTGGCACTCAGCATGGCGATCACGGTCCGGACCCGCCGGTCCTTCGCCTCCCTCGCCCGGATGGTCCGGGTGGCGGTGAGCCCGTCCATGACCGGCATCTGCATGTCCATGAGGATGAGGTCGAACCGGTCCGCCTCCCAGGCCGCGACCGCCTCGGCCCCGTTGGCGGCGAGGGTCACCGAGGCCCCCATGGCCTCCAGGATCACCCGGAAGGTGCGCTGGTTGACCGGATGGTCCTCCGCCACCAGTACCGACACGGACGCGCCCTGCAGCGGCACCGCCACGGCCTCCGGAACCGTCTCCGGCGGGGCCTCCAGACGCCGCACCGGCAGGGACAGGGTGAAGGTGCTGCCGAGGCCCGGGGTCGATGCGGCGGTGATGTCGCCGCCCAGGCGAAGGGCAATCTCCCGGCTGATGGCCAGGCCAAGGCCGGTGCCGCCGTACTTGCGGGTGATGGAGGGGTCCCCCTGCTCGAACCGGCGGAACAGACGGCGCTTGGTGTCCTCGGTGAAGCCGATGCCGGTGTCGCGGACCCGCACGGTCAGGGTCTCGCCGTTCAGGGCCACGCCGATGTCGACCGAGCCGGCGGCCGTGAACTTCACCGCATTGGAGACGAGGTTCGAGACGATCTGACGGATCCGGACGGCGTCTCCGATCACGTAACCGGCCGCGGTTTCGGCATAGTCGATGCGGACCTCCAGACCCTTGTCCTCGGCCACCGCGATCATGACATGGACCGCACTGTCGAGGGTCGAGCGGAGGTCGAAGGGCACGGCCTCCACCTCGATCACGCCGGCCTCGATCTTCGACACGTCCAGCAGGTCGGAGAGCAGTCGTTCCAGGGTCGCACCGGACTGGTGGATCAGTTCGACCATCTCGTGCTCGCGGGACGGAAGCAGCGTCTCGGAGAGGGCAGCGGCCAGGCCGATGATGCCGTTGAGCGGGGTGCGGATCTCGTGGCTCATATTGGCCAGGAAGACGTCCTTGGCCCGGTTGGCATCCTCCAGCCGCGCCCGCGCCTCCTCCAGGTTCCGGAAGGTGGAGTTCATCACCAGGCCGAGCATCACCGGCATGCTGAGCCCGCCCAGCATGGCGAAGATCGCCACATAACCGAAGGGCAGCGGTGCCCGGGTCCAGAGCCACTCCGCGAAGAAGGCCGCCATCACCAGGATGGAGGGTGCCATGAACAGGAACATCACCCGCGGGTTGCGGTGATAGATGACGGCGGCATAGAGGGCGACATTGAACTGAATGATCGTGAAGGTGACATGGGGGATCTCGGATCCACTCTGCCAGATGAGCACGCCGCTCAGCACCCAGAGCAGCATGTTCAGCCACAGGGCCGGCAGCTTGTTGCTCAGCCGGAACGCGACGACTTCCGTCAGGACAACGGCGATCATCCAGAGGATCGTGACATTGACCCCGCAATATTCAAACATGAACGAGGAAAACAGGCCGCCGACCACGAGGCGAAACAGGGCGTTTGCCGCCGCCTGCCACTCCGTCAGGAAGTGGTGTCTGTATTCGCTCTTCCTGTAGACCATGCGTCTCTCCCGGGGAGGTCACGGTCATCGAAATGACTGCCTCTGCCAACCCTTTTATTCCAGGGCGCGTATCGGGGTGACTGAATTTGCCGCCCTCCATACCGCAAAGCCCCGGTCACGGGGTGCCGCGACCCGGCGGCCTAGGTCCGGGGACTTCCCAGGCGGGCCAGGGACTGCTGGATCAGCTCTCCGTGGCTCAGGAGTTCCTCCCGGTGCTTCTGCGCGAGATCGGCCAGGATCGCCTCCCCCGCCTCCGTCAGGACCAGCACCACCTTGCGACGGTTGGTCGGAGACCGGACGCGGGTGACCAGCCCAGCCGCGGCCATCCTCTGGGTCAGCCCCACGGCGCTGTGGTGCTTCAGCAGGAGTTCCTCGGCCAGGTCCGCGACCGTCGTGGCGGTGTGGACGTCGGTCTTGATGGCCAGAAGCGCCTGGTACTGCTGCATGGTGATCCCGGCCGACCGGGCCGCAGCCTCGCTGAACGAGAGGAATTTCCTCAGCGCCCGACGAAATCCGGCGAGTCCGTCAAGACTGTCCCTGTCCACCGGCACCGAAACCCTCCCGTCCATCTCCGTCCCCATAACGCCGTTCGATCGCCTCGAATACGGGCATCCACAGCACCGCACCCTCGCCCCGACACATCGCGCCACGATATCAATTGACATATCATCCCGCGATATATAGCGGAAACGCACTCCGTCCGAGAGACTCCAAGGCAGGAACGCCATGACATCGTCGCCCCCCCATCTGAAGCGCGCCCTCGTCCTCACCGCCATGACCTGTGCGCTGGCCGCGTGCGCCACCTCCAAGCCACCCGCGCCCGCGGCCCCGGCCCCGGCTGCGCCGCCGGCGAAGGCCCCGCCCCCGCCCGCCATGCCGCGGCCGGTGGCGGCCCAGCCCGCCGGTCCGACCCCCGGGTCGGTGCGCGACTTCGTGGTCAATGTCGGCGACCGGGTCTATTTCGACTTCGACCAGTACCAGCTGAGCTCCGAAGGGCGTGCGCTGCTGGCACGGCAGGCCGCGTGGCTGAACCAGTATCCGGCGGTGACCATCCGGATCGAAGGCAATTGCGACGAGCGCGGGACGCGGGACTACAACCTCGCCCTTGGCGACCGTCGCGCGAATGCCGTAAAACGCTACCTCGTCGAACTCGGCGTGCGTCCCGACCGGATGGCCACGATTTCCTACGGCAAGGAGCAACCCATGGACACCGGATCGGACGAGACCGCCTGGGCGCACAACCGCAACGCCCATACGGCCCTGACCGGCGGGACCCATTGAAGCCCAGACGGCTGATCGACCCGAAGGCCCTGCTTTCGATCCATCCCACCGTGCGGCGGCGGCTCGGAACCACCGCCGGTGCCGTCACGGTGGGGCTGGTCGCCTTCGCCTTCGCCGGGGCCGCCGACGTGGCCCAGAAGATGTTCTCCCATCTGAGCCGGAGCGTCCCCTGGGCTCCGGCGATCCTCACGCCCCTTGGATTTGCGGTCCTGGCCTACCTCACCCGACGGCTGGCCCCGGCCGCGCGGGGATCGGGCATTCCCCAGGTCATGGCGTTTGCAAGATCGGTCCGCGACACCCGGGCCCGGAACCTCATCTCCCTGTCCACTGCGGCTTGGAAGATCGTCCTGACCGTCGCGGCCCTGCTCTGCGGGGCCTCCGTCGGGCGGGAGGGGCCCACCGTCCAGGTGAGCGCGGCCATCATGGCGGCGTTCCAGCGGCTGACGGCGACCCGGGTCTCCTCGGCCATGGTCATAGCGGGCGGCGCGGCCGGGGTGTCGGCGGCCTTCAACACCCCCCTGGCGGGGGTGGCCTTTGCCATCGAGGAGCTGGCCTCCGCCTACGAACAGCGCCTGGCCGTCATCGTCATGGCCGCGGTGATGATCGCGGGCCTGGTCTCGCAGGGCCTGGAGGGCGACTACATCTATTTCGGCGGCATGCACCAGAGCCTGGCCATCGGCATGGCCTTCATGATCGCGCCCCTGGCGGGGGTGTTCGGCGGCCTGCTGGGGGCGCTGTTCTCCCGCTGCATGCTGTTCTTCTCCCGGTCCGGGGGAGCGGTGGCCGTGTGGGCCAAGGCCCGCCCCGTCGCGTTTGCCGCCCTGTGCGGACTGGTGGTCACGGTGATCGGCTACCTCTCCGGCGGGGCCACCTGGGGCACGGGCTATGACGCCGCCCGGCAGATGGTGGAAGGCCACCAGGCCCTCCCCTGGTTCGGACCGGCCAAGTTCGTGACCAGCCTGGCCACGGCGGTCTCGGGCATTGCCGGCGGCATCTTTGCGCCGTCCCTGGCCGTGGGGGCCGGCGTCGGCAACATCCTGGCCCTGGGCTTTCCCGGCTCGGCCAGCGGCGCGATCGTGGTGCTGGGCATGGTCGGCTATTTCGTGGGCGTGGTCCGGGCCCCGCTGACGGGCGTGATCATCGTCGCGGAGATGACCGACAGCCGCAGCCTGCTGCTGCCCCTGTTCGCCACGGCCCTGATCGCGGATGCGGTCTCGGGCCTCCTCTGCCGCGAACGGCTGTACGGGGCCCTGTCCCGCACCTTTGCGCAGCCCCCGCCCGCCTGACCGTCCGTCCCTGCCCCGACTGCGGAATTGCAAGGGCAGCCCGGCCAATTCCGCGCTTGGTCCCTGGACCCGGTTGCCCGTAAATGGGTCCGCACCGATGGGCAAAGGGGGTTCCGTGCGAAGCTACATCAAGCCGGGCCAGGTTCCCCTCGTGCCGGAGACCGGGCTCAGGGCCCCCGGCGGCGGACGCCTCCTGATCGTCACGCCGATCATTTCCGGCCGCCTGACCCCGGACGAGGCCATCGGCATGGAGACCCTGCGCCGCCATGGCGGGGCGTGGCCGCACCTGTTCCTGCATCCCCGGGGGCTGGACTTCGAATTCGACACGACGGGCTCATCGACGCTGGCGCTGGACCCGGCCAATTTCGACGGCATCTCCGCCTACAATGCCATGCTCATGTCGCCCTGGTTCTACGACCTGTTCGACGCTTACGAGCATATCCTGATCTTCCAGACGGACTGCCTGTTGCTGAGCGACCGGATCGGGCCCTGGCTCGACCAGCCCTGGTCCTATTGCGGGGCCCCCTATTTCCGCCGCAACGGCCGGCTGAAATCCGTCGGCAACGGGGGCTTCTCCCTGCGCAAGGTGGCTGATCATCAGGCGGTGCTGAATTCGGCCGCCGCCGACTGGGGCCGGATCAGCGGGCCGATGGCGCGCCAGTACGTGAAGGGGGCCTATCTGCGCTGCCTGTTGCGGTATCTGCGCAGGGGCGGCGGCGGCGCGGCGGCCCTGGTGGCAGACTTCGACCGGGCCGAGGACGAGTTCTGGATCTATTACGCGCCCCTGTTCAGCCCGCGGTTTCGCCTGCCGCCGCCCGAGGCCGTGGTGGGCTTCGCCGCGGAGTCCCGGCCCCGTCGCGTGGTGGAACTGAACGGCGGGCAGCTGCCGCTGGGAGCCCATGCCTGGATGAAGCACGACCGCGCGTTCTGGGACGAGACCCTGGCGTCCTTGTCCACCTGACCGGACGCGCCGGGTGTCGCTGCGTCACGCCTTGTCAGAGACGCGGCTTGGGCGGACACTGGGCAAAACACGCATCGGGAACCGGACCATGAGCATCGCCTTCGACAAGGATTTCACCCTGACCATCGGCGGCAAGGGTGTGGCAGGGGCCTCCACCTTCCCGGTGTTGAACCCGGCCAATGAGCAGGTCGTAGCTGAGGCACCGGACTGCTCCCGCGCCCAGCTGGACACTGCCGTCGCCGCCGCCCGCGCCGCCTTCCCCGCGTGGAGCGCCACGCCCATCGCGGAGCGGCGCAAGGCTCTGCTGGCCATTGCCGGCGTGCTGGCGGCCAATCTCGAGGACCTGAAGCGGTTGCTCACTGCCGAACAGGGCAAGCCCCATGCGGACGCCGTGGGCGATGTGATGGGCGGGGCCTACTGGTGCCAGGCCATTTCCGGTCTCGACATCCCCACCACCGTGGTCGAGGACACGGCCGAGCGCCGGGGCGAGACCCGCCACGTCCCCATCGGCGTGGTGGGGGCCATCGCGCCGTGGAACTTCCCCATCATCCTGGCCATGTTCAAGGTGGCCCCCGCCCTGCTGGCCGGGAACACCCTGGTGCTGAAGCCCTCCCCCTTCACCCCGCTGACCACGCTCAAGATCGGCGAGCTGCTGCGGGGCGTGCTGCCGGACGGGGTCCTGAACATCGTCTCCGGCGGGGATGACCTCGGCCCCTGGATGACCAGCCATCCGGGCATCGACAAGATCAGCTTCACCGGCTCCACCGCCACGGGGCGCAAGGTCATGGCCAGCGCCGCCACCTCCCTCAAGCGCGTGACGCTGGAGCTGGGGGGCAATGACGCCGCCATCGTCATGCCCGACGTGGACGTGGAACAGGTGGCCGAACAGCTGTTCTGGGCGGCCTTCCGCAATACCGGCCAGATCTGCATCGCCACCAAGCGCATGTATGTGCACAAGGACATCTACGAGCCCCTGCGCGATGCGCTGGTCGCCTATGCGAAGACGGTCAAGGTGGGCGACGGGGCCGAACAGGGCTCCCAGATCGGGCCGATCAACAACAAGCAGCAGTACGGCCGGGTGCTGGAGCTGATCGCCGACGCCAAGGCCAAGGGCTACAAGTTCGTGCTGGGGGGCGAGGCGTCCCCCGGCCCCGGCTATTTCGTGCCGATCAGCATCATCGACAATCCGCCCGAGGACAGCCGCATCGTGCAGGAGGAGCAGTTCGGCCCGGTCCTGCCCCTGATGAAGTTCGACAATATCGACGACGTGATCGCGCGGACGAATGCCACCGACTACGGCCTCGGCGCCTCGATCTGGAGCGCGGACGAGGACAAGGCCTTCGATCTGGCCAGCCGGATCGCGTCGGGCACGGTGTGGATCAACGAGGCGGGCTACCTCTCCCCCCTGGGGGCCTTCGGCGGCATGAAGCAGTCCGGCCTCGGCAGCGAGGGCGCACTGGAAGGCCTCCTGGAATACACCAACGCCCAGACCGTCTATGTGAAGAAGAAGGCCCCCGCCCCCGCGGCGGAGTGACGCGGGGCGGGCTTGTGGGTTCGAAAGACGAGGCATGGTAGTCTGTCGCCATGAGCCGAACCTCGACGCGTGAGCCTGGCCCCTCCCCGACGCCCGCCGATCCTGAGCGGGTTGCAGGCAAGGACGTGCACGCTCCCCGTTCTGGTCCCGCAGGCGATGCCGTTCTACCGCGCCTGCTGGACAAGGCGGCGCGGGAGCGTGCCCATAAGGCAAGGGCGATCGTGAAGGCGTGCGCCCACATCTTCGCCGACGACCCCGACCCTGTGGATCACGGCGACCTTTTGTATGACGAAGTCGGACTGCCAAGGTGATCGTCGACGCATCGGCCCTCGTCGCCATCCTTCGAGATGAACCCGAGGCCGAACGCTTCATCGACCTGATTGCAGGTGATCAGCGGCCGGCGATGTCGGCGGCGACCTGGCTGGAAGCTGCGATTGTCATTGATGGTCGGCGCGATCCGGTGGCGAGCGCAAGCCTGGAACAGCTGGTCGCGGCCCTCGAGATAGAAATCCCGCCCTTCACAGTCGAGCAGGCAAAGCGGGGGCGTGAGGCCTATCGGCTGTTCGGAAAAGGCAGCGGTCACCCGGCCAGACTGAATCTCGGTGACTGCTTCAGCTACGCTCTGGCCTGGGAACTTCAGCAGCCCCTGCTGTTCAAGGGGACGGACTTCCGGCTGACGGACCTGCCGGCGGTTGACTAGACAGAGTATCGGGGGAGGCGGCAGCCTCCCCCGTCCATCCTAGTTCCGGGTCTTGTCCACCAGCTTGCCCTTGGCGATCCAGGGCATCATGTCGCGCAGCTGCTTGCCGACGATCTCGATCTGGTGACGCTCCAAAAGGCCGCGGCGGGCCTTCAGCTCCGGCTGACCGGCCTGGTTCTCCAGCATGAAGTTGCGCACGAAGCGGCCTTCCTGGATATCCGCCAGGACGCGCTTCATCTCCGCCTTGGTCTCCGGCGTGATGATCCGGGGACCGGTGACGTACTCACCATACTCGGCGGTGTTGGAGATGGAGTAGTTCATGTTGGCGATGCCGCCCTCATAGATCAGGTCGACGATCAGCTTCACCTCGTGCAGGCACTCGAAATAGGCCATTTCCGGGGCATAGCCCGCCTCGACCAGAGTCTCGAATCCGGCGCGGATCAGCTCCACCACGCCGCCGCAGAGCACGGCCTGTTCGCCGAACAGGTCGGTCTCGCATTCCTCGCGGAAGCTGGTCTCGATCACGCCCGCACGGCCGCCGCCGTTGGCGGAGGCATAGGCGAGCCCGATCTCGAGGGCGTTGCCCGTGGCATTATGGTGGATGGCGATCAGGCTCGGCACGCCGCCGCCCTTGAGGTATTCCGAGCGCACGGTATGGCCCGGGCCCTTGGGTGCCACCATCAGCACGTCCACGGTCTTCTTCGGCTCGATCAGGCCGAAATGCACGTTCAGCCCGTGGGCGAACATCAGGGCCGCGCCGTCGCGGATGTGGGGGGCGATCTCGGTGTTGTAGATCTCCCGCTGATGCTCGTCGGGGGCCAGGATCATGATCACGTCGGCCCAGGCGGCGGCTTCGGCGACGGTCATCACCTTCAGCCCCTCTCCTTGCGCCTTCTTGGCGGTGGCGGACCCGGCGCGCAGCGCGACCGCGATCTCCTTCACGCCGGAATCCCGCAGGTTCAGGGCGTGGGCATGCCCCTGGCTGCCATAGCCGACGATCGCGACCTTCTTCTCGAGGATGCGGCTGATATCGGCGTCGCGATCATAATAGACACGCATTTCTGTAGCTCTCCGAAAGGGTTGCGCCGCGATCTTCACGCGGACGCCTCAGGTGGAAACGAGGGGGTGGTTCAGGCGCGCCCGGCGCCGCGGCTCAAGGACAGGACCCCGGTGCGGGCGATCTCGGTCAGGCCCAGCGGCCGCATCAGGGCTTCGAACTTGTCGATCTTGGACGGCGCGCCGGAGATTTCGAAGACGAAGCTGTCATGGGTGGTGTCCACCACCCGGGCGCGGAAGATCTCGGAGATCTGCATGGCCTCCATCCGGGCCGTGCCGGTTCCGGCGACCTTCACCAGGGCCAGTTCCCGCTCCAGGCTGTCGTCGTCCTGGCCCACGTCGATGACGCGGCGGGTGCAGACCATCTTCTCCAGCTGGGCGCGGATCTGGGCCAGCGCCTGGGAGGAGCCGCGGGTCACCACGGTGATGCGGGAGGTATGGTTGGCCCGGTCGGTCTCGGCCACGGTCAGACTCTCGATATTGTAGCCGCGGGCGGCGAACAGGCCCACGACCCGGTGCAGGACGCCCGCCTCGTTGTCCACGATGATGGCGTAGGTGGCCTTCTGCTCGGCCTCCTCCGCATGGTCGAGGAAATAGGCCGAGCCAGGTAGGGCCGCTGTCGTATCCGTCTTGGTGCTCAAACCAGCCTCCGTCCCGCCTGATCGATCGCAGAGCCCAGGTCACCGGTGAAGTCGGGCAGGATCATCTCGTTATGTGCCTTGCCGGAGGGGATCATGGGCAGGCAGTTCTCGGCCCGCTCCACCCGGCAGTCAAACAGAACCGGCTTGTCCGAGGCGATCATCTCCGCGATCGCCCCGTCGAGCTCTGCGGGCTTGTCGCAGCGGATGCCGACCGCCCCATAGGCCTCGGCCAGCTTCACGAAGTCCGGCAGGGCCGCGGAATAGGAATGGGCGTAACGCTCGCCATGCAGCAGTTCCTGCCACTGGCGGACCATGCCCATCCATTCGTTGTTGAGGATGAACACCTTCACCGGCAGGCCGTACTGGATGGCGGTGGACATCTCCTGAATGTTCATCTGGATGGAGGCGTCGCCTGCCACGTCGATGACCAGGGCGTCGGGAAAGGCCAGCTGCGCGCCGATGGCGGCGGGCAGGCCATAGCCCATGGTCCCCAGCCCGCCGGAGGTCAGCCAGCGGTTGGGACCCTCGAAGCCCATGAACTGGGCCGCCCACATCTGGTGCTGGCCCACCTCGGTGGTGATGATCGGGTTGCGGTCCTTCACCGCCGCCCACAGGCGCTCCACCGCGAACTGCGGCTTGATCAGATCGCCGGAGGCCGGATAGGCGAAGCACTTGCGTTCCCGCCAGCCTTCGATCTGCTTCCACCACGGGTCGAGGCGGGCCCGCGCCTCGCCATAGCCGGCGTCTCGCCAGGCGGCGATCAGGGCCCGCAGCACCTCGCCCGCGTCACCGACAATGCCGATGTCCGCGCGCACGATCTTGCCGATGGAAGACGGGTCGATGTCGATGTGGATCTTCTTCGAGCGGGGGGAAAAGGCGTCGAGGCGCCCCGTCACCCGGTCATCGAAGCGCGCGCCGACGCAGACCATGACGTCGCAGTCGTGCATGGCATTGTTGGCCTCGTAGCTGCCGTGCATGCCCAGCATGCCCAGCCACTGGGGGTCCGAGGCCGGGAAGGCCCCCAGCCCCATCAGGGTCGAGGTGACCGGTGCCCCGGTCATCCGCGCCAGTTCCCGAAGGGCCTTGGCGGCGGACGGGCCCGCATTGATGACCCCGCCGCCGGTATAGAGGATCGGCCGCCGGGCCCCGGCGATCAGGGCCGCGGCCTCCGCCACCCGGCGGGGATCCCCCGCCGTCTGCGGGGCATAGTGGTGGGAATAGCCGGTCTGGGTCGGCCCGCGATAGCGGCCCGTGGCGAACTGCACGTCCTTCGGGATATCCACCAGCACCGGGCCGGGACGGCCGGAGGTGGCGATCTGGAAGGCCTCGTGGATCGCCTCGGCCAGGCGGTTCACGTCCTTCACCAGCACATTGTGCTTGGTGCAGGAGCGGGTGATGCCCACCGTGTCGCACTCCTGGAACGCGTCGGTGCCGATCAGATGGGTCGGGGCCTGGCCGGTGAGGACGACCATGGGGATGGAGTCCATCAGGGCGTCGACAATGCCGGTGACGGTATTGGTGGCCCCGGGGCCGGAGGTGACCAGCACCACGCCCGGCTTGCCCGACGCCCGGGCATAGCCCTCCGCCGCATGGGCCGCGCCCTGCTCGTGACGGACGAGGATATGGCGCAGCCGCTCCCCGTGCACCTCGGCATCGCGATGCATGGCGTCATAGATGGGCAGCACCGCGCCGCCGGGATAGCCGAACAGGGTGGTCACGCCCTGGTCCAGCAGCGCGCGCACCACGATCTCGGCGCCGGAGATCATGTCCGCCTCGGCGGCGGCGTCCTCGGTGTTCAGGGGCTGATGCAGGGTCATTTGGAGTACTTTCGGGGGACAGGTTCGGCAGGGTCTTCGGGCAAGAAAAAAGGCCCTCGGAGGGGGCCTTGTGCATGCGACCGCTCGGCGGGAGATCGACTGGCGATCACCCGGTTACGGTCGCTCTGGCTACGATTAGACGTGCGCGCACGGTTCTTGCTCCGACAGACGTGCCTCTACCTCTCACAGGCAAATTTCACCGTCAAGGCCCGAATGGGGAAATGATCTTGCAATCCGCCGTTTCGCGGTCACGGCTTTCGGGTGAGTTGATCCACATCCCGCACGGCACCGCGGGCGGCGCTGGTGGTCATGGCGGCATAGGCCCGCAGCGCGGCCGACACCTTGCGGGGACGGTCCTCCGTCGGGGACCAGGCGTCTGCCCCCCTCGCCGCCTCCTCGCCGCGGCGCTGATCAAGGGTCGCGGCATCGACCACCAGCTCGATCCGGCGCTGGGGGATGTCGATCTCGATCCGGTCGCCGGTGCGGACGAGCGCAATGGTCCCGCCCTCCGCCGCTTCCGGCGAGACATGGCCGATGGACAGGCCCGACGTGCCGCCGGAGAAGCGGCCATCGGTGACGAGGGCGCAGGCCTTCCCCAGCCCCTTCGACTTCAGATAGCTGGTGGGATAGAGCATTTCCTGCATGCCGGGGCCGCCGCGGGGGCCCTCATAGCGGATCACCACCACCTCGCCGGCCTTAACCGTGCCGTTCAGGATGCCGCTGACCGCCGCGTCCTGGCTCTCGAACACCCGGGCCGGGCCTGAGAAGACGAGATTGCTGTCGTCCACGCCCGCGGTCTTCACGATGCAGCCGTCCGGGGCCAGGTTGCCGAACAGCACGGCGAGCCCGCCGTCCTTGGAAAACGCATGCTCCGCCGAGCGGATGACGCCTGAGGTCCGGTCCAGGTCCAGCGCCGCCCACCGGCGGTTCTGGCTGAAGGCGGTCTGAGTCGGCACACCCCCGGGCGCGGCCAGGAACAGGCGGCGCACGTCGGGATCGTTGGAGCGGCTGATGTCCCAGCGGTCCAGGGCCTCCGACAGGGTGCGGGAATGCACCGTCGGCAGCTCCCCGTGGATCAGGCCCGCCCGGTCCAGCTGGCCCAGGATCGCCATCACGCCCCCCGCCCGGTGGACATCCTCCATATGCACGTCGGACTTGGCCGGGGCCACCTTGCACAGGCAGGGCGCGATCCGGGACAGGCGGTCGATGTCGGCCATGGTGAAGTTCACCCCGGCCTCATGCGCCGCCGCCAGCAGGTGCAGCACCGTGTTGGTGGAGCCGCCCATGGCGATGTCCAGGGTCATGGCGTTCTCGAAGGCCTTGAAGCTGGCGATGTTGCGCGGAAGCACGCTGTCGTCGTCCTGCTCGTAATAGCGGCGGGCAGCGGTGACCACCGTGCGGGCGGCCTCGAGGAACAGCTGCTCCCGGTCCGCGTGGGTGGCCAGCACCGAGCCGTTGCCCGGAAGCGAAAGCCCCAGCGCCTCGGTCAGGCAGTTCATGGAGTTGGCGGTGAACATGCCAGAGCAGGAGCCGCAGGTGGGACAGGCCGACCGCTCGATGGCCTTCACGTCCTCGTCGCTGACGGCCTCGTCCGCGGCGGCGACCATGGCGTCCACCAGGTCCAGCGCCACTTCCTTGCCCTTCAGCACCACCTTGCCCGCCTCCATCGGCCCGCCGGAAACGAACACGGTGGGGATGTTCAGCCGCAGGGCCGCCATCAGCATGCCCGGCGTGATCTTGTCACAGTTGGAGATGCAGACCAGGGCGTCGGCACAGTGGGCATTGACCATGAACTCCACCGAGTCCGCGATCAGGTCCCGGGACGGCAGGCTGTAGAGCATGCCGTCATGGCCCATGGCGATGCCGTCATCCACGGCGATGGTGTTGAATTCCTTGGCCACGGCGCCGGACCGCTCGATCTCCCGGGCCACCAGCTGGCCCAGGTCCTTCAGATGGACATGGCCGGGCACGAACTGGGTGAAGCTGTTGGCGATGGCGATGATCGGCTTGCCGAAGTCGCCGTCCTTCATCCCCGTGGCCCGCCAAAGGCCCCGGGCACCGGCCATGTTGCGGCCGTGGGTCGACAGGCGTGAGCGCAGCGCAGGCATGGAGAAGCTTCCCGGATCCGATCGTGACGCCCCGCATATAGGCCAAGCACCGGAGAAGGCAAACCGCGTCGGCTCAGGCCTTCCCGTCGCCGGTCCGCCGCACCCGGAACCACAGGGCGTAGAGGGCGGGCAGGAACAGCAGCGTCAGCACCGTCCCCACCGCCGTCCCGCCGATCAGCACATAGGCCAGCGGTCCCCAGAAGCTCGACAGGGTGAGCGGGATGAAGGCCAGCACCGCCGCCAGCGCCGTCAGGATCACGGGGCGCGCCCGGCGGACCGTGGCCTCGATCACGGCGTGATAGTCGTCGCGGCCCTCCAGCTTGTCGGCCTTGATCTGCTCGGTGAGGATCAGGGTGTTGCGGATCAGGATACCCGCCAGCCCGATGAGGCCGAGGATGGCGTTGAAACCGAAGGGCTGGTGGAAGATCAGCAGGGCAGGCACGGCCCCGACCAGGCCCAGCGGCGCGGTGAGGAACACCATGATCATCATGGAGAAGGACCGCACCTGCACCATCAGCACGAACAGCATCAGGAGCAGCATGACCGGGAACACGGCCACCAGCGCGCCGTTGGCCTTGCCGCTCTCCTCCACCGAGCCCGCCGTGTCGATGCGGTAGCCCGGCGGCAGGGCGGCGCGGATGTCCGCCAGCTTCGGCAGCAGGGCGGCGGTCACGTCCGGCGGCTGCAGTCCGTCGGCGATGTCGCAGCGCACGGTGATGGCCGGTTCGCGGTTGCGGCGCTTCAGGATCGGGTCCTGCGGCTCGACGGACAGCTTGCCGATGCTGGACAGGGGCACGGCGCGGCCGTCCCGGGTCATCAGGTCGATATCACCCAGATGGGCCAGGTCCCGCCGTTCCTCCGCCGTGGCCCGCAGGTCCACCTCCACCTCCCGCACATCCTCGCGGACGAAGGTCGCCGGTGCCCCGGACAGCAGGCCGGCCAACTGGTCGGCGGCGTCCTTCGAGGTCAGGCCGATCTGCTTCAGCCGGGCCGGGTCGAAGCTGACCCGGACGCCGGGGGCTTTCTCGCCCCAGTCGGTGTTCACGTCCCGGGTCCTGGGATCGCTGCGCAGCCGGGCGGTGACCTGGGCGGCGATGGTCCGCAGACGGTCCGGATCGGGGCCAGTGACGCGGAAGGCCACGGGCCAGGGCACCGGCGGGCCGAACAGAAGCTGGGTCAGGCGGACATGGGCCTCCGGCGCCAGGCCGTCGGCGATCCGGCGACGCATCCGCTGCTTCACCCGGTCCCGGGCGGCGGCATCGGCGGTCTGCACCACCAGCTTGCCGAAGGCCGGGTCCGGCAGCTCCGGATTCAGGGACAGGAAGAAGCGCGCCGCCCCCTGCCCCACATAGCTGGTCACGGCCAGGACGTCCGGGTCCCGGCGCAGGACCGCTTCCACCCGCTTCACGCTGGCGTCGGTAACGGCAATGGCCGTGCCTTCCGGCTCATAGACCTCCACCAGCAGCTCCGGCCGGTCGGAATTGGGGAAGAACTGCTTGGGCACCACGCCCATGCCCACCACCGCCAGCACGAAGGCTGCGAGGGTGAGCCCCGCCACCCGCCCCCGGTGATCGACACACCAGCGGATCGCCGCCCGCAGACGCTCATAGCCCGGGGTCGCATAGATGCCGTCATGTCCCGCCGGATTGGGGGTCACGTCCCGCAGAAGGCGGACGCCCAGATAGGGGGTGAAGACCACCGCCACGAGCCATGAGACCAGCAGCGCAAAAGCCACGATCCAGAAGATGTTGCCGGCATATTCTCCGGCACTGGATTGGGCAAAGCCGATGGGCAGGAAGCCGATGATGGTGATCAGGGTGCCCGACAGCATCGGCGCCGCCGTCACCGTCCAGGCAAAGGCCGCCGCGGCGACGCGGTCCAGCCCCTCCTCCATCTTCACCACCATCATCTCGATGGCGATGATGGCGTCATCCACCAGCAGGCCCAGGGACAGGATCAGGGCCCCCAGCGTGATCCGGTCGAAGTTGCGGCCGGTGATCAGCATGATCACGAACACGGCCCCCAGCGTCAGGGGCACCGCCGCCGCCACCACCAGCCCCCCGCGGAACCCCAGCGCGCCGAAGCTCACCACCAGCACCACGGCGAGCGCCACGAAGAACTTCAGCATGAACTCGTCCACCGCCTCGCGGATGTTGCGAGCCTGGTCGGACACCTTGTCGACGGACAGGCCCAGCGGCATCGCCGCCCGCAGCTCCCGTTCCGTGGCATCCAGGGAGGTGCCGAGCGCAAGCCCGTTCCAGCCGTCCTGCATCACCACGCCCAGCAGCATGGCGGGCTCCCCGTTCTGGCGGATCAGGAAGGTGGCGGGGTCCTCATAGCCCCGGCGGACCTCGGCAATGTCTCCCAGCCGCAGGGTCCGGCCGCGGACGGCGACCGCCACGGCGCGGATCTGGTCCAGGGTGTCGAAGCCGCGATCCACCCGCACCTCCACCCGGGGGCCCGCCGTCTCCACCACCCCGGACGGCGTCACCAGGTTCTGGCGCGCGAGGGCGTCCAGCAGATCGGGCGCGCCGATGCCCAGGGTCGCCAGCCGGGCATAGGAGACATCGACGAAGATGTGCTCCGGCCGCTCCCCCAGTATGTCGACCTTCTTCACGCCGGGAACGTGCAGGAACCGCTGGCGCAGGGCCTCGGCCTCCCGCGCCAGCTGGCGGGGCGGCAGGCCCGGGGCCTTCACCGCATAGACCGCGAAGTCCACGTCGCCGAACTCGTCATTGACGAAGGGGCCCAGGGTGCCGCGGGGCAGGTCCTTGACCACGTCGGCCATCTTCTTGCGGGCCTGATAGAACTCCTCGGGCTTTTCCCGGGGGGGCATGGTGTCGCGCAGGCTCAGGCTGACAAAGGCATAGCCCGGACGGGTGAAGGTCTCGACCTTGTCGAAGTAGCGCAGCTCCTGCAGCTTCTTCTCCATCCGGTCGGCCACCAGGTCCTGCATCTCCTGAGCCGTGGCACCGGGCCAGACGGCGGTGACGGTCAGGCCCTTGATGGTGAAGGCAGGGTCCTCCGCCCGGCCGAGGCTGAGGAAGGCATAGGTTCCCGCCAGGGCCACCGCAAGGATCAGGAACAGGGTGAGTGCCCGCTCCCGGACGGCCCAGGCCGACAGGTTGAAGCCGGTCATGGCCGGGGTTCCACGCGGACGTGCTGGCCGTCCTGCAGCTGCACTGCGCCGAGGGCAACGATCGTCTCGCCGGGCTGCAGACCCGCGGTGATCCGTGCCGTCTCCTCCGCCAGGCCCGCCACGGTCACGGGACGGCGATGCACGGTCAGCCGGGCGGGGTCGAGGACATAGACCGCAGGGCCGTGCTCACGCTCCACCACCGCGCCGAGGGGCACCAGCACGCCGGTCACGGCGGCGTCGGGACGGGGCAGCTCGATCCGCACGCTGGCGCCCAGGGGCGTCTCCGCCGCAGGGCCCTGAAGCACATAGCGCGCCTCGAAGGTGCGGGTCTGCGGGTCCGCAGCGCCCGCGACCTGTCGCAGGGTCGCCGCCATCGGCCTGGCACCGGCCTGCGCCAGCAGTACCGCCCGGGCCTGCTTCGGCAGGGATCCAAGACGGCCCTCCGGCGTGTCCACCACCGCCTCCCGCGGACCGTCATGGGCGAGATGCATCACCGGCTGCCCGGCGGCCACCACCTGGCCGACATCGGCGGTCAGGGCGGTGATCACGCCGTCGGCATCCGCCGTCAGCACCGCATAGCCGGACTGTCGCCGGGCCACGTCCCGCTGCGCCGCCGCCGCGGCCGCCTGGGCCACGGCACTGTCCGCCGCCGCACGGACCTGGTCATAGGTAAGAGCAGACACAGCCCCGCTCTGGGCCAGGGCCCGCAACCGCCGCTCGTCCGAGGTCGCGCGGTCCGCCTGGGCCTGGGCGGCGCGGGCCTGGGCCTCGGCCGCCGTCAGGGCCAGGGCATAGTCCTGGGGGTCGAGGCGGGCCAGGGCCTGCCCCTGATGCACATGCGCGCCCAGATCCACCAGACGCTCCGACACCTTGCCGGCCACGCGGAAGCCCAGGTCCGCCTCGACCCGGGCCCGGATCACGCCGCTGAGCTGGTCGTCACCGCCCGATGCGGACGCCACCACCGCAGTCCGGACCAGGGGTGCCTCCGTGCGGGGATCACCCTCCTTCGGCGCGCTGCAACCGGCCAGGGACAGGACGGCCAGACCGAGGCCGAGGACAGGGCCGAACCCCGGCACCACGCCCCGCCGACGCACTTGCCGGATCGCGCCCGCGGACTCCGGACATGTCAGTGATCGGAAACGTCTCATCCGCACGGCCTCGCCTGATTTCAGGGAGGAGACTGGTGATGAGTGACGATATTGTCAACTCGTCACCTGGCCGTCAGGGGCCGAATGCGCCGAAATGCGGCACTTTAGCCTCAGGCGGACAGGCCGCGCAGCACAATGGTGGCGACCGCGTCCGCCCGGGCCGCCAGATCCTTGTCGATTCCATGCTCCAGCAGGACCGGATGGCAGAAAGGGGAAAAGGTGCTGGCGACGGCCCGGGCCACCTCGTCGAGGGGCGTGCGGCGCTCGAACTCCCCCGACGCGCGGCCTTCCTGCACCAGGAAGCGCGCCACCTCGTCCATCACCTCGATGTGCCGGGTGATGGAGGCCCAGCGCTGCTCCAGCCCGGTGACCACCATGTCGTGCAGCTGGCGATCATTGAAGAACAGCGCAAGACTATGTTCCAGAAGGATATGATAGGTCCGGCGAAGACGCTCGGCCGCCGTCCGCTCGGTGCGGGCATCGGCCCACAGGGCCTCGTCGATCCGACCCAGCAGGCTACCGCAGACAGCCTCGCAGATGGCGATCTTGGAGTCGAAGAACTTGTAGATATAGGCGCTGGACACCCCCAGATCGGCGGCGATCTCGGACACGGTGGTCTTGCCGTAGCCATAGTGGCGAAAGCGCGCCTCGGCCGCCCGGACGATCCGCTCGCGCATCTCGTGCTGGTGCGGCCCCCGCTGGCCGGGAAGCTCCTGCTGCTCAGGTGACAGTTCCATGAACTTGGCCATAGCACGGTCGGCCGGGTCGGGCTACGTCCTTGACGGTTGGTGACATGTGAACCATTTTGTCACTCACCACCCGACCGGAGACCCACCATGCGCGCGCCCTGCCCGTCCTTCCTCCGGTCCCTGTCCCATCCGGCGGGCCGGACCTTCGGGCTGGTGCTGGTCGCGACCGTCGGCCTCGGGGCCTGTGCGGTGGGTCCCGACGCGCGGATGCCTGCCGCTCCCGTCGGGGGAGCCTACCACAACGCCGCGCTGCTGGCCGCACAGACCGTCCCGGGGGAGGCCGTGCCGCTGGATCGCTGGTGGACCGGTTTCAACGACCCGACCCTGGATGCACTGGAGCAACAGGCCCTCGCCCAGAACCTGGACATTGCCGCCGCCGGCGCACGGGTCGACCAGGCCCGGGCCGCCGCCCGGGCCGCGGTGGCGCAGCTGGCCCCGGCGGCCGGTGCCAATGCCGATGCCGCCCGCGAGAAGCAGTCCCTGCTGTCCCCCACCGGCGAGGCGTTCAGCCATTTCCCCGGCTACCAGAGGACCGGAAATCTCTACGACCTGAATGCCGGGGCCAGCTGGGAGATCGACCTGTTCGGGCAGTTGTGGCGCAATGCCGAGGCGGCCCGGGCCGATGCCGCCGCCGCCGAGGCCGGGCGCATCGGGGCGCGGCTGACCGTCGCGGCCGAGACCGCCGACGCCTATATCCAGATCCGGGGCCTGCAACTCCGCCTTGCCCGGCTGGAGGAGCGGATCCAGGACGTGTCGCTGATCGAACAGCTGACGGAGGAACGGTTCCGGGCCGGCGTGGCCTCCGAGCCGGACCGGCAGCAGGCCCGCGCCCAGGCCGATCAGGTCCGGGCCGTCGCCCCCCTGTTCGAAACCGCGCTGGAGGCCCAGTTCAACCGGCTGGACGTGCTGCTGGGCCAGGCGGCCGGCACCGCCCGCAGCCGGCTGGCGGGGCCCGTGACCCTGCCGGTTACGCCGCGGATCGATCCTGGCGAGGGTCCGGCGGACCTTCTGCGCCGCCGTCCCGATGTCGTAGCCGCAGAGCGCCGCGTGATGGCCGAGACCGCGCGGGTCGGGGCCGCCATGGCGGACTACTGGCCGAAGGTGACCCTGTCGGCCCTGCTGGGCTTCGAATCCACCCAGGGCGGCCAGTTGCTGACCGGGCCCGCCCAGCTGGCGGCGGGCCAGGCGGGAGCGACATGGCGGCTGTTCGACTTCGGCCGGGTCGATGCGGAGGTGAAGGCCGCCCGCGGCCGTCGCGCCGAGGCCCTGGCCGCGTGGCGGCAGGCGGCGCTGCAGGCCGGTGCGGACGTGGAGAATGCTGCCGTCTCCCTCGTCCGGCGCGAACAGCAGGCCGCTGCCCTCGACCGTGCCCTGACCGCCGCAACGGTCGCGGAATCGGCGGCTCGCGAGTCCGCCGCCGCCGGAGCCACGTCGCGAATCGACCTGGCCCAGGCCCGGACGCAGCGGCTGCTGGCGGAGGATGCCGCCCTCGATGCCCGGACCGAAGCCGCGCGCAGTGCCGTGGCCCTGTGCCGGGCGCTCGGCGGCGGCTGGAAGGGCTGATCCGTCCCGCGGACGGTCAGGCTTGCGACATTCCCGCGACTATGTCGGCTCTGACATTGACTTCCACCGCCCGGACTGTGTCTTAACGGCACTGGCGCCCCGGGGGACCATGCCCCAGATTATCCCTGTGGCGTGGGCGGAACCGGGCTTGAGTCTCAGTGAGTAGGCGCTTTGGGCGGATTGAACCGATGAAGAGCAGACCTGTCCCGACATCCCGGGCCGGAAGGCTGGGCGGAACCTCGGATTCGGTCCGGACATCGACGGCTGCCGCATCGGCGGCCCTCATCGCTGCGCTGGTGGGTCTGGTGGCCTGCGGATCGAAGCCGCCGCCCCCGCCGCCGCCCCCGGCCACGGTGGTCGTGGCCACCCCCCTGATCAAGCAGGTGGTGGACTGGGATGACTATGTCGGCCATTTCGAGGCGAAGGACAGCGTCGAGATCCGCCCGCGGGTGAGCGGATACCTCGCCTCCGTGGACTTCCGCGACGGTGATTTCGTCAGGAAGGGCCAGACCCTGTTCGAGATCGACCCCCGCCCCTACCAGGCCGCCCTCAATGCGGCGACGGCCCAGGTTACCCGAGCCAAGGCCACCCACGACAATGCGCGGACCGAGCTGAAGCGGGCCGAGGCCCTGTTCGCGGCCAGGGCCATCAGCCAGCAGGAACTGGCCTCCCGCCAGGCCACGGAGGCCCAGGCCCACGCGGACCTCGCCGCCAGCCAGGCGCAGGAGCAGACCGCCCGGCTGAACATGAGCTTCACCAAGGTCATCTCGCCCATCGACGGACGGATCTCGGACCGGCGCATCTCTCCCGGCAACCTGGTCAATGCCGACCAGACGGTGCTGACCACGGTCGTCAACCTGAACCCGATCCGGTTCGTGTTCACCGGTGCCGAAAGCGTCTATCTGAAGTACCAGCGCGCCAACGAGAACGGCTCTCGGCCGTCCTCCCGCCGGGCCCCGAATCCGGTGGAGATCCGGCTGCAGGACGAACCGGTCTATCGCTGGAAGGGCCGGATGGACTTCGTCGACAATGCCATCGACACCGGCTCCGGCACCATCCGCGGCCGCGCGGTCGTGGCCAATCCGGACAACTTCCTGACGCCGGGCATGTTCGGCCATCTGCGCCTGCTGGGCTCCGGGGCCTATTCGGGCATGGTCGTCCCCGACCAGGCCATCGTCACCGACCAGTCCCGCCAGGTGGTCTATGTGGCCGGGCCGGACGGCACCATCCAGCAGAAGATCGTCGAGACGGGTCCCCTGATCGACGGCCTGCGGGTGATCCGGCATGGCCTGTCGGCCAAGGACCGGGTGGTGATCGACGGCGTGCAGCGGGCCAAGCCCGGCCGCAAGGTGAAGGTGGTCATGGGCACCATCGCCCCGCCCGCCCCCGTCGGCGGGCCGCAGCCGGGCCCCGTCCAGCTGGCCCCCGCCCATTCCGCCACCAATGCCGCGGCCGTGCAGTGACGGCTGAACGATGAAAATCTCCCACTTCTTCATCGAACGACCGGCCTTCGCGGTCGTGGTGGCGGTGCTGATCACCCTGGTGGGTGCCATCGCCTATCCGGGGCTGCCGGTCGCGCAGTATCCCCAGATCGTGCCGCCGACGGTGACGGTCTCTGCCAGCTATCCCGGCGCCTCGGCAGAGCTTCTGGCCGACTCCGTGGCCGGGCCGATCGAGCAGCAGATCAACGGCGTGGACGGCATGGACTACATCTCGTCCGCCTCCACCGGCGACGGACGCCTGACGATCACCGTGACCTTCAAGCTGGGCGTCGATGTCGACAAGGCCCAGCAGCTGGTGGAGAACCGCGTCGCCGCGGCCGAACCCGGCCTGCCGGATACGGTGCGCCAGATCGGCGTGGTGGTCCGCAAGGCGTCGTCGGACCCGTTGCTGGCGGTGCACCTCTACTCCCCCGACGGGTCCCTGGACCAGCAGTACATCGCCAACTATGCCGGCATCCACATCCGCGACCGGCTGCTGCGCATCCCCGGCGTGGGCGACATCGGCAGCCGTGCCTCCCGCGACTATGCCATGCGCATCTGGATCGATCCGGACAAGGCCGCGGCCCGCAACCTGACCACGGACGAGATCGTGGCGGCGCTGCGGACCCATAACCTGCAGGTCGGCGGCGGCGTGCTCGGCGCGGCCCCGTTCAACAACGCGCCCGGTGCCTTCCAGATGACGGTGGATGCCCAGGGCCGGCTGGACAAGCCCGAACAGTATGCGGACATCATCATCAAGCGCGACGACGCAGGCCACGTCACCCGGGTGCGGGACGTGGCGCGGGTCGAGCTGGGGGCGCAGGACTATACGGTCAACGCCTACATGTCCGGCTATCCGGCTGCCGCCCAGGGCATCCAGGCCCAGCCCAACGCCAACGCCCTGACCACCGCCGACATGATCCTCGCGACCATGAAGGAGCTGAAGAAGGACTTCCCGCCGGGGCTCGACTACAAGATCATCTACAACCCCACGGAATACGTCCACGCCTCCATCGACGAGGTGCAGAAGACCCTGCTGATCGCGCTGGGCCTGGTGGTCCTGGTGGTGATGCTGTTCCTGCAGAGCTGGCGGGCGGCCCTGGTGCCGATCATGGCCATTCCGGTGTCCCTGGTGGGGTCCTTCGCCGTCATGGCGGCCTTCGGCTTCTCCCTGAACAACCTGTCCCTGTTCGGCCTGGTGCTGGCCATCGGCATCGTGGTGGATGACGCCATCGTCGTGGTGGAGAATGTCGAGCGCCACCTGCGGGAGGGCCTTACCCCCCGGGAAGCCGCGCACAGGACCATGGACGAGGTGGGCGGGGCCCTGGTGGCCATCGCCCTGGTGCTGGTGGCAGTGTTCGTTCCCACGGCCTTCCTGTCCGGCATTTCCGGTCAGTTCTACCGGCAGTTCGCCCTGACCATCGCCACGGCCACGGTGATCTCGCTGATCGTGTCCATCACACTGTCCCCGACCATGGCCGCGCTGATCATGCGGCCCCACACCCATACCCGGCCGCGCACGGCGCTCGGACGCCTCAGCCGGGCCTATGCCGACCGCTTCAATGCCGGCTTCGACGGGCTGAGCCGCTTCTACGGTCTGGTGACGGCGCGGACGGTCCGGGCGGGCGGCCTGATGATCATCCTCTATGTGGGTCTGCTGGCCCTCACCGGCTGGCGGATCGGCGCCACCCCCACGGGCTTCATCCCGGCCCAGGACCAGGGCAACTTCCTGGTGGCGGTCCAGCTGCCGCAGGGGGCATCGCTCGCCCGGACGGACGTGATCGTCCGCGATCTGGTCACCCGGATCCTGAAGGTCCCGGGAATCAAGGCCGCATCGGTCTATGTGGGCACCGACCCGGTGACCCAGGCCAACGTGTCCAATGCCGGACAGATGTACGTGATCCTCGACAGCTTCGAGAAGCGCGCGGCGGAGCACCGCTCCAGTGAGAGCATCCTCGCCGGGGTCAAGAAGGCCGTGGCCCCGGTGGTGGGGGCCGATGTCCGGGTGCTGCCCCCGCCGCCCGTCCGCGGCATCGGCAGTGCCGGCGGCTTCAAGATGGTGATCCAGGACCAGTCCGGAGCAGGCCCGCGCGCGCTGGAGCAGGTGGCCAACGCCGTGGCCGAGGAGGCCCGGAAGCAGCCCGCCATCAGCAGCGCCTTCACCACCTTCAACACCAGGACCCCGCGGATCACGGCGGACATCGACCGGGACAAGGCGGAGATGCTGGGGGTGCCCACCGCCTCGGTGCTGTCGACGCTGCAGACCTATCTGGGGTCCACTTTCGTCAACACCTTCAACCTGTTCGGCAAGACCTTCCAGGTGCTGGCCCAGGCGGAATATCCCGCCCGCCAGGACGAGGCGGACATCTCCACCCTGCAGACCCGCTCCGCCAGCGGGGGCATGACGCCCCTGGGTGCCGTGATGACGATCCGGCACACGACAGGCCCCTATCGCGTCCTGCGCTACAACCTGTTCCCCGCGGCGGAGGTCCAGGGGGATACCGCCGCCGGCTATTCCACCGGGGAGGCCCTGAAGGCGATGGAGGATGCCGCCCAGCGGGTGATGCCGGCCGGGTTCAGCTATGAATGGACCGAGCTCGCCTATCAGCAGAAGCAGGCCGGCAACACGGGCGGACTGGTCTTCGTGCTGGCGGTGGTGTTCGTCTTCCTGCTGCTGACAGCCCTCTACGAGAGCGTGACCCTGCCCCTGGCCGTGATCCTGATCGTCCCCATGTGCCTGCTGGCGGCCTTTGCCGGCGTGAACCTGATGGGGCTCGACAACAACATCCTCACCCAGATCGGCCTGATCGTGCTGATCGGGCTGGCCGCGAAGAATGCCATCCTGATCGTCGAATTCGCCCGCCAGGCGGAAGAGGACCAGGGCATGGACCGGTGGTCCGCAGCGGTCGAAGCGGCCCGGACGCGCCTGCGCCCGATCCTGATGACCTCCATGGCCTTCGTGCTGGGGGTCGCTCCCCTCGCCTTCGCCACGGGCGCGGGGGCGGAGATGCGTCAGGCCCTGGGGGTCGCGGTGTTCTTCGGCATGCTGGGCGTGACCTTCTTCGGTCTGGTGTTCACGCCGCTGTTCTATGTCCTGTGCCGCCACCTGTCCCAGTACATTCCCCAGCCCCGGCTGCGGAAGACCGTATCCGTGCCGGAAGGGGGAGACGCACAGTGACCCGCCGTCCGTCCCGATTCCGCAGCGCCCTGCTGGCCCTTGTGGCGATGATGCCCGCGGGCTGTGCCCTCGGACCGAACTATCATCCTGCCCTGGACCGCGAACCCGTCGCCCGCAGCTATGCCGCCGCGACGCCGGGGATCGCCACGACCGATCCGGTCGTCGACGACTGGTGGCGGCTCTACAACGACCCGGCGCTCGACGGGCTGATCCGCGAGGCCCTGACCGCCAATACCGACCTGCGCATCGCCAGCGCCAATCTCAGCCGTGCCAAGGCGGTTCTCAGCGAGGCCCGGGACGGGCTCTACACCCCCTCGACCCAGACCGCCGTCAGCGCGACGGAGGGACGGTCGTCCACCTCCAACCTGCTGGCGGCCCTGGCGGGCACCAAGGCGAAGGCCGGTCCGTCGGACGCGGCCAGCTTCTCCGCCAGCTACGAGATCGACCTGTTCGGTCGCCTGCGCCGAGGGGTGGAGGCGGCCCGCGCCGACGAGGAAGCCGCCAAGGCCGCCCTCGACTATGCCCGGGTGGCCGTCGCTGCCCAGACCGCCACGGCCTATGCCGAGGCCTGCGCCTATGGGGCCGCGGTCTCCGCCGCCCAGCTCAGCCGGGACATTGCCCGCCAGACGGCGGAGGTGACGGCCACCCGGCGAAACCTCGGCGCGGCGTCGGACTTCGACGTGAGCCGGGCCGCGGCCCTCGCCAGCCAGGCCGCCGCCGCGGTTCCGGCCCTCGAAGCCCAGCGCCGGTCGGTGCTGTTCAGCCTGGCCGTGCTCACCGGCCGCCCGGCCGAGACGGTGATCCCCGCCGCGCAGGGCTGCACCCGTGCCCCGCATCTGGGTGCCCTGCCCCCGGTGGGCGACGGCGCGTCCCTGCTGCGCCGCCGCCCCGACATCCGGGAGGCCGAGCGGATGCTGGCCGGCGACACCGCCCGGGTGGGCGTGGCCACCGCCCAGCTGTTCCCGATCATCAGCCTCGGCGGCCAGATCGCCGCGGCCGGTGCCACGCCGGACAAGGCCGTGCTCTATTCCGGAACCTCCTACAGCGTCGGCCCCGCCCTGAGCTGGAGCGGACCGAACATCCTGGCCGCCCGCGACCGGATCCGGGAGTCCAGCGCCAATGCACGGGCCTCCCTCGCCCGGCTCGACGGCACGGTCCTGCAGGCCTACCGGGACGTGGAAACGGCCCTGGCCACCCTCGAAGGGGTGAAGCAGCAGAATGTCGCCCTGCGCGCGGCCCGCGACCAACTGCGCAGTGCCGCCACCCTGGCCCAGCTGCGCTATGACGACGGGGCGGCCAGCTTCCTCGACCTGCTGGATGCCCAGCGCAGCCTGCAGCTGGCCGAGAGCGACCTGGCGGCGTCCGACATGCGCCAGTCCGATGCCGAAATCGCCCTGTTCCGCGCCCTTGGCGGAGGCTGGAAGTCCGCACCGGCGGTCCACGACCCCGATCCGCGCCCCCGTCCCTGAGCGGACGACCTCAGTCTACCCAAAATGGGCTGTCATTTTGTGCGCCCATTTCAGGTGCGCGTCTTGGCCTCCCGTTTCGGCCCTCCTGGCGCGCTTGCACCCCGGGTGCAACGGACCGCACCCCTCGGCACAGACCGGCAGGGTGGTGCAAACGGCCGCCGGAGAGCTCGGATACGTCGGGAATCAATCACCGCAGTCAAATATTTGATTTCATGTCCTATTTTCTCAAACAGGATGCGCACTAATCCAAGAAACTGAAATTCCATGAATATTCATGGCAAAATATCATAAACCATATAATCGACCCAAATTCTCCATTTGGCACATTCGACGCAATGTCCGTTCTGATCTACAGCCCGATGAATTAATTCGGGAGATGTGGTCATGGACACTTGCGAAGAGACACGGAGATCCGCCGAACTTCTGAGAACCTATGTGGAGCGGCGACCGGCCCTGGTGCGCTATTTCGCCAGCCGGACCGGGTCTGCGGAACTGGCGGAGGACATCGTCCAGGACATTGCCACCCGGATCCTGGAACTCTCCGAATCGACCCTGGCGGAGATCGACCATCCCGTCGCCTTCCTCTATCGGGTCGGGACCAACCGCATGCTCGATCGGGCCAAGTCCCGGCAGCGGGCGGCGGCCCGGGATCATGACTGGTCCAGCCTGCAGGCCGACACGGCCGGGCTCGAACCGGTGGCCGACCTGCCCGCAGCCGACGATGCGGCCCACGCCCGGCAGCGGATGCTGCAGGTCCTGGCCATTGTGGAGGGCCTGCGTCCGCAATGCCGCCGGGCCTTCCGCCTGCACAAGCTGGACGGCCTGTCCCACGCCGAGGTCGCCGAACGTCTCGGCATTTCCCGGAGCGCAGTGGAAAAGCACATCAGCCACGCGCTCCGGACCCTGCTGCGGGAGTTGCCGTGAGTCCAAATCACTCGGACTTGACGAAAACTGTCGATATCCCCTGAGGGGCCAGCTCTGCGGTGTCGTCTGATCCTGAAGCCAACCGGGATCGACCATGCGCCACCCTGCCCTGCCCCCCATCGATGAGCGAACCCTGGCAGAGGCCCTGGCCGTCGCCTGGTCCCGGCACCTTGACGAACCGCACCTGACCGAGACCGACCTTGCGGACTTTGCCGACTGGCTGCTGGCATCGCCGCTCCATGCCGCGGCCTGGGATCGGCTGGAACGGCTCAGCCTGACGCTGCGGCGACTGCGGGCGGACCTATCCCGTCATCCGGATCAGTAGTCCCGCCACCGCAGCGCCCAGGACCAGACCGACCCCCAGGGCCCAGAAGCGCCCGGGCCGCAGGGCCTCGCCGTCCTCCGCCAGGGGCTTCTTCCCGTCGATCATGGCGCGGATCAGGTTCTCCCGCCGGATGAACGCATAGAAGCCGATGGCGACCAGGTGCAGCCCCACCAGGATCTTCAGCAGGTCGAAGGCCAGGCCGTGCCAGTGGGATGCGAGCCGCCCGGTGTCATAGTCCACCAGACTGGCCAGGGGCCCGGACTCGAGCCCGTCCGTATCCACGGCAAACAGTCCAAGGCCGACAATGGCACCCGTCACGGCCAGAAGCGCCACCACGCTCCAGCCCCCCATGGGATTATGCCCGGCGGTCAGGCCTTCCGGCCCCTTGCCCCCGCCCAGCAGGGCCCGGGCATAGGCCAGCACGGTCCGCGGCCCGCGCAGGAAGTCGGAAAAGCGGGCGGTCGATCCCCCGAACAGGCCCCACCACAGGCGGAACACCACCAGCCCGGCGGCCAGCGCCCCCACCGTCCGGTGCAGGGACAACTGACCGGTGGAGATGCTCCACCAGGCCAGACCGATCAGGATGACGAGACCCCAGTGGAACAGCCGCGTCGGCAGGTCCCAGATGCGGACGCGGCGGAGGGCCGACATGGGCCTAGTGTTCGTCCTTGGCCTTGAACTCTTTGTGGCAGGCCTTGCAGGCCCCGCCGACGGCCTTCATCGCCGCCCCCGCCGCCATCAGGTCACCCTTCTGGGCCGCGAGATTGTAGTTGTGCGCCGCCGTGGCCAGGTCCGCGGCCGCCTTCTTGAACGCATCCGGCTTGGCCCAGATATCGGCCTTGGCCTCGGTCTTCACGCCGCTCTCCGGGCCGGAGCCGGCGGGGAAGTGGCTGGGCAGCTTGGGCGCTTCCGCATCGAGGATCGCGGCGAACTTCTGGATTTCCGCGATGGACGGCGGGGTCTTCTTGAATTCCTCGCCCGAGCCCTTGGCGGCCTTTCCGAGGACGTGGAAGAAGTCCTTCCGGGCCTTCTCGACGGACGCAGCGTCCTGCGCAAGGGCCGATCCGGCCACCGCCATCACGGCCACGGCCGCCAGCACCCGAAAGGTCGTGTTCCGTGTCATCCGCCGAAGCTCCATCCTGAAAGGCCATCAAGGACCGACCGGCGCACAGGGCCCGGCCGTCATCCGTTCACCCTGTAGTCGTCATCATCGACGGTTTGATGTCAATCCGGCCCGGACGTCAGTTCGCCAGGCGAGCCACCAGGGCGTGGTACTGATCCCACAGGGCCTTGGGCAGCCGGTCCCCGAACTTCTCGTAGCCGGACGGGATGGTGGCGGCTTCCTCGTGCCAGACGTCCCGGTCCACCGACAGCAGTGTGGTCAGCTGGGCTTCGGTCAGGCCAAGGCCCGAGGTATCGAGGGACGTCCGGGTCGGCAGTCGGCCGATGGGGGTCTCCTGGGCCTCGGCCTTGCCCTCCAGGCGCTCCACCACCCACTTCAGGACCCGGCTGTTCTCGCCGAATCCCGGCCAGACGAACTTGCCGCGCTCGTCCTTGCGGAACCAGTTGACGAAGTAGATGCGCGGCAGCTTTGCCGCATCATGCTCCCGGCCCAGCTTCAGCCAGTGGGCGAAATAGTCGGCCATGTTGTAGCCGCAGAAGGGCAGCATGGCGAACGGGTCGCGGCGCAGCTCGCCCACCTTGTTCTCTGCCGCGGCTGTCCCTTCGGAGGCGACGTTGGAGGCCATGAACACCCCGTGCTCCCAGTCGAAGGCTTCCGTCACCAGGGGAACGGCCGAGGCGCGACGGCCGCCGAACAGGATGGCCGAGATCGGCACGCCGCGGGGGTCTTCCCACTCCGGCGCGATGATCGGGCACTGGCCCGCCGGCACGGTGAAGCGGGAGTTGGGATGGGCCGCAGGCTCGCTCGAGGCCGGGGTCCAGTCCCGCCCGCGCCAGTCGGTCAGATGCTCCGGCGGCGTGTCGGTCAGGCCTTCCCACCACACGTCCCCGTCATCGGTCAGGGCCACATTGGTGAAGACGCAGTTGGCATAGAGGGCGTCGATGGCGTTCTTGTTGGTGCTGAGGCCCGTGCCCGGAGCGACGCCGAAGAAGCCCGCCTCCGGATTGATGGCGTAGAGGCGACCGTCATCGCCGAATCGCATCCAGCAGATGTCGTCGCCGATGGTCTCGGCCTTCCAGCCCGGCAGGGTCGGCTGCAGCATGGCCATGTTGGTCTTGCCGCAGGCGCTGGGGAAGGCGGCGGCGATGTAGTGCTGCGCCCCCTCCGGCGAGGTCAGCTTCAGGATCAGCATGTGCTCCGCCAGCCAGCCCTCGTCCCTTGCCATGACCGAGGCGATGCGCAGCGCGTAGCACTTCTTGCCCAGCAGGGCGTTGCCGCCGTAGCCGGAGCCGTAGGACCAGATCTCCCGGCTTTCCGGGAAGTGGACGATGTACTTCTCCTCGTTGCACGGCCACGGCACGTCCGCCTGGCCGGGGGCCAGGGGCGCGCCCAGGGTGTGGACGGCGGGCACGAAGAAGCCGTCCTCGCCCATCTCCTCCAGGGCCGCGCGGCCCATCCGGGTCATGACCCGCATGGAGATGGCCACATAGGCGCTGTCGCTGATCTCCACGCCGAGGGCCGAGATCTTCGAGCCCAGCGGCCCCATGCAGAACGGGATGACGTACATGGTGCGGCCGCGCATGGCGCCGCGGAACAGGCCGTTCAGGGTGGTCCGCATCTCCGCGGGCTCGACCCAGTTGTTGGTGGGGCCGGCATCAGCCTTGTCCTTCGAGCAGATGAAGGTGCGGCTTTCCACCCGGGCCACGTCCCGGGGATCCGACGCGGCGTAGAAGCTGTTCGGACGCTTTTCCGGATTGAGGGGGCGCAGGGTGCCCGCGGCCACCAGCTGGGCGGTCAGCTGGGTCCATTCCTCGTCCGACCCGTCACACCAGTGGATGCTGTCCGGCTCGGTCAGGGCGGCGATCTCGGCCACCCAGGCGATCAGGCGCTTGTGCTTGGTGGGGGCGTCTTCCAGCCCACGGGTCAGGGTGGTGGCGATCACGCGCGAGCTCTCACTTCTGCTGCACAGGACGAAAACCGCGTCCCGTCGTGGAACCTAATGCCCAAATTTGGCGCTGGCACAACCGTCTCAGCAACTTCGAGGCCACAAATCCGGCACAGGTCTGCTCAGGACGGGGGACAGCCCGGCAATTGTCCGCCCTCCCCCTAGGCGATCGCCCTCCAGCGCCTATGTTCAGGCAAATCATCAGGGAGCGCGCCATGCCCATTGCCCATCAGTCCGCTCAGGGCTTCGACCTCACTCCGCCCTCCGATGCGGACCGCGTTCGCCTCGAGGCGTCCCTGACCCGGGAGGAGGCCGAGGTGCTGCTCCACCACGGGACAGAGGCCCCGTTCTGCGGCGGCCTGCTGAACAACAAGCAGAACGGGGTCTATGTCTGCCGCCTGTGCGGCCTGCCCCTGTTCCATGCGCGGACCAAGTTCGAGAGCGGCACCGGCTGGCCCTCCTTCTTCGAGCCGTTCGATCCGTCCCATGTGGTGGGCATTGTCGACCGCAGCTACGGCATGGTCCGGACCGAGACCCGCTGCGCCCGGTGCGACAGCCACCAGGGCCACGTCTTCCCCGACGGGCCGCCGCCGACCCGGCTGCGCTACTGCATCAACTCGGTGTCCCTGAGCTTCGTGGAGGACGGCAGTCCCCTGCCCGACCCCCTGGGCCGCGGGGAGCAGCTGGCGACGGCCTGACCACCCCGTCCCGGGACCCGGCTCAGCCGCCGGGACGGATCAGCGGCGTGGCGAAGTCGATGACGCACATCTCGCCATAGGACGGGTGGGGCCCGCAGGCCACTCCCGCCACGCGGAAGGCGGGCTCGAAGATGTTCACCCGGTGACCGCGACCGGCAATGCCCCGGTCGATGACCAGCTGGGCGACGACATCCCGGGGCTGGCTGTAGCCATAGGCGATGTCCTCCGCCGAGATGCCGGCAAAGACGCCGCGCTGCTTCAGGCGTTCGCTGAAGCCCAGGTCACCCTGCCCGTGGCCGGTGTCCCCGGACCGCCCCTGGGCCACCACATGGTCCCGGGCCGTGGACTGGAGCAGGTGCTCCGGTGCCAGAGGGGCCACGGGGGCCTGCTGTTCCAGAAACCGGATGGCCTCGTCCAGGGCCCCTTCGTCCCCGTCGGCGGGATTGGCATAGCGGCCGGACCGCGCCGCTTCCGCCGCCACCGCGCGCAGGTGCTGGACATAGGCCTGGGGATGGGTCCGGGCGAAGTTCACCTCGGCCAGGACCGCGGCCTCCCGCGACGGCGGCGGCGACGCGGCGACCGCCGCCCCGCCCAGCAGGACCAGCGCCGCCAGCCCCGTCAGGATCGGCGCAAATCTCACGACCGGGATGCTCCTCAATAGCTCTTGGGCAGGCCCAGGACCCGCTCGGCGATGAAGTTCAGGATCATCTCCCGGCTGACGGGGGCGATGCGGGCGATCATGGCCTCGCGGAAATAGCGTTCCACATCGTATTCCTTCGCGTAGCCCATGCCGCCATGCGCCAGCACCGAGGCCTCGCAGGCATTGAAGCCCGCCTCCGCCCCCAGATACTTGGCCGCATTGGCCTCGGCCCCGCAGTCCCGCCCGGCGTCATGCAGGGCGGCGGCCTTGAAGGCCAGCAGGTTGGCCGCTTCCAGCTCGGCCCAGGCCTTGGCCAGGGGGTGCTGGATGCCCTGGTTCTGACCGATGGGCCGCCCGAACACCACCCGCTCCTTGGCATATTGTGCCGCCTTGCGCAGGGCGGCGCGGCCCAGCCCCACCGACTCCACGGCAAACAGCACCCGCTCGGGATTGAGGCCTTGCAGCAGATACTTGAACCCCTGCCCCTCCTCCCCGATCAGGGCGTCGTGGGGGACCAGCAGGTCGTCGATGAACAGGGTGTTACACTCCACCGCCTTGCGCCCCATCTTCGGGATCGGCTTCGCATCGATGCGGCTGCGGTCGAAGTCGGCGAAGAACAGGGACAGGCCGTCCGTGGGCTTGCGCGCCTCCTCCTTCGGGGTGGTGCGGGCAATGATCAGGATCTTGTTGGCCCGCTGGGCGGACGTGGTCCAGATCTTCCGGCCGTTGATGCGATAGCCCTCGTTGGTGCGCACCGCCCGTGTCTCGAGGCTCGAGGTGTCGAGGCCGCTGTTCGGCTCGGTGACCGCGAAGCACATCTTGTCCTCGCCGGAGATGATCCGCGGCAGGCTGACGGACTTCTGCGCCTCGGTGCCGAACTTGACGATGGGCATGGGGCCGAAGATGTTCAGATGGATGGCCGAGGCCCCGGAAAAGCCTGCCCCGCTCTCCGCCACGGTCTGCATGACGATGGACGCCTCCGTCAGGCCGAGCCCCGCCCCGCCCACGGACTCCGGCATGGCCACGCCCAGCCAGCCGCCCTCGGCCATGGCCGCGACAAAGGCCTCCGGAAAGCGCCCGGTCTCGTCGGTCTCCCGCCAGTATTCGTCGTCGAAATCGGCACAGACCCGGGCGACGCCCTCGCGAATGGCTTCCTGTTCGTCGCTCAGCCAGAAACCCGACATGGATCTTCCCTTGTTCTACGGACGCTCGAACCGTTGCGGGTCCAGTCGCCGCGCGTGCGGCCCCGGATCCTCGCCTGCCAGATAGTCCGCAATCATGCCCGCCACAAGCGGGGCCAGAAGCCAGCCGTTTCGCCGCAGCCCCGTGGCCAGCAACAGGTCCGGCCGGGAACAGGGCCCCACCATCGGCAGGGCATCCGGCGTCGCGGCCCGGACTCCGACCCGGGCGATCACGGCCTGCGACGCCAGTGTCGGCGCAAAGCCGTCTGTCGCTCCCATCAGGGCACGGGTGGTGGCTTCGGAGGGGGCCAGGCTGTCGGTCCCGGCCTCCATGGTGGCACCGATCATGGCCGTGCCGTCGGACTGCGGGACCACATAGGCCCCCGGTCCGCGGATGAACGGGGCCGAGGGGACGACCGTGCCGGGCGCGGTCCGCAGGATCTGTCCGCGGATCGGCGCCAGACAGCCGAGTTCCGGCACCTCCCCGGCCATCGCCTGGCCCGCCTGTCCGGTGGCCAGCACCGTCCGCCCGGCCCGGATGCGCCCGCCGGGGAACAGCCACGACCCGTCCGGTGCCGCCGCCACCGGGGCCTCGATCCGCCGCCCGCCCCGGCGGACCACTTCCGCTGCAAGGCAGGCCAGGGCGGCGGCAGCGTCCACCGCACCCTCCTCAGGCAGCCAGTGGATCGCCCCCGCCCAGCGCTCCAGGAAGGGGGTCAGGGACCGGGCTTCCGACAGGTCGATCCGCTCACCTGGAAAGCGCGCGTGATCCCCGGCCGGTGCATCCGGCGCAAGCAGAAGGCCACCGCACCGTCGCAGGGGCACCCCGAACCGCTCGGCAAAGGCGGGCCAAAGACCGGCCCCGGCGTTCAGGACCGCGGCCCCGTCCCGCGCCGCGGGATCCAGTGCCGCTTCGCTCAGGGGCGCGATCATGCCTGCCGCCACCTGCGAGGCGTCCGTCGGCTGAGGCACACCGGCCAGCACCACGTCGCGGCCCTGATCAGCCAGCACGGCGGCCACGGCACAGCCCACGGCCCCGGTGCCGATCACCAGGACGTCGGTCACGATCTCGGAATGTGGTTCAGAGGGGGAAATGGCGGGTGCGCCTCCGGGCCGGGTCGTCCTAACGGATAACCGCCCGCCTCACAATGTCGAGGGGACCGCGTCCGTCCGGGCCGGCCTCACCTCAGAGGGCGTCGTGCCGGGCCCGGGACCACCCCTGGGAGAAGGCGTCCGCCGTGGTGGGCTCCTGAAAGATCACCTGCTTGACCGCACCGCCGGGCAGCGGGTCGGAACGGACCATCACCAGGGGGGCATCGGCCCCGCCGTCCGGGTCGCCGGTGGCGAGCGCCGCCGCCGCCGCTTCGATGAACCGGTCCAGGAAGCGACCGAACAGCCGGTCTTCCTCCCCCTCGCGCACCGGCACCGTCAGCACGATGTCCGTCATGGCCGACACTCCACTCCCACCGGCGGAACCCGCCGAGGTCGGTAGGCATGCTCCTCCGAATTTCGCTGCACTGCAACCAAAAACACGTCCGACGTCCGCGAAGTGGGTCTGCCGTGCCTGGACGATCCTGCCGGGGAGAATGTCTGTCATTATACTGTTTTTCCGTGTCTTTCCTGCCATTTGAGGGATCGGAAGAATGCCCGCCCTCCCCTCGCCGCAGACCTGCGGGCAACGCATCCTCTCATGGGGCGGCCATTGTTGTTGCGGCGCAACAGGTCCTCCGCCCCGCGTGGCCGACGAAGCTTGCCGATCCCGCCCGGCCGTGGGACATCCGGCTGCGATACCTCGCCCCGCGCAACCGGGGGCCATGGAAAGAAACCGAAAGGGCGTTGCGGATGGATATTCGACCGGAACGGCCCGAGGACGTGCAGCCGATCCATGCCGTGACCGCGGCCGCCTTCCGCGAGGTGGCCCGCAGCGACCAGTCCGAACCCGACATCATCCTTCGGCTGCGGGCCGCGGGCGCGCTCAGCGTGTCGCAGGTCGCCACGGACGGGGACCGGGTCGTCGGCCACGTCGCCCTGTCCCCGGTGCGGATCAACGGCATCGCCGGGGCCTGGTACGGACTGGGCCCGGTGTCGGTCCTGCCCGAACGGCAGGGCCAGGGCATTGGCCAGGCCCTGGTGCGGAGCGGCCTCGAGGCCCTGCGCGCACAGTCGGCGCAAGGCTGCGTGGTGCTGGGGGATCCCGCCTACTATGCCCGGTTCGGCTTTGCCTGGGACCCGGGCCTCACCTATGGCCAGGTCCCGCCGGGCTATTTCCAGCGACTGGTGTTCGAGGGCCCCTCGCCGACGGGCGAGGTCGCCTACCACCCGGCCTTCGGCCCGCACGAGGCCTGAGCCCAGCCCCTGAACGACTGAGCCCGCCGGATCGCTCCAGCGGGCTCAGGGGGCTTGAATGGTACCACCTCTCAGGTTCGAACTGAGGACCTCCAGAGCCACAATCTGGCGCTCTAACCAACTGAGCTAAGGCGGCGCGACAAAAGCGCGAAGGCGTCTTCTAGACGGACGCGCCGCCCGGATCAAGCGCTGCCTTCACCCCATGGCGGCGGGGCGAGATGACGGGCGCGCACCCGGCATCCGGGGCCGGAAACAGAAACGCCCCGGAACAGGTTCCGGGGCGCTCTGATCAGTGGATCGGACTGATGATATCAGCCGTCAACCTGGAAGACGATCGGGATACGGACCGTACCCCCATCGACGGCCTGGCCGTCCTGCGTCTGCGGCTTCATCTTGAAGAACCGCTGAAGCTTCAGGGCGGCTTCGCCGAAGCCGTAGTCCGTCGGTTCCTCCGACACGACTTCGCAGCCGGTCACGGTACCGTTGGCCCTCACGGAGCACTGCATCACGACCTTGCCCTTCTTTCCGAGCCGCATGGCGCGGTCCGGATAGTACTGGTTCACCTGGTCGCCACTCGGCAACCGTTCCCAGGTCGGGCGGGAGATCACGTGCGGAGCCGGAGGTGCCGGCGGCGTGACGACCTTGACTTCGTCATGCCGGGGCGGCTCGGGCTTTTCCACCGCGACGATCGGCGCCGCAGGCGGCGGCGGGACGTCGGGGGCCACGACCGGCGGCCGGGGTTGAATCGGCGGCGGTGCGTGGTTGGTCGGCGGCGGCGGCGGCGGCGGCGGAGGCGGCGGTGGCGGCTTCGCCAACGTCACCTGCACTGCCTGGTCGTCGAAAGTCTCCACCTTCGGTTCGATCTTGGTCTTCCAGATCCAGAAGACCAGGCCGACGTGGAGCACGAAGACCACGACCATCGCCGGAACGACCGCACCGTTACGACGGCGGCGCGGGGCATCCCACAACGGGTCGTAGACGTGCTCAGGAGTCTGTTCTGCAGTCATGGAGGCTCCCTATTTGCCCTTGTTCTGGTCTTCGCCGACCAGCGCCACGCTGTAGAAGCCGTTGTCCTGGAGCTTGTTCATCACATCCAGGAAATCCCCATACTCCGTATTCACGTCAGCGCGGATGTAGATCCGCTCCTTCGTGGGGTCCCGCCGGCCTACGTTCTTCTTCAGGTCGGGGCCCATGTCCGTCAGCGTCGTCTTGAAGTCGCCGATGTAGATGGAGCCGTTCGGCTTGATGGAGATGTAGATCGGCTTCGGAGGAGATTGCGACGGTGGCGCCGAAGCGGGGGGAAGATCAACCTTCACCGACACGGTGGCGAGCGGAGCCGCCACCATGAAGATGATGAGGAGAACCAGCATCACGTCCACGAAGGGCGTGACATTGATTTCGCTGTTCTGGGTCACGCTGTACCGAGAACCGCCTCCGGGGCCTGCTAATTTGGCCGCCATCGGTGTTACGCCCCCTTGTCGAGCTGACGAGAGATCGCGTTGGTCAGTTCAGCAATGAAACCTTCCGTCCGAGCGCCGTAGGCCGAAATCTGCGTCTGGAAGTAGTTGTAGAAGATAACCGCCGGGATGGCGGTGAAGAGGCCGATACCGGTGGCGAGCAGCGCTTCGGCGATACCCGGAGCCACGACGGCCAGGTTGGTGGTGTTCGAGTTCGCGATCCCGATGAAGGAGTTCATGATCCCGTAAACCGTACCGAACAGACCGATGAACGGACCCGACGAACCGACCGAGGCCAGGAACGACATGCCGCCCGACAGGCGCTTGGCCAGGGTGGCTTGCACCGCCGAGATGTTCGACGAGGCGCGATAGATCGTCGAGTCGCGGTGAGCGCCCGAGATCTGCAGGCCCGCCTGACGGGACAGTTCCACTTCACCGGCGGCCGAGGCGGCCATGTCGGCGAGCGGGTTGCCCTCGAACTCTTCCGAGCTCGAGATCTTCTGGATGTCGGCGACCGAACGGGCGCTGCGGAAGGCTTCCACATACTTGTTCGAGGCCGAGTTCAGACCGGCGAACTCGATCATCTTCATGATCAGGATCGTCCAGGAGAAGATCGAGGCGAGGATCAGGCCGATCATGACCACCTTCACGACGATGGTCGCGTCGATGAACATGGTGACCGGGTTGAGCTTGCCGGCGTGCTTGATGGTGGTCGGCGCTTCGCCGCCCGCATCAGCGGCCGGAGCCGGGGTGGACGCTTCCGGAGCGGGAGCGGCAGCCGACGCGGCCGCAGGAGCGGCTGCCGGAGCTGGCGTCGTCGCCTGCGCGAAAGCGGGAGCGCTTGTCATCAGCGCCAGCGCGCCAACGAGAGCGATGATCGGGGTCGTTCGTTTTGTTTCCAGCATCTTTCGCCAGTTCCTGGTTGATCAAGCACGGTGGGCCCAAGGGTCGTCGCGCGAGAGCGTCTCTTCCCTGCACAATTTTTTGCCAGGCGGTCCGGAAACTCCGGCCCTCCCAGCGCGAGTCCGGGCGATTGTCCCGGCCGGGGAACCCGTCGAAGACGGATCCGCACCAATCAGGGTCACCCAGATCAACTATCAACGCCAAAAAGACGAAGACAGCCTTACCGCTTTGTCAGAATTGCGGTCCTCGATCCTTTCGCAACCCCTCCCCTGTGCGTCAAGGGGATTCGACCGCCTCGGCGCAAGTCTCCCGGGAAGTTTATTGCTGGGTGAAATCGCTTGACTTGCGCCAACCACCGCAAAATCCGGGCGGCGGCGCAGGGCCGGGTGACCCGCAAGGTGACGTTGCGGCAAGTGAAGCGGGGGTGCGGCGAATTGGCCAAGTCCCCCCTGGGCGAAGGTCGCCGACCGTCGGGGGGAAATGGTGCCTGGGACCGGAATCGAACCAGTGACACGCGGATTTTCAATCCGCTGCTCTACCAACTGAGCTACCCAGGCACAAAAACAATGGCCTGCGGCCATCGCGGAAGCGGGTCTATAAGGCGCCGCCCTCCCGCCTGTCCAGCCTCGATCTCACTCCGCCGGGTCAGAATCCGGAACATCCCCGTCATCGTCCTGTGCCACCACGGGGATGGCATAGGCCCCGGTGAACCAGCGCTGCAGATCCACGTCGCTGCATCGCCGGGAGCAGAACGGCCGGAATTCCGAGCTTCCCGGCCGACGACAGATCGGACAGGCGCCGCGTTTTTGCTCATCCCCCTGGCGCGTCAACGGGCAGAAACCTTCCAGTCGGTCCGGTCGCGACCGGGCGCGTCCTCGATCTTGAAGCGCGGTCCGAGGCGCTGGGCGAGATCGGAGGCGTGTTTCAGCGCCGCCACCGCAACGTCCGGGGCGCAGGCCGCGACCACCTGGCGGCCCGGCAGGGCCTCCCGCTCGATCTCCCGGATCATTTGCAGGGCGGCGGTTTCGGAGTCCGGGCGGCCATCCTGGCCCAGCAGCCGCTCCGCCACCGGGGTCGCGCGCCAGGGCACGGTCATCTCCAGGGTGCCGAACTTGGAGATCGGCCCCACGGCCACGCCCGGCTGGTCCGGCGCGAAGGCCGCCTTCACCGACTCCATCAGCACCGGGCCGTTATGTCCCTTTCCGGCGAGATCGATCACGATCAGTCCGCCCAGACCCTTCAGCCGCAGCAGGCGCGCGGTCTCGGCCAGCGCGATCTGGTTGGTGCGGGTGGCGCTGGTGCGGTCGTCCTGTCCGGCCGAGGTGCCCATGTCCACGTCCACGGCCACCAGGGCCCGGGTGGGTTCAAGGGTCAGCCGTCCGCCGCCGCGCAGGGGGAAGTCGGTGGCCAGCGCCTCCTCCGTGGCGTGATCGGCGGCCTCGCGGGCCCCGCGGCCGCCCTCGATCTCGACGCCGGGAGCGTGGCCCTGCAGGCGGGTCTCGAGATCCGGCGTGGGGGTGATCCACCGGGCGGGGGCCTCGTCGATCTGCAGCACCCGGCCGCTGGCAAGCTTTTCCCGGCGGGCGGGGGCCAGGATCTGGACGCGGACGAAGCGCCCCTGCCCGGCCTTGTCCGGCAGGGCGGCCCGGGCGACCATCAGGGCGAGGCCGCCGGGACCTTCCAGAAACGCCGATCCGAGCCCCTTCTCGATCCGCGCCACCCGGGCGACCACCACGGCCCCAGGCCCAGCCGTTTCGCCGTCGGAGGTTCGCGCGATCAACAGGCGTTCCGGCCGTCCGTCCAGCCAGACGACGCCCCGGCGCTCTCCCACCCCGGCATCCAGGAACAGGCGGCGGCGCTGGCTCATCGGGGTCCCTCCGCCGGGGCCTTCCAGCCCAGACCGTCGAACAGGCAAAGGGTTTCATAGAGAGGCAGGCCGACCACGCCGGAATAGGAGCCGGACAGGTCGAGCACGAAGCCCCCGGCCCGGCCCTGGATGGCATAGCCGCCCGCCTTGCCGCGCCATTCCCCGGCCGCGATGTAGGCGTCGATCTCCGACGCTGTCAGCCGCTTCATCCGCACCCGGGTCCGGGAGACCCGCGCCGCCATGCGACCGTCCGGGTGCCGCAGGCTGACGCCGGAAAACACCTGGTGCGCGCGGCCGGACAGAAGGGCCAGGCACGACCGCGCCTCTTCCTCCGTCTCGGTCTTGGGCAGGATCCGCCGTCCGACGGCCACCACCGTGTCCGCGGCCAGGACATAGGCGTGCGGGTGCCGCGCGGCCGCGGCAGACGCCTTGGCCCGGGCCAGACGCTCTGCCAGGCGCAGGGGCGTCTCGTCCGAGGCCGGGGTCTCGTCGATGTCCGCCGGGTCGATCTGGTCCGGAACCACGCCGATCTGGGCGAGAAGCTCCACCCGCCTCGGGCTGGCGCTGGCGAGCACGAGGGCCGCGGTCACCGTCGACCGCGCCTCACTTGAAGCGATAGGTGATTCGACCCTTGGTCAGGTCGTAGGGGGTCATTTCGACCAGCACCTTGTCACCGGCCAGCACCCGGATGCGGTTCTTGCGCATCTTGCCGGCGGTGTGGGCAATGATCTCGTGCTTGTTCTCAAGTTCAACGCGGAAGGTCGCGTTGGGAAGGAGTTCGGTCACCGTACCGGGAAACTCCAGAAGTTCTTCCTTCGCCATTCAGCCTCTCGAAAGGTTGCTCTCAAATGCAATGAGGCCCGCGCCAACCGGGAAGCTGGGCGCGAGCCGAATTTCTGCAGGCGGATAATGGCAGATCATCCGCCGAAGGTCGATGGGCGGCCGAAATAGTCATCGATCCGCCGTTCCAGCCCGTCGCGCACCATCCGGTACTGGGCCATGCGCTGCTCCCGCCCGCCCTCGTACAGGGTGGGATCGAGGGTCGGCCAGTAGACCACGGTCATGGCCAGCCCCCGGGCGAACTCGAGCGCCCGGTGATGGGCCTCCGGCGTCAGGGAGATCACCAGGTCGAAGGAGGAATCGTCCAGATCCTGGAAGGCCCTCGGGCGATGGTGCGCCAGGTCGATCCCCAGCTCGTCCAGGGCCGCGACGGCGAAGGGGTCCACCTCCGCCCCCGCGCGCAGGCCGCAGGAGTCCACGAAGATGCGCCCGGCGAACTTGCTGCGCAAAAGCCCCGCCGCCATGGGGGAGCGGACGCAGTTGAGGTTGCAGGCGAACAGCACCGCGCCCGGCAGTTCCGTCCGCCCTTCCTCCGGCAACGGACTCACGTGGTGGTCGGCCGCCGGTGAAGGGCGCAGATCAGGGTGAA
Source organism: uncultured Caulobacterales bacterium (assembly GCA_903884425.1). Taxonomy (GTDB): domain Bacteria; phylum Pseudomonadota; class Alphaproteobacteria; order Caulobacterales; family Caulobacteraceae; genus CAIMFV01. The sequence continues at coordinate 11,685 of CAISEP010000014.1, read as the reverse complement.
CAGGCGCCGGGCCGTGTCGTGGTCGGTGTCCACCTTGCCGCTCAGACGTTCGCGCAGCAGGCGGGAGCCCTCGTCGTGCAGACCCCGGCGGCCCATGTCCAGCGCCTCGATCTGCGAGGGCGTGGACTGGCGGATGGCCGCGTAATAGCTCTCGCAGATCATGAAATAGTCGCGGACGATGGTCCGGAACGGGGACAGGGACAGCATGTGCCGCCGGCTATAGTCCGGTCCGGTGATGTCCAGCACCAGACGGCCGTCCACCAGGGACAGGCGCAGATCATAGGGCCCGCCCTCCGCCCCGTCGGGGGCGAAAAGGTTGTCCTCCAGCAGGTCGAAGATCGCCACCTGCCGCTCGTGCTCCACATCCCGGGAGGCCGCCGCCAAGGACGTCTCGTCGATCTCCACCGATTGCAGGCGCTGTCTGGAGAGGCGGTCCGGCATGCTCCGTCAGAGCTCCTGCAATCTGATCGCCGCCGACCGCTGGTGCGCCGGCAGGCCCTCGACCCCGGCGAGGGCCGCGGTGGGCGGTCCCAGCGTCCGGAACGCCTGTTCGGTGCATCGTACAATCGAGGTCCGCTTGAGGAAATCATAGATCGACAGGCCGGACGAGAAGCGGGCCGCGCGGCTGGTGGGCAGGACGTGGTTCGATCCGGCCACATAGTCTCCCACCGCCTCGGGCGTATGGCGGCCGAGGAAGATGGCCCCGGCATGCCGCACCCGGTCGGCCAGCCGGTCCGGATCGGCAACGGCGAACTCCACATGCTCCGGCGCGATCCGGTCCACCAGGCCCGGGGCCGCGTCCAGCGGGGCGATGATCACCGCCCCGTGGGTGGCCCAGGAGGCAGCCGCCGTCTCGCCGGTGGCCAGGGTGCGGAGCTGGCGGTCCACCGCTGCGATCACCCGGGCGGCGAAGGCCTCGCTGTCGGTGATCAGGATCGACTGGGCGTCGGGGTCGTGTTCCGCCTGGCTCAGGAGGTCGGCGGCGATCCATTCCGGATCATTGTCCGCGTCCGCCACCACGACGATTTCCGACGGGCCGGCCAGGGCGTCGATGCCGACGATCCCGTAGAGCCGGCGCTTGGCGGCAGTGACATAGGCATTGCCCGGCCCGACGATCTTGTCCACCGGCCGGATCGGACCGGCTCCGAAGGCCAGGGCAGCGGCGGCATGGGCCCCGCCCACCCGCCAGATCTCCGTCACCCCGGCGACGGAGGCCGCGGCCAGCACCGCAGGCTCCAGCCGCCCGGGCGGCGTGACCATGGCGATTCGCGCCACCCCTGCCACACGGGCCGGGACCGCGTTCATCAGCACCGTGGACGGATAGGCCGCCCGTCCGCCCGGCACATAGATGCCCACGGCCTCCAGCGGGCCCCAGCGCCAGCCCAGCTCCACCCCGGCCTCGTCGATGAAGCGCGTGTCCTGGGGTCTCTGCCGGGCGTGATAGGTGCCGATCCGGTCCGCAGCGAAGCGGATGGCGTCGAAAATGTCCGGCGGCGTGGCCGCGACCCCCGCGGCGATCTCGTCGGCGGTCACGCCCAGGGTGTCGACGGTCAGCTCCACCCGGTCGAACCGGCGGGCATAGTCCAGCAGGGCCGCGACGCCACCGGTGCGGACCCCTTCGAGGATATCGGCCACGGCGGCATCCACATCCGCCGGCTGGCCGCGGGGGGCGGCCAGGAAGGCGGCAAAGGCGGCCTCGAACCCGGGATCGTCGCTGCGGAGATGGCGCAAGGCTCAGGGCTCCTCGTGCTTGGGCGCGGCGCGGGCCGGCCAGGAGTCACTTACGTCCGACAGGACCGCATCGATGCACTCGATATCCGCCTGCAGGTCGCCGTCCCCGGCCAGGGTGACGGTCAGCACGCCCCCCGGCGGCTCGCCCGGCGCAAATCCCAGGCTGAGGACGGAGATGACCGCGTCGCCCTGGTCCCGCCGGACATTGCGGCTGCGGACCCCCAGCACGCCGCCGAACTGCAGGACCGCCCGGACCCGCTCGCCCGCGCCCCCCGCCTGCTCCCAGCGATAGCGGTTGAGGGCCAGGGTCAGGGTGCGCGCCTTCGGATCGAACCGGACATCCCCGACCCGCGCCACCGAATCCTGCAGCGCCGCCGACAGGACCGTCAGGTCCTCCTCATCCCGGGCGAGCAGGCGCAGGGGTCGCGACGTCGGCGCGCCGGTGGGCATCAGGCCGCATCCTCCTCGCCCTTCAGGCGCCGGATGTCGGCGCCGCAGTTGGACAGCTTCTCTTCCAGCCGTTCGAAGCCCCGGTCCAGGTGATAGACCCGGTGCACCACCGTCTCTCCCCGCGCCGCCAGCCCGGCGATCACCAGACTGACCGAGGCACGCAGGTCCGTGGCCATGACCTGGGCCCCGTTCAGGGCCTCCACGCCCCGGACGCGGGCCTCGCCCCCGTGGACGCTGATGTCGGCACCCAGCCGGGACAGTTCCGGCACGTGCATGAAGCGGTTCTCGAACACGGTCTCGCGGATCACGCTCTCCCCCGAGGCCAGGGTCATCAGGGCCATGAACTGGGCCTGCAGGTCGGTGGCAAAGCCCGGATAGGGATCGGTCACCACATCCACCGACTTGAGCCGGTCCGCCCCGCGCCGGATCTGGACGCCGTCCGCGGTCGGGGTCACCTCCACCCCGGCCTCCGACAGCTTGGACAGCAGGGCGCCGATGTGGTCGGCGCGGCAGTTGGTCAGGCGGACGCATCCCCCCGTGACGGCGGCGGCCACGGCATAGGTGCCGGCCTCGATCCGGTCGGGCACCACCGCATGGTCCCCGCCCCCCAGGCGATCGACGCCGGTGACGCGGATGGTGGAGGTCCCCGCCCCCTCGATCCGGGCGCCCATCATGTTCAGGCAGTTGGCCAGGTCTTCGATCTCCGGTTCCTGAGCCGCGTTCATAAGGACGGTCTCCCCCCGGGCCAGGACGGCGGCCAGCAGGGTGTGCTCCGTCGCGCCCACGGACACGAACGGGAATTCGATCCGCGCGCCCTTCAGGCCCCGGGGGGCCTGGGCATAGACATAGCCCTCGTTGAGATCGATGTGCGCCCCCAGCGCCTCCAGCGCCTTGAGATGCAGGTCCACCGGCCGCGCGCCGATGGAGCAGCCGCCCGGAAGACTGACCTTGGCATGGCCCGTGCGCGCGATCAGCGGCCCCAGCACGTTGAAGGACGCCCGCATCTGCCGCACCAGATCATAGCTGGCAAAGGCCGAGACGATCTCGGGGGTGTGCAGCACGGTCTCCGGGCCATCGGGGCCGTCCTGTTCGGTAACCTCCGCCCCCAGGCGGCGCAGCAGCCGGGCGAGGAAGCGCGTATCGGCCAGCCTCGGCATGTTGGTCAGCCGCAGCGGGGCATCCGTGAGGAGGCTCGCGGCCATCAGCTTGATGGCGGAATTCTTGGCGCCGCTGATCGGGATCGACCCTTCCAGCGTCGCGCCGCCGACGATGGCGATGCGGTCCATCTTGACCCCTGGGGGAGCGGTAGGAGTGGGACGCATCCGGACTGCTCAGTTCCGGACCCGTCACTGTCAGGCGCCTTCTACAACAGCCGCCGGGCATAGCAAGGGCGCGCGCACATTCCCGGCCAGGCGGCGAAGCCTACTCCAGGAAGTCCTGGTGGAACTCCGGCGCGTCGGTCTCGTCCTCGCCCAGGGGATCCTCCTCGCCGACCACCTTGGAAGGGTCGGGAACGGAGAAATCGGCAGGGATGTTCATGTCCAGCAGGCCCGCGACCCGCATCTCCGCTACGCCCGGCAGGTCGGAAAGGGAACCCAGACCGAAATGGGCGAGGAACGCATCCGTCGTGCCATAGGTCACCGGCCGTCCGGGGGAGCGGCGACGGCCGCGCATCCGCACCCAGCCGATCTCCAGCAGCAGGTCCAGCGTGCCCTTGGACAGGCCCACCCCCCGCACCTGCTCGATCTCGGCCCGGGTCATGGGCTGGTGATAGGCGATGATGGCCAGGGTCTCCATGGCGGCCTTGGAGAGGCGGCGGCTTTCCTCGCGCTCCTCCGTCATCAGGAAGGCGAGGTCGGCGGCGGTGGAAAACCGCCAGCGGTCTGCCACGCAGACCAGCTCCACCCCCCGCCCCTCATAGCGCTGGCGGAGCAGGGCCAGCGCCCGGCCCACATCGCTGCCCGCCGGCAGCCGCGCCGCCAGATCGGCCGCGGACAGGGGCTCGGCAGCGGCAAACAGCAGGGCCTCGATCTGGCGTTCCGTCCCGGCGACGTCGGGGACGTAGGTCCCGGTCTCCTCAAATGCCAAATCGGCGTCCCCGGCTTCGGTCATGGCTTCGGTCATGGCTTCGGTCATGGGGCCGCCTCTGCCACCGGGGCCGGACGGGCGCGGAGATAGAGGTCGGCAAAGGCCTCGAGCTGCCGGGCCTCCAGCACCCCTTCCTTCACCATCTCCAGCCCCGCCGACAGGGTGGAGGCCACATAGGACGCCCGCGACGGCCCCTCCCCGCCCGTGGGATGGGGCGCGATCACCGACAGGCTGGCCCAGGTGTCGAGCTCCGGCAGGATTTCCCGCAGGCGATGGCGCGCAGCTTCCAGGGGGAAGGCCTCCACCCGGCTGGTGGGGGCATAGGTCCGCCCGGCCTCCCGGGTGCGCTGCTGGGCATAGGCCTTCACCAGGCCGAACAGGTCATCGGAGAAGCGGGTGGTGGAATGCACCGTCACCGCCTGGGGATCGCCCCGCATGAACACGTCCTGGCGCAGCTGCGGCCGGGCCTTCAGGGCCTCGATGGCCTTGCGCATGGCGTCCAGCTTGGCCAGCCGGAAGGCCAGTTGCGCGGCCACGTCCTCCGGATCACCGGCGGCATCCTCCGGCCGCGCCTTCTTCGGCAGCAGCAGCCGGGACTTGAGGTAGGCCAGCCACGCCGCCATGACGAGATAGTCCGCCGCCAGCGAGAACCGTCGCCGCCGCGCCTGATGGACGAAGGCCAGATACTGGTCCGCCAGCTTGGCGATGGATATCTTCAAGAGGTCCACCTTCTGGGTCCGGGCAAGCGCCAGCAGGAGGTGCAGCGGCCCCTCGAAGCCATCCACGTCGATGACCAGGGCCTCGCCATCCTCCGCGGCATTGGCGGCGGCCTCGAAATCCAGGGAGGGTTGCCAGCTCTGGCTCATGTGGCGCTGGCCACCAGCTGGCGGAAGCGCTCCCGCGCCGCCTCGGCGTCCAGGGGTTCCACCCGCCGCGGGATGCGGGCCAGGGCGGCGGCCGCCCGCTGGCGACCCCGGGCCGACAGGGGCCGCGCGGCGTCCGCGATCTCCGCCATCTCGTCCATGTCGCCGTTGCAGTGCAGGACCACGTCACAACCGGCGGCGAGGGACCGGCGGGTGCGCTCCGCAAACGTGCCGCTCAGCGCCTTCATGGACAGGTCGTCGCTCATCAGCAGGCCGTCGAAGCCGATGTCCTCGCGGATCACCTGGCGGACGACCCGGCGCGACGTGGTCGCCGGGTGCCGGGGGTCGATGGCCGTGTAGATGACGTGGGCGGTCATGGCCATGGGCATGTCAGACAGGTTGCGGAACGGGGCGAAGTCCACCTCCGACAGCGCCTCTGCCGAGGCCTCCACCACCGGCAGGTTCAGGTGGCTGTCGGCCATGGCCCGCCCGTGACCGGGAATGTGCTTGATGATCGGCAGGACGCCTCCGGCCAGCAGTCCCTCCGCCGCGGCGCGGCCCAGGGTGGCGATCCGGTCGGCGGTGGTCCCGTAGGCCCGGTCGCCGATCACGTCGTGCGCACCCGGCTGCGGCACGTCGAGCACGGGAACGGCATCCACATTGATCCCCAGCAGATGGAGGTCGTCGGCCATCAGCCGGGCCCCCAGCCGGGCAAAGGCCTGTGCCAGCAGCGGATCATCGGATCGCACGGCCCCGTAGACCCGGCCCGGCGGATAGACCGGCCAGTGCGGTGGTCCCAGGCGCTGCACCCGTCCGCCCTCCTGGTCGATCATGACCGGCGCATCCGCCCGCCCGACCGTTTCCCGCAGGGCCTCGACCAGGGCCTTCACCTGGTCCGGGCTTTCCACGTTGCGGCGGAACAGGATGAAGCCGAAGGGGGCCACGTCCCGGAAGAAGGCCGCTTCCCGCGCGGTCAGGACCGGTCCGGAGCACCCGAAGATCGCGGCAAGGGTCAAGGATGCCGTCCCTAGCTGGCCGGCTTGACGATGCAGTCCTGCTTCCTGGACTTCAGGGTCGTGCAGAAGGCGACGGCCGCGGCACGGTTGGCAAAGCCCGTCACCTGGCTGCGGTAGCGGGTGGCGCTGCCCACCTGCACCGGCTCGATCCGGCGGCCCTTGCCCGATGCGGCCCCGCCCATCAGGCCGGCCACGCGGTTCCAGCCTTCGGTGGCCTGGGCCTCGGTGGCAAAGGCCCCGATCTGCACCACGGCGGCACCACCGGCTGCGGCCACGGGGGCCGGTGCGGCCTTGGGCGTGGCCGTCGCAGCCTTGGCAACCTTCACGGGCTTGGGCACGGGCTTGGGCGCATCCAGCAGCTTGCCCACCGGGTCCGCCCGGGTGACCGGCGCGGCAGGTGCCGACGGCTTGGCCGCCGCCACATGGGTCGGCACAGCCGGAACCGGCGTGGGCCTGGGGGCCGCGGCCACCACCGGGCGCGGCGCCGGTGTCGGAGCTGGGGTCGGGGCCGGTGTTGGGGCAGGAGCGGCCGCGACCTGGGTCTGCACCGGCCTGGCCGCCACCGGGGCCGGGGGCGGAGCCGCCGTGGCCGTGGGCGCAGGCGTGGTCGGCGCAGGCGTGGCCGAGCGCGCCACCGGGGTTTCAGGTCCGGCAGAGGTGCTGATCGGTTCGGCCGCCGGGGCCGGAGCCGGCGGCGTCGCGGCCACGACTGTCAGGCTGTTGGGCGTCGCGGCCGGCGGCGGCGACTTGAACTGCTCCACCGGTGTGCCCACCGGCGGCGGGGCGTCGGAGGGCTTGCGCACACCGCTCTGGTAGAAAAGGAACAGGGCGACGACCAGGGCCGCCAGCACGATGCAGGAGAAGATCAGGGCCAGCGGCAGGGGCCGGGCCTCGCGGCTGATGCGGGCGTCGAACGACAGCGGCGCATCCGGCTGCGGCGTATAGGCCCCACGTTCGTGCTCGCTCATCCATCTCTCTCCCGCGGGGCCGGTCCGATCCCCGGACTGCCACCGAATCATCCGATTGTAACAAACCGCTTCCATTCAAAGAAACGGCGCGACAGGCCGGCGACCGCCATTGCGCGGTCTAGTGCCAGAATTCCATCGAGAACAGGCGACGGTGCTCGTCGATGGCAAATCGGTCGGTCATGCCCGCAATATAGTCGCAAACCTTGCGGGCGTGAGCGGCCGGGGTCCGTCCCTCCCCCTCTCCGGACCATTCCGGCGGCAGGGTCTCCGGCTCGTCCATGAACAAGCGGAACAACTCGGCAAGAATGCGGCGCGCCTGGCTGCGGGTGCGGTTGACGCGATAATGCCGGTACATCCGCTGGTGCAGGAAGGCACGCAGCCGCGCCAGATCCTCGGCCATGCCCAGGGAGAAGCTGACCAGGGGCCGGTCCAGCCGCCGCACCGCATCGGCGGAAGCGACCCCCGTCTGCGCGGCCCGCTGCCGGGTCTCGGCCAGCACGTCGTCGACCATGGCCCCGATCATCCGTCGCACGGCCTCCAGCCGCAGCATCCGGTCGTCCAGGCCCGGCCAGTCCGCCCGGGCCGAGCGGATCGCCGGGCCGATCAGGGGGATGTCCATCAGGTCCTCGATGCCGAACAGGCCCGCCTGCAGGCCGTCGTCCACATCGTGGTTGTTATAGGCGATGTCGTCCGCCAGGGCCGCCACCTGCGCCTCTGCCGAGGCATAGGTGCCGAGCCACAGGTCATGCTCGGCGGAATAGACGACGATGGGCCGGTAGGCCGGGTCCTCCAGCCTGGCGGTGATCGGGCCGTTGTGCTTGACCACCCCCTCCAGTGTCTCCCAGGTCAGGTTCAGTCCGTCGAAGCCCGGATAGCGGCGCTCCAGCCGGGTGATGACGCGGAAGGTCTGCACATTGTGGTCGAAGCCCCCGTGCTCGGCCATGCACCGCTGCAGTTCGTCCTCGCCTGCGTGACCGAAGGGCGGGTGGCCCAGGTCATGGGCCAGCGCCACGGTCTCGGCCAGATCCCCGTCCAGCCCCAGCGCCTGGGCGAGCGACCGGGCGATCTGCGCCACCTCCAGGCTGTGGGTCAGCCGGGTGCGGTAATAGTCCCCCTCGTGGGCCACGAACACCTGGGTCTTTTCCTTCAGACGGCGAAAGGCGCTGGCATGGATGATCCGGTCGCGGTCCCGGGCAAAGGGCGTGCGGGTGCGGCTTTCCGCCTCCGGATACTTCCGCCCCCGGCTGCGGAACGGATCGCTGGCATAGGGGGCCCGGACCAGGGCGTTCGGGACGTCAGGGGGCGCGTGGGTCGCCAAGCGGCAGTCTCCGTGCGGCAGGTCTTCCGCAGGATGCGGAAACTGAGCATATAAGACCGTTCGGTCCGCGCGCGACGGCGTTGCGACGATCCTCAGGAAGCCTCGGTGTCCCCCATGCGAGATCAGCCCATCACCCTGTCCGAGTCGGCCGCCCGCCGACTGAAGTCCCTGGCCCCCGCCGGAGGGCCGCCACCCACGCTGCGCGTGTCCGTCCGCGGCGGCGGCTGCTCGGGCTTCCAGTACGAGTTCGCCCTGGTGGACGGGGCCGAGCCCGGCGACCTTCTGATCGAGCACGACGGGGCCGCGGCGGTTATCGATGATGTGTCGGTGCCCTTCCTCAAGGGCTCGGTGGTGGATTTCGTGGACGAGCTGGCCGGGGCGGAGTTCCGGGTGCGGAACCCCAACGCCCGGTCCAGCTGCGGCTGCGGCGTCAGCTTTTCCATCTGACCGGCCGGTCGCAAGCGGGGGAGACAGCCAGATGACCGACAAGGGATCACGAACGTGTCGGGGGTGGGCGTCCCTGCCCCCGCTCCCGGCCCTTCTCTCCGGGCTTGCCCTGCTTTCAGCCGTCGCCACGGTCCCGGCCGCCGCGGCGGACCATCCGGTCACCCTGGGCAGCGGGCCCGACACCCTGTTCGCGACCCTTGCCCGGCCGGAGCCTGCGCCACCGGGGGCCCGTCCCGCCGTCCTGCTGATCGCCGGATCGGGCCCCACGGACCGGGATGGCAATTCCACCATCCCCGCCGTGCAGCCGGCCACTCTGAAGCTGATCGCCCAGGCCCTTGAATCCGCAGGGTATGTCAGCCTGCGGTTCGACAAGCGTGGAATCGCCGCCAGCCGGGCCGCCGGGGCGGACGAGTCGAAGCTGCGGCTGGACACCTATGTGGACGACGCCGTGGCGTGGACGAAGCGGCTGGGGTCCGAGCCCGGCGTGTCCTGTGTCGTCATCCTGGGCCATTCCGAAGGGGCCCTGATCGGGGCGCTGGCCAGCGCGAAGACCCCGGTCTGCGGCCTGGTCAGTGTGTCCGGGGCCGGTCGGCCCTTCGATGTGGTGGTGGACGCCCAGATCCGCGCCCAGGGGGCGAGCGCGGAGGTGCTGAAACAGGTGGACGCCGTCTGGAGCGAACTGAAGGCCGGTCGCACCGTGCCGCAGATCCCGGCAACCCACCCGCTGTTCCGCCCGTCCGTCCAGCCCTATCTGACCTCGGTCCTCGCCCATCCCCCCACGGAGGCGATCGCGGCGGTGTCGGCACCGGTGCTGATCCTGCAGGGGCAGACCGATCTCCAGGTCACCGAGGAGGACGCCCGCAACCTGGCCGCCGCCCGGCCGGGCGCGCGCCTGGTGCTGCTGCCGGGCGCCAACCACGTGCTGAAGACCGCCCCGGCGGACCGGGCCGGCAATCTGGCCACCTATGCCGACCCGACCCGCCCCCTCGACCCGGCGGTGATGCCCGCCATCCTGGCGTTCCTGAACCAGGCATCCCCCTCGAAGCCCATGACCTCGAAGTGACCCCATGAAGATCGCCACCTGGAACGTGAACTCCATCAATGCCCGGCTGGACCACGTGCTCACCTGGTTCCGGGAGGCCTCCCCCGATGTCGCCGCCCTGCAGGAAATCAAGTGCATCGACGAGAAGTTTCCCACTGAAGCCTTTGAGTCTCTTGGCTATAATGTCGCCGTCCACGGCCAGAAGACCTACAATGGCGTGGCCCTGCTCTCGAAATACCCCATGGAGGACGTCCATCGCGGCCTGCCCGGCGACGAGACCGACGAACAGGCCCGCTACATCGAGGCCCTGATCGCATCCCCCCGTCCGATCCGGGTGGGGGGCATCTATCTGCCCAACGGCAATCCGGTGGACTCCGAGAAGTTCCCCTACAAGCTGCGCTGGTTCGAGCGGCTGAACGCCCGGGCCCGGACGTGGCTGGCGCTGGAGGAGCCGCTGGCCCTGATCGGCGACTATAATGTCATTCCCCAGCCCAAGGACTGCTACGATCCGGTGGCCTGGGCGGGGGATGCCCTGTTCCGGCCGGAGAGCCGCCAGGCGCTGCAGGCCCTGACCCATCTGGGGTTCACCAGCGCCGTCGAGGCCCGCGGGGCCGACCCCCACGCCTATACCTTCTGGGACTATCAGGCCGGGGCCTGGCCGCGGGATCACGGCATCCGCATCGACCACATCCTGCTGTCGCCCCAGGCGGCCGACCGGCTCGTCGCCTGCGAAGTCGACCGGGAGGTCCGCGGCCGGGACAAGCCCTCCGACCATGTGCCGGTGATCGCCGTCCTGGCGGACTGAGCGGCATGGCACCGGGCCGGACCAGAGGAGGCTGGCGCAATGACATCGGGTGTTCCGCCCCTGGCCATCTTCCTGACCGGCACCGCGGCGATCACGGCCGCCGCCCTCGCCTATCGCTGGTGGATGGAGCCGGCGCGGCTGACCCGCCGGATCCTTGCGGCGCGGCTGGGGGGCGGGCTCGACGCCCTGGTCATGGCCTCGGACCGGGGACAGGGGATCGCGCTCCGGGTGACGCCCCCGGGTATCGCCGTCCTGCGCGGCCCGGGGGACCGGGGCCTGGCCTTCGGCTTCGAGGAACTCATCGGGGTCGAACTGATGATCAATGGCGAGGTCCGGGCCCGGGCCTTCCGGGACGAGCCGCGGCGTCCCCTCGACATCACCCGGGTGCGGCTGGAGCATCTGGCCATCCGGCTTGTGTTCGACGACCTGCGCTATCCGGAGTTCGAGCTCTGCCTGCGGGACATGGGCCAGGAGGGGGCGGACCAGGCCGACCGGTCCGCCGCGGCCCTGGACAGTGCCCGGCGGATGTTCGCCCATCTGGAAGCTGTCCTGCGCCAGAACGGCGGTGCAGCCATTTCCCCGCGACCCGCCCCTGCGCCCGAGCCGGTGCCGGTGCCGGTGCCGGTGCCGCCCCCCGTCCCGCCATCGGCCCCGCCGCACCTGAGCACCGACGGGGAGACGGACCTCGACGAGGAGGATGCGGACGACGACGACGGCCCGCCCTTCTGAGCCCAGCAGAAAGCCCCGCCGGATCGCTCCGACGGGGCTTCCTGTAGTCTGAGGGATCGGTCCGCGGCCGGTTGCCCGGCCGGGATATCCTATTCGACGATCTTGGACACGACGCCCGCGCCGACGGTCCGGCCACCTTCACGGATGGCGAAGCGCAGCTTCTCTTCCATCGCGATCGGGGTGATCAGTTCCACGTCCAGCTCCGCATTGTCCCCCGGCATGATCATT
>CAISEP010000013.1 GCA_903884425.1 uncultured Caulobacterales bacterium | reverse complement strand
GGCCGGCATGGTGGTGGAGGTGGTGGACCCCGTCACCGACTATGCCGCGCTGATGGAGACCCTGTTCGACTTCGATGCCATCCGCGCCCATGTGGCGGCGGGCTTTGCCATGTCCTTCGACGCCATGAGCGCCGTCACCGGCCCCTATGCGACGGAGATTCTCGAGCGCCGCCTGGGCTTTCCGGCAGGGACCGTGGTCAATGGGGAGCCGCTGGAGGATTTCGGCCACCACCATCCCGACCCGAACCTGGTGCATGCCAAGGCGCTCTACGACCGGCTGATGGCCAAGGACGCCCCGGACTTCGGCGCCGCCTCCGACGGGGACGGGGACCGCAACCTGATCATCGGCCGGGGGCGCTTCGTCACCCCGTCGGACAGCCTGGCGATCCTCGCCGCCAATGCCCATCTGGCCCCGGGCTATGCGGCGGGGCTGAAGGGCGTGGCCCGCTCCATGCCAACCAGCGCCGCCGTCGACCGGGTGGCGGAGGGGCTGGGCATCCCCTGCTTCGAGACCCCCACCGGCTGGAAGTTCTTCGGCAACCTGCTGGACGCCGGCCGCGCCACCCTGTGCGGGGAGGAGAGCGCGGGCACCGGCTCGGACCATGTGCGGGAGAAGGACGGCCTGTGGGCGGTGCTCCTGTGGCTGAACATCCTGGCGGTGCGGAAGCTCTCCGTGGACCAGCTGGTGCGGGAGCACTGGGCCCGCTACGGCCGCAACTACTATGCCCGCCATGACTATGAGGGGGTGGAAACGGACCGGGCCGAGGGCCTGATGGCCCATCTGCGGGACAGCCTCGCCACCCTGCCCGGCCGCCGCTTCGGCAGCCTCGTGGTGGAGGCGGCGGACGACTTCGCCTATGCCGATCCGGTGGATGGCTCCGTCAGCCGGGCCCAGGGGGTGCGGGTGATGTTCGAGGGGGGCTCTCGCATCGTCTACCGCCTGTCGGGCACCGGCACGGTGGGAGCCACGCTGCGGGTCTATATCGAGCGGTACGAGCCCGCCACCGGGGCCCTGGACCGGGAGGTGGCCGACGCGTTGGCCGACCTGATCACCGCCGCCGACGCGATCGCCGAAATCACTTCGCGCACGGGCCGCACCGCCCCCGACGTCATCACCTGAGGGCGGCAGGCGCACGGGCGGCTTGCCTTCCGGCACCGTGGGCGCAACCATGGGCCAACCCCTGCCCTTTCCGTGCCCTGGAGTCGTCCATGTCCCGTTCCGACCGTCTGCTGGGCACCGCCTGTGCCCTGGCCCTGCTCGTTCCCGCCGCTGCCCGGGCCGCGGACGCGGTGACCACCGTGCAGTCGCAGCAGCTCCCCCGGCTGGTGGAGATCTACAAGACCCTGCATTCCCATCCGGGCCTGTCGCACCACGAGGAAACAGCCTCCGAGACCGTGGCCGCAGAGCTGCGCAAGGCCGGGTACGAGGTGACCGACCATGTGGGCGTCTATCCCGACGGCTCCCGGGCCTATGGGGTGGTGGGGATCATGAAGAACGGCCCCGGCCCGACCCTCCTGATCCGGGCGGACATGGATGCCCTGCCGGTGATCGAGGCCACGGGCCTGCCCTATGCCAGCCATGTGACCACCAAGTCCCCCGTCACCGGGCTGGAGGTGGGGGTGATGCATGCCTGCGGCCACGACATCCACTCCACCGTCCTGATCGGTGTGGCCCGGTCCCTGGCGGCGGCCAGGTCCCGCTGGCACGGCACCCTGATGCTGGTGGGCCAGCCGTCGGAGGAGACGGTGGACGGGGCCCGGGCCATGCTGGCCGACCACCTCTATGAGCGCTTCGGCCGTCCGGACATGATCGTCGGCCTGCACGACACCAACGCCTTTGCCGCAGGCACCACCGCCATCGCCATCGGCGAGGCCCAGGCGGGCACCACCTCGGTGGACATCACCATCCGCGGCATCGGCGGTCACGGGGCCGAGCCCCAGGCGGCCCGCGACCCCATCGTGCTCTCCGCCCAGTTCATCACCCAGCTGCAGACCATCGCCAGCCGGGAGAACGATCCCCTGGAGCCGGTGGTCGTCACCGTGGGCTCCATCCACGGGGGGGCCAAGCGCAACATCATCCCCGAGGAGGTGAAGATGCAGCTGACCACCCGCTATTTCACCGACCACAGCCGCCAGGTGATCCTGGACGGCATCCGCAACATGGCCGCGGGCCTCGCCCTCTCCGCCGGTCTGCCCGCCGACCGGGCCCCCATCGTCACCATCGACGAGAACGAGAGCGCGCCGCCCACCTACAACGATCCGGCGCTGGCCAACCGGGTCCGGGCGGCGCTGGCCCGGTCCCTGGGGGCGGACAAGGTGTCCGTCTCGCAGAAGGTCATGCCCAGCGAGGACGTGGGCGTGTTCGGCCTGCCCGGCCACCAGATCCCGCTGGCCTATTACAGCCTGGGGGCGGTGGATGCCGACGCCCTGGCCAAGGCCCGGGCCGCGGGGCACGAGCTGCCGGGTCCGCACAACGACCACTTCGCCCCGGTGCCGGAGCTGACCCTGGCCACCGGCGTCAAGTCCATGACCGACGTGGCCCTGACCCTCCTCGGCAAGCCCTGAGGTCACGGAAGTTCGGCGGCTTTCCCCTGCGTCCGGCTTTACGCCGGGCGGCGGTGGCCTCACCCTGACGTCCTGACCCCTGTCCAGGGCCCCGCAGAGTGCGCGGACGGGGGGTGAGGGAAACGCGCAGAAGGGAATGCCGCCATGTCCATCGACTTTGAAATCCCCGAGGAGGCCAAGGCCATCCGCGAACGGGTGCGCCAGTTCGTGGCCGACGAGTGCCGCCCGGCGGAAAAGGCCCTGGCCGACGGCCGCCCCTATACGGAGGTGCTGGCCGAACTGCGGGCCAAGGCCCGGTCCCAGGGCCTTTGGTGCCCCTTCATCCCCAGGGACTATGGCGGCATGGGGCTGGGCCCGCTCGCCAATGCCCTCGTCCAGATGGAACTGGGGGAGAGCTATCTGGGCGCGCTGGCCATGAACAGCCAGGGCCCGGACGACGCCACCATGCTGACCCTGCTGGCCCACGGGACGGAGTTCCAGAAGGAAAAGTACCTCAAGCCCCTGCTGAACGGGGAGAAGCGGGTCTGCTACTCCATGACCGAGAAGGCCGCGGGCGCCGACGCCACCGGCATGCAGACAAGGGCGGTGAAGGACGGCAACGAGAACTACGTGCTGAACGGGGAGAAGTGGTTCTCCTCGGCCGCCAGCGTCGCCGACATCGCCGTGGTGATGGCCATGACCGACCCCGACGCCCCCCGGCACAAGCGCTATTCCACCTTCATCGTCGAGCTGCCGAACCCCGGCTACATCATCAAGCGCGACATCCCCACCATGGCCGCCGAAGGCCCCCTGTCCAAGGTGCTGGGCGGCGGCCATTCGGAGATCGAGATCAAGGACCTGGTGGTGCCCGCGGAAAACCTGCTGGGCGGCGAGGGCGAGGGCTTCAACATGGGCCAGCACCGGCTGGCCTATGGCCGCCTGCGCCACGGCATGCACAATGTGGCCATGGCCCAGCGGGCCCTGGACCTGGCCGCGGCCCATGTGGTCCAGCGCTCCACCTTCGGCAGGAAGCTGTCGGAGCGGCAGGGGGTGCAGTGGATGCTGGCCGACTGCGCCAGCGAGCTCTACATGGCCCGGCTGATGCTGCTGCACATCGCCTACAAGGCGGAAAAGGGCATGGACCTGCGGCAGGAGAACTCCATCGCCAAGGTCTTCCTCGCCCACATGGTGCACAAGGTGGTGGACACCGCCCTGCAGCTGCACGGGGCGCTGGGCTACAGCCACGACACGCCGCTGGCCCGCTGGTACACCCACATCCGCTCCCAGCGGCTGGTGGACGGGCCGGACGAGGTGCACCGCTGGACCGTGGGCCGCAACGTGATCAAGGCCTATGAAAAGTACGGCACCACCGCCTCCGCCGCCGGCGGCGACCTGCTCTGATCTGAGCCCTAGACCGACCCGGCGCTGACCCAGCGCCGGGGCCAGCGGGTGCCGAGCAGCTTCACCTGTCCGCGTCCCAGCGCCAGGTTGCGCATGGCCATGGCGGAAAGCTCGCTCACCGCATGCACCGGCTCCAGCCCCTTCACCGGGCTGGTGGCCACGGCGCCGAGGAGAGCGGCGGCGTCCACCGCCTTCCACTCCGCCTCCGCCCGGTCGACCCGGTCCACGGCGAAGAAGTGCCGCTGCGGCCCAGACGCGTCCGGCGTCTCGATCATCACGCCGATCACCCAGCCATGGGGCTTCAGGGTCGGCATCGGGGTGGGGGTCCTCATGGAGCGGACCATGGCGAGGCCGGTGAGGTCTGGCAAGCGCGGGTCCGGCCTTGCCCACCGCCCTGATCGATCCTAAGCCTGCCCCACCCTGTTCCGGAGACCCTCCCTTGAGCACCCGCTTCACCCGCGCCATCGTCCGCCCCCCGGCCCCCAGCTATGCCGCCGGGATCACCACCAGCACCGAGGGCGCGCCGGACGTGGCGCTGGCGGTGCAGCAGCACGAGGCCTATGTCCAGGCCCTGATCGGCCTCGGCCTTGCCATCACAAGGCTGCCGGCGGAAGACGCCTATCCCGACAGCACCTTTGTCGAGGACACGGCGATCGTCACCCCGACGGCGGCGATCCTGACCCGCCCCGGCGCCGCCTCCCGCGAGGGCGAGGTGCAGTCCATGGCCCCTGTGCTTCAGGCGGCCTTCGGCGGCTTCGCCCGGATCGAGGCACCGGGCACGGTGGACGGCGGCGACATCTGCGAGACCGACTCAGGCGTGCTGATCGGCGTCGGCGCCCGCACCAACCTGGCGGGGGGCGAGCAGCTGGCGGCGCATCTGGCCAAGCTCGGCCTCGCGTCGGAGATCGTGGACATCACGCCCATCGCGGGCCTCCTGCACCTGAAGACCGGCATCTCCTATCTGGGGGAGGGCCGCATGGCCGTGGCGCCGGAGCTGACCGGCCTGCCCTGCCTGAAGCGCTACGAGACGGTCGTGCTGGCCGCGGATGAAGCCTATGCCGCCAACTGCATCCGGGTGAACGACACGGTGCTGATCGCGGCAGGCTATCCCCGGTTTGCCGAGGCCCTGGACAAGCTGGGCTACCGCACCCTGGCCCTCGACATGAGCGAGTTCCGAAAGATGGACGGTGGCCTGAGCTGCCTGTCCCTGCGGTTCTAGGGGGGGGCTCGGACAGGAACCGGCGGCCCGGCGAGCGGCGGCTTTCGGGCCGGACGCCGGGGTGCGCGGGGGACTCGTAGGAGGCGTTGAAGCCATTCGGCTTAAGTGTCGTTGCCCGACTGAACCCAAAATGGTATTGTCATGGACAATGAACCATTCGGGGCGCAGGCCGTGAATAGAAATTCAGAAAAAAATATCACCTTAACGAGAATATTATGGGATATTTTCGGTAATTCAGCATTAGCCGTAGCAATGATCTGGATTTTCGCCTTCACATCTCAAGGTCCAGCGATTGGAAAAATTACCATCTATACCGCTCTGGCATTGACCGCCGCAGTCATTTTCATCGTCTCATGTGGGGTCTTGTTGGGTATTCGCCAACGAAAAGGTAAGCGTTAGCGCCACTGAGCGAAGCGTTTCGCTGGCATGTGGAACAGTTGGCGGAAATGGTGATTTCCACCTCCACCGGCCATTGGGAGCTTCCGCCTGCCCCCCCCTACCCCCAAACCGGCGGCCGCCGGTCCTTCCAGGGGAGTTCCTTTTCCAGCTGCCCGGCGAGGCGGAACAGGGTGGCTTCGTCGGCGAAGCGGGCGGTGAACATCATGCCCATGGGCAGCCCCTCCTCCGACTGCCACAGCGGCAGGGACACGGACGGCTGGCCGGTGAAGTTGAACGGCGGGGTGGTGCCATAGACCGCCGCCTGGCGCTTGTCGAAGTCCTTGATCGGCACGGTCAGCGGGTCCAGCCAGTCGATCCGGGGGGAGGTCTGGGACATGGTCGGGGTCAGATAGACGTCGATGTCCTCGAACCGGGTGATGATCTGGCGGTTGATCAGCCGCAGCTGCTGCCAGCCCCACAGGGCCTGCTGGCCGGTGATGCGCAGGCCCGCCTCCCAGCCCCGCCGGGCGAGGGAGCCGAGCTCCCCCGCCGCCGGCTCGCGGCCAAGGTCGGTGATCCAGCGCTGCACCACGGCGGAGAAGTTCGAGGCGCTGACCAGCCCCTGGGCGCGGTAGAGGTCCCGGTAGTCGATGCCCAGGCCCCGCTCGAACACCTCGTGGCCGAGGCGCGTCAGCACCTCCACCGTGTCATGCAGGGCCTTCACCATCGGATCGGACATGGGCCGACCGCTGGGGGTCTCCGCCGACCAGGCGATGCGCAGCCGCCCCGGCGCGCGGCCCACCTCGTCCAGATAGGGACCCGCCTTGGCCGGGGCCTGGAAGGGGTCGCCGGACTGGGGGCCGTCGGTGGCGTCGAGCATGGCGGCGCTGTCGCGCACCGTGCGGCTGACCACGTGGTCCACGGTGAAGCCCACGGCACCGGCGGCGATCTCGCAGGCGGGGGTGCGGTCGCGGGTGGTCTTCATGCCCACCAGGCCGCAATTGGCCGCCGGGATGCGGATGGAGCCCAGGCCGTCGCTGGCATGCGCCATCGGCACCATCCCCGCCGCCACCGCCGCCGCCGACCCGCCGGAGGAGCCGCCGGAGATGTGCTCCGGATTCCAGGGATTGCCGCAGGGGCCCAGCCGCTCCGACTGGGTGACGCCGGGAATGCCGAACTCCGGCGTGTTGGTCTTGCCCAGCAGCACGACGCCCGCCGCGCGATAGCGGCGGACCAGCTCGCTGTCCTCCCGGTCCGCGGCGACACAGGCGAAGTGGGAGCCGGAGGTGCGCGGCCAGCCCTTCACCTGGGCCCCCAGGTCCTTGATCAGGAAGGGCACGCCGCGGAACGGCCCGTCCGGCAGGGGGCCTGCGGCCACGGCCCGGGCCTCGTCGAAGGCCTGGTAAACCACGGCGTTCAGGGTAGGGTTGTGACGCTCCACCCGGGCAATCGCCGCCTCCGTCAGCTCGGCGGGGGTCACCTCGCCCTTGGCGACCAGGGCTGCCAGGCCAAGTCCGTCATGGTCGGAAAAGTCGTCGAAGCTCATCGGTTCGGTCTCCCCAATTCCTGCGGCCGTGGTGTCACAGGGCGTCCAGCGCCGCGGCCAGGCGTTCCAGTCCCGTGCGGGTCATGGCGACGTCGCCGCCCAGCCCGATGCGCAGATGCTCCGGACGCCCGAAGAAGCGCCCGGGTACGAAGCTCGTCTCCCGCTCCGCCGTCAATCGCTGGAACAGGGCGTCCACATCCGCGCCGATCAGCCGGGGGAAGACCGTGGTGCCCTGGTCGAACACCACCTGGTCCAGCCGGGGATGTTGGGCGAGGAGGGCCCGGTAGCTGGCGCGGTTGGCCTCCACCAGGGCCGTGGCCCGGGCCCGGAGCGCAGGCAGCCGCTGGAAGGCCACCACCCCCATCCGCTCGGAGATGTGCGGCGGAAGGGAGCCGAACAGGTTGTTCAGCTGGCGCATCCGCTCCGCCAGGGGCCTGGGGGCCAGGATCCAGCCGCAGCGGATGCCGGACAGGCCATAGGCCTTGGTCAGGCTGGAGGTGACGATGATGTTTCCGTCCTCCCGGAACGCGGTGTGCGCCACGCCGTCCTTGAACATCAGCTCCATATAGACCTCGTCCACCAGCAGCCGCGCGCCCACGGCGGCGGCCTGGTCGGCGATGGCCCGGACGGTGGCGTGATCGTCCAGGGCGCTGGACGGGTTGTGCAGGTTGGTCAGGACCACCAGCCGGGTCGCGGGGGTCAGGGCCGCGGCAAAGGCCTCCGGCTCCAGCGCCCAGCGGGCCTGCGGCCGCCGCAGGACCGGCACCTGCCGCGCCTGCAGATAGCCCAGCGTCGACTGCAGGATCTCGTAGGTCGGGTCCTCCACCAGCACCTCGTCCCCGGGCGCGACCAGGGCCGCCAGGGCCAGATGATTGGAGAAGGAGCAGCCACCGCCGACCATCACCACGCAGGCGGGATCGACCCCGAACCGGGCCGCCACCACCTCCGTCAGGGGCGCAAAGCCATAGGGGTTGGGTCCGTGCAGGGCCAGGTCGTCGAGGGAAAGCTCCAGATCGGCCAGGACGCAGTCCGCGACGCCGCTGGTGGCGAGGTTGTACCTGGCCTGGCTGCCGGTCTTGGCGAAGTGCATGTAGTCGGATTTCAGGATGCGGTCGGGTGCGGTCATGATCAGCTGTCGGTCGGCGGGACGGCGGCGGCGGCGCGGCGGGACTGGGCGCGCCAGTAGAGATAGGGCGGCACACCCAGGGCCAGGATGCCGTAGCCCACCAGGCTGTTCACCGGATAGGCCCAGAAGGAGAAGCCGACGATGACGAGGCAGGCCGCCACGAACAGTCCCGTGGTCCAGGGATGGAACGGGGCCTCGTAGCCGCCGCGGCCCTGACCGGCCTGTGCATCCCGGCGGCGGTGGACGAACAGGCACGAGGCGCTGAGGCCGAAGAACAGGAAGTTCATGGCCGTCACATAGCTCAGGATCTGGTCATAGCTGCCGGACAGGGCCAGGAAGCCGGTCCACACCGCCTGCAGCACGATGGCGATCACCGGAGCCCGAGACCCGTCGCTGACCCGCGCCACCTGGCGGAAGAACAGGCCGTCCCGGGCCATGGCGAAATAGACCCGCGGCCCGGTGAGCATGGACTGGCTGAGATAGGCGATGGCCGACAGGGCGATGGCGGCGGCGGCCAGCCCTGCCCCCACCGGCCCCGTGGCCCGCTGCAGCACGTCGGAGACCGGGGTCAGCGTGCGGCCGAGCTGCTCCACCCCCAGCGCCCTAAGGCAGGCGATGTTCACCAGCAGGTAGATGGAGATGACGGCAATCACCCCCACCAGCAGGGCCCGGGCCAGGTTGCGGGCCGGGTCGCGGATCTCCCCGGCGACATAGTTGGCCGTCTGCCAGCCCCCATAGCTGAACACCACCGGGATCATGGCCGCGCCGAAGGCCTTCAGCGGGTCGGTGGAGGCCGCGGCCCGGGCCTCGTCCGGGCGGAAGCCCACCTGCGGCACGATGAACAGGCCACACAGGATCAGGGCGGTGATCGCCGCCACCTTCAGAGCCCCCAGCAGGCCCTGCACCCCGTTGCCGGACTTCACCCCCAGGCAGTTGATCCCCGCGAGCACCGCCAGGGTCACGACCACCACTCCCCGCTCCGGCAGGGCTCCGGCGGCCAGCACATTGAGGTTGCGGGCAAAGACGATGGTCACCGCCGCCATGCCCCCCGCCTGCACCACCAGAAGGGTGGTCCAGCCGAACAGGAAGCCCGCGAGCGGCCCGTAGGTGTCGCGCAGATAGACATATTCGCCGCCGGTGCTGGGCATCCGCGCCGCCAGCTCCGCATAGACGAAGGCCCCCAGCAGGGCGATCAGTCCCCCCGCCCCCCAGGCGGCCAGCACCAGGAGAGGCGAGGTCAGGCCCCGCGCCACCACCGCCGGATTGACGAAGATGCCGACGCCGATGATCCCGCCCATCACCAGCAGCACGGCACTGGGAAAGCCGATGCCGATGCGCAGCCCCTCGGCGGTGATGTCCTTGCGATCCATTCCGCAGGCTAGGAGGATTTCCGGGGGCCTGACAAGCGCCAAGCCCGACCAGTCAGGGGCCGAGGTCGGGGAACCGGGCCGTGATCGCCCGCACCGCCGCCGCCAGCCGGGTCGCCGGGTCGCCGGTCACCTCCACGAAGGGCAGGTCGCGGCGAACGAGCTCCGCCCGGCAGCGGGCATGGAAGTCCCGGCGCGCGGCCTCGCTGGGGAAGTAGCGGATCCCGTCCGCCTCGAAGGGCACGTCGATGCCGGTGAGCAGATAGAGGTCCGCCGGATCGCCCAGCCGGTCGAAGAACGGGGCCCGGCCGCCGGTTAGCACGTCGGACCAGACGGCGGTCAGCACCGGATCGGTATCCTCGATCAGCAGCCTGCGCGCCCAGCGTCCGCTGGCCCGGGTCCCGGCCCGGTGGCCGATGACGATCCGCGCCAGGTCCTCCGCCCCGCAGTCCTGGCCGAAGGTCTCGGTGTAGAGGCGGCCGTATTCCGGGGCCATGACCGTGTCGAAGTGCCCCGCCAGCGCCAGGCCCAGCGTCGACTTGCCCGTGGATTCCGGCCCGAACAGGCAGACGCGCGGCAGGGGTCGGACGGGAACCGGCGGAAGGCGGGAATGCCCCGCGGCCGCCGCCTCCAGCCGCCCGGGCACCGCCACCGGCACGTACCGGGCCCCAAGCCGGGCCGCCAGGACGCGGCCGGGGGCGTCGGGTGCCGATCCGTAGCCGAACACCACGTCGATCACGTCTTCAGGCGTGGCCCCGTCGCCCCCGTCCCGCACCATCAGCCGGTCGCAGGCCTCGACGGCAAAGGCGCGCAGGAAGGCGTCCCGGGCATCGACCGGCGCCGGTGGCCCCGGCACCAGCCCCCGCGCCGGAAGCGTCAGCCCTGACGCCTCAGGTCCCGCCACCATTCCCATCCTCCCCAGACCGTCATCACCAGCAGACCCGCATAGAGGACCGCAGTGAGGTGAAGTCCCTGCCCGTAGTAGGTGGCCGTGGAGATGGCGTCCACCACCGCCCAGACCAGCCAGTTCTCCAGCTTCTTGCGGTCCTGGAGGAACTGGGCCAGCAGGCTGGTCCCCGTCAGGCTGGCATCGGCAAGCGAACTGGCGGCCGCCGTCGTCCGGCCCGCCCACCAGCCGATGCCGAGGGACACGGCCAGCACCAGGACGGTGAGGACCAGCGTGCGCACGACCCCCAGCCGGGTGATCCTCGGCGCATGGCCGTGGTCGCCCCGCAGCCAGTACCACCAGCCATAGAGCTGCACGAAGATGAAGAACACCTGCAGGCCGGTGCTGAAATAGAGGTGCGACGACAGGAACACGCCAAGGTACAGGGCCGTGCCGATGATGCCGGTGGGATAGAGCCAGATGTTGCGGAACACGCACAGGACCACGCTCACCACCGTGAACAGGGTTGCCGCCATTTCGAGTGGGCTCATGCGCCGTCCAGTCCTGTCGGACCGCGGTCCGGAAGGGAGAGACTAGCCGCTGGGCCCGGCCGATGCGAGGGCCAAGGCGGTCGGGGACGTTCGATCCCCTCACCCTTCCCGGATCAGGGCCCCGAGGATCGCCAGACCCTCGGCGGCACGATCGGGCGGGGCGGCGCTGAAGTTGAGCCGCATCGCCCCTCCCGCCGACGGGTCGGGGGCGGTCAGGAAGTGATCACCCGGCGTGAACAGCACCCCGCGCGCGAGGGCCCGGCGATGCAGGGCCTCCACGTCTACGGACGCAGGCAGGCGCACCCAGAAGAACAGCCCGCCCACGGGGACCTCCCACCGGGCGAGCCCCCCCAGTTCCCGGTCGAGGGCTTCGGCGAACAGGTCCCGCTTGCGGCGATAGGCGCTCACCACCCGGGCCATCCGCTGGGCCCGGCCGGGATGTTGCAGGATCTGCAGGACACTCCACTGGGCAAAGCGGTTGGTGTGCAGGTCGGCGGCCTGTTTCAAGGCCAGCAGGTGGGGAAACAGGTCCGGCGATGCCGTCAGGAAGCCCAGCCGCAGCCCCGGCGCCACGGTCTTGGAGAACGACCCCTGATGGATCCAGGAACCGTCCGCCCCCGCGCACACCGGCCGACGGTCGCAGGGGTCATAGACCAGGTCGCGATAGGGGTCGTCCTCGAACAGGATCACCTCGTGCGCCGCGCAGGCCGCCGCCAGCCCCGCCCGCTCCGCCGCCGTCCAGCAACTGCCCGTGGGGTTCTGGAAGGTCGGCGTGACATAGGCCACGGCCGGAGGGCTGGCCGCCCACCCCGCCGCCGGGTCGGTCCGGTCCAGCACCTGGAAGGATGCGCCGAAGAAGCGGAACACCTGCAGCGCCGCCAGATAGGACGGAGACTCTACCGCAAGCCCGGTCCCGCGGTCGATGGCCAGCTTCGCCACCAGGTCGATCCCCTGCTGCGAGCCGGACAGGATCAGGACCCGATCCGCCTCGGTGTCGATGCCCAGGGCCCGGAGCTCGCCCGCCATGTGCGCGCGGAGATCCGCCTCCCCTTCGCTGGGGCCGTACTGCAGCAGGTGCCGGGGCGGGGCCGGGATGTCGAGGTCGGAAAAGCTGTCCGCATCGGGCAGCCCCCCGGCAAAGGAGATCATCTCCGGCTGCTGGGACGCCGCCAGCATGGCCCGCACCGGGGAGGCCCGCAGATCGCCCAGCCGCTCGGACAGTCGCGCCATGTCGTCACCTTTTGCGTCAATGGAGTTGACCTATCGACAGGCTAGGACCGGCGGGACTATTCTGTCAACATGGTTGACCCAACCACCCTTCCCCCGTCCCGTCAGGCCGAGCTGCGCGAAGCCATAGAGCTGTTCTATTTCGCCTATCGCAGCTTCACCGACCCGCCGGACCGCATCCTGGCGCGCCGGGGTCTGGGGCGGACCCACCACCGGATCCTGTACTTCATCCATCGCACGCCCGACGTCTCGGTCCAGGGACTGCTGAAGCGCCTGGCCGTGACCAAGCAGGCGCTGAACGCGCCCTTGCGCCAATTGATCGAGATGCACCTGGTCTCCACCGCCGCCGCACCGGAGGACCGCCGGGTCAAGCGCCTGCGGCTGACGCCGGAGGGCCAGCGGCTGGAGCAGGAGCTGACCGGCGTCCAGATGCGCCTGCTGCAGGACGCCTTCACCCGCGCCGGAGCGGCGGAGGCGGAGGGATGGCGGCGGGTCCAGGCGCTGATGGCCGGGCCGGGCCCTTCGGACGCGCAGGACTGAGGCCGCGCGGGTCTAGCCCTGGGTCGACGGCAGGGCGCTCTGCGCCAGGGCGAGCAGCAGCGGCAGGGCCAGTTCCCGCGCCCGGCTCTCCGGCTTGTCCAGCAGGACCCCCAGGGTCGGGCCGAACAGGCCCACCCCCAGCGCCACGGAGATGCAGAGCAGGATGAAGTCCTCCAGCTGTTCCGGCGACACCCCCTCCGGCACCTCCCGCCGGGTACTGATCACCTCGCGGACGGCCTCGCGCACCACGGTCAGGCGCCGGGCCTCCCCGGTCATTTCCAGCCAGGCGGCCAGCCGGGCCACGCCCCGGGCCTCGAAGGCATCGAACAGGGCGAGCGTGCTGGCCCCGGCCATCTCGCCGTGGTCGGCGGTGGCGGCGGAAATCGCCAGGATCCGGCTGACCAGCTGCTCGATCATGCGGGTCATCAGCGCGGTCTGCAGCCCGGTGATCGAGCCGAAATGATGCAGCACGGTGGCGTTCACCACCCCGGCCCGGGCCGCCACCTCCACCAGCTTCAGGTTCTGCGGACCCGATTCCACCAGAATCCCTTCCGCCGCCCGGAGCACATTCTCCCGCGCAGCCTCAGGGGACCGACGACGGCGCGATCCTTCGGTGGACGACTCTATTGACATTTTTGTCAGTATGCTCCATGTCTCGTCCCGTCCTCCGCGGAGGGGGGCGCGCGCTATTAATCGCACACCTGGAGACGAGACAATGCACCGTCCGGCATCCCACCGGGTTATCCCGCGCAACGTCCAGTTCGACACAACGATCGGTCACGGCAACTCATGGATGGGCGGGGATCCGGTGGCGACGGCGGTGTTCAACGCCCTGTCCCTGACCTTTCCGGACGGGGAGCGCCTGTTCATGGATGCGGTGCGCCACTACCGGCCCCAGCTGTCCGGCCAACTGGCAGAGGACGCCCGGGCCTTCATCGCCCAGGAGGCGATCCATACCCGGGAGCATGTGGGCCTGAACGCCGGGCTGGACCGCGACCGCTATCCGGTGGACGCCATCCAGCAGGAGCTGCAGGGGCGGCTGCAAAGGCTCGAGACCTACGGCCCGGTGGCCATGCTGGGCGTCACCATCGCCCTGGAGCACTTCACCGCCATGATGGCCGACCTGTTCCTCGACGATCCGCGCTTCTGGGACGGGGTGCCCCCGGAGATCGTGCGCCTGTGGCAGTGGCACGCCATGGAGGAGACGGAGCACAAGGCCGTGGCCTTCGACGTGTTCCGCGAGATCTCCAAGGGCTGGTCGCCCCTGCAGCGCTATCGGGTGCGGGTGCAGGTGATGGTCGTCTCCACCCTGCTGTTTTCCTTCAACATCACCCGGTTCGCTGCAAAGCTGCTGATCGCCGACGGGGTGGCGCCGGTGCGGGCGCACCTGAGGGTCCTCGACTATCTGTTCGGGCGGCCGGGCCTGTTCCGCCGCAGCTGGCGGGCCTACTGGGACTGGTACCGTCCCGGCTTCCACCCCTGGGACCATGACAACAGCGACAAGCTGGACAGCTGGCGGGAGCTGTTCCCGGCCCCGCAGGCCTCCGGCGCTGCAGCCTAGTTCGGGCAGCCGTCCGGCTTGATCGGCTTGGACAGCATGCCGCCCAGTGCGCCCCCGAGGGAGCCACCCAGCGCACCGCCCAGCATCGAGGCCCCGCTCGGCCGCGGGGCGCAGCGGGCCGGGTCGGTCCGGGCATTGCGGTCCCCCATCGGCATGTTCATCCCGGCCATGGCCCCGGTGCGGGAGACGAACCGCGCCTTCACTGCCCAGTCCTGGACCCAGGGGATATGCGGGTCCTGCGGACGGGGGGGATAGACGATATTCTGCTCCGGTCCGTGGGCAACCAGCGAGATCAGGCCGCCCCGGGTGGCCGCCATCACCTCCCGGGGGACCACGCAGCGGGTCTGGTCAGGGGCCATCAGATACCGGCGCTCCACCAGGCGGGCCGCCTCCCCCGGCGCGATGAACTCCGTCAGGCCGGACATGAAGGTCTGGGTCTCGCTGGAGGACCAGAACACGATGTCGGACCCGCCATCGGCATTGCGCGACGCCCCCATCAGCTGGGCGAAGTGCCCCGTGGCGCCGGGCAGGCCGTTCCAGTCCAGTTGCAGCGCGCCGGAGGGCAGCCTGGTCTGGACGAGGTTCAGGGCCCCCATCCAGTCCTGGTCCAGGGTGAAGTCCATGCCGGGGGTGTAGTTGCCGGTCACCCGGTGCGCGCCGACCAGGGAGGCGTCCGCCGGCACGCTCTGGCGGCTGCCGCGATCCTCATTGGGCCAGACGCCGTAGGTCGGCCAGGTGGCGGCGGACGGCGGACGGGCCACCCGGACCACTTCCCCGGCGAACAGGTCGGGGGGGATCTGACCGGCGGCGAGTTTGGAGAAATCGAACACCACCGGCTGGTTGGGGCGCGCCGTCTCGCCGCAGCCCCAGAACAGCAGGATGCGCCCCTTGGGCCGCTGGAAGTCCCGGTGCTCCGGCTCCGGCTCGGTCCCGCGGGACGGCGTCCCCGAGACCGGGCGGGGGGAGCGCAGGGCCAGCGCCTTGCCCATGTTCATGGTGGGTGGAATGGCGTGGGAGGCCTCGGGCGCCCCGGCGGGTGCCAGGCTGGAACCAAGGTCGAGGCTGAGCTGTTTCTGCACGCCGCCCATGCCGCCGCCCATGGCCATCTTCATCAGGTCGCCGCTGGAGGGGGGCCGCCCGCCCATGCCGAAGCCGTTCTGGGTCACGGCACTCAGCCAGTAGACGGTCTTGGGGGGGATGACCTGCTGCGCGTCCGCCGCGGCCGGATGGGAGGGCTTGTGCTTCGGCGGCGATGCCATGGCCGCCGCGCCGAGGCCCAGCGCAACCGTGAGGGAGAGCCCCAGTATCCGATGGAAAGGTCGTGACATGCCCGCCCCCGGCCGTCTTCCGCACCGCGCTTTTCGCGTGCTGGGGGAAAGGTTAACGCCGCCCCCCTGCATCAGCAACATCCATTGACGGACACATGGCTCAAACTGACCGTGGGCCTGTTGGCGCGACGGCATTTGCGGGCTCGCCTCCCACCCGGTCGGTGCCCTATCCTGCGGGTGACCTCAGGAGCGCGTGATCGGATGACAGGCCTTGCAATGATCCTGCTGGCAGCGGCTTGGCAGGCCGCCGCGGCGACGGCCCCCGCTCCGGAGCCTGTCCGGACCCCGGCGGCGTATGTGGCCCTGGGCAGCTCCTTTGCCTCGGGGCCAGATGTGGGCCGCCCGGATTCGACGGCACCGCCCCCCTGCTTCCGCTCCCTCGACAACTACGCGCACAAGCTGGCGGCCCGGCGGCACCTGAGCCTGGACGACCGGTCCTGCGGCGGGGCAAGGACCCCCGACCTGACCACCCACCGCCAGTTCGGCCTGCCGCCGCAGATGGAGGGGGTGGGCCCCGGCGTCCGGCTGATCACCGTGACCATCGGCGGCAATGACGTGAGCTATCTGGGGGACCTCGGGGCCATCTCCTGCCGCAATCAGGGGGTCAGCAGCTGCACGCCCACCCCCGACGAGACCCTGGAGGCCCGGTTCACGACCCTGCGCGCCAGCTTCACCGACCTGCTGGCCCAGCTCCGGACCCGGGCGCCGGGGGCCCGGATCGTGGTGGTGGACTACACCACCGTCCTGCCCGACCAGGGGGTCTGCCCGGACCGCTCCCCCCTGACCGAGGCCGACATGACCCGCGCCCGGGCCCGGGCGGAGCGGCTGAATCGGTTGACGGCGGAGGTCACGGCAGCCGCCGGCGCGACCCTGGTCCGGGCCTCGACCCTGACCGCCGGGCACGACATCTGCGCTCCGCATCCCTGGGTGAACGGCTGGCACGACCCCGGCCCCGGCGGGCGGGCCCTGGCCCCCTACCACCCCCGCATCGAGGCCATGGAGGCCATTGCCGCGGAACTCGACCGGGTGCTGCCCCGGGACCTGGGCCATTGACCGGGTCGCCTCCGGTCGGGGTCGGCCTCATCGGCTTCGGCTATGCGGGCCGCACCTTCCACGCGCCGCTGATCACGTCCCTCAGCGAACTGGCGCTGGCGTCGATCTGCACCACCCGTCCTAGGGAGGCCGAGGCCGCCTGCCCCGGTGCGCGGATCGTGACCTCTCCCGACGCCCTGCTGGCCGACCCGGCGGTGGAGCTGGTGGTCATCGCCACCCCCAATGCCCGGCACGCCCCGCTGGCCCTGCAGGCCATCGCCGCGGGCAAGGCGGTGCTGGTGGAGAAGCCCTTTGCCCTGGACCGGGCGGAGGCGGCGGCGGTGCTGGCCGCGGGCGCGGCGGCGGGGGTGCCGGTGGCGGCCTTCCAGAACCGCCGCTTCGACAGCGACTTCCTGACCGTCCGCGCGGCCCTTGCTGAGGGTGCCATCGGCCCGGTCCGCCACTTCGAGTCTCACTTCGACCGGTTCCGGCCGCAGGTCCGCGACCGCTGGCGGGAGCATGACGTCCCAGGTGCCGGGGTGTGGTACGATCTCGGACCCCATCTGATCGACCAGACCCTGCAGCTGTTCGGCAGCCCCCGCACGGTCACCGCCCAGATGGCCGGGATGCGGCCGGGGGCGCAGACAGACGACTGGTTCCATGCGGTGCTGGCCTATGACGGCCTGCGGGTGGTGCTGCATGCCTCCATGCTGGTGGCGGGTGGCGTGCCCCGCTTCATCGCCCACGGGGACGGCGGCAGCCTCGTGAAGGCCGGAGCCGACCGGCAGGAGGCCCAGCTTCTGAGCGGCCAGCCGCCCGGCGAGGGGGACTGGGGCCGCGATCCGGACCCGCTCCGGCTCTGGGACGCAGACGGCGAACGCCCCCCACGCCCGGCCCTTTCGGGGGACCAGCGGCAGATCTATCGCCAGATGGCCGCCGCGGTGCGGGGCGATGCCCCGTCTCCCACCTCCTCCGCCGAGATCCTGGAGGTCATGGCGGTGCTGGACGCCGGTCGCCGCTCCGCCCGGGAGGGGGTGACGGTGCCGCTGGACCCGCCTGCCTAGGGCACGGGAACGGTGTAGTTCAGGCCCAGTCGCCCGCCGTCGGCATAGAGGGTCTCCCCCGTCACATAGGAGGCGTCGTCCGAGGCCAGGAAGGCGGCGATGGCGGCGATCTCCTCCGGCTCCCCCGCCCGGCCGAGGGGGGTGCGGGACAGGATGCCGTTCAGGGCGTCGGGATTGCCGAGCACCGCATTGCGAGCCAGGTCGGTCATGATGGTACCCGGCCCGATGCCGCAGACCCGGATGTGGTGCGGTGCCAAGGCAATGGCGGCATTCTTCGTCAGCTGGTTCAGGCCGCCCTTGGACAGGTTGTAGGCGATCAGGTTGGGGATGTTCATCACCGCGTTCACCGAGGACATGTTCAGGATCACCCCGCCCCTCCCCGCCGCGATCAGCCGCCGGGCCACGGCCTGGGTGGCGAAGAAGGCCGCCTTCAGGTTCACGCCCATCACCTGATCGTACAGGGCCTCGGTCGCCGTCAGTATGTCCGCCTGGAGGGCCACGCCGGCGTTATTGAGCAGGAGGTCGACAACGCCGAGCTCGGCAGAGCAGCGGTCCAGCACCGCCTCGAACGCCTCCCGCCCGGTGACGTCGCAGGCCTCGAACCGGGCATCCAGCCCCGCCGCCACCAGGGCCGCGGCCGCCGCCGGGCCCGTGTCTATGGCCAGGTCCACCAGCACGACCCGCGCCCCCTCCTCGGCAAAGCGCCGGGCACAGGCGAGCCCGATCCCCTGCGCGCCGCCCGTCACCAGCGCCACCCGTCCTGTCAGCCGCCCTGCCCTCACGCCCAAGTCCTCCTGTCCGGTCATCGGGGCGGACCCTAGCCACCCGGCGGCCGGAGGGCCAGTCTTGGCGCCCGATCCATCCCCGGCCATAGTCGGTGAAGATCAGACCATTCCGGGGAAACGACCGACATGCGCCATCCTGTCATCGGACTTCTGGCCGCCGGGCTCATGGCCGGCACCGCCGCGGCGGCGGGGGCGAGCCCGGCCCCGCAGACCGTGCCCCTCTATGCCACGCCCCCTGCGGGCTGGGAGGCCACCGGCCGGGTGGAGATCACCGAGGGCTGGCCGCCGGACAATCACCGGATGCTGCGCAACGTCACCGCCCCCACCGTCACCGCCTATCTGCCGGACCCGGCCAAGGCGACCGGCGTCGGCGTGCTGGTCATGCCCGGCGGCGGCTTTGCGGCCCTGTCCATCGACCAGGAGGGGACGGAGGTCGCCCAGTGGCTGGCGGACCGGGGCATTGCCGCCTTCGTGCTGAAGTACCGGGTCGAGGCCACGGCACCGGACCGGGCGACCTTCTTCGCGGCCTTCATGAAGAAGCTCAGCGGCGGGGTCGACCCCAATGCCCCCCTGCCCGGCGAGGCGGAGGCCACGGCCGACGGCAAGGCGGCCCTGGCGATGATCCAGACCAACGCCGCCCGCTATGGCCTCGACCGCCAACGGATCGGCGTGCTGGGCTTCTCGGCGGGAGGCTTCATGGCGCTCAGCCTGGGGGCGGACCCGGCCCTGCATCCGGCCTTTGTCGGGGACCTGTACGCGCCGGTGCGCCCCGGCCTGGTGGTGCCCAAGGACGCCCCGCCCCTGTTCTCTGCCGTGGCGGCGGACGACCCCCTGTTCGGCAAGGTCACCACGGCCAGCTTCGACGCCTGGCACGCGGCCCATGCCCCGGCGGAGCTGCACGTCTATGCCAAGGGCGGGCACGGCTTCGGCACCCGCCGCCAGGGCTCGACCAGCGACGGCTGGCTGGACGACTTCTATCGCTGGCTGGGCAGCCTCGGCATGACCACCCGGGCCGCCGCCTCGCACTGACCGGAGGGGATCAGGGCTTCAGCCGCTGGGCCGTCACCTTCGCCTGACCGGTGAGGGTGAGGTCCGCGGACGAGGCCCCCACCGCCACCGCGTAGCTGCCGCCCGCCACGGACCAGCCGTGATGGGCCACGTCATAGTCGGCCAGCAGGCGGCGGTCGGCGGCGAGGGTCACATGGCGGGTCTCCCCCGGCTTCAGCGACACCTTCTGGAAGCCCACCAGCCGCAGCAGGGCCCCGCCGGGACGGGCGGTCAGATAGGCCTGGGGCGTGTCCATCCCCTCCCGCGAGCCGGTATTGGTGACGTCGAAGCTGAGGGTCATCGTCTGGCCCCCCTGCACCTTGAGATTGGCATAGGCGAACCGGCTGTAGCTGAGGCCGTGCCCGAAGGGGAACAGGGGCTTCAGCCCCTTCGCCGCATACCAGCGATAGCCGGTGTTCGACCCTTCCGGATGGGGGGCCTCCACCGCCGTGTTGGGTGGCAGGTCGGCCCCCGGAATGGCGGGACGGGGCAGCTGGTCGAGGCTGGCCGGGAAGGTGATGGGCAGGCGGCCCGAGGGGTTCACCTTGCCCCAGACCACATCTGCGATCACCTCCGCTCCCTTCTGGCCGGGATACCAGGCCTCCATCACCGCGCCGACCTTGTCGAGCCACGGCATGGCCACCGGCCCGCCGGTCTCGAGCACGACGATGGTGTTGGGATTGGCGGCGGCGACGGCGGCG
Organism: uncultured Caulobacterales bacterium; assembly: GCA_903884425.1. Classification (GTDB taxonomy): domain Bacteria; phylum Pseudomonadota; class Alphaproteobacteria; order Caulobacterales; family Caulobacteraceae; genus CAIMFV01. The sequence continues at coordinate 16,149 of CAISEP010000013.1, read as the reverse complement.
ATCATGGCGTCCTGGCCCGCGGGCAGGGTCAGGTCCGGCACGTCGGCCCCTTCCGCCTCCCAGCGGGTGGCGAAGACGATCACCACGTCGGCCCGGAGGGCGGCGGCGGCGGCCTGGGACGGATAGTCCCCGCCGTCATAGCGGATCTCCACCGGTCCGGGGGCCGCCTGCTTGAGGGCCACGGTGGGGGCCCCCGCCTGATAGACCACCCGGCCGAAGCTGCTGGCCTCGTTCTCGGCATTCACCGGCAGGCTGATGGCCGGTCCGCCGACCCCCAGCACCTGGGCCGAGCCCGCGCCGCTCAGAACCCCGTGATTGGCATAGCCGCCCACCACCAGCACCGTCTTCGCCTTCGCTGTCAGGGGCAGGAGGTCGCCCCGGTTCTTCAGGAGCACCAGCCCCTCGGCCTCGGCCCGGCGGGCGACCTCCGCATGGGCGGCGAAGTCGATCTCCGTGCCCCGCTTGGCCGGATGGTCGATGGCCCCGGCGGCGAACAGGCCCCGCAGGATGCGGCGGCTCATCTCCGACAGGCGGGCGGCGGGGATGCGCCCGGCGGCCACCTCGTCCGGCAGCTTGAGGAACCAGGTCTCCTTGTCGATCTGCTCGCCGCTCTCCTGGTCGAGGCCGTGGACGGCGTCCTGCACCCCGTGCACCGCGCCCCAGTCGGACATGACCCAGCCCGCATAGCCCCAGTCCTGCTTCAGCACCTTGTTGAGCAGGAAGTCGGAGCCGCAGGCGGGCTGGCCGTTGAGGAAATTGTAGCTGCACATGACCGAACCCGGCTGGCCGCGCTCGATGGCGATCTCGAAGGCCAGCAGGTCGGATTCCCGCAGGCCCGCCTCGTCGATCACCGCATTGATCGTGTGCCGCTGGGTCTCCTGGTCATTGAGGGCATAGTGCTTGATGGTGGAGACCACGTGCTGGCCCTGGGTGCCGCGGATCGCCTCCCCGTCCAGGGTCCCGGCCAGCAGCGGATCCTCTCCCAGATATTCGAAGTTGCGGCCGTTGCGCGGCTCCCGCGTCAGGTTCACCCCGCCGCCCAGCAGCACGTTGAAACCCTTGGCCCAGGCCTCCGCCCCGACCATGGCCCCGTTGGCATAGGCGACCTCGGGATCGAAGCTGGCCGCGGTGGCCAGCCCTGACGGCAGGATGGTGGAGCGTTCGCCCCGGCGCAGGTCCGCCGGGTTGGCGACGCCGAGGCTGGCATCGGTCTCGTACCATTCCGGCAGGCCCAGCCGGGGGATGGGGGGATAGTAGCCCGCGCTGATCAGCACGTCCTTGGGCAGCTTCACGTTGCGGCCCAGGGGGATGGCCATGGGACCGTGCAGCCAGCTCATCCGCTCCGCATCGGTCATGGCCGCATCGGCCAGCCGCGCGCGCTCCTCAGGCGAACGGTGGGGGTCGAGCCAGGGCTGGTCCGCCGCCGCCGCCCGCTGGAAGGTCTGCGCCGCGAACAGGGCGGCCAGCACGCACACGGCGGCGCGCGGAGAGGATCGACGGGACATGGGGCGTTTCCTGCAGGTGTGTTTTCCGCAGGTTAGGGACCGGAGAGGGCGGCCTCAAGGGTGTTGTTGTGGGGGGGTAGGCTTGATGGAGGTTCCCGGGTCTTCGCCCGGGAATGACGAGATAAAATGGAATTCGTCATTCCCGGCCTTGAGCCGGGAACCTTGTTCAAGGTCCGGCAGAGTGCGTCCTTCGAGACGCCCCTGCGGGGCTCCTCAGGATGACGAGGGTTGTAGGTCGAACCCACGTCCCTGCCCGTTTGCAACAACGGTCGTCATCCTGAGGAGGGCCGACACGGCCCGACTCGAAGGACGCAGGACGCAGGACGACGACGGTCATTGATCCCCAACCTTCGTCATCCTGAGGAGGGCGAAGCCCGTCTCGAAGGACGCTGGATGACGACGGTCATTGATCCCCAACCTTCGTCATCCTGAGGAGGGCGAAGCCCGTCTCGAAGGACGCAGCCCCCCCCTACCCGCCGATCTTGTCCTGTGTCCGCAGCTCGAAATCGCTGGCGTCGTGGCGTTCCAGCAGCTGGTTGGCCGGATCGCCCCAGCCCACATTGACCTTGCGGCCGCGGATCACCGCCGGGCGCTGGTTGATCTGGTCGGCCCAGCGCAGGACGTTCTTGTACTCGTGCACCGACAGGAACTCCGCCGCCCCGTAGAGCAGGCCCTTGGCCATGGCCCCGTACCAGGGGAACACCGCCATGTCGGCGATGGTGTAGGTGTCCCCCGCCAGGTATTCGTGGGTCGCCAGATGGGTGTCGAGCACGTGCATCTGGCGCTTCACCTCCATGGCATAGCGGTCGATGGCGTATTCGATCTTCACCGGGGCATAGGCGTAGAAGTGGCCGAAGCCGCCGCCGAGGAAGGGGGCGCTGCCCATCTGCCAGAACAGCCAGGACAGGGTCTCCGCCCGGGCGGCAGGCTCCGTCGGCAGGAAGGCCCCGAACTTCTCCGCCAGATAGACCAGCATGGCCCCGGACTCGAAGATCCGGATCGGCTTGTCGCCGCTGCGGTCCATCAGGGCGGGGATCTTGGAGTTGGGATTGACCTCGACAAAGCCGCTGCCGAACTGGTCGCCATTGCTGATGACCACCATCCAGGCGTCGTATTCCGCACCCGTATGGCCCAGTTCGAGCAGTTCCTCGAACATGATCGTGACCTTCACCCCGTTGGGCGTGCCCAGGGAATAGAGCTGGAAGGGATGCTTGCCCACGGGCAGCACCTTTTCGTGGGTGGCACCGGAGATCGGCCGGTTGATCGCGGCGAAGCGGCCGCCGTTTTCCTTGTTCCAGACCCAGACGGCGGGGGGCGTGTAGTCGGTGGTGTCAGCCATGTGTCGAGCTCCTGCCGCGTCCCGCGGTATCTGCGCGCCCGGTCGGCGCTGCGTCGAAAGGCAAGATAATCACCGCGCCGCCGGGGCGCCAGCGTCTGCGACCGGACAGGCGTGCGACGGGGCCGCGCTTCTGGTCTGCGCGGATTGCTGTCATGCTCGGCAAAACGGGAACGGAGACCACCTCGATGTCACAGACCATCTTCATCACCGGCGCGTCCACGGGGCTTGGCCGGGCCACGGCCCTGCTGTTCGCCTCCAGGGGCTGGAACGTCATCGCCACCATGCGCAACCCGGACAAGGAAGCGGAGCTGGCGGCCGTCAAGGGGATCACCCTCCTGCCCCTGGACGTGACCGACCCGGCACAGATCAAGGCCGCGGCCGCGGCGGCGCTGGCCCGGGGGCCGATCGACGTGCTGTTCAACAATGCCGGATACGGGCTGGCCGGAGCCTTCGAGGGGGCGACGGACGACCAGCTGGTCCGGCAACTGGACACCAACCTGCTCGGGGTGATGCGGGTGACCCAGGCCTTCCTTCCGGCCCTGCGGGCACAGGGAAAGGGCGTGATCCTCACCACCACCTCCATCGGCGGTCTGGTCGCCTTCCCGTTCAATTCCGTCTACCACGCCACCAAGTGGGGCCTGGAGGGCTGGAGCGAGAGCCTGGCCTTCGAAATGGAGCCCTTCGGCGTCCGGGTGAAGACCGTGGCGCCCGGGGGCATCAGCACCGACTTCGCCTCCCGCTCCCTCGTGTTCACGCCGCACCCGGCCTACATGGAGGCCATCACCCGGACCATGGCGGCCTTCTCCAATCCGGAGCGGCGGGCCAACGGCTCCACCGCCGAGCAGATCGCCGAGGTGGTCTGGGAAGCGGTGCATGACGACAGCCCGAAGGTCACCTTCGTCGCCGGGGCCGATGCCAAGGCCACCTATGGCCAGCGGCTGAGCGCCGGGGTGGAGGCCTTCCGCGCCGGCATCCGGCAGATGTTCCTCGGAAGCTAGGGGGCCGCCAAGGGGCAGCTAGGCCGCGGCCGGGGGTGTCCAGGCGGCGATGGTCGTGCGGTGCAGCCGCCGGTCATGGCCGTCATAGCCCCCCGTGGCCGCGTGCAGCACCGAGCGGTTGTCCCACATGACCAGCATGCCCGGCGACCAGACATGCCGGTACTGGAACGCCTCGCGCCCCTGCCAGTGATAGAGCTCCAGCAGCAGGGGCCGGGCCTCCGCGTCGTCCATCCCCTCGATGCCGACAATGTAGCCCAGGCAGCCGAACAGGGCCTCGCGCCCGGTCTCCGGATGTGCCTGGATCAGGGGGTGGGTCTCGGTCTTCAGCGCCTCGTCGGAGGGGCGGATGTCCATGGAGCGCCGGGCCCGGTCCGCCTCCCCATAGGCCCCGTCCCGGGCATAGGGCAGCCGGGCGGAGTGGATGGCCCTCCGGCCCTCGATCCGGCGCCGCAGGGCATCCGGCAGGGCGTCCAGCGCCGCGTGCTGGTTGGCATAGAGGGTGTCCCCGCCCACCGGGGGGATGGTGATCCCGTAGAGGCAGGTGCCCGCCGGCGGCCGCGCCTGGAAGCTCCAGTCCGAATGCCAGCTCTCCGCAAAGATGGGAGAGGTCTCGTCCGCCCGCCGCTGCACGGCGATCACGTGCTGCCGCCCGGGGATGGGGGCGATGAACGGGTCATCGCCGAAGCCGCCAAACGCCAGCGTGAACCGCTCCAGCGCATCGTCATCCAGCGCCTGCCCGGGAAAGGCCAGCACGTGGTGCGTGAGCCAGGCGGCGCGGATTTCGGCCACCAAGTCGTCGGACAGAGGGCCGGACAGGTCGAGGCCGGTGACGGTGGCACCGCAGGCCTGACCGGAGGGGGTGACGGTGAGCATGCGGTGCCTCGCGGGATGGGCCTATTTCGCCGTGTCCATCCAGGCCTCGATGTCGAGGCGCAGCTGGCGGGCGGAATTGGGCTCGATATAGACCATGTGACCGGCGGGATAGTACTTGTAGGTGATGTTGGCCTGCCGGTCCGCATCCACGGCCATGTGCTTGACGTCGTATTCCGCCCCGAAGAACGGGGTGGCCATGTCGTAATAGCCGGCGATGTTGAGCAACTTCAGCCGGGGATTGCGGCGCAGCGCGGCGGCGAGGTCGACGGAGGTGTCGGCGGTCAGCTGCCCGCCCAGGCCCTCGACCCGGTGCTTCCAGTTCCAGCCGTCCCCCTCCTGGGCCCCATAGTTATTGGGCCGGTAGGTGAGGTTGGTCTCATACCCCAGGTCGCGGAACAGATAGTCGTTGATGGTGCTGACCCAGGCCCCGGTCATGGCGTTGTCGGTGGGGTCGTATTCGGTCCCCTCCCCGCCGGCATCGGCATCCTCGCCCAGGAAGCGGGAGTCCAGGCGACCGACGGTCTTGCGCTCGCCCCGCAGCAGCTCCTTGCGGAACCGGTCCGGGTCGGGGCGCAGGTTGTTGTTCAGCACGAACTGGGCCGAGACGCCGGTATAGGCCGCGACCTTCGCCGCCACTGCGTCCCGCTCCGCCGCGGAAACGGCCGTGCCCTTGGCCAGGGCCGCCGCATAGGGCCCGTCGGCAAAGGTCCGGACCTCCGTCAGGAAGCTCTCCAGGTCCGCGGGCCGAGGGGAGAGGCGGTTGTGGAACCAGGCCGTCGCCGCCTCCGTCGGCAGCATGTTCACATAGCCCCGGTCATTGGCCTGGAACAGGAGGCCGATGTTCAGGGTGGTGGAGACCAGGGCCACGCCGTTCAGCTGCACGCCCTTTTCCGCCAGCAGATGCGCCAGACCGGCGGAGCGCAGGGTGCCGTAGCTCTCGCCGATCAGGAACTTGGGGCTGTCCCAGCGGCTGTAGACCTTCAGCCAGCGTTGGATGCCCCGGGAGAAGGCGTCCAGGTCCCCGTCCACCCCGAACACGGTCTTGGCCTCGGTCTTGCCGATCATGCGCGACAGGCCCGTGGTGGGGGCATCGATGAACACCAGGTCGGTCTTGTCGAGCAGGGTGTCGGGGTTGGCGCTCAGCTTCACCGGCGCGGCGGGCACCATGTCGGGCCCGGCCATGGCGATCTTCAGAGGACCGAACGAGCCCAGATGCAGCCACATGGTCGAGGATCCGGGCCCGCCATTGTACAGGAAGCTCACCGGCCGCGGCGGCGCGCCGGGGGCGGGTTTCACCGTATAGGCCACGTAGAACAGGCTGGCCGTGGCCACGCCCTCGTCATTGCGGATGGTCAGGGTCCCGGGGGTCACGGTGTAGTTCAGGGTCGTCCCGTGGAAGGGGATGGACCGGGCGACGGGATGGGCGGTCTCGACGGCGCTGACCTCGACCGTGTCGGCATCCGCCTTCTTCGCCCCGGCGTCGGCGGCCTTGGCGGGGGTGTCGGCATGGGCCACAGCGGGGGTCAGGACCGGCGCGATCATCATCGCCCCTGCCAGAAGGGTGGCCGTCAATCTGCGCATCGGTGGTGTCTCCCCAGGGGGCCGGTCGGGCCCTGCATCCAAGGATCGCAGATTAGGGATGCCCCCACCATCAAGGCAAGCATCGCGACATTAACTGTCGGCAATGTTTCAGGCTGTGGTCAGCGGACGGCGGCGGACACGGGCACCCGCAGGGTCGGCAGGCAGGCCGAGACCTCCGTGATCAGCTGCGCCAGTTCGATGGGCTTTCGCACCATGCCGTCGAACAGGCCGGGATAGCGCTGGTCCAGCCCGGCATCCACATCGGCGGTGAAGGCCAGGATCGGGCAGCCGCGGCTCGGGCCCTCCCCGTCGCGGATCATCCGGGCCGCGGTCGGGCCGTCCAGCTCGGGCATGCGGATGTCCATCAGGATCAGGTCGTAGGCGGTGGCTTCGCAGGCCGCCACGCCCTCCGACCCGCTGGCCGCCACATCGACCCGGAAGCCCAGATGGCGGAAGATCCGCTCCGCCAGGTCGCGGTTGGAGACATTGTCGTCCACCACCAGCAGCCGGACCCCGGCAAAGTCCGGGGCGCTCACCGGTTCGCTCACCGGGAGGGCGCAGGGCCGGGCCGGAATCGCGAAGCTGAAGCAGGCACCGACCCCCGGGGTGCTGTCCACGGAGATTTCCCCGCCCATGGCCTGGACCAGACCGCGGCAGATGGCGAGGCCCAGACCCGTGCCCCCCTGCCGACGGCTGACCGACGTGTCCACCTGCGAGAACCGCTGGAACAGGCCCGCCGTCTGCTGTGCATCCAGCCCGGGGCCGGTGTCGTGGACCCGGAACAGCACGCGCTCGTCGGCGGCTGCATAGTCGACATCCAGGCCCACCGTGCCGGACTCGGTGAATTTCAGGGCGTTGCCGATCAGGTTCACCGCCACCTGGCGGACGCGGTCCCCGTCCAGGCCGAGGACCCCTGGCACCCCGTCCGAAACCTTGAGGGTCAGGGACAGGCCCCGGGCCGCGGCCTGGGGGGCGAACATGTCGATCAGGTCGGCGGTCAGGCGCCGGAGGTCGCACGGGGTGCGTTCGATCCGCACCTGACCGGCCTCGAGCTTGGAGACCTCGAGAATGTCGTTGACGATGGACAAGAGCGTCCGGCCCGCATGGTCGATCCGCTCCAGATCCATGCGCATGTCCGGAGCCAGGTCCGGCCGGTCGGAGACGACCCCCACGAAGCCGAGCACCGCCGTCAGGGGCGTCCGGATCTCGTGGCTCATATTGGCCAGGAATTCCGACTTGGCGAGGGCCGCGCGCTCCGCCGCCTCCTTGGCGGCCCTGAGGTCGGCTTCCAGTTCCACATGGCGGCTCACATCGCGGATGACGTCGATGCAGCCGTCGAGCTCGCCGTCCTCGCTCCACTGCGGCACCGGGCGGGACTCCAGCCAGACCCAGCTGCCGTCCCGCCGCCGGGCCCGGTAGCGGATGACCCGCTCGGCGTCGGACCGGCCCGCCGCGATGGCCAGGAAGGCGGCCGTCATGAGGTCCCGGTCATCGGGATGGACGAGGTCGGGCCAGAACTGGCCGATCAGCTCCTCCGGCAGATAGCCGGTGGCGGCCTCGATGGCGGGTGACAGGTACCCGATGACCCCATCGGCACCGGACACAGCGATGATGTCGGTCACCCGCTCGGCGATGGTCCGGTACCGCAGCTCGCTCTCGGCCAGGGCCCTGTGCTGGGCGCGGCGTTCGGTGATGTTGCGGACCTGGGCGAGGATCGCCACGGGCTCCCCTGTGGCCGAACGGATGATGGAGGGGCGCGATTCCACCCACACGGTCTCGCCGGCCTTGGTGACGAGGCGATGGGAGCGGTCGTGGCTCCGGCCCATCTCCCCGCGGGCCAGGCCCTCGCGGACGCGCTGCTCCACGAACTCCCGGTCCGCCGGATGGATCATCGCGTGGATCGAGCGACCGATCAGCTCGTCCGGGTCGAAGCCGTATTCCGCCACCCGCGGAGAGGCGTACTCGAAGCGGAAGTCCAGGTCGTAGCGGACCACCACATCCGGCGATGCCTCGGCCAGCACCCGGTAGCGGGCCTCGCTCTCCTGTAGGGCCAGCTCGGCCAGCTTGCGGCTGGTGACGTCCCGCAGGCCGTTGACATAGCCGTCGATCTCGCCGTCGCCATTGCGCAACAGGGCCGGATTGCCCTCGACCCAGACATACTCGCCCGTGGCGGTGCGGATCCGGAATTCGGTCTCGAACAGCACATCGTCGAGGGTCTCCCGTCCCGGCAGCAGGGAGAGGAATTCCGCAAACCGCTCCACATCGTCGGGGTGGATGAAGTCCCGCGCGTTCCGGCCCACCAGGTCCTGCGGCTCGTAGCCGTAGCGCCGCGCGGCACCGGAGATGAAGCGGACGGTGCCGTCGAGGGCCATGTGCAGGACCGGGTCGTGCATGTACTCGGTCACCAGGCGGTAGCGGGCCTCGCTCTCCTCCAGGGCGGCGCGGGCCCCGGCCTCGGTGGTGATGTCCCGGCCGACGCAGACGACCCCGGTGACGGTTCCGTCCGGTGCCACATCCGCCTCGCCCCGGAGGGACAGGCGCCGCAGGGCCCCATCGGACTGCCGGATCACCCGGACCTGGGTGGCCCAGGCCTTGCCGTCCCGCCGCAGGGCCTCGGACAGGCGGAACATGTGGGCCTGGTCCTCCGCGACGACGCAGGTCTGGATCGCCGCCTGGATGTTCAGCCGCGCACCGGCACCGTCCCGCGGCAGGCCCAGAATGCCCAGCATCGCCTCGGACCACACGGTCTCCCCCGTGGTGAATTCGGTCCGCCAGTAGCCGATCTCGGCCACCGCCCCGGCCAGGCGGGCCAGGCGGTCGGAATCGGCGATGGCCAGGCGCTCCGCCTCGGAGCGGCCGAGACGCCCGGCCAGTTCGGCCTGCAGCCGCCGCTGCTCCGCCAGGAGGGACGACACGGCCAGGACCACCAGGGACTGTGCGGCCAGCCACGCCTGCTCGGTCGAAAGGTCGGCCAGGCTCCCGCCCACCAGCCGGGAGGCCAGGGCGGCCGAGGAGACCAGCAGCAGCGCCGCGGCGGCGAAGGCCCCGCCGTACTCGGCCCCGATCAGGGCCAGCAGGGCCAGTCCGCCGATGGCGATGGCGCCCATGGGCAGGACCGAATCGGCCACCGCGATGGCCGCCACGGCGACGAGGGCCGCGGGCGTCATCCAGCGTGGCCGGGAACCGCCCACCAGGGTCGCTGGGCGGATCCGGACGGTCATGGCCGCCGGAGTCACGATCAGCAGGCCGAGGCTGTCGGCCAGCCACCATCCCCGCAGGAAGTCCATGGCACCGGGGGCGGCATAGCCGACCATCAGGCCCGTGGCCACGAGGGCGGACGCGGCCGGGACCATGACCGAGACGGTGGCGAAGATCATCAGGTCACGGAACCGGGTCAGGTCGGCAACCGCGCCGACCAGCCGTCGCAGGGCAAGGGCGGTCAGTGCCGCCTCGGCCAGGTTGCAGCTGCCGCCGACCAGGGCATGGGCCGGGGACGATCCCGCCATCAGCAGCCCCGCGGCCCCGGCGGCGAAACACAGGGCCAGGATTGCCGCCAGGTGTCGGCGGCGGGTGCGCAGCAGCAGCGCCGTCATCACCCCGTTGGCCGGCCAGAACAGCGCCGCATGTCCCGGCGTCTGGAAGATCCGCAGGACCGCGAAGGACAGGGCGCAGACCAGCGCCAGATGCACTCCTGCCCGGAGTCCACTGGTGCTCAGTCCATCCGACCGTCGCTGTTCCGTCATTCACGACCCCGCGAATGTGACAATGTCTGTCAATTGTATTGCCAAACCCTTCGAATACCAGCCAGGGCCGCCGAGCCGGGCGGAGGGTCGTAGAGCCGCACCAGGGTGGGGGTGTCCGGCCGCCGGGTCACCGGCAGCCCGGCCTCCGCCTGGAACGCGGCCAGGGCCGTCTGGGTGGCCTGCTCGAGCCGCCCGTCCACCGGCACCGGCCGGTCGTGATAGGCCAGGCCCAGCTGCGCGGCCCGGACCCGGAGGTCCGGCAGGCCGTCCTGCACCAGGCGTCGATGGCTGGCCGCCAGCCGCTCGTCATAGTGCTGGGCGGCATAGTCCGGACCGTTGTAGCCCCGGGCCAGCCGGGTCCAGTCCCCCTGCTGCAGGGCGGTGGCCAGGCCGTTGCTGACCAGGAAGCGGGCCAGGCACAGAAGCTGCCCCCCCTCCCCCGCCACGCAGTCGGCCACCATCGCCTCCACCGTCGGGTGCCCCGTCGCGCGGAAGGCCGCCCCCATCACCTGTCCCAGGCCCCAGGAGGCGCTGCGCAGCGCCGCGTCCGGATCGAGCACCAGCGCCGCCTGCAGCCGGTCGTACTGATGCCCCCCGCCCGGGCCGTAGCCACCGGCGGTGGGGGCGCTGATGTCCGGGTCGGTGCCGTCGAAGCGCCCCTGAGTCAGACGGCTGAAATAGTGCCGCTCGAACAGGAGCCGCGGGCGGCGGTCCGGCAGGAACCCGACCCCCGTGGTCTCCACCATGACCAGCGCCCAGAGGGCGGCCGTGTCACATCCGACCAGCGCCACCGCCTGATCCAGTTCCTGTTCCGCCAGCGGCGCACCCCAGGCTGCGAAGTCCATCCTGTCCCTTTCCACGGTCCCCGTCCGCGCCCAGGGGGACGCGATCCGAGGGACATGGTAGGGGCCCGGCGGAGACCGTGCGCAATTTCAGGTAGTTTTTTCGCCCGCGCCCGTCCCGTCAAAAGGGCCAGAAGCGGGCGCGGGAGGATTTGCGCGGGGCAAGGCTCGAGATCGGCGCTCCGACCCCGCCGTCCGGGTCCGTCCGGGTGGGGGCCTTGCCGCACTGGGCGACGGCGAGCGCGGTGAGATTGGTGATCCCCCGGGCCGTGGCCGTGGGGGTCAGGACGTGGATGGGCCGCGACATGCCCAGCAGCACCGGACCCACCATCAGCCCGTCGGAGGCCCCCGACAGCAGGGACAGGGAGATGTTGGCCGCGTCCAGCGACGGCATGATCAGCAGATTGGCCGAGCCGTCGATGGGGGAATCGGCCACCAGCCGGTCGCGGATCGGCTGGCTGAGGGCGGAGTCCCCGTGCATCTCCCCGTCCACCACCAGGTCCGGATAGGCGGCCCGGATTCGGCCCAGCGCCTCGGCCATCCGCCGGGCGGAGGGGGAGTGGCTGGCCCCGAAATTGGAGTGGGACAACAGGGCCACCTTCGGCGTCAGGCCGAAGCGCCGCACTTCCCGCTGGGCCAGATGGGTCAGCTCCACCAGCTGGGTCGCCGTGGGCTCGAGGTTCACATGGGTGTCGGCGATGAACAGGGAGCCCTTGGGCAGGATCAGCACGGTCATGGAATAGACCCGGCTGACGTCGTCGGCCTTGGGGATGATCGGCAGCACCGTGGTGAAGCGCCGCCACCAGTCCCCGGCCCCGCCCACCAGCGCCGCATCCACCAGACCCCGGCGCAGCAGCATGGCCGTGGCGATGGTGGACTGGCGGCGGAAGTTGCGCTGGGCCTCGGACGGCGTGACGCCCCGGCGTCCCACCAGCTTGCCGTATTCCGCCGCAAGGCCCGCCGCCAGCTCGGTCTCGTCCGACGGGTCGAAGATCTCCACCGCCCCTTCCGCCTCCAGCCGCAGGTCCAGCCGGGCGATCTGGGCGGAGATCACCTCCCGCCGGCCGATCAGCACGGGGCGGGCAATGCCCTCGTCCACCGCCGACTGGGCGGCGCGCAGCACCCGCTCGTCCTCCCCCTCCGCATAGGCGACGCGCGCCTCGATGGAGCGGGCATGGGTGAAGATCGGCCGCATCAGCTGGCCGGAGCGATAGACGAACCGCTCCAGCTGGGCGCGATAGGCGTCGAAATCGGCGATCGGCCGCCGGGCCACGCCGCTCTCCATCGCCGCCCGGGCCACGGCGGGGGCGACGGTCAGGATCAGCCGGGGATCGAAGGGTGCCGGGATGATGTAGGACTTGCCGAACTTGGGCGAGACGCCGCCATAGGCATTGGCCACCGCCTCGCTGGCCTCGGCGCGGGCGAGCGCCGCGATGGCCTCGGCGGCGGCGGCCTTCATGGCCTCGTTGATCTCGGTGGCCCCCACGTCCAGCGCGCCCCGGAAGATGAAGGGGAAGCACAGGACGTTGTTGACCTGGTTGGGAAAATCGCTGCGGCCGGTGGCGACGATGGCGTCCGGCCGATGGGCGTGCACCTCGCTGGGCAGGATCTCGGGCTCGGGATTGGCCATGGCCAGGATGATCGGATTGGGGGCCAGCAGGCTCAGCCATTCCGGCTTCAGCACCCGGGGCGCGGACAGGCCGAGGAAGATGTCGGCCCCGCGCAGCACGTCGCGCAGCTCCCGCGCATTGGTGCGGATGGCATAGCGGGCCATGTTCGGCGGCATGTCCGGCTCGCGCCCCTGCCAGACCACCCCCTTGATGTCGGTCAGGGTCACGTTCTTCGCCGGCAGGCCCATGGAGACCAGCAGGTCGACGCAGGCCAGCGCCGCGGCCCCGGCGCCGGAGGTGACCAGCCGCACCTCCTCCAGCTTCTTGCCCTGCAGCACCAGCGCGTTGCGCACGGCGGCGGCGCAGACGATGGCGGTACCGTGCTGGTCGTCATGGAACACCGGGATGTTCATCCGCGCCCGCAGGGCCTGCTCGATGACGAAGCATTCCGGGGCCTTCACGTCCTCCAGATTGATCCCGCCGAAGGTGGGTTCGAGGGAGGCGACGATCTCGATGAACTTCTGCGGGTCGGTGCAGTCCACCTCAATGTCGAACACGTCGATCCCGGCGAACTTCTTGAACAGGACGGCCTTGCCCTCCATCACCGGCTTGCCGGCGAGGGGGCCGATGGCGCCCAGGCCCAGCACCGCCGTGCCGTTGGTGACCACGGCCACCAGGTTGCCCCGGGCGGTCAGGTCCAGCGCCGCGTCCGGGTTGTCGACAATCGCCTCGCAGGCCGCGGCGACGCCGGGGGAATAGGCGAGCGCCAGGTCCCGCTGGGTGGCCAGTGCCTTGGTGGGCTCCACCGACAGCTTTCCCGGCGTCGGAAAGCGGTGATAGTCGAGGGCGGCGCGGCGAAAATCGTCATCCATCCGAATCAGTCTCCGAGGGGTGCCGAGGGCGACCCGCAACCCCCGCATATAGCGGATGGCACCGGCCCTGCGCCAACCGGATTCCCGTCAGGGAGGCGCAGGAAGTGCCCCTCCACCTGTCGGGCGAGGGGTTGGCCGCCTCAGCCCCCCCCGCCGCAGCACCACTGGCTGGCCATGGGGCGTGGCCCGGTACGCCGCCGCCCAGGCCTGGGCCGTGCGGGTGACCTCATCCCCGGTGGCGATGTCCCGGCTGGCCAGCAGCTGCTCCAGGGCCGTCACCCAGTCCTGCGGGTGGCGGTGTCCGTCCTCGGCGGGTGCCCCGCCCCGCCCGGCCGCGTCGGAGGCGGCGATGACCCGGACCAGCGTCCGGTTCCACTCCGTCCAGCTGAACACCCCCCGGTCATGCAGGGCGACCACCAGGGCGAAGATCGCGGCCTGCCAGGGCTCCTCGAACACCGGGGGCGGCGGCGGCGCGGCCTCATCAGACGGGGTCAAGATGATCCTCCCACAGGTCGAGATAGACGGCAGACCGGGGTTCGGCCCGCCCGCCCCACAGCTCCGCCCCCTCGAACCGCACCTGATAGAGGGCCTGGGGCTGCTCCCCCCGGCCCATGGCATTGGCATCGGCGAAGACATGGCAGCCGTGGAGGGCCGTGATCCGCCCGGTCCGCCCCCGGACATAGCGTGGCAGGCGGGTATGGCCGGCGGGATGGTCGTTCCGGGCGCGCACGGCCTGACCGGCGACTAGCGTCGGGGCGCGCCCGCCGGGACGCTCCGTCGGGCGGCCGGCCGCCAGCCGCCCGGCGACGGCGGAAGCCGGCAGGGCCGGGGTCAGCACCGGCCGGGCGGGATCGGGCCGCCCACTGGCCAGTTCCTCTGCCGTCAGCAGGTCCCGGCGCACCAGAAGGTCCACCAAGGCCGCAAACCATTTCTCGTAATAGCTGAAGGCCAGGTAGTCCGCCGCGGGGATCCGCTCCCGATGAAAGCGCATGGTGTCCAGGTTCCACCGGCCCCAGGCGGCGCTGGCGAGCACCAGGGCCAGGACCCGCGCCTCCCACGGGGCGTGGAACGGGGCCCGGTCCAGGGTCGGATCGATCTCGCCCAGCCCGTCCATGCCCCCCATGTCGTGGACACTGTTCATGCCGCGGCCCCCGTCGGCGGGGCCAGGCGCGCCACGCCGATCATGGAGTCCCGGGTGACGAGGTCTGCCAGCCGGTCCTCGCTCCAGCCCTCGGTGCCGGCCGGTCGCTCCGGCAGCACCAGGTAGCGGATCTCCGCGGTGGAATCCCAGACCCGGACCTCGACGGTGTCGGGCAGCGCCACGCCGAAACCGGCCAGCACCTCCCGCGGGGCGATCACCGCCCGGGCCCGATAGGCCGACGACTTGTACCAGGTGGGCGGCAGTCCCAGCACCGACCAGGGATAGCAGGAGCACAGGGTGCAGACGACCAGGTTGTGGACCTGCAGCGTGTTCTCCACCACCCGCATGTGCTCCCCCTGCCGACCGCCATAGCCCAGCTCGGCAATGGCGGCGGTGGCATCCCGCCTCAGGCGGTCGAGATAGGCCGGATTGGTCCAGGCCCGGGCCACCACCCGCGCGCCGTTGCGGGGGCCGATCCGGGTCTCGTAGGTCTCGATGATCGCGTCCAGCGCGGCAGGATCGACCAGCCCCTTGTCCACCATCAGGGTCTCGAGCGCGCGGACCCGCAGGGCGATGGCGGACGGAACGGTGTGGTCGTGGTCGTGGTCATGATCGTGGTCGTGGTCGTGGTCATGATCATGGGGCTGCGTGCCGGTCGCTTCGTCCTGCGGACCGGGGTCCTGGCTGTGGGGCATGCATCGTCTCCGGACGTTCGTCGGCAGGCTCCGGAACAGTGTCACGCCCCCGGCGCGTCGGGGCAAGGGCTCGTGACCCGCCCAGGCCGGAGAGCATGAATGCCCCCCATCGGCAGAGGATGACCGCTCATTTTAAGCACAAAATGCGTCCAAGACGCGCCGTACGAGAAGAACAGAATACAAAATTTTTTGGAATCCATTCAGAATGACGTGAAGCCATTTGCCATGATGAATTAGACAAATGAAATCGGTTTCCGTCGAAAATCATTTCGGATTCGACGTTCTTGTATTCAGGAAAATTTTTTTCATCTGAGAATTCCCATCTCCGACGGTACGGTTTCAATGATCGAGAAATGTTTCAGAAATGAAATTTTTGAAATTCCGGCGCTCACTCCTATTCGGAATATAATCAGCCGGAAAGCGCGGCAGACGAACGCGATTTTTGTGAAATATCCCGGAATCCGGAATATACTGTAAAGTCGAAAACCAAATTGATTTCAGATTTCGACTCAATAAGACGTTCAGAATACAGGACAACTTGAATTTCCGTCGGCGCGTTAACAAAAGCGCACATTTCAGTTAGAATTTTTTGTTAACTGCTCGATGGTTTCCTGCCCACGCACCTAAAATGGGTGCGGTCGTCAAAACGACGAATGGAAGGCAAAGAAATGTCCAACACGAACAGTATCAATACCAATACCGGTGCCATCATCGCGCTTCAGAACCTGAACGCGACGGCCTCCCAGCTTCAGACCACCCAGAACCGGATCTCCACCGGCCTGGCGGTTTCCTCGGCCAAGGACAACGGTGCCATCTGGGGGATTGCCCAGAACAGCCGCGCGTCCATCTCCGCCCTCGACGCCGTGAAGCAGTCCCTGCAACGGGCCCAGTCCACCGTGGACGTGGCGGTTTCCGCCGGCCAGACGGTGTCTGACCTGCTGAACCAGATC
>CAISEP010000012.1 GCA_903884425.1 uncultured Caulobacterales bacterium | reverse complement strand
TCATGACGCCGCTGATCGAGGCTGGCGAAGCCCGGGTGAACAGAGCGTAGCCTACGGGAACCAGATTGGCGTAGCCGACGTCATTGATCAGTTCGAACGCCAAGGCCCATGCCAGCGGGACCCTGTGTCCCTGCTGAGCCTGCACGGACGCGAGACACAGCATCAGGGGAGCGGCGGCCATGAGCATCGCACCGATGGCCATCTTGCCGATCTCGCTGGTTGGGCGCGAGCGCGTCGCCCACCATTTCCAAAACACGATGGACAATGCGATCGTACCGATTGACGTGAATCCGCCAAACGACAGCAGCCAGGTCACAGGCACGCGAAAGCCGAACACCGTCAGGTCATAGCTGGCCTTCGCCCACACGAGATAAGCGTTGAATATCTGGTAATTGCCGATGGACGCGACCGCCAATACGGGGACAAGCATCACGAGCAAGCCCACCCTGCGCCATTCGACCGGGCTCAAGGAAATCTTGTCCGCAGTGCGGCGTTGGTGTCCGGCGTCGGCGGGAAGCCAGCGGCGCCCGGAAAGATAGACGGCAAGCCCGACCAGCATCCCCACACCGGCCGCCCCGAAGCCCCAATGCCAGCCGAACTTCTCTCCTAGCGTGCCACACACAAGGGGCGAGAAAATCAGACCGAAATTGATCCCCATGTAGAAGAGTTGAAAGGCGCCGGATCGCCGGATGTCTCCAGGGACATAAAGCTCGCCCACCTGCGTGGAAATGTTCCCCTTGAAGCCGCCCACACCCACTACGAGACAGGCCAGAGCGAGCAAAAAGGAGGTCTCGAAAGCCATCAGAAAATGACCGAGCGCCATCAGGATGGCCCCGGCGGCGACAGTTCTTGTGCGGCCAAACCAGCGGTCCGCGACATACCCGCCGATGAGGGGTGTCACATAGACTGAGCCTCCGTAGATCCCGAAAATGATTGAAGCCAATGCCGGCGTGGACAGAGGCCCGGTCACGCGAAAGATCGCTGCCCTGAACGCGGAAAAGCCGGCCACATGTTCAACATGTCCCGGCAACAGCAGCAACTCGCCCATGTAGAGCACCAACAGGGCCTGCATGCCGTAGAAGGAAAATCGCTCCCAAGCCTCGGCGAAAGTCAAGAAGAGCAGTCCGCGTGGGTGGCCGAACAACGCCGCGTCGTCACGCGGCTCCGGCGACTTGAGGCCTACGGCATCTATTCCGACCATTAGGTGTTGATCCTGGTTCGATCCTATCGCTCGCTACGAAATCAGACCGGTGCTTTATCATGTCGCCGGCACGCTCGTGGGGCACGCTACGGCATGACCGACCGAAAGTCCAAAGTCCTAAATTCTACAGGCCGCTAGAGGAGGCCGAGCGAGCGGTGCGGGCTTCAAAGTGGCGAAAGTCAGAGTCAGCTCAGGGTCGAATCTTCACCTTCGGTCTCCGCCCGAAAGTTGCCGTTCGGTTCGAGGGCGGCGTAGCCCGCGAAGGGCAAGTTTCCGGCGGTATGCCAATGTCTGCAGCTGGCGCAAAATTGACGTTGATCTGGCTGAGGTTCCGCGGACGCCAGCCATGTGTTGGCGGGCGAAGCTCGCGGGATGCCTCGCACCGACCGCCATGCTTGTGATCTTGACCCGCCTGCCGGAGTACGCCGGCGGGCGACGATGGGCGCACTTACCGTCGAAGGCGACCTCAGATCCGACCGGCAGGTGACCGATGCGGAACTGACCGCGATCGAACGTCTGCTGGGCGATGATCTGGCGCGCCTCCTCCGCGGACCGGACCGGAGCTGACCTTTACCGCCCCCGCCGATTGTCTACGATTGTCGCCTGTCTCGAAGGTGTCCCATGGCTTCCACCCAACGCCAGAATGCCCTAGCAACTGCCCCTAGGCGGGCGGCTGTCTATCTCCGTGTCAGCACCGGCCGGCAGGCCGAGAATGACGTCTCCCTGCCGTCCCAGCGCGACCTGACGACCCGGTTCTGCGAGGCGCAAGGGTGGGCCGTGGTCGAGGAGTATGTGGAACCGGGTGCGTCTGCGACCGATGACCGCCGGCCCGTCTTCCAGCGAATGCTGGAGGATGCGAAGAGCCCGGACCGGATGTTCGACGTGATCTGCGTCCACGCCTTCTCCCGCTTCTATCGCAACGGCGCCGAGATGGAGATGACCATCCGCCGCCTGCGCAAGTGCGGCGTCGAGGTCGTGTCGGTGACCCAGCCCACGGGCGACGACCCGACCCAGCAGCTGATGCGCCAGATCATCGGCATCTTCGACGAGTACACGTCGCGGGAAAACGGCAAGAATGTCAGCCGCTCCATGCGGGAGTCGGCGAAGCAGGGCTTCTGGAACGGGGCCACACCGCCGCTGGGCTACAAGATCGTCGCGGCCGAAACGCGCGGCTCCAAGATCAAGAAGAAGCTGGCCGTTGACCCGGTGGACGCAGAAACCGTGCGGCTGATGTTCCGGCTCTATGCCGAGGGCGACCGCGTCACCGGGCCGCTGGGCGTCAAGGACGTCGCCAAGTGGCTCAACGAACACGGCTACCGGACCCGCAAGGGTGCGACCTTCGGCATCGGCCCGGTTCACGGGATCCTGACCAACCGGTGCTACGCCACCGGCAAGTGGCCCTATGGCGTTCGGAATGCCAGGACGGGTGGGCTGAACGACCCCTCCACGGTCGTCGAGATCGACGTGCCGACGATCGTCCCGATGGACCTTTTCGAGCGCGTCCAGGCGAGGTTGGCCCGCAATAATCCCAAGGTCACGCCCCCACGCACCGTCAACGGCCCCAATCTCCTCGCCGGAATGGCCACCTGCGCCAGCTGCGGATCAGGCCTGGTACGCACCGGCACGGCCCGTGGAGACCGGTCCTACACCTACTACAGCTGCGCCGGCTGCCATCAGAAGGGCAAGTCCGTCTGCAAGGGGCGACACATCCCCACGGCCAAACTGGACCAGTTGGTCCTCGACAACGTGAAGGACAAGCTCCTCACGCCGGAACGGCTGGCCTTCATCCTGGAAGCCCTGCTGGAGCGCAGCGCGGCCAAGGACGCCGCTGTCACCGAGCGCCGCCGGTCACTGGAGGCACAGGTTGCTCAGGCCAAGGACAAGCTCGCCCGCCTGTACCGCGCCATCGAGGAGGGGGTGGTCGAGATCGATGACGATCTGAAAGCCCGGATCGCGGCATTGAAGGATGAACGGGACATCGCGATGGCCACGCTAGAGCGGATCAACCAGCACGCCGCAGCCACGCACAATCTCTCGCCCGACCGGATCGAGGCGTTCGCCGACCTCATGCGCCAGAAGCTCGACCACGGCGACGTGCAGGCCCGCCGCGGCTACCTTCAGTCGGTGATCTCCAAAATCGAGGTGGACGACGACCGGATCCGCATCACCGGCGACAAGGCGGCCCTCGCCGACGTCATCGCCGGCAGGGCCACAGACGCGGCGAATGTTAGTAGTTTGGTTCGGAAATGGCGCACCCGACACGATTCGAACGTGTGACCTTTGCCTTCGGAGGGCAACGCTCTATCCAGCTGAGCTACGGGTGCGTGGCGGTCACGCACGGGGCGCGTCGCTTCGAGGTGGCGGAACCTAACGGAAAGCGCCCGCCCCCTCAATAGGCTTTTCCATGAAGCGCGGACGGTCGCTCAGAAGGCCGTGGGGCTGACGGCCGTCGGGTCGTTGTAGGTCAGGGCCAGGAACACGTCCTCCAGGTCCGGCTCCTCGGTGGCCAGGTCCTTGATGCCCACGCCGGCGGCGCGCACGGCCTCCAGCACATCCTCGATCCCGGTCTCGTCGGCCTTGAAGCTGATCACCAGCCGGCCATCCGGCCGCAGCTTGGTGTCGAAGTTCCCCAATGTCGGGGCCGCGGTGAGGGGCACCTTCGGCGTGATGATCACCGCGCGGCTGTCGAAGCGGCGCAGCAGGTCCGCCGTGGGCTCGCAGGCCACCACCTCGCCCCGGTTGATGATGGCGATGGTGTCGCAGAGCGCCTGGGCCTCCTCCAGATAGTGGGTGGTCAGGACAATGGTCACGCCCTGGTCGTTCAGGGCCTGGACATAGGTCCAGAGCTGGCGGCGCAGTTCCACGTCCACGCCGGCGGTGGGCTCGTCCAGGATCAGCACCGGCGGGTTGTGCACCATGGCCTTGGCCACCATCAGGCGGCGCTTCATGCCCCCGGACAGCTGGCGGACATAGGCGTCGGCCTTGTCGCCCAGGCCCAGGGCCGCGAGGATCTCGTCCGTGCGCCGCTCCGCCTTGGGCACGCCATAGAGGCCGGCCTGGGTGTTCATGCTCTCCCGCGGGGTGAAGAACACGTCGGCGGCGATCTCCTGCGGCACCACGCCGATGGCGGCGCGGGCGGTGCGGGGATGGGCGTCGATGTCCACGCCCCAGATCTTCACCTCGCCCTCGGTCTTGTTCACGAGACCGGCCAGGATGTTGATGAAGGTGGACTTGCCCGCGCCGTTGGGGCCCAGCAGGCCGAAGATCGAGCCCCGGGGAATGGCCAGGTCCACGCCCTTCAGGGCGGTCTTGGCCGGGCCGGTGCGGGAGGCGGGATAGGTCTTGACGAGGCCGCGGGCCTCGATGGCGTAGTCGGGCAGGGACATGGGTGCCTTTGACTGGATCGACGCGGCCCGCAGGAACCGGACGGAAGGGCAGGAATCGCGCGGTGTTAATTGACCGTGTTAATTGACGGGGCGACCCCCCTCGCGCATTAGGTAATGCTGATCCCGCGCCTTGCCAAGCTGAAGAGACCCGGCCCATGTCGACCGACCTTGTCGCTCCGTCCGAAAGCTCCGTTCCGGCCCCGCCGGAAGTGATCGTGGTGACCGGTCACCGGGTCGCCTGCGATGGCGGCGGCGGCGCGCTGGGTCACCCGCTGGTCTACATGGAAATGGGCGAGAAGCCCTATGTGGAGTGCGGCTACTGCGACCGACGATTCGTGCGGGCCGAGGGCGACGGGCACTGATCGCCCACCCGCGGAAGCCGACCTCGACGCCGCCGTCCCATCCGCCGTTTCCCTGATCCCACCGCAGTCCGGGGGCCCCCGTGACCGCGTCCCGACACACGTCATTCCCTTTCCGGAGGAAACACTGCCATGACCACCACCGATCGTCCCCCGGTGAAGAAAGTCGTCCTCGCCTATTCCGGCGGCCTCGACACCTCCATCATCCTCAAGTGGCTGCAGACCGAATACGGCGCGGAGGTGGTGACCTTCACCGCCGACCTGGGCCAGGGGGAGGAGCTGGAGCCCGCCCGCAAGAAGGCCCTGCTGCTGGGCATCAAGCCGGAGAACATCTTCATCGAGGACCTGCGGGAGGAGTTCGTCCGCGACTTCGTCTTCCCCATGTTCCGCGCCAACACGGTCTATGAGGGCCAGTACCTGCTGGGCACCTCCATCGCCCGGCCGCTGATCGCCAAGACCCAGATCGACATTGCCCGCAAGGTCGGTGCCGACGCGGTCTGTCATGGAGCCACGGGCAAGGGCAATGACCAGGTCCGCTTCGAGCTGGGCTATTACGCCCTGGAGCCGGACATCCACGTGATCGCGCCGTGGCGGGAGTGGGATTTCAAGAGCCGCGAGGCCCTGCTGGCCTTCGCCGAGGCGCACCAGATCCCCATCGCCAAGGACAAGCGCGGCGACGCGCCGTTCAGCGTGGACGCGAACCTGCTGCACTCCTCCTCGGAAGGAAAGGTGCTGGAGGATCCGGCGGTGGAAGCGCCGGAGTTCGTGCACATGCGCACGATCTCCCCGGAGGATGCCCCGGACAAGGCCACCGTGATCACCATCGACTACGAGCGCGGCGACCCGGTGGCCATTGACGGGGAGCGGCTGTCGCCGGCGGCCCTGCTGACCAAGCTGAACCAGCTGGGCCACGACAACGGCGTCGGCCGCCTGGACCTGGTGGAGAACCGCTTCGTCGGCATGAAGTCCCGGGGCGTCTACGAGACCCCCGGCGGCACCATCATGCTGGCGGCGCACCGGGGCATGGAGTCCATCACCCTCGACCGGGGGGCCATGCACCTGAAGGACGAGCTGATGCCGCGCTATGCGGGCCTCATCTACAACGGCTTCTGGTTCGCGCCGGAGCGGGAGATGCTGCAGGCCATGATCGACAAGAGCCAGGAGGCGGTCACCGGCCAGGTGCGGGTGAAGCTCTACAAGGGCAATGTCACCGTCATCGGCCGGACCTCGCCCTATTCCCTGTACGATCAGGACCTGGTCACCTTCGAGGAGGGCAAGGTGGCCTACGACCAGCGGGACGCGGCGGGCTTCATCAAGCTCAATGCCCTGCGCCTGCGGGTGCTGGCCAATCGCAATCGCCGGGACGGTGTGTAACCCAAGGTAAACACAGAACATTCCACCTGACATTTCAGCGAACATATGGATTATTTTGTTGTTCGCTGAGGATGCTGCCCTATATCGCCAAGTCGAGACGCATTGATCTGCGTCAAGATCTGGTGGGGCGTGAAATGATGCGTGTTCTGTTCCTGGCGTCGTCCGTTGCGGCTCTGTCCTTCGCGGCGTCTGCGGCCGAGGTCGCGCCGACCACCGTGGAGGCGGTGACCGTGGCGGCGAAGGATCCCGCCGGCCTGCTGGAGCGTCAGCCCGACGCCACGGTCTTCGGTCTCGACAAGCCCCTCCTGGACACCGGCCGCCAGGCCAGCTTCGCCAGCGCCGAGACGCTGGAGCGCTATGGCGTGCAGAGCATCAACGATCTGGTGGCCGTGGCACCGGGGACCTTCACCGACAGCTATTACGGGGTCGCCGGGGCGGTGAACCTGCGCGGCACGCTGGCGGAGACCTATTTCCGCGGCTTCAAGCGGATCGAGAACCGGGGCACCTATCCCACGCCCCTGGGGGCCGCGGACCGGATCGAGGTGGTGCGGGGCCCGGCCACGCCCGCCATGGGACCGGGCAAGGTCGGGGGCTTCCTGAACTTCACCCCGCAGACGGCCCGGGGGGAGCACGGCTTCCTCGACCGGCCCACCGGGGACGTGCAGATCGAGGGCGGCAGCTATGACCACCAGCGCCTGACCGCCGATCTGGGCGCGCCGGTGAAGCTGGGCACCGCCGAGGGGGGTGTGTTCGCCTATGCCGAGGTGGACGACAGCCACAGCTACTATCACGGCATCTATCCCAGCCATCAGCTGGGCCAGCTGTCCGCCGACCTGGACCTGGGCGGGGGCTGGAGCACGGCCTTCGGCGGCATGGTCTATCACTCGGACGGCAATGTGCAGACGCCGGGCTGGAACCGGGTCACCCAGGCCCTGATCGACAACGGCACCTATCAGGCCGGGCGCAACACCGTCCTGGTGGACACCAATGGCGACGGCCGCCTGGGGCATTCGGAGGCCGATGCGGGCGCCTATCCGGGGGCCGGGCTGATCACGCCCTATTTCGGCTTCACCCCGGCCACGGACCCGCGCTTCCAGCTGACCAGCGGCGTGAAGACGGTGAGCCTGAGCCCGCGGACGGTGTTCGTCAGCCCGGCGGACTTTTCCCGCACCGACACCACCACCCTCTACTGGGACCTGAACAAGGACCTGGCCGAGGGACAGACCCTGAAGCTGCAGCTGTTCTATGACGACCTGAAGAACCAGCGTTTCGTCTCCTACGGCTTCCCGGCGGACTATGACGCCCGGGTGGTGGAGGGTCGGCTGGGCTGGGACGTGAAGCGCAGCTACGGGGAGGTGAAGACCGACACCCTGCTGGGCGCCGGCCTGCGGGTCTATGGCGGGGAGCAGAAGGAAAGCTTCAACGGCGGCTATCTGTCCCTGGATCGCCGGGACCTGAGCCAGGGGCCGAGCCCGACGGACATCTTCGCCGACCCCTTCCACGATCCCACCGTGCCGTGGGAGACCAATGTCACCAGCCGCTGGCGGGACGGGGGCCTGTTCGGGGTCACCGACATCACCTGGCGCAGCCTCGATCTGACGCTCGGCGGGCGGCTGGACGACTTCCACGTGGTCAGCCGGGACGACGGCACCCTGGTGTTCGGTGCGGCCCGGGGGCGCAGCTATTCGCGGGACAAGACCGACGGCAGCTACAGCGCCACCCTGACCTGGCATGCGCCCTTCGGCCTGATGCCCTATGCCACCACGGCCCGGACCGCGTCGCTGGAGCTCAGCCAGGCCGGGGGCGTGGCCCCGTCCCTGCTGGCCGGGAACACCTGGCTCACCGCCTCCGCCCTCAACGAGGCGGGGGTGAAGCTCCGGGCCTTCGATGACAGCCTGACCGGCTCCCTCGGCGTCTATCGCCAGACCCGCACCCGGCTGGAGCAGGGCAATGCCGTGGTCGGCACCCGGGGCGAGGGCGTGGAACTGGAGCTGCGCTGGCTTGCCACCCGCAACCTCAGCTTCACCTATGCCGGCAACCTGCAGCGGACCACGGTGCTGGGGCCGGACACCAGCTTCATCATCATCCCGCCGTCGACGGCGGGGGTGAGCGGCGTCAACGGCTATGGCGGGGCCTATGCCGTCTATTCGGTGGCCCAGCTGCGGCCCGGCAATTATGACGACAGCCTGATCCCGCATTCGGTGAACAGCCTCTATGCGGTCTATACCGGCGACCGGATGAGCTGGGGGCGCGTCGGCGGCACGCTCGGGGCCACCTGGGTGTCGCGGATGGCGTCGATCCTGCCGGGCGGGTTCGTCCTGCCGGCCTATGTGACGATGAACGCCTCGGCCTTCGTGCAGCACGGGCCTTGGCGGGTCTCGGCCAATATCGACAACCTGGCGGACGAGCGGTTCTTCACACCGGTGGCCGATGTCTACGCCAATGTGGCGGCCCTGCCCGGCGTCGGGCGCACCTGGCGGGTGGCCCTGAAGCGCAGCTACTGACCCGGCCCGGTCAGGCGAACAGGTCGCCCGGGCGGTGGGTCACCGCCGTGGCGGCGGACTTTCGGCTGAGCAGGAACAGGGCGGATTCCGACCGCCAGTTCTCCAGCGGGGACTGGCAGTCGATGGACCGCGCCGGATGGGTGGGCGACACGGCGGACGAGGCCTCGATCCTCAGGTTCAGCTCGGCGCACAGCTCCGTGAAGTCCCGCAGGGTGCACAGGTGGATGTTCGGGGTCTCGTACCAGGGGATGGGCAGGGACCGCGTGTCCGGCATCCGGCCGGTGGTCAGAAGGCTCATCCGCACCCGCCAGTGGCCGAAATTGGGGAAGGAGACGATGGCCCGCTCCGCCAGGCGCAGGAGGTTGGACAGCACCTCCTTCGGGGCCCGCACGGCCTGCAGGGTCTGGGACAGGATGGCGTAGTCGAAGCTCATGGGCGGATATTCCGCCAGGTCCCGGTCCGCATCCCCCTGGATCACGGCGAGGCCCTTGGCGAGGCAGGCGCTGACCCCCTCGGCCCCGATCTCGATGCCCCGGCCGTCGATCTGCTTCTCGTCGCGGAGCAGCTGCAGCAGCTCGCCGGAGCCGCAGCCCACGTCCAGCACCCGGGCCCCGGGGCGGACCAGGCGCACGATCTCGCGGAAGTCTTCCCGGTCGGCGGCGTAAAGCGGCTGGCCCATCTGGCGCCCATTCCCCATGTCGCCCTGAGCGCTTGCCCGATTCGAGGCGGAGGTCAAAGGCCGCGGGCCGTGCCGGCAGCGTCCAGGAAGCCGTTCAGGGCGGCGCGCATGATCGGCTCGTCCAGCAGGAAGGCGTCGTGGCCCTTGTCGCTCTCGATCTCCACGAAGCTCGCCCGGGCCCCGGCCGCATTCAGGGCGCGGACGATGACCCGGCTCTCGGAGGTGGGATAGAGCCAGTCGGAGCTGAAGGACAGGACACAGAACCGCACCTCCGCCGCGGGGCGCAGGGCGTCCACCAGCTTCCCCCCCGCAGCCTGGGCCAGGTCGAAATAGTCCAGGGCCCGGGTGATGTAGAGGTAGGAATTGGCATCGAACCGGTCGACGAAGGCCGCCCCCTGGTGGCGCAGATAGCTCTCCACCTGGAAGTCCGCGTCAAAGCCCCAGGACAGGCCGTCCCGCTGCAGCTCCCGGCCGAACTTCCGCTGCAGGGCGGGCTCCGACAGATAGGTGATGTGGGCGGCCATCCGGGCCACGGCCAGGCCCTTTTCCGGCCGGACCCCGAGGCGGGCATAGTCGCCGCCCCGCCAGTCCGGGTCGGCCATGATCGCCTGGCGCCCCACCTCGTGGAAGGCGATGTTCTGGGCGGAGTGGCGCGGGGCGGTGGCCAACAGCACGCAGGCATACATCCGGTCGGGATTGGCCCTGGCCCATTCCAGCGCCTGCATCCCGCCCATGGACCCGCCCGCCACGCAGAAAAGTGTCTCGATCCCCAGCTGGCTCACCAGCTGGGCCTGGGCGCGGGCCATGTCGGCAATGGTGATCACGGGGAAGGACAGGCCGAAGGGCTGGCCCGTGTCCGGATCGATGGAGGAGGGGCCGGTGGAGCCCATGCAGCCCCCCAGCACATTGGTGCTGATGATAAAGTAGCGGTCCGTGTCGAAGGTCCGGCCGGGCCCCACCATCACCGGCCACCAGCCCGCCCGTCCGGTGACGGGATTGGTGGAGGCCACGTACTGGTCGCCGGTCAGGGCGTGGCAGATAAGCACCGCATTGCTGCGGTCCGCGTTCAGGCGGCCATAGGTGCAGTAGGCAATGTCCACCTCGCGCAGCACCTGGCCGCTGTCCAGGCACAGGGGCTGGTTCAGGCGCAGCACGCCTTCGGTCTGGTCCGGACGGGGGGAGCTGAGGACGGTCATGGGCCGGTTAGGCGGCAAAGGCCGAGCCTCTGTCAATATCCCTGCCCGTTTCCGCGGCGCAGTCTGAGGCGGATCGCCGCAGGTCCCCGCCAACAGGTTAAAAAAGGGTAATTCATTCTTGCGTTTCGCCGGACTCTCGCGGCAGTGTCCCGGACGGTTTCCCGCACCCCTCGGCGGCCGATGGTCCGGTCTGCCGACGTGCAAACAGTCTGCGTAAGGGTCGATGCTGTCTCGCACCTCCCCTCCCGGCCGGTCCCGGCTCAAGTCCGCGTGTTTCACGGTCGCCGCGATCCTGACGGCGGCGGGGATCGGCGGCACCGTCGCCTGGATGCTGCCGGCGGCCCCGGACCAGATCGCCTCTTCGCCGACGCCTCCCTCCCTCGCGGCCCTGTCCCGCCTCCAGCACGCCGGATTCCGCGCGGCCAACCCCGCCCCGGTGCCGGTGGCGGCGGTGATCCGTCCCGGGGACACCTTTGCCGGGGCCTTGCAGCGCCTCGACATCCCGCGCCCGGAGGCGGAGGCGGCGGTGGCCACCCTGGCCGGGGCGATGGATGTCCAGCACCTGAAGGCCGGCATGGCCTTCACCGCCGATGTGGCCCGTCCGGCCGGGACCGGGACGGCGCACCTGGCCGGACTGTCCCTGCGCACGGGCCCGGCCCGGGCGCTCAGCCTGACGGCCACGCCGGACGGCGGCTTCCACCTGCGCAGCTTCGAGGAGAAGGTGACGGCGGAGACCACCGTCGCCGCGGGTCCGATCCGGGGCTCGCTCTATCTGGCCGCGGTGCAGGCGGGGGCCGACGCCCGGATCGTCGCCGACGCGGTCCGCCTGTTCTCGCACAAGATCGACTTCAGCCGCGACCTGCACCCGGAGGACCACTTCCGCCTGGTGTTCGACCGAAAGGTCACCGACAGCGGCCGGACGGTGGAGACCGGCGGCCTGTTGTTCGCGGAGCTGGAGAGCAAGGGCAAGACCAGCCGCTTCTATCGCTTCCACCGCGAAGGCCGGGACCAGTATTTCGACGAAACCGGCAAGAACATCAAAGGCTTCCTGCTTCGGACCCCGGTCGATGCCGCGCGGGTGACCTCCGGCTTCGGCATGCGCTTCCATCCGGTGCTGGGCTACACGCGGATGCACCAGGGGATCGATTTCGGGGCCTCCACCGGCACGCCGGTCTATGCCGCCGGCGACGGGGTGGTGGAGGAGATCAAGTGGGCCAACGGCTATGGCCACTGGCTGAAGCTGCGCCACGCATCCGGCTGGGCCACCGGCTACGGCCATCTGTCCGCCTATGCCCGGGGGCTGAAGGTGGGCCAGCACGTGGCCCAGGGGCAGGTGGTGGCCTATGTGGGCATGACCGGCATCGCCACGGGTCCGCACCTGCACTACGAGGTGATGAACCACGACCAGAAGCTGGACCCCAAGGGGGCCAGGGTGCCCCAGGGCGCGATCCTGGAGGGACGGGAACTGGCGGCCTTCCGGGTGGAGAAGGCCCATCTGGACGCCGTGATCGCGGCGGCGGCCCGCCGGGCGGACGGGTCGGTGCAGACGGCCAGGGCCGCGCCGGAGGGACCGGTCCGGTCCGGCGGCGGTCTGTGACCGGAAGCGGGTGGCCATGGGCGGTCCCGGGCGCTAGATTCCCGGAATGAACGCATCATCCCCCACCGCCCGCCGCGCCCTCTATCCGGAGACGGAGCCCTTCGCCACCGGCTGGATGTCCGCCGACAGCGGGCACGAGATCTATTACGAGGAATGCGGGGCGCGGGACGGCAAGCCCTGCGTCATCCTGCACGGGGGGCCGGGCGGGGCCATCAACCCCACCATGCGGCGGTTCTTCGACCCCTCCCGCTGGCGGATGACCCTGTTCGACCAGCGGGGCTGCGGCCTGTCCCGCCCCAATGCCAGTCTCGAGAACAACACCACCTGGTCCCTGATCGAGGATATCGAGCGGCTGCGCGTCAAGGCCGGGGTGGAGAAGTGGACCGTGTTCGGCGGCTCCTGGGGCTCGACCCTGGCCCTCGCCTATGCCGCCACCCATCCGGAGCGGGTGGCGGGCCTGGTGCTGCGCGGGGTGTTCCTGCTGACCCGGCGGGAGCTGGTCTGGTTCTATCAGGACGGGGCCAGCATGCTGTTCCCCGACGCCTGGGACCGGTTCCTGGCCCCGATTCCGGAGGCGGAGCGGGGCGACCTGATGGGGGCCTATCACCGGCGCCTGACCCATCCCGATCGCGCGGTCCAGGCGCAGGCGGCCACGGCCTGGAGCCAGTGGGAAGGGGACACCATCTCCATCCGCGGGCCCGACGGGCGGCCCTCCAAGTTCGGGGAGGAGGACTTCGCCATCGCCTTTGCCCGGATCGAGAACCACTTCTTCAGCCACCACGGCTTCCTGCCCCATGACGGCTGGCTGCTGGACCAGGTGGAGCTGATCCGCGGCATACCCGGCTGGATCGTGCAGGGGCGCTTCGACGTGGTCACCCCCATGGATGCCGCCTGGAAGCTGAAGAAGGCCTGGCCCGAGGCCCGGCTCGACGTGATCCCCGACGCAGGCCACGCCTCGACGGAGCCCGGCATCATCGACGCCCTCGTCCGCGCCACGGACGCGGCCCTGGCGGTCTAGCGGCTGCCTCCGGGTCGCGGGCCGGTGGCGCCGTCCAGCAGCGACAGGTGCAGGAACTGGTTGAACGCGCTCGGCTGATAATCGCTGAACGCCGCCCCGTTCACGAAGCCCCGCTTCCGATAGAGGGCCAGCGCGGGCTCGAAGCTTGCTCCGCTTCCTGTCTCGAGGCTGAGCTGTTGCAGGCCCCGCGCCCGGGCCTCCGCGATGATCCGCTCCAGCAGCGCGGCGGCGACACCTTTGCGCAGATGATCCGGGTGCGTGCGCATCGACTTCACCTCGCCCAGGTCCGCGGTCAGGCGCTTCAATGCGCCGATCCCCAGTATTTCCGGGCCGGACCAGGCACTCCAGACGGTCACGTCATCGCTCATCAGCCCTGACAGATCGAGCGCGAAGACATGCCCTGCCGGGGAGTTGGCGTGCATCCCCTCCAGGTGAAGCCGCAGCAGT
>CAISEP010000011.1 GCA_903884425.1 uncultured Caulobacterales bacterium | reverse complement strand
GCCCTGTCGACCATCTTCAGCACGGCCACCACCGCGGGCACCTATCTGACCACGGTCAACTCGGCCATCACCAACGTCAACAAGGCGGTGGCCACCCTCGGTACCGCGTCCAACGCCCTGACCACGCACCTGAACTTCATCGGATCGCTGCAGGACACCCTGACCCAGGGCGTCGGCAACCTGGTGGATGCGGACGTGGCCAAGGAAAGTGCGAACCTCACGGCCCTGCAGACCAAGCAGCAGCTCGGTATCCAGGCCCTGTCCATCGCCAACTCGTCCAAGAGCGGGCTCCTCAGCCTGTTCCGCTAACACCACCGCCCCGAAAAGGGCGTCTCGATCAGGAGAGCGCGTCGGGTCCGCCCGGCGCGCTCTTTTCGTATCCGCCGGGTCCGCGTTCCGGCCGGAACCTCAGGCGCGCCGGGCGACCACCACGAACTCGTTGTAGCGGAACAGCCGCCCGACCCAGCGGGGGAACGGGAACGAATATCGACGGACGGCGACCAGGCCGAGATCGGCCAGGACCGCGGCGAGGCCGTCGAAATCCAGGAACCGCACATGCGAGGCGTCGGAGGCATAGCCCGCCTCCTGCGGCGTGATCAGCACGACCTGCCCCCCGTCCCGCAGGCGCGGAAGATAGGCGCGGACGAGCTCGGCCGGCTGGTCCACATGCTCAAGCACATGGGCGAACAACAGGGTGTCGAAGGACCGATCCGGCAACTGGTCCGGCGTGTAGGCCTCGAACCCCTCCGCGCGGCACTGTTCGACACATTCGAGGTTGGGGTCCACGCCGACGGCCTGCCCCCCCAGGTTCCGCAGGTTCCGCCCCACGCCGCAGCCGACATCCAGAGTCTCTCCCGGCCGCAGGCGGCGCAGGTTGAACCGGTAGGGCGCCTGCACATCCACAAGGGTCTTCCAGCCGGTGCGCTGCAGGCGCGTCAGCCGGTGGGCATAGTCAGCGGACAGGCTGTCCTCGATCTTGTCGTTCACGCTCGGGTCTTTCGCGTTCATAAGGGGGGACCGGTCCTGCGGGGACCGGATGACGGGAGGATACCCCATTTCCGACGCCGATGATCGCCGCCGCAACCCGGACCGAGATGCCGGAGGAATTCGCCGGATTTCCCTGCAGCTGGGCCGGTTCCTCGTCACCGGCCTGACGACCACGGCAGTGGCCTATGGCGTGTTCATGGCCGCGGCCATGGTCATGCACTATGCGCTGGCCTCCCTCACCGCCTGGCTGGTCAGCGTTCCCGTCGGCTTCGCGCTGAACCGGCGCTTCACCTTCCGGATCGCCGACCGGAGGGGCTGGCTGGTTCAGTTCGTGAAGTTCGCCGCCGGATCGACCCTGCAGCTCGGACTGAACGAGCTCTGCCTGTTCGTCTTCATCGGCCAGTTCGGCCTGTCGAAGAGCCTCGCCTTCGGACTGACCCTGGTGGTCACGGCCACCTCGAACTTCCTGTATCTGCGCCAGTTTGCCTTCCGGACACCCCCTCCCGCCGCGGGTCAGTAGCCCAGGCGATAGACGAAGGCGATCATGTCGCCGATGGCCCGGGGCCACAGGCGGCGGAACATGATAAGGTCCTCCCTCGCCCGGCGACCGTCCCGGATCAGGGCCGAGGTCTCCGTCAGCGCATTGTGCCGCCGCCCCACCAGACGGGCGTTCACGTGCAAGAAGCTCTCCCCCCGGTCCAGCAGGCTCATCCAGGCATCCCAGTCCAGATTGCTCGCCAGGCTGTCGGAGAACCGGAAGTCCCCCAGGCGCTGGCGGTCATAGGTCACCGCCGAGCATGGCAGGGTGTTGCCCAGGGCCAGGATCGCATGCAGCGCCCGCCCGCCGACCCGCTCCCGCCCGCCGATGGCGAAGAACTGGATCAGGTGCTTGATCTTGCTGATCCGGGAGCTCTTCGGCCGGCCGTCGTCGTCGATTTCCTCGTAGCCGGTGAAGCACAGGACCTCCTCGCGCCATCGGCCGAAGGCGTCCAGCGTCTGCTCGGCGAAGGTCGGGTAATAGACGTCAT
This sequence comes from uncultured Caulobacterales bacterium, assembly GCA_903884425.1. Lineage (GTDB taxonomy): Bacteria > Pseudomonadota > Alphaproteobacteria > Caulobacterales > Caulobacteraceae > CAIMFV01. The sequence goes on along the minus strand of CAISEP010000011.1, from coordinate 16,647 downwards.
CCTGGTGGGCGAGGGTCACGTAGCGCGCGTCCGTCGCCGCCAGACCGAAGGCCCAGTCGGCCGCGATCCCCGCCCTTTGCGGATTGACCCTCACCGGCACGCCGAACCGGGCGGCCACCTCGTCGATATAAGCCGACGGGGTCGAGGTGGTGATCACCACATTGGACGCCACGGTCTGGGCGCAGACCGACGCCACGCAGGCCGGCAGGAAGGGGGAGTCCTTGTAGGCCAGGACCACGAAGCTGTGGGTCCGGTCCGCCCGTTCCCCGGCCCGGCGGTGGTCGATCAGGGACCGGGACCCGTCCAGGAACCGCGCCCGGTTGCCCCCCAGCACCGCCAGAAGGAACCCGAAGAACACCGTCTGCCCGCCCAGGGTCAGGAACAGGACGCCCACCACCGGCAGATAGACGCTGTAGGCCGCGCCGAACGCGCGCTGCACCCAGGACGCCGCCACATACCCCAGCACCGCCAGGCCAGTGGCAAACAGCAGGCCGCCCGCCAGCAGCATGGACTCCAGGGACAGCCGCCGGGCCATCAGCACGCTCAGCGGACCCGGCCGCCGGAACCCCTCCCTCAGGCCGTACAGATGACCGGCCACGGCCAGCATCATGGCCAGATGGCTCAGGCCCAGCATGGCCGCAGCCAGGATCACCCAGTAGTTGCCGATGGCGTCCGGGGTCGGGTCGCGGCTCAGCTCGTGCAGGCCGGCGCGGAGTAGAATGGCAAGGCTCCAGCCCCCCAGAAGGAAGGCCGGGGCCGCATAGACGCCCCCGGGGCTGAGCATCAGCAGATACCGCACCTCGCCCCACAGATTGCCCAGGCGATGGGCCACGGGCAGGGCCGCGGGGGCCGCATCGGGCGGGCTCAGCGGGTGCTCGTCGATCCGCTCCCCCCGCAGGGCCGCCTTGGCCAGCATCTCGCCCGCCAGTTCGTCATGGACGCCGCCCAGCTTCTGGCGGTCCCAGCAGCTGCGCTGCACGGTGCGCAGGCGACAGCGGAGGTCCGTGGCCTCGATCCCGAAAAGACGCCGCGCAAGGCCGTGCTTCAGCCGCCGGACCAGCCGGGCTCCGAGGGGAGAGCTGTGGCCCGCGACCGGGCGGTGGTCGGCCCGGATCCCGTTGCACAGCCCCGCCCCGTCCATCAGGGACCGGACCATCGGCACCGCGTCGGACAGCCGGTACTGGCCGCTGGCATCGCTGAGCACCAGATAGCGCCCGCGGGTGGCCTGCACCCCCTGGCGCAGGGTCACGCCATAGCCGGCCTCGCCGGACTGGACCCGGCGCACGCCCGGGGGCAGCCCCTCCGGCAGGTGGACCGGCCCGTCGCAGTCGCAGGCCAGGGTCACGTCACAGGACAGGTCGAGCTGGGATCGCAGGGCGACGGAGAGGGCCTGCGCCTCGTCCAGGGCCGCCGCGACGGCCGCATGACCGCTGCGGGCATAGATGACGATGGAGACGTCCATCTCCCCGTCCTGCCGCTCGCCATCAGACTGCCCGGACACCGTCATCCCCGCTCGCTCATGGCACCGGACCTTAGCCAGGCCGCGTAAACGCGCCGTGAACTCGACCCGTCAGCGGGCGGGACGGCCCGGGTCCCGCGTCAGGATCGGGCCACATCGCCCCGCGGCCTGCAACTGGTTCAGCCGGGCAAAGCGCCGACCCGCCGGGGAATCGGCGTCTGCGAGGGGCTGGGGCAGGATGCCCGCGGCCCCACCGGCGGTGCGGTCGAAGATCGCCACGCGGCCCAGGCCGCAGGCGCGCTCGATCAGGCCGGGGGTCAGGGTCATGACCGACATCACCACCGGGCGATTGCGCAGCCACGGATCGTTGCGCACCAGATCCTCGCCGAATGCCAGGCCGTCGGAGCTGACCAGCACCAGGTCCGCCGGGGCATGGGTGATCACCGCCTCGGCCCGGACATAGGGGGCGCTGAAGCCGTGGGCCTGCCACATCCGGACGGGCACCAGCACGGCGGCGCAGAGGAGGGCCGAGGCCGTCACCACCGTCAGGGCGCGACGCCCGGGTCCGGGGCCTGCCTCCCGGGGCCAGACCACCGACGCCCCGCGGACCGCGATCAGCACCACATTGCCCAGCAGCCCGTGCAGGTAGCGATAGCCCCACCCATGCCCCTGATAGGGGATGATCACCGTGACGAGGCCAAGGGTCAGCACCAGGCCCGCCAGCAGGCTCCGCTCCACCCCGCCGCTGCGCAGGGCCAGGGGAACCCCCACCAGGAACAGGGCCAGGGTCAGCGGGTTCTGCCAGCTGACCGCCCGGCACAGGTTCTCCAGCTGCCATTGCAGGGCGTGCGGGCCGAGGGATTCCAGCTGGGACCAGGCGATCTTCGCCGGATCCAGCACCGTGGCCGCGTCATGGGCCCGGGACAGGTGGGCACTGCCCAGGGCCAGGTCCCAGTAGTGCGGCCACAGGAGGGCCAGGGCGAGATATCCCGCCGTGTGGAAGGCCGCGCGGCCCAGGCGCCGGTCGAGCCAGAGCTGCAGCACGAACGGCGCGGCGAACAGGGGATGGAAGACCAGCTGGTGCAGGCCGGTGGCCGCGGCCGCGGTGGCCAGGGCCAGGACCTGGCTCAGCCGCCCCCGGGCCAGGAACAGGTTCAGCCACAACAGGTTCAGCGCCAGGTGCGCCGACATGGCATAGGCGGTCATGGACGTGACCAGGAGCTGCGACGAACTGGCCAGCAGCAGCACGGCCACCAGACCCGCCGTGGAGGTCTCCGGCCAGAGCCGCCGGGCCAGCCGATGGATCAGCGCCACGCTCGCCGCCGCGAGCACACCGCCCGTCGCCGCCCGCAGGCCGACGCAGTCCATGGCCGCGTGGAGCATGGCATTGACCGGATAGTAGGAGGAACTCCAGGCCGCGCCGCTCTTGAGAAAGATCTGGAAGGTCGGCGCCATGGCGAAGTCGAAGGGCCGCCAGCCGGGTGCCAGCGGGGCGATCAGGGCCCCATGCCGGAAGATCTGCGCATCGAACAGCGCCATGCCCTCGTCTGCGGACAGGGGCTGTCCGCCGAATACGACACGGCTGCCGATCCAGCCGGTCAGGGCCACTGCCGCGGCCATCAGGGCGACGGTCAGCCCCGGGCGCGCCGTCAGGGCGGCCGTGACCGGGCGAAGGTGCCGCCTCAGTCCCTCGAGACGCGGAAGCAGCCAGATGAGGCCGATGGCCAGTCCGAGTACGGGAAGGTCCTGCAGGGCGAAGAAGTAGGACGACAGGTCGTCGTGGCGCACGGTCAGCGCGGCCAGTTCGGTGGCGAGGACCAGAACCAGGAACCCGACGATGGCATTGCGCCTGAGAAGCTTCAGATCCAAGGGGTCGCGTCCGTCCGGTGCCGATGCCCGGCCGGTACCGGTCGGGGATTCGCCGATAGTCGGGGAATTCGCCGCCGGAACAAGCCCGTTGTCACACGCCCGCCGCGCAGGTCCCGAACGCCCGACAATCGGAGCTTAACCATCCTCGACCTATGGTCATCGTCTTCCGGCGGGTGACGGACCTTCCGGCCCCGCGCCCCCGGCCTGAACGCCTGCCCTGAAAGCCTCATCGATACCCCGCCATGGACAAGATCGACGCCCTCATCAAGACCGACCATGACCGGTGGGTCGCGGCCCTGTTCTTCGGCCTGGTCGCCCTGGTCCTGTGCCTGACCTCCACCCAGATGTTCTATGACGGGGACACCAACTGGCATGTGGCCACCGGCCTGTGGAGCCTGGAGCACGGGCACATCCCGGCCACCGATCCGTTCTCGTTCACGGCGGTGGGCCGCAAGTGGATCACCCATGAATGGCTGTCGGAACTGGCCATGGGCCTTGCCTTCAAGGGGGCCGGATGGGGGGGCGTGCGGGTCCTGATCAGCCTGGCCTTCGCCGGCGGCATGGTCCTGTTCATCCGCGAACTGCTGCGGTCGCTGAACCTGGTCCCCACCCTCCTCGTGGCCATGATCCCCTGCCGGCTGCTGTTCTCCCACGTGCTGGCAAGGCCGCACGTGCTGGTGCTGCCGCTGATGGCCATCTGCATGATCGAGCTCCTGGCCGCCCGCCGCCAGGACCGGCTGCCGTCCCTGTGGCTGCTGCCGATGATGACCCTGTGGTCGAACCTGCACGGCAGCTACATCTTCGGGCTGGCCTTCATGGGCTTCTTCGGGCTGGAGGCCCTGGTGGACACCTCCGCCGGTCGCCTGCGCACCGGCCTCCTCTGGGCGGCCTACGGTGCCGCGGCGCTGGCCTGTTCGGTGATCACCCCGAACTTCATCGACGGGCTGGTCTATCCCTTCTACGTGATGAACATGGCCGACCTGCAGGCCATCGACGAGTGGAAGCCCGCCAACTTCTCCACCCTGTCGGAACTCGAGGTCCTGCTCGTCGCCACGATCTTCCTGCTGTTCTACAAGAAGCTCTCCCTGGGCCTGGTCCGCATCCTGCTGCTCCTGACCCTGCTGCACATGACGCTGCAGCACGTCCGTCAGGAGTTCATCCTGGCCTTTGTCGGGCCGCTGCTGCTGGCCGAGCCCCTGGGCCAGGCGCTGAAGGCCACGGATGCGCCCGCCCAAGTCCCCGGCAAGGCCCCGGATGGAGCAGCCGCACCGGTTCCGGACGGTGGCGTGCGGGGGCTTGCGGTGGTGGCCGTGATCGCCGTGGCCGTCGTCCTGGCCGCGGGGCTGCGCCTGGCCATACCCGAGGGACGGGTGGACTCCGAGACCACCCCGGTCACGGCGCTCGCCCATGTTCCGGCGGAGATCCGGAGCCAGCCGGTGTTCAACGACTACAGCTTCGGCGGCTGGCTGATCTTCAACCATGTGCGGCCGTTCATGGACGGCCGGTCGGACATGTACGGGGATGCCCTGTTCCGGACCTTCCTGGACACCTGGCGGGGTGAGCCCGACGCCATCGCCAGGACCTTTGCCAAGTACCGGATCGGCTGGGTCATCGCCCCGCCGTCCAGCACGCTGATCCACTGGGCGGCCCACGCCCCCGACTGGCGGCGGCTCTATCAGGACAAGTGGGCGGCGGTCTATGTGCGCCGCACGCCGCTTCCCGCGTCCTAGACCCGCGTCCTACGCCAGGGCGCTCTCCGCCAGCAGCAGCGCGCCGATGGCCCCGGCTCGGTCCCCGAGGCCCGGCGGGACGATGTAGTCCGTCGCCGTGGCCGACAGCCGCGGGATCGGCACATAGTCGGCCAGCGCCGCGGCACAGGCGGCGCGGACCACGGGGAACAGGGCGGCATTGCCCATGACCCCGCCCCCCAGCACGATCCGCTGCGGCGAGGCCACCAGGGTCAGGGTGGCGCAGAACTGGCCGATATAGTCGCCGAGGATGGACCAGATGGGATGGTCCGGTGCCGCCTCGCTCAGGGGATGGCCGAGCCGCTTCATCACCGACGGCCCCGCGGCCATGCCCTCCAGACAGTCTCCGTGGAACGGGCAGACCCCGGGGAAGTCGCCGTCCAGGGCGTGGCGGTGCACCTTCACATGCCCCATTTCCGGGTGGGACAGCCCATGCACCGGGCGGCCGCCGATGATCAGCCCGCCGCCGATGCCGGTGCCCACGGTCAGATAGGCCATCACGTCCAGCCCGACCCCTGCCCCCAGCCGGGCCTCCGCCAGCCCGGCCCCGTTCACGTCGGTGTCCAGCACCACCGGAACCCCCAGGGCCGCGCCGAAGCCACCCACCAGGTCCGCCCCGGTCCAGCCGGCCTTCGGGGTCCGGCCGACGGTGCCGTATCCGGCCGAGGCGGGATCGAGGATCAGCGGCCCGAAGCTGGCCAGGCCCAGGGCCTCGACCCCGCCCTGGGCGCGGAAGAAGGCGACGCAGGCCGCGATCGTCTCCTGCGGCGAGGTGGTGGGCACCACCGTCTCGGCCAGGATCCGGTTCGCCTCATTGGCCACCACGCAGACGAACTTGGTTCCCCCCGCCTCGATTCCGCCGATCCGGTACATGCTGCCCCCTCGCTGTGGGTCGTCCTGTTCGGCGCCAGCCACTGGCCGTCGCCGGGGCGGCTGTCAATCCGTCCGGCCCCTTCGGGAAAAATTCACCCGATCCCGGCATCATGGTCCTAAGACCCCGGCGGAGACCCACGGCTTGACCCTGCAGCTTGCATCTGACCGGCGTCCGGCGGGGGCGACGGCGCTCGGCGGGTCGATGGAACGGGCGGCGTGGGGCCTGTTTGCCGCCCTGGGGGCGCTGACCCTGGCCGCCCTCGTCCTGCGGCCCACCAATGCCGATACCAGTTGGGGCCTGACGCTTGCCGAGGCGGTGCTGTCGGGCCAGCGGCTCTATGTGGACATTCTCGAGACCAATCCGCCCCTGACCATGGTCCTGCACCTGCCCGCGTGCCTGGTCGCCCGGGCCACGGGCCTGCGGCCGGAGCTGGTGCAGCACCTGCTGACCCTGGCCTTCCTGACCGGGTGCCTGGCGGCGGCGACCCATATCCTGAAGGCGACGGGCCGGGCCCGGGACGTGGCGGGTTTCGTCACCGCCGCGGCGGTCTTCCAGCTGATCCCGTGGCTGAACACCTTCGGGGAGCGGGAGGAGTTCGCGGTCATGGCCCTCCTGCCGCTGATCGCCCTGTGGTGCCCCCCCGGCGAGACTGGCCCGCGGCCCTGGCTTGCCCTCCTGATGGCGGGGATCGGCGGCGGGCTGGCCGCGGCCATCAAGCCGGTCTTCGCGCTCTGCCTGATCGTGCCGGCGGTGCATGACCTCCTGGTCTCCCGGCGGATCGGTGCCCTGCTGCGGCCGGAATACCTGATCGCCGCCGCCCTGACCGGTCTCTATCTCGGGGCGGCCTTCGTCGCCTGGCCGATCTTCTTCACCCACTTCTCCCGGGTCCTGGCCGACACCTATTTCCAGTACCGGATGGACCCGTGGCCCCTGCTGGCGCGGCCCGAGCTGGGCGATCTGGTGGCCATGGCCGGGCTCGGCTGGTGGCAGTGCCGACGACCCGGAACCCCGGACTGGGCCAGCGGCGCGATCCTCGTCGCCGGGGGCTTCGGGCTCGCCTATGCGGCCCAGGCCAAGGGCTTCCTGAACCATGAGATGGCGGTGCTGAGCCTGGGCTACATGGGAGTGGCGGGCCTGATCGCGCCCATGACCCTGACGGCGCTGCGGCACCGCGACCTGGCGTCGCTGCCCCTGCTCATCCGGCTGGCGGGGGCACCGCTGCTGGTCGTCCTGACCCTGTGGCTCTATGCGCAGGAGGCGCGGCCCATCCCCTACCGCTCCATGGCCCTGGTGGACGAGGTCGCCCATGCGCCCGGCGCGCGGACGGTCATGGCCCTGTCCCCGGACCTGGATGTGGGGCACCCCTTCGCCCGGTCCGCGGGGCTGACCTATGTGGGATCGACCGCCTCCCAGTGGCTGGCCGACACCGCCACGACCCGGCACCGGTCGAAGGGGGCCTCGCCGGAGCTTCGCGCCCGGATGGCGGGCTATGTGGAGAGTGACCTGGCACGGGTGGTGACGGACCTGCGGCACCGCCGCCCCGACCTGGTCCTGCTGGACCGCACAGGGGATGACGTGTTCCGGTCGGGCCGGTCGGGCCTTGCCCTGCAGCAGGCGCTGGCGGCCTATCACCCCATCGCCCGGCAGCACGACGTGGAGCTTCTGGTGCGCAACGATCTCGCCACCCTGCCGCGCCCGGGGGCGTGAGGGGTCCTAGGGCGCCACGGTGGACTGGCGGATGATCAGTTCCGGGGCCAGCGTCTCCCCCGCCGTCGCTTCGCCCTCGAGGCGGCGGAACAGCTGGTCCACCATCAGATGGGCCGCATGGGCCAGGTCCTGGCGCACCGTGGTCAGGGGCGGGTTGGAGTGGGCGGCCACCGCCGAATCGTCGAACCCGATCACGGCCACGTCCTGCGGCACCCGCTTGCCTGCCCGGCGCAGGGCGTGGAGCGCCGACAGGGCGATGACGTCGGACGCCGCGAAGATCGCGTCCACGTCCGGGTTCTCCGTCAGCAGGCGCTCGGCGGCAGCCTCCGCCTGCTGGGGGCTGAAGCCGGCGGGCACGATCAGCCGGTCGGTGACATCGAGGCCCGCGGCCTGGCAGGCGGCCAGATAGCCCTGGCGGCGCTGGGCGATCTCCGGCGGCGAGGGATCGCCCAGAAAGGCAATGCGACGGCGGCCGATGGAGATCAGGTGCTCCGTCGCCATCCGTCCGCCGGCGATGTTGTCGAGACCGACGACGCAGTACTGCTGGTCGGGCAGATGCGCCCCCCAGACCACCAGGGGCAGATAGACCTGTCCGGCATCGTTCAGGGCCGCGTGCTGGTCGCTCTGGCCGATCACCACCATGCCGTCGGTGCGGTGGGCCTTGATCAGCTCCCGCAGCCAGCCGGGCTTGGGGGGCGTGACCTTGGAGACCAGGATCTGGTAGCCCCGCAGGCTGATCTCGTCGACCATGTGGCCCAGCATCTGCTGGAAGAAGGGATCGGAGATCAGCTGGGCGGTGATGGCCCCCAGAGGGAACACCACGCCGATGGTGTTGGTGCGCTGCAGGCGCAGACCGCGGGCCAGGGGATTGATCACATAGCCGTTGGCGTCGGCGATCTGGATGATCATTTCCCGCGTGGCTTCCTGGATCAGGGGGCTCCCCGCCAGGGCGCGCGAGACGGTGGAGGTGGATACGCCGCAAAGCCGCGCGATATCCGACATCTTCAGCCGTTTGAGCTCAGAGACTGACTCGTTCGCCATGCCCGGAGAGGTAATCGGGGGCCCCGGACGTGTCAACCCGAGGGGAATCCGGGGAGAAGCGGTGACAATTGCCTCCTGCAAACGATTGTCTATCGGTTGAATATCCGCAATAAAACCGCTTGAACAAGACGAGCCGTCCAGCGGCCGAAGGGAAGGACGCCCGTGTCCACGATCAAGCCGCGCCTGTCGCTCCTGCGTCTCGTCGAGATGAACCTGGGGTTTCTCGGTCTGCAGTTCAGCTTCGGCCTGCAGCAGGGCAACATGGGGCCCATCTACAGCTATCTGGGCGCCCATGAGGCGGACCTGCCGATCCTGCAGCTGGCGGGGCCCATGACCGGCCTGCTGATCCAGCCCCTGGTGGGGGCCCTGTCGGACCGGACCCTGTCCCCCTGGGGCCGCCGGGCCCCCTATTTCGTGGCCGGTGCGGTGCTGTGCTCGCTGGGCCTGCTGGCCATGCCGTTCAGCAACAGCCTCCTGATGGCCGCGAGCCTGCTGTGGATCCTGGACGCGGGCAACAACACCACCATGGAGCCCTATCGCGCCTATGTGAGCGACCGGCTGAACACCGACCAGCAGGGGGCCGGCTTCCTGATCCAGGCGGCCTTCACGGGCCTGGCGCAGATGCTGGCCTTCCTGACCCCGTCCCTGCTGGTGGGGGTGCTGCATGTGAACGTCAATGCGGTGGACGCCCACGGGATACCGCAGACGACCCACATCGTCTTCCTGGCCGGGGCGATCCTGTCCCTCGTCACCATCCTGTGGTCAGTGCTGAGGGTGCGCGAACTGCCCCTTGGTGCGGCGGAGACCGCGGCCATCCGCGCCCTGCCCAAGTCGGTGGGCGCCACCTTGCGGGAAATCTTCGACGCCATCCGCGAGATGCCCATGGCCATGCGCCGCCTGGCGGTGATGAGCCTGTTCCAGTGGTACGGCATGGCCGCCTACTGGGGCTATGTGATCTATTCCATCGGCCGGTCGGTGTTCCACACGGCGGCCCCGCACAGCGAGGGCTTCCGCCGCGCCGTGCTGGCCAATGGAGAGATGGCGGCCTTCTACAATGCCGTGGCCTTCGTGGCCGCCTTTGCCCTGATCCCGGTATCGAAGCGGTTCGGGGCAGGACGGGTGCATGCCGCCTGCCTGACCCTGGCGGGGCTGGGCATCATGGCCATTCCGGGGATCGAGGACCGGGCCCTGCTGTTCCTCCCCGCGGTCGGGGTCGGGCTGGGCTGGGCCAGCATCATGGGCAATCCCTATGTGGTGCTCGCCAATGCCATCCCGCCGGAGCGGACGGGGGTCTACATGGGCATCTTCAACATGATGATCGTCATCCCCATGCTGCTGATCGCCGCCACCCTGCCCTTCTACTACGGCCCGGTGATGGGCAGCGACCCGCGCAACGTGCTGCGCCTGGCCGGGGCGCTGCTGCTGGCGGCGGCAGTGGCGGCCCTGTGGATTCCGGCGGACAAGGACGCATGAGCAAGCCCGTCCTGGAACCCGACACCGCCGCGGACTTCATCGTCCTGCACGGCCGCGACTGCACCGCGGTGCTGGAGCGCGCCGATCCCGGCCCGCCCCTGTGGCGCTACTGGGGCCCGCGCCTGCCCGACGGGGCGCTGCCCGAGGCCGCGCTGGAAAGCACCCGGCCCCTGCCGTCCTTCTCCCTGGATGCGGAACAGCCGCTCAGCCTGTTTCCCCTGTTCGGGGTCGGCGGCTTCACGGCCCCCGCCCTCGCTGCGCACCGGGCGGGCCACGACTTCGCCCAGGCCTTCACCGCCTGCGAGATCGTCTGGACCGTCCCCGGCCAGGCCCTGGTCTGCCGCCTGACCGACGCGGTGGCCGGGCTGGAGGTCGAGGTCCGGATGGAGATGCATGCCGACGCCTCCACCCTCACCCTCGGCGCCACCCTGATCCATACCGGCGAGGGCGTGCTGGACGTCGGCTGGCTGGCCGCCGCGGTGATCCCCCTGCCCCCCCAGTCCACCGAGGTCCGCACGGTGACCGGCCGCCACAATGCCGAGTTCGTGCCCACCTGCGACCTGCTGGGGCGCAACGGCTGGTCCCGGGAGAACCGCCGGGGCCTCACCTCCCACGACCGGTTCCCGGGGGCTGTGGTGACCACCGCCGGGGCAGGCCCCCACACCGGCACGACCTATGGCGCGCAGCTGGCCTGGTCCGGCAATGCCGTCCAGCGGATCGAGTGGATCGACGACGGCCGCTGGCAGTGGCAGCTGGGCGAGGGCCTGGCCCCCGGCGAAATCCGCCTGGCACGGGGCGAGCGCCTCGTGTCGCCGGAGGTGCTGGCCACCTGCTCCGCCCACGGCCTCGACGGGGTGGCGCAGAACTTCCACGCCGCCGTGCGGGCGCGGTCGGACTGGCCCGGCGGGACGATGGCCCCGCGCAAGGTGCACCTGAACACCTGGGAAGGCTTCTATTTCCGCCACCGGCTGGACGAGCTGAAGGCCCTGGCCGATGCCGCCGCCGAGGTGGGGGTTGAGCGGTTCGTGCTGGACGACGGCTGGTTCCACGGCCGGGACGACGACACCTCCTCCCTGGGGGACTGGTGGCCGGACGCGGCCAAGTATCCGGACGGCCTCGCCCCCCTGGTCCACCACGTCACGGGGCTCGGGATGGACTTCGGCCTGTGGGTCGAGCCGGAAATGATCAATCCGGACAGCGACCTCTACCGCGCCCATCCGGACTGGGCCCTGCATCTGGACGGCCGCCCGCGGATCACGGCCCGCAACCAGCTGGTCCTCGACCTCGGCCGGGAGGAGGTCCGGGCCTATCTGCTGGACCGGATCGGCCCCCTGCTCGACGCCCTGCCCATCGCCTATCTGAAATGGGACCACAACCGGGACCTGACCACCGCCGGGCACCAGGGCCGGGCCGCCTATCACACCCAGGTGCGCGGGGCCTGGGCCCTCATGGATGCCTTCCGCAACCGCTGGCCGGGGGTGGAGATCGAGGCCTGCGCCGGGGGCGGCGGGCGGATCGATGCGGGCATCGCCACCCGGACCCACCGCTTCTGGACCAGCGACTGCATCGATGCGGTCTCCCGCATGGGCATGCAGCCGGGCTATCTGCAGTTCATGCCGCCGGAGCGGATGGGCTCCCACGTGGGCACCGCGCCCGCCCATTCCACCGGCCGCAGCCAGTCCCTGGACTTCCGCGCCGCGGTGGCGATGACCGGCCATCTGGGGGTGGAGTTCGACCTGCGCCGCCTGCCCCAGGCGGACCGCACCCGGCTGGCCGCCTGGATCGCCTTCTACAAGCGCCACCGGGACCACTTGCACGGGGGCCGGGTCTGGCGGGGCGAGGCCGGGGACGGCCTGGTCTGGCAGGCCCATGGGGCGGCGGACGGCGCGCTGTTGCTGTTCGTCTATCGCCTGACCCCCGCCACCCAGAAATACGCCCCTCCGGTGCGCCTGCCCATGCTGGCGGAGGCGGGACCGTTGCGGGTGCGCCGCCTGCGGCCGGAGGGCCTCTCGCCGGAGCGCACCGGCGGGGCCCCGTGGTTCGACCGGCTGGAGGGGGACGGCGTCGCCGTCTCCGGTGCCTGGCTGGCGGCCTCGGGCCTGCCGGTCCCGGCCATGACCGCCGAATCCTGTGTGATCTACAGCCTCTCCAAGGACCTGACCTGAATGGCCGACGCCCCTGCCGCGCGCCCTGTCGCCGACCGCGGCCCCACCCTGCAGACGGCCATCTGGGGCCCGGACCATGTGGCCCGCATCGACCCGGCGACCGCGCCGACGGTCCCGCGGGTGCGGCCGCAGGACGTGCGTCGGCTGGGCCCGGAGCTGGACGCCTGGGACGCCTGGCCCGTGCAGCGGATCACCGGCGAACCGGCGGTCCCGGGCGGTGCGGAACTGTGGATGACCCTGGCCGCGCCGGTGGCGGACGATCCGAACCTGCGCCACCAGCGGGCGCGGATCCATCTGATCCGTCCACGGAGCGACGGCGGATGGCGGGACCTGGGCCCGGCCCTGCCGGACGGGTTCAGCCCGGGGGTCTGCGAGTGGTCCGGCTGCGCGGTCTGGCGTCCGGACGGGTCCGCGGACGACGGCGGCCGGGTGGAGCTGCACTTCACCGCCGCCGGTCGCCGGGGCCAGCCGTTCACCACGGAGCAGCGCCTGTTCATGACCTCCGCCCGGGTGACGGGGACGGGGGACGACATCCGCCTGACGGACTGGACCCGACCGGTCGAGACGATCCCGGCCCTGGCCCCGTGGCGCCAGCCCGCCCAGGGAGTGGACCCCGCCCCCGGCCGTATCCACCACCTGCGCGACCCGGCCCTGTTCGAGGACCCGGCTGACGGGACGGAATACATGGTCTATGCCGCCAGCCAGGCCGGGCCGCCCGCCCTCGACCGGGCGGCGATCGGCTGGGCCGTGCGCGACCGATCCGGCGGCTGGCGCGACCTCGGCCCCCTGCTGCTGGCCCCCGGCCTCAATCACGAGCTGGAGCGGCCGCACCTCCTGAAGACCGCGGACGGCTACTACCTGTTCTGGTGCACCCAGGGCCGGATGTTCGCGGCAAACGGCCCGGCAGGCCCCACCGGCCTCTACGCCATGTTCGCCCCGCGGCTGGCCGGGCCCTGGGTCCCGCTGAACGGATCGGGCCTGGTGGCGGGCAACCCGCCCGAGGCCCCGACCCAGACCTATGCCTGGTGGGTGACCCCCGACCTGTCGGTGCTGGGCTTCGTCGACGTGCTGGCGGACGCCCCGGACGGCCACCGGGCCCGGGTCTTTGCCGGAGGACTGGCACCACCCTTCCGGATCACCCTTGACGGGCCGTCCAGCCGGATGGCCTGATCCCGGCCGGGGCCGGATCGGACCCGATCGGGCTGGGACGGGGGCAAGGGCGTGGATCGACGACTGTTTCTGGGGGTGGGGGCTGCGGCTTCGGCCGCCTCCCTGGCGGCGGCGACGGCACCGACGCCGCCCGCCCCGGTCGCGCCCCGGCCGCTGGTCCGGCCAAGGGCCCTGAAGCCCGGCGACCGGGTCGGGGTGGTGGACCTGTCGACCCCTCTTTATGACCCGATCATCGCGGACCGGATCCGCAGCCTGTTCGCAGCCCTGGACCTGGTCCCGGTCATGGCCCCGCACCTCCTCGGCCGGTCCCGGGACATCGGAGCCTCCCGGGCAGAGCGGGTCGGGGACCTGCACGACATGTTCGCTGACCCCACGATCCGCGGCGTGTTCTGCGCCCGGGGCGGCTACGGGGTGAGCGAGGTGGTGGCCAATCTCGACTATGAGGTCATCCGCGCCCATCCCAAGGTGTTCCTGGGCTTCAGCGACATCACCCTGCTGCATCTGGCGATCCGGCGGCGGGCGGGACTGGTGACCTTCCACGGCCACATGCCGGGGCAGAGCGCCTTCGGGCCCTTCACCCTGGAGGCCGTGCGCCGGGCCGTCTTCTCCCCCGCCCCCCTCGGCGTGCTGCCCATGCCGGAGGAGACCCATCCCCTGCGCCCGCAGTATCCCCTGCGCACCCTCCACCCCGGAGTGGCCACCGGCCCGCTGGTGGGGGGCAACCTGTCCCTGGTCATCGCCGCCATGGGCACCCCGTGGGAGCTCGACACCACCGGTGCCATCCTGTTCCTGGAGGATGTGGACGAGAACGCCTATGCCATCGGCCGGATGCTGTGGCAGCTGCGCCATGCGGGCAAGCTGTCCGCCGCCGCGGGCATCGTCATCGGGGCCTGCGTGGACTGCGAGAAGATCACCGACTCCTCCCCCTACAGCCTGAACGAACATCTCGACATGGTGCTGAAGGACCTGGGGGTTCCGGTCCTGTCGGGACTGGTGCTGGGCCATACCGAGGACCAGCTGACCGTGCCCCTGGGGGTCACCGCCACCCTGGACGCGACCCGCCAGACCCTGTCGGTGCTGGAGCCGGGGGTCGTGGCGTGACGGGGCCATTGTCTGCCCCTGCGGCAAGGGCCTAAATCCCGGACCACCCGGACACGACCAGAGGACACGCCCCATGACCGCCGCCGACCAGACCACCTTCCAGCCCGACCTGCTGCGCGGCAAGACCGCCTTCATCGCCGGCGGCACCAGCGGCATCAATCTGGGCATCGCCAAGCGCTTCACCGGGCTGGGGGCGCGGGTCGCCGTGCTGGGCCGCAACCCGGACAAGGCCCGCAGTGCGGCGGCGGAGATCGATGCGGAATGCGGCGTCACCGGCACCCTCGCCCTGACCGCCGACGTGCGGGACTATGCGGCGGTGGAGGCGGCCTTTGCCGCGGCGGTGGCGGAGCTGGGCGGGCTGGACATCCTGATCGCCGGACAGGCGGGGAACTTTCCGGCCCCGGCGCTGGGCATGAGCGCCAATGCCTTCCGGGCGGTGATCGACATCGACCTGATCGGCAGCTTCAACCTGTTCCGCGCCGGTCACCAGCACCTGAATCTGCCCGGGGCCAGCCTGATCGCCATCACCGCCGGCCAGGCGGTGAAGCCGACGCCCCTGCAGGCCCATGTCTGCGCCGCCAAGGCCGGGATCAACATGCTGATCAAGACCCTGGCCCTGGAATGGGGGCCCATGGGCATCCGGGTGAACGGCATCTCCCCCGGCCCCATTGCCGATACGGAGGGCATGCGGCGCCTGGCCCCCACGACGGAGGCCGAGGATCACATCAAGGCCGTGACGCCGCTGCGCCGGTTCGGCCGGACGGACGAGATCGGCGATGCGGCGGTCTATCTGTGCTCCCCCGCGGGGGCCTATGTGACGGGGACCATCCTGGACGTGGACGGCGGCACGGGGGCCGGATCGTTCGGCTCCCCCGGCGGGCGGGGCGGCATCGTCTAGCGGGGCCTGACGCGGCCTAGTCGGCGAGCAGCTCCACCTGGCCGATCAATTCCGCCTCGAAGGCCTCGGCGCTGATGTTGTGGCGGCCCACCAGCACGCTGCAGTCCACCAGGTCGCTGACATAGGTGCCGGAGGTCCCGGACCACCACCGCTGGAACAGGGACCGCTTCTGGTGGCCGAGCACCACCAGGTCCGCCTTCACCTCCTTGGCGAAGGCGCTGATCTGCACCGCCGGTTCCCCCGTCACCAGCCGGGTGACCGGCTTCAGGCCCAGCTGTTCCGACACCTGGCGGGCGTGGTCCAGCAGGGCGCGATACCCCTCCACCTGGGTCCCGACGAAATCCACATAGAGGGTGTCGGCCAGGGCCACCCGGTCATTGTCCGGCACCACCGACAGGATGAACACCTCGGCCTGGAACCGCTTGGCCAGCAGGGCCCCCTCGCGCAGGGCGATCAGCCCGGCCTTGGTGCCGTCATAGGCAAGGACGATCCGTTCGTACATGGCGGGCTCCCTGAAGCCGGAAATCTGAAGCCGGAGGTCGAAGGGCGAGCTTCGCGCCCCTCTGGCCGGAGCGCAACCGGCCTCGCGACCTTGTGTCCTGCCGACGGGCACAACCGCTGCCGGAGGGGTGGGTCAGTGCGGCGCGCGACCGCGTCCCAGCGGATGACCGGCCGCGTCGACCTCCGCCAGCCAGCAGGCCCGGCCCTGGGCCCCGAGCCGCGCGCAGAAGGCCCGGGCCTCGTCCGCCGTGGCAAAGCCCGAGACGAAGCTGCGCACCAGGGACGACGCACCGGCACCGCCCTCGCGGGTCTCGAACACCCGGCCGGTGAAATCGGCCGGCATCTGGTTGCGGAGGTCCGCCTGGAAGGCCGCCGCATCCGCCTCGGTGGCAAAGGCCCCCACCTCCACCGCCGGGCGCGGGGCCGGACGGGTCGGCGGTGTGGCCATCGCCTGGCCGGGCCCGGACCGGGCGCGGACCTTGCCGGCCGCTCCGTCCACCGCCGGAGGATCGTGACCGGGCTCCAGCTGCAGCGTCTCCAGCCGCATGTCCGAGGTCCCGGCCACCCGCGGAACGCCGCGTCCCGGCCGCAGGATCATGAGGGCGACCAGCCCCATGGCCAGCACCAGCACCAGGAGGAGG